>CBDUGP010000135.1:0-22472 GCA_965366625.1 uncultured bacterium
CCACCCCCAAGAGGTCCGCCAGGGTAGGAACCAGCCGATCCTCCGTCGGCAGGGATCGCAGGAAGGTCACGAGATCCTCGGCCCGAGCCCGCAGCCGATCTTCGTCCCGGGCGGAGAGCACGAATAGGTAGGGCCCTGGGTGGTGGATCGGCGCCCGCTCCGGTCCCTCCTCCACCACCAAATGGGCGTTGGAGCCGCCGGCCCCGAAGGAGCTGAGCCCGGCCCGTCGGGGCACGGTCCGCCCGTCGACCCGGGGACGTCGCCACGGCTCGTGGGCCTTCTGGACCCGGAAAGGAGAGGCCTCGAAGTCGATGCGCGGGTTGAGCCGCTCGCCGTAGAGCGACGGCACCAGGGTTTGGTGACGCAGCTGGAGCAGCAGCTTGGCGAGCCCCGCGACCCCGGCGGCGGCGATCAGGTGGCCGATATTCGATTTCACCGAGCCGAGGGCGCAGAACCCGGTGTCGGCGGTGTGGTCGCGGAAGGCCCGGGTCAGCCCCTCGATCTCGATGGGATCCCCCAGCTTCGTACCCGTGCCGTGACCCTCGACGTAGGACACGGTGCGGGCGTCGACCCCGGCGTCGGCCAGGGCGTCGCGCACCAGGTCTGCCTGGGCCGCCGGGCTGGGCACGGTGTATCCACCGGTGCGTCCCCCCGAGTTGACGGCGCTGCCGCGGATCACCCCGTAGATCCCGTCGCCGTCCGCCAAGGCCCGCTCCAGGGGTTTGAGCAGCACTGTCACCACCCCTTCGGCGTCCACGAAACCACCGGGTCCGTCACCGTAGGGCTGCTCGTCGGAGCCGGCCAAGAGCATGTTCTTATTGCAGAATTGAACGATGCGATGGCCGTGCAAAGTGAGGTTGACCCCGCCCGCCAGGGCCGCCTCGCACTCCCCCCGCCGCAGGCTCTGCACCGCCAGGTGCACGGCCGTCAGGGACGACGAGCAGGCGGTGTCAACGGCCAGGCTCGGCCCGTGGAGATCGAGGAAATACGACACCCGGTTGGCCACGTCGTAGGCGTCCGTATCCGGGTGCACGAGCCCGCCGTCCTGCGCCGCCTCGTAAACGGCCAAGGCGTAGGTATTGGTGGTGAATCCAGCGAAGACCCCCGTGCGCCGCGGCAGGGCGCTGGGGCGATAACCGGCGTCTTCGAGGCAAGCCCAGGAGTTTTCCAAGAAGATGCGCTGCTGCGGGTCCATGAGCTCCGCTTGCCACGGTGAGATCTTGAAAAAGAGGGCATCGAAACGGTCGTGGTCGTCGAGAAAGCCGCCCCAGCGGGTGTAGGCCTTGTGGTCGGCCCGCCCCTTGGCGTCGGCATCGTGCCAGAAGGCGCGCCAATCCCAACGCTCCGGTGGCACCTCGCCCGTGGAGACGACCTTTGCTTCGAGGTTGCGCCAGAATTCGCGGATATCCGACGCCCCGGGGAAACGACCCGCGAGCCCGACGACGGCGATCTGCCCGCCTGCGACTCTTCCAGAAGTGGACCCATCACCGACCTGGCGTCGGCGCTCGGGAGGGGGCTCTTCGGAGGCGACGGGGCCGTCGGCCGGCGACCGATCTTCCACCGGGCTCGCCGTCCCGTCCGAGCCGAGAGCGCCCAGCTCCGCGCCATGGCTGGCCACGAAGTAGTCCGCCAGGCCGGCCAGGGTGGGATGTTCGAAAAGCAGGGTCGAAGGTAGGCGGGGGACCACCCGACCGAGCCGCGCCACGAGCTGCTCGTTGGCCACGGAATCGACGCCGTATTCGTCCAACAGCGAGCCGGACTCGTCGAGGTCGGCTGCGTCGAAGCCCATCAGCTCGGCCACTTCTCGACGCAACCAATGGAGGACCCGATCTCGGGGGTCGGCCCCGGCATCGAGCTCGCTTGCGGTTTCATCGGCCGACGGCTCAAGCCTCTCTTCTCCGGCTGCGGTCGACTCTCCGGCTGCGGTCGACTCTCCGGCTGCGGTCGACTCTCCGGCTGCGGACGACCACGGGAAACGCTTTTTCTCGAAGGGGTAAACGGGCAGCGGGACCTTGCGGAACCAGGCTTGGGGATAGAGATCGTTCCAGGGGATCGACTCGCCGTCGAGCCAGCGCCGGAGCAGCCGACCTTCGAGGCGGTCGAGGGCCACAGGATCCGGCGGCGTGCCGGGGCCGTCCGCCCGGGCGAGGAAATCTTGCAAATCTTGCCAAGAGGCGACCAGGGCGCCCGTGCGTACCCCGAAAGATCGCCGTCCCGTGGCCAGGGTAGCGCACACGTCTTGGAGTGATACGTCTCGGTGGGCTTCTTCGGCCGCGAAGCGCCGCCAGCTGGTCACTAGCTGCGCCAACGCGTCGGCCGTCGCAGCCGACAACAGGAACGGGTGGCGCCCCGGCCCCTCGATCTCGTCCAACTCACCGTTCGTCGGCGGGCGGGACGACATCGGCGGGCGGGACGACAGCAGCACGTGGGCGTTGGCCCCGCCGATGCCGAAAGAGCTGACCCCCGCCCGCAGCTCGTGGCCGCCGCCGTCGCCGTGCCACGCCGCGGGCTCCAAGGCGAGCCGGAACGGGGAACGGTGCAGGTCGATGGCGGGATTGAGCGCCTCGAAATGCAGGTTGGCCGGGATCTGCCGATGGCGCAGCATCAGCAGCACCTTGATCACCCCGGCGAGTCCCGAGCAGGCTTCCAGGTGGCCGATGTGGGTCTTCACCGCCCCGAGGGTGCAGAAATCCTCACGCTCGGTGTAGGCGCGAAAGGCCCGCGTCAGGGCCTCTACCTCCACCGCATCCCCGAGGGGCGTGCCCGTGCCGTGGGCTTCCACGTAGCTCACGGTCTCCGGCCCAAACCCGGCGTCGTCGTAGGCCGCCGAGATCACCCGCTTCTGAGCGGCGATGACCGGCACGGTCAGGGTGCTCGACTTGCCCCCGTGGTTGGTGGCCGAGCCGCGGATCACCCCGTGGACGAAGCTGCCCGACCGCAGCGCCGCGTCGAGGGGCTGGAGCAGCAGCACCGCCACCCCTTCCCCGGGCACGTAGCCGTCCGCAGATTTGTCGAACGCCCGACAGCGCCCCTTGGGGCTGAGCATGCGGGCCTGGGAAAACGACACGTATTTGGCCGGGTGCAGGCAGAGATTGACTCCGGCCACCAGAGCGAATCGACTCTCCCCAAGGCGCAGGGCTTTCTTGGCCTCATGCAGCGCCACCAGGGACGACGCGTGGGCGGCGTCGATAGCGTAGCTCGGGCCGTCGAGGCCGAGAAAATAGGAAATGCGATTGGCCAGCAGGCTGTGGTAGCTGCCTAAGGCGGTGTATCGATCCGGGGCCCCGGACGCCCGCTGCAGGTGGTCCGCGGTCATGGCCCCCACGTAGACCGCCGTGGTGTCGTCGCGCAGGGTTTCGAGGGGGATGCCCGAGTCTTCGAGACAATGCCACGCGGTTTCCAGCAATAGGCGTTGCTGAGGGTCGAGGGCCCGAGCCTCGCGGGGACCGATGTTGAAGAAGGGGGCGTCGAAGCAGTCGACGTTTGGCAGAAAGGCGCCCCAACGGCTGACGCTCCTGCCCGGGGCGTCGCGGTCGGGATTGTAAAAGCCGTCCAAACTCCATCGGGATTCCGGAATCTCCCCCACCGCGTCGACGCCGTGGGTCAGCAGCCGCCAAAACGCGCCGGGATCCGCGGCCCCCGGAAAACGGCACGCCACGCCGACGATCGCCACGGGGCTACCCTTGCCCGCGGAGTCGTCCGGGTCCACGGCGCCATCGTTCGGCGGCTCCGGAAAGCCGTCGGGCCAGATTTCGTCCCAGGTCATCAAATCCCTTCCTCGGACGCAAGAGCATCCAAGAATCAGCCCACGGCCCGGCCGTCTACCTGATGGGATTCGAGCACAAGGATAAATCGAAGCCAAAAGAGCGGCACGGCCTTTTGAAGGCCATCATCAAAGCCTCGACTTTAGCTTATTTTGCTGATCGCACCTATACGAACTTACCGATAAGAGATCTCGGCACGATTCGGATAACAGGAACGATTCGCCCTTGCTCTGTACTCGCGTACGTGGACCGCGCTCCGATATTGCTCGGAGCAGACGAGCCTTTGCGGACGGTTTTGAAGCCTGTTTTTTTGAAGCCTTGTTTATGGCTATCGCGAATGAGGTCGCTTTCACCATAAGCCGATAAGCACAAATACAGACACAATATCTATGGATCATTAAGACGAAATGCGCTAAATTACATAGACAATTCGTGCATTCCTGCTCAGCTCAGGACCATATTTTCTACTTTAATCAGATGAATAGACCGGTGGATAGGACTGAAAGCTGAAGCTGCCCGATTTTCGACCATTGGGCGGCCGGTCGCAGGATGCTGAGGACCCAAAGGAGAGGACCATGAAAACCCGTTTATGCTTCCCGCTCGGAGCCCTGTCGGCGATCTTGCTCGTCGCCGCGGCCGAGCCCGTTGTTGCCCAGAAGCTCAAACCCTTCGAGCCCAAACCCGCGTCGATAACCCTGCAAAAAGCACCGCAGCCCAATTCCGCCATCGGTAACGCCGTGGTCACCGTAAGCCTGTCCGACAAGGAGATCCAAAGACTGGACGCCGAGACCGGCCGCACGGATTTCTTCGTGCTCGGTGCGGGCAAGACCCTGTCCGTGCTGCGAGACGACGGTGTGGCCCCCGACGCTCGAGCCGGAGACCACGCTTTTAGTGGCTGGACGCACCTCGACGACGGGCGGTTGGCGGAGCGCACCGCAAGCGACCAGAGCCATGCGGAGATCAGCGCAAGCCGAGCATTCGTTTTCGAGGACCGAGCCCTGGTGGCCACCCAATCGGTGGAGCCGTTCGATTTCGAAAAGTTTTCGACCGGCGCCGCCGTCCCGTTGACCAAACCGCCGGCCGCCATGGCCGGACCCACTCCCGGCGGCACCAACCCGTTTCAAGATCACGTGCTGATGATCACCCACCCGGGCGTGATCAACGATCCCACCCGAACCCTCGATCCGTGCAGCCCTTCGGGCATAGTCCCCCTGCCGGCGTGGAGCTTCGGTCGCTTGATGACCGATATCGCCAATCCGTTGCTCACCGGCATCAATCCGAGCACCTTCGTTGAAAACTGGCTCCAACATTGGTTGGTGCCTCAAACCATCAACACGTTCACCGTGCCCCAACGCTTGGCGATGCAGAATCTAATCGACGATTGGCGGGCAGCGAGCGGCGGCGGCCCTCTCGATCTGAGCATCGCGCCCTTTAAGCTGATCGCCATCGCGCCCCGCATCGACCTGCGCGAGACCACCACCGGCGGCGGGGGCTACGGCGGTGGGTCCAGTGGAACGAATTTCCTCAACGCCGGCGAAGGACGTTTTGTGTTCGCCGTCGTGGATCCGTTCAACGGCGGTTGTCAGGAGCGCCCCTGGACGGTGATTCTCGAATACGGCGTGCCCCTGAGAGCCTGCAACGACGTCAAGCAGTGGGCCCGGGATTGGTCGACTCTCGACACCATGATCCCCGGCTCGTCGGCCTACAACGGCGCTCTCCAGGCCCTGACCGACGTCTTCGCCGCTCCGGGCGCCGATCCGTCGAAACCCAACAGAAGCGCCATCAATCAGATCCGCACCAACGAGAACGCCCTCAATCCGCTCTGGGAGCTGCGGGAATTCCGTCTGGTGGATCCAACGCCGTCGATGCTCACCCAGACCACGGTTGCGGAAACCCCGGATCTGACGTTCAACAACACCAATGCCATTAATACTTTCATTGGTGCCGGGTCCCCCAGCCCCATGCCCCTCAACCATCCGGTGGGAGGATTCCCCTTCCGTGCCGGGGCTTCCGAGGTTCCGAACCCGAACCACTTCTGGGACGGCAATCCGTCGATGCCCGGAACCTCTAGGCACGAGCTGTCGCTCAATACCTGCAGCGGCTGCCACGGAGGTGAGACCGACACCTTCTTCGTGCACGTGAATCCGGCTCCGACCCTCTTGAGCTTCGTGCCCTTGCTCTCGGATTTCCTGACCGGCACGGATATCATTGATCCCACACCTCCGCCGATCCTGACCTCTCCCAGGCCGAACGTGGTGGATCCGGTGGACGGAACCCGTCGCTACTTCGATGACCTGGACCGCCGCGAGACCGACATCAACAACGTCGCGAGCATGGTCTGCTCACCGCTGGTGGCGATCGACTTCGACCACGTTTCTCTGGCCTTGAAAACGGAAGGTGTGTTGCCGGAGGACCTCTTCAAGGAGAACACCCTGGAGAACGCGCCCATGGAGCAGAGCTTCGACGCCCTGCTCAGCCCGCCGCTTCAAGATACCGTTCACTGACGACCGTTCACTGACAACCGTTCATTGACAACCGTTCACTGACGACCGTCCACTGACAACTGCGCGACGGTGTAGGACCTCAAAGTCTCTGACTGAAGGTCCCGGTTCCCAAAAACCGCCGGACGGCAAAGGCCTCCGGCGGTTTTCCTTTGAATCCGCGGTTGGCGGAGCGTTTGCGGTCGGTGACCCCCCGACCCCCTTGGCGCAAGCGATTGAACGACATACCATTCGGCTTCGTCACGTTCACTGACCGCTTCTCCAAGGATGCCATGCCCGCTCCCCCGTCTCCATCCGCCATCGCTTGCGTCTTTCCCGGCCAGGGCTCCCAGCAGAAGGGCATGGGCGGCGAGCTTTTCGACCGTTACCCTGAACTTTGCGCCCAGGCCGACGACATCCTCGGTTACTCGGTCCGGGAACTCTGTTTGCACGACGCCGACCGCCGGCTGCGGCAAACCCAATTTACCCAGCCGGCCCTCTTTGTGGTCAACGCCCTCACTTGGTTGGAGCGTAAGAAAAAAAGCCCCTCGCCGGTTCTGTTGGCCGGTCACAGTCTGGGGGAATACAACGCCCTCTTCGCCGCCGGAAGCTTGAGTTTCACCGACGGTCTGCGGTTGGTGAAAAAAAGGGGCGAGCTGATGGCCCAGGTCACCGACGGTGGCATGGCCGCGGTGCTGGGGCTCGACGCCGACCGGGTCCGAGCGGTGATCGACGACGAAGCCGCGCCCGTGGACGTCGCCAATTTGAACCTCGACGGCCAATTGGTATTGGCCGGGCCGTCGGCCGACCTGGAGCGTTTGTTCGGTCCCTTGGAGCGGGCCGGAGCCACCAGGTGCCTGTTGCTCAACGTCAGCGGTGCGTTCCACTCCAGGTACATGGCCCCCTGCGCCGACACCTTTGCCGACTTCGTGGGCGGCTTCGATTTCGCGCCGCCCAGGATTCCGGTGATCGCCAACACCACAGCCGAACCTTATGGTGACGACGCGGGGTCGCACCTGGTCGCCCAGATCCGCTCTCCGGTGCGCTGGGCCGACACCATGGCCTATTTCCACGCTCACGGCATCACCGAGCTGGAAGAGCTGGGGCCCGGAAAAGTCTTGGCCAAGCTTTGGGCCCAGGCGAGCCGACAGCGGGCCGCTGCCCGGCCGTCCAGCAAGCCCGACGAAACCAGGGAAACAGGACCGCAGGGCAACGGCGGCTCCCCGGGGCTCGGCAACGCAGGCTTTTGCCGAGCCCACAACCTCCGCCACGCCTATGTCGTGGGCTCGCCGACCCCGGGAATCCGGACTCCCGAGATGGTCGTCGAGGCCACCGAGGCCGGCTTGTTGGCGTATTTGGACGACTATCGTCCCACGCCGGCTGAGGCGATCGAGCAGACCCGCCGCCGGCTCGGCTCCCAGGCAGCTTTCGGGGTCGGCCTGTTTCGGCAGGTGGAAACCTCCGTGGTCGACGCCGCTATCGAGCGGGGCATCGAATTTGCCGAAGCCGTGGGTTATCGACAGATCACACCGGCCCTGGTGCGTTTTCGGTTTGCGGGCACGGGCGGCGATCCCCGGAAAAGCCGTCGATTGACGGCCTTGGTCACCCACGTCTACCAAGCGGAGCTGTTCACCCGACCCGCTCCCGAGGCCTTGATCGACGGGCTGGCGGCCGACGGTGCGTTGACCGTCGCTGAAGCGAGCGCCGCCCGCCGGCGACCCGTGGCCACGGACCTGTGCGTGATGTGCGGCACGGGCGACGGCCCAGACCTCGCGACCCTGCTGCCGGTCGTGCGCAGCCTGCGGGACCGAGCCCAGACCGAAGAAGAGCCGATCTTCGTGGGAGCGGGAGGCGCCCTCGGCAACCCCGAGGCGATCGCCTGCGCTTTCCTGCTCGGGGCCGACTTCGTGCGCACCGGCAGCATCAACATGGGCTGTGTGGAATCGGCTCTCGGCCCCGATCTCTGCCAGGCTTTGAGCCGGCTCGAGCCCGGTGAGACCACGGGCGCGCCGGCCGCCGACGGTTTTGCTCTCGGCGCCCGGGTCCAAGTGATGAAGAAAGGATCCTTCTTCGCCGCCCGGGCGCAAAAGCTCTACGAGCTTTACCGCTTTCACGACTCCCTCGACGACCTGGACCGGGACCAAGTGGCGAGCCTGGAAAAAACCGTCTTTCGGCAAAGCCTCGGGGACCTGCGCCGACAGATCCGACCGAGCGCCGACGGAGATCCCAAGGCGCTGATGGCCGACGTCTTCCGCTCCTACCTGGAGCAAAGCCGTCAATGGGCTCTGGGGGGACACGTCGAGCGACGGGTGGATTTTCAGGTCCCTTGCGACGAGTCCATGGCCGCTTTCAATCGTTACGTCGCGGGGACCGAGCTGCAATCGGCCGAGGCTCGCCGTGTGACCGACCTTGCCCGACGGCTCTTGGACGACGCCCGCGCCCTGCTCGTCGAGCGGCTGCAATCCATGGGCCTGGACGGTTGATCGGCCGGGCGATCGTATAGGATCCACGCTCCCGCTCCGGGAGGATGCCCACGGGTTTCATCCTCGCCCTTTTCTTTTTCTATTGCCGGCCGAGCTTTTCGGCCCCTGGAGAATCCATGTCAGCTATCCATCGCACCCGCCCGTCGCTCGTGGGAGCCGCGCTCCTGGTACCTGCCCTGGCAACCGCCCTCCTGGCACCCGACGTCATCGCTCAACCCGCCGCAGCGACCCCCGAAGCCACCCCGACCCTTAGCGCGAGCCGGCTGCCCACAGCCCCCCCCGTGCTCGACGGTGACGTGTCGGGGGATGCCGCCTGGGCCACGGCCCAGGTTGCTCGTGGTTTCGTGCAGTCGAGGCCGAACGACGGCTCCCCCGCCAGCGAGCAAACCGATGTCTACTTGGGTTTCGACGATACCCATCTCTACGTCGGCGTGATCTGCCACGACCGCGACCCGGACGGCATCGTCGTTTCCGAGGGTCAACGGGACGCTTCCTTGAAGGATACGGACAGCTTTCAGATGCTCCTGGATACCTTCGACGACGATCTCACGGCTTTTGTTTTCGGCACCAATCCCGCCGGCATCCAGGTGGACGGTCACGTCACCCGCGACGGGTTGGGGGAAAACGGTGGCAACGGCAGCTTCGACCTCAATTGGGATGGCGCTTGGCAGGTGGCGGCGCGTCTTTTCGCCGGGGGCTGGAGCGCCGAGATGGCCATTCCCTTCCGCACCCTGCGATATCCCTCCGGCGGCCCCCAAACCTGGGGCATCAACTTCCAGCGCAACATCCGACGCCACAACGAGGCGGCCTTTTGGTCGCCGATCCCACGCCAATTCGAGTTCACCCGCGTGTCCTTGGCGGGCACCGCCGAAGGCCTGGAGCCGCCCCCGCAGCGGGTAGTGCAGCTGACTCCCTACGCCTTGGCCGAGACCTCCAAAGGCCTCGACGGCACCTCCCGTTCCGACGACGATTTCGACGCCGGCTTCGACCTGAAGGTGGGCCTCAACCCGAGCCTGACCCTGGACGTGACCTACAACCCGGACTTCGCCCAGGTGGAAGCGGACGTGCAACAGATCAATTTCGACCGCTTCGGGCTCTTCTTCCCGGAGCAGCGGCCGTTCTTCCTGGAGAATGCCGGCCTCTTCCGAGCGGGTGTGCCGGCGGAGGTGGAGCTTTTCTTCAGCCGTCGCATCGGCCTCGGCGCCGACGGACGCGAGATTCCCATCGATGGCGGCGTACGGCTCACCGGTCAATCCGGACGCACCCACGTGGGTGTGCTTTACATGCAAACCGACGGCATCGAGGGTTTGGATACGGAGAACGATTTCGGCGTCGCGCGCATCACCCAGGACCTGGGCGAGCGTTCGTCCATCGGTTTGATCTTCACCAGCCGCGAGGGCAACGGTAGCGACAATTACGGGCGCACCTACGGCCTGGACGGCCATTGGGGAGTCAGCCAGAAGCTCGATCTCAAAGGCTTCGTGGCGCGCACCGACACCCCTGGGCTCGACGGCGACGATCATGCGTTTCGCCTCGGGATGGATTGGAAGACCGAAACCCTGGTGGCCTCCCTCAACGTCGCCGAGGTGGGTGAAAACTTCAACCCGGAGCTGGGCTTCCTTTGGCGCACGGGAGGTTATCGCAAGGCCGACGGCTTTGTGCTTTACCGCTATCGCCCGGAGAAGATGGGCAAGCTCCTGGAGCTGCAGCCCCACGTCTACCACCGCAGCTATTGGGATTTCGACGACAACCAGGACACCTCCTACACCCACGTGGACAACCACTGGGTGTTCAAAAACGGCGCCGAGATCCACACCGGCGTCAACTTCCACCGCGAGCGGGTCAAGGCCCCCTTCCAAGTGGCCGGCGGCGTCACCGTGCCGGTGGGCCTCTATTCCTGGGAAGCGGCCCAATTCGGAGCCTTCACCGACCGCTCCGCGCCCATCGGCGCCGGCATCGGCGGCATCGTGGGCGGCTTTTTTGGTGGCGACCGAGTCACCCTCTCCCCGAGCTTCCGTTTCCGCTCCGGAGAGCAGCTCAAAGGCGAGTTGGTCTACTCCCACAACGAAATCAAGCTGCCCGAAGGGGATTTCGAAACCGACCTCGGTAGATTCCGCCTGTCCTATGCCTTCACACCGAAGAAATTCATCGAGGGTTTGGTGCAATACAACAACACCACCGACCAATGGTCCACCAACATCCGCTTCGGCTGGCTCGACGACGCCGGAACCGGGCTCTATGTGGTCTACAACGGAATCGAAGAAACCGGCGTCGGGGCCGCCGAGCCTCAACGCCGTTGGATCGTGAAGTACAGCAAGATGTTGGATCTATTCAAATAATCGACAAAACACTCGCAGCGGCGCCTGCAGGCGGCCATAAGATTGCAGGAAACCGACTCGCCGACGAGACTCATCCAGCGACCATCCTCCAATCTTAGAGACGAAACTAGCGGGCTACGCCCGCAAATCTCCGGATGTAGGGGCCGGGCTTGTCCCGGGCTTCGCCTCGCCCGGGCGAGGCGAAGCCGAGCCGCTTGTTAAGGAAGAGCGGGAGGGGACAAGCCCCGGACAAGCCCTCCCCTACATCAAGACATCTATAACCGATGGTTTGTGGAAATTCCGAAATGTGCACGTCGGTGACCACGCCCTAGGAGAAACCCTTCAAGGTGACGAATAGCGTTCACAAATTCAATGTTTGACGTAATTATACATACGTTAAACATACGTCCCCACCCCACTCGCTTCCTCAACTCAAATCAATCACGCCTATCAAATTTCTTCAACACACCTAGAGGCCCCAGATAACCTCAGATTTGCCCATCGCCCGATCCGAATGCAAACAACTGCCCATTAAAATATGGCTGTTCTTTGGCTTGTCGGCTCTGGTGGTGCTCCGGTGCACGAGATCCGCCGTGCTTCGGATCGGCCCGGGTAGCGTGCTCGTCCAACAACCGACCTGGGGGCGTCTGCGGACCGTTGAGCTGAAAAGATTCCCCCGATCCACGATTCGAACCAAACGCTTGCTATTCCGGCGAACTTCTAGCTTGACCCTGGACGATGACCTGTATCGAGTCGAGCTGGACAGCCGAGTCAGTGAGAAAGAACTCGAATGGATCGCAGAAATCGCGGGCGGGATCTTCACGGGTGAGATTCAGATTTGAGCGCCCTACCCCAACCGAGCGCAAAGCTCCTGGAGTACACGCAAAGCTCCTGAAGTACAATAGCCGTCTTGCACCGCCCTGAAAATAGCGTGGGCGTATGACATCTGAACGTTCGGGAATCGAGCGAGCCGTTAAATGTTCTCTAGAGAATCACGCCAATTCGTCCGCAGATATCTTTCCGTCGACGCCCATTCCGCTGTTCTACTCTTCGGGATGTTGCTGGCGGCAGCGATTAATCCCTTCCTCTTCCTATTCGTTTTCGGCGCGGGCTGGAGCTGGCGCCGGGACTTGCCCATCTTGTTGGGATTCCAAGCAACACATCTGTTGATTCTTCTGCTGATGGGATTTCAATTCCTATGGAAGGCAAAAAGGGGCCGTCGGTTCCTGGAAGAAGGATCTTTTGTGTGCGGGCGCGTCGAAAGCGTTACCGACATGGGAGGTGCTCTTCGTCTGCCGATCGTTTTCGAGGGTGCGGACGGCCGGAGGCGACGCCGTTCGATCATGGTGATGTCCAAAGGACCACTCAAGAACGCCGAAGCCGGTCAGACTCTGGTTTTCCCAACGAGACGAGTCGCTCCTATCCTAACGATACCAGCTGAAGCTTTCGTCGACGATACGTCGGAGTATTTGAGCCGATGTCGCGAAAGGGTCGAAGCCTAGCCCCTCCAGAGAAGTCAGCTAAGTCAATCGAATCTTGATGCGAAAGAAATACCCACGCACTCCCCATCTGCCCTGGTCGTCCGGAGCCACCAGCGACGACGTTCGGATCGTCGACCTCGCTGGTTTTGAAGGTCGGCGGGTGGTGGTGACCGAAAAGCTCGACGGCGAGAATACGAGCTTGTATCGCGACGGCATGCACGCCCGGTCGATCGACAGCCGGCATCATCCTTCGCGGGATTGGGTCAAGGGTTTGCAGGCCCGCATCGGCTATGAGATTCCCGACGGATGGAGGCTTTGTGGCGAGAATATGTATGCTCGCCACTCCGTGGCTTACGATGACCTGGAGAGTTTTTTCTATCTGTTCTCCGTGTGGAATGGGCGCGACGAGTGTTTGGCCCAGTGGGCACGTTCGTGCAAAAAGGGCCATCTGGGTCTGAAGAGACCGAATCCTAGCGCCGTTCAGCTCTCCAGCACCTTAGTTCCCCGTTCCCGAAGAGAGCCGTCCGGACCTACATATCGGTACAGTGTCGCTTTCGAGACTTCCAGCTCTCGACAAAGCTCACCGACCTTCGTTTCTCGCTGCCCCATCGCCGCTTGAGCCAACCGTATTTGTGCTTTCGTCAAAGCGAACGGCCTCCCGCCTTTTCGACCTCGAGCGCGTGCTGCCGCCAGCCCTGCCTGGGTGCGCTCACGGATCAGCTCTCTTTCGAATTCCGCCAACGCCGCAAAGATACCGAACACCAGTTTTCCACTGGCGGTTGTTGTATCGATGTTGGCTCCTTGACCGGTTAAAACTTTGAGACCGGCTCCTTTGTCGTGCAGCTCTTGGACCAGGTTGACGAGGTGTCGCAGGTTCCGGCCTAGTCGATCCAATTTCCAGACCGTCACGACATCACCGTCACGCACCGCTTTGAGACAGGCCGTCAGTCCGGGACGTGCGTCCCTATGACCGGATGCCATGTCGTCGTAGATCCTATCCTCGGCTACGCCGGCGGCAAGGAGTGCGTCTTTCTGTAGATCGAGAGCTTGTGAGCCGTCGGCTTTGGAAACCCGAGCGTAGCCGATGAGCATGAGGAGTCTCCGAAACGAGGGTTTTTGAGACGCTGAGTCACTGCACATTTCCGAGCCTTGAATCGGTATCATAACCCGTTTCTAAAACTAAGGCTTGAAAACCAAACTGACTCAGCTTGGGAGACACTTCAATGAAAAGAAGGTGGTCGACGGAAGAGCTCATCGAGCACTGGTCCCTCTCGACACAAGAGGAAACCGAGTTGTTGGATCGAAAACCGAAGATGAATCGGTGGGCAATAGGCGTGGCCCTGAAGTATTGCAAGCTTACTGGGCGGTTCCCTCATTCAAGTCGAGACGTTCCGGAGATCGCGGCATCGTTCGTCGCCGAGCAGGTCGGTCTCGATCCGGTGGAGCTTGGGAGCTTCAACTGGAAAGGCCGAACGGCCAAAAGGCATCGTCGTGAGATCTCGGCTTTTCTAGGCATAAGCCGGCCGAGTAACGAGGACCGGCGCCGACTCAGCACCTGGTTGATCGACGAGGTTATTCCATTCGACCTCAAGCGTGAGTCCATTCTGGAACGAGCCCAAGAATGGTATCGACGCCATGGTTTGGTTCTTCCCGGCACACAGGGTCTCGACCGGCTGGTTCGCTCGCTCATCCATCGATTCGAGATGAATGTGATGAGCGACATTCATTCCCGATTGAGCGCCCACCAAATAGCTTCATTACAGGCTTTGGTCGAGGAAGACGCCCGGGCGGGCTTGAATGTGCTGAAGACCGATCCAGGAAGAGCGAGTGTAGAAAGCGTTCAGCAATGTGTCGATAGGTTGCGCCGTGTCCAAAAGCTGGATTTGGGCTCTGAGATATTCCAAGGCACCCCTGCGGTTTGGCTGGAAGCCTTTCGTAAAAGGGTCGTTGCGGAAACGACATGGGAGATTCGCCGCCACCCGGCGACCGTGAGATTCGCACTGCTGGCAACATTCTGTTGGGTGTCTCGACAGCGGCTGTCCGACGATCTTGCAGAGCTTCTGATCGCCATAGTCCACCGGATTTCCACCCGTGCCGAGACCAAAGTGAAGAAGGCGCTTCTGAAGACCTTCCATGTTCAAGGCAAACGTCAGCTGCTGTTTCGTGTGGCTGCCCTTCTGCTTGATGATCCCGACAAAAGCATCCGAGCGGCAGTGTTCCCGGTGGTCAGTGAAGAAACGCTGCAAGCCCTTCTTCTCGAGGCCGAAACCGACGGTCCGACCTACGAGTATCAGGTCCACAACGCCACCCGAGCTTCTTACCGACATCACTACCGACGAATCTTGCCGGCCATTCTCGAGGTTCTGGATTTCCGAGCCGATAATCCCAGACATCAGGCTGTCGTAGAAGCTTTGGGCTGGCTCGCTGAGCACCAAGAAGATCGCCGACGCCTTATTCCTGAAGAAGAAATCCCGACACAGCATATCCTCAACGATAAATGGGAGGATCTCGTCGTCGACGTCGATGCTCGAGGTCGGCGAAGAATCAACCGGATCAACTATGAAATCTGTGTCCTCAATGCTTTGAGATCTGGATTGCGGTGCAAAGCTGTCTGGGTTGAGGGTGCCTATCGTTTTCGTAATCCAGAGCAAGACCTGCCCAGAGATCTCGATCAACGGCGTGAGTACTACTATGAGCAGATCGACCAACCTCTCGATGTCGAGGACTTCGTCGCCCGGCTTCGGGCTGCTCAATCGGCGGCCATCAAGGGTCTGCATACGGGTTTGAGCCGCAACAACTCTTTGAAAATCGTCGCCGGCCGCAAGACGCCGATCTTGCTTTCTCCTCTTAAGGCTCTTCCCGAAGCGAAGAATCTGATCCACCTGAAAGCCGCCGTGACGAATCGATGGCCGACCACGTCTTTGCTCGACGTTTTGAAAGAGACCGATCTGCGAGTCGATTTCACCCGTCATTTCACGACACTGGGCAAACGTGAGGTCTTGGATCCCGATACAGTTCGCCGCCGACTTCTCCTCAGCCTTTTCGCACTCGGGACCAACACCGGACTCAAAAGGGTTGCCGGCGGTGACCCTGAAACAACCTACGACGAGTTGCGCTATATTCGGCGACGCTTCATCGACAGGGATGCCCTGCGCTCGGCGATTGCCGAAGTCGCCGATGCGACGCTGGCGACACGCCACACCGAGATCTGGGGCGAGGGAACGAGCTGTGCTTCGGATGCGAAGAAGTTCGGAGCTTGGGATCAAAACCTCATGACGGAATGGCACATACGCTACGGAGGGCGTGGCGTCATGATCTACTGGCATGTGGCTCGTAAATCCCTCTGCATCTATTCACAGCTCAAACGCTGCTCTTCTTCCGAGGTGGCAGCCATGATCGAGGGTGTTCTACGCCATCAAACCGAGATGGACGTTCTTCATCAATATGTAGACAGCCACGGCCAGAGCGAAATCGCTTTCGCCTTCTGCCACCTTCTCGGCTTTGAGCTGCTTCCGCGTCTTAAAGCCATCGGCAAACAGAAGCTCTATCTACCGAGTCGCGAGGCCGCTGGTCATGTCCCGAAGCTGCACCCGATTCTCGAAAGGCCGATTCGTTGGGACCTGATCAAAGAGCAATACGGCGAGATGATCCGTTTCGCAGTGGCCTTGAAACTCGGCCACGCCGATGCAGAGGCTATCCTCCGCCGGTTCTCTCGGGAGAATCAAACGCATCCGACCTACAAAGCCCTCAAGGAGCTGGGCAGAGCCGTCAAGACGACTTTCTTGTGTCGATATCTCGACTCGGAAACCCTCCGGCGGGAAATCCATAACGGGCTCAATGTCGTCGAAAGCTGGAATTCGGTCAACAGCTTCCTTTTCTTCGGCAAGGGTGGAGAGGTCGCAACCAACCGACTTGAAGACCAAGAGATCAGCGTGCTCGCGCTTCACCTGCTCCAACTGTGCCTGGTTTACGTGAACACTTTGATGGTTCAAGAAGTGCTGGCTTCGTCAACTCGAACATGGACGTTGGGTGACGAGGATCGAAGGGCCCTGTCGCCACTTATCTACAGCCACATCAATCCTTACGGCCAATTTGAGCTAGACATGGAGAAACGAATTCCGCTCCAAGCTTCGGCATGATTCCGCTTTATGGCCCTTTTTGCACGAATGTGCCCACTGGGCCTGTTTGTCGTGGGAGGAGACCGTGACGTGGGCCGAGCTGTTGGAGCTACCGACCCCGCCGGTGCTTTTCCAGGGTCTTTGGGACACCGAGGCGGTGCGCTCGCTCAGGGTCAATACCGCGATTTGCGAAGGCTATGTGGTGCGCTCGGCGGACGGTTTTCCTTATCGAGACTTTGCTCGCTCGGTCGCGAAGTGGGTGCGACCATCCCATGTGCAGACGGACGACCATTGGATGCACGGGGCCGTGGTGCCCAACGGTCTGCGGACTTCGGAGACCGAGGAGCCCTCGTGACCTGGATCGAGAGACCGATCGAACTGTTTTTCGAACTCGGGCCCCGTCCCACTCTCGACGAGATCCTGGGACCACTCGAGCCGTGGATGGATTTGATCGGTCGGCTCGAAGCCACCGAACAGGATTCGGAGTGGCACGGCGAAGGTGACGTTCGCACCCACACCAAGATGGTGTTGGAGGAACTCTACGAGGTGCTCGACTCCGGCCCCAATCCTCTGAGCCCCGAGGACCGGGCGGTTTTGGTGCTCGGAGCCGCCTTGCACGACATCGCCAAACCGTTGGTCACCCGCCGAGCGGAGATCGACGGCCACGAGCGGATCGTCGCGCCCCGGCACGCGGACCTTGGACGGTCCTATTTGGCTCCCAGGCTGATCCGCTTGCCGTGGCCCTTCGAGCGAATCTGGCAGGTCATGTCTTTGGTCGGACACCATCACGATCCCCTCAAATGGGTGCGTACGGATGCCGAGATCGGGGCCTATCGACGGTTGGCCCGCGCCGCGCCGATCCGTGACTTGGTGCGGCTCGAAACCGCCGATCTACGGGGCCGGATCTGTCCCGACCTCGACGATCAGCTCGAGCAGCTGGAGCTCTTCGCCATGGCGGCGGAGGAGGTCGGTGAACCTCCGGACCACCTGGCGTGGCACGATCCACTCGAAGAGATGCTGGTCAACGAGCCGGACCGAGTTCGACGGCTCGGTTATTTGCAGGCGATCTACGACGCAGAGGCCGGGCGGGTGCGCTCAGTTGAGGAAGCCGCGGCGCGGTCATACACCTTTCGCCGACCGACGGGCGAGCTCGTTCTGCTTTGCGGGCCCAGCGGATCCGGGAAAACCACTTGGATCGAAGCTCACCATCAAGAGGCGGTGGTGATCTCCCTGGACAGCCTGCGGGACGCCATGGGCGGCCGGTGTCGACAGAAAAAGGTCGAAGGGCAGGTTGTCCAAGAAGGGCTCAAGCAGCTGAAGGTCGCCCTCGCCCGGCACGAAACAGTGATTTGGGACGCCACCAATCTACGACGGGAGCATCGCCGGGAGCTGGTCAACTTGGCCGAAGCCTACGGCGCGATCGTGACCCTAGTCACGTTCCTGCTGTCGAGCGACGAGCTGCATGCGCGAAATCGCCGTCGAGCCCATCAGGTACCCGACCAAGCCCTGGATCATCAGATTCGCCGATTCGATCTTCCCTACCCTTTTGAGGCCCACGAATTGGTGATCGTCAATAGTGACGGCGAGAGGCTTGCGCGTTTCCCTTGAAAGGCTACTGGAGCTTTAGGCTGACAGAATCCGTTCTTTGGCTCAATCGGCTCTTCATCAACTTGCGTGGAACTGAGTCTCAGAATCCAATAGTTTTCACCCATGCAAGACACCAAGCTGTCTGAAGCCGCCCTGGGCTTAGAGTCGCCTTGGGAAGTAGTCGAAATCCAGCTGAAGGCAACCGAGGAAACGGTCTTGGTGGAAGTGGCGGCCAACAGCCGCCGCCTTCCTTGCCCGATCCGTGTGAAGTCCTGCCCCGAATACGATGCTTCGCCCGCCAGTGGCCGCCCGTCCAGCTCCTTTGGGGCTTATTCACCCTCTCCTTTCAAGAATTCCGAAAGCATCGAGAGGCCTGAGGCAATCCCGTAACCAGTCACAGATGAGACGGCCAACAAAGGCCTATCTCTTATATCCAGCGTCTCTGCCCAGAAGGACTTATCGACGGCGTTTGGAAGATCTGGAAAGGGTCAACATGTTCGCAGTGTGGTCTTTGCGTACCTCTTCTCCAAGGTGCTTTCCCAGAGCCCTGAGAAATTCAGTCCGCCCTGACAATGAACTCCCAAGGATAGAAATCTGCTTCACAGGTGAACTCTGTCTCATTGGACCATTCCCTTAACTATCAAATCGACGTTCTCTGCCCCGCCGGTGATGACTTCCTTAAAGTCTGTCAGAGAGTCAAACTTTCGGTTCAGCAGTGGATCTAAAACTGTACCGTCTTTCATCAAGACCGCAGCATGAAAATTGAAGCCCTCACCGGACGTAACCACACCGTTTGCTGTCGGCAAATGACCCTTGCGGGCTTGAAGGAAAACTACCGTATCGGCATTCGGAGGATTCGGCAGAACCAATTCCGAGAGATACTTACATCGGCAGTACAAGTTTGAGACGCCGTTTTAATGGCTTGTCTCGCGTTGGGATCATCGATTCTCCTGCCGATTCGAGAGACACGCGCAGACAGGCGCCAGCAATGCAAGGGTAGAAGTGACGGCAAGGAAAGCCAAGAGGACCGGCAAGAGATTAGCGATTAGTAGGTCTCTTGCGGGCAATTTGCCTCTGTTCTCAGCGCCCAGAATTAGATTGCCCCCTATACCTCCCTAAATCGAGGCCAATGCTGATCTAATTCCATTCACTGCCAATGTTTCGGAAAGCCCACCGGAAAACAAACCCGAAGGATCGCTTAGGCTCACCGGGCTCAACATCGAGTAATCGTATCTATTCAGAGACTGCGAAATCCTTGTACCGCGGTAAAAGGATCCACCGTCACAAACCGACCCGCCCCGAATTCCAGCCACCTCGCCCGGTGATACCCCCATCCCGCCGCGATTCTCGGCTCTCCGGTAAACCCGTAGGACTGACTTGACGTCCCCAAGCTCCTCCCGAACGCCGAGTAATCCAGCCGCTCCACCACCCCGCCCGACGGGTCTGTCAACCCGCGGACGCTGCCCAGCCAGGCCGTCGAGATGGTAGTAGTAACGGTCTTCGGGTCCGTCTCGGCTGAGGCCGAGTAGCTGGTCGCCGGCTCTCACGTAGACCGCTTCCGTGTCCGCTCCGGTGAAATCCGCGACCACGTGGCTCAGCCAACCACTGTCGTCCACCAGGTAGCCCGTGGTGTCGGCTTGACCACGGACGGTCTCAGTGCTCTCGACGCGATTCCCGTTGACGTCGTAGGTAGTCTCCACCTTGACGCCTTTGGTGGTTTCCACTTCCAGCAGACGATCGTCGGACCACCACTGGAACGACCGTCCCGGCTCCGGCCAGATCTCCGGCTGTTTCTTGATCCGCCCGCCTCGATCCCATTCAACCAGCTGGCCGTTGTGTTGGACCAGGCGATCCCGGCTGTCGTAGGCGTATCCCTGGATCAGCGGCGGACCGCTGGCTTCTTGCAGGTTGGAAAGTAGACGGTTGCCGACCGGGTCGTATTGGAAATCTTCTTGGTAAACCAGGCCATCGGTATTGGTAACTTTGTCTTGGGTCAAACGCCACAGATCGTCGTAGCAGTAAGCGCGGACGGTGCCGTCGTGTTCGTCGATTTGGGTACGGTGGCCGGTTTTGGCCATCGTGTAGTGATAGCCCTGGAGGATCTGACCCACCGGGTCGCGGGTAATGAGATCTTCGAGACGGTTTTGACTGTCGTGGACCCAGGTGGTGGTGACGCCGTTGGGGTATTCGAGCTGCTCGGCTTGGCTGTTGCCGTTGTATTGGTAGGTGTAGACGCCGCCGTTCGGGTCGGTGACGGTCTTTATGCGATTGAGGGCGTCGTGGGTGTAGGTGGTGACGAAGCTCTGATCGCCGATGTTGGCGCTCAGGGATTCGCGGTTGCCCGCCGCGTCGTAGCCGTATTCGAGGCTGTGGCCCGTCGGATCGGTTTTCTTGGTGAGACGGTCCCGGTCGTCGTATTTGTAGAGGGTGAGGCCTCGCGGGTCTTGGGCCGTGGCTCGGCGGCCGGTTTTAGTGTAGGTGAATCTGTGGACGGTGCCGTCGGAGTATTTGTGCTCCAGCAAGCGGCCGAGCTCGTCGTAGGCGAATTTCTTCACGGCGCCCGTGAACGATTGATGGACTTTTAGGGTGCCGTCGATTTCGTAGGAGAAGTGCTCTTTGGCACCGTCGGGCAGGATGCGGGTGATTTGACGGCCCTGGTTGTCGTATTCGAAGCGGGTGGTGTGGCCGTTGGCGTCGGTTTGGGCGATGAAGTTGCCCAATTCATCGTAGTCGTAGTTGGTGACCTGGTTGAGGGCGTCTTTGACCGACTTCAACCTGCCCACCGCGTCGTAGAAATACTCGGTTTTCTTGCGTTCTTGGTCGTAGAGTTCTTTGCGACGGCCGAGAGCATCGTAGACGGATTCTACGCTGGTCTCGTCTTGGGAGATGACAAACCGCTGACGACCGACTTCGTCATATTGGTAAGTGGTGGTGAAGTCTCGGGGGTCGGTGATCGACTCCAGCCGGCCCCCGTCGTCGTAGACGAAACTTGTTTCTTGATTCAAGGCATCGATGACCTTGGTGCGACGTCCCGCGTTGTCGTAGACGTATTCGGTTGGGTTGCCTCGCTCGTCGATGACTTTCACCAGCCGGCCCGCTCGATCGTATTCGTTGGTGATCGTGGGCTCATCGGCGCCGGGGTAGGTGGTGGTCAGAAGGCGGCCCACCGGGTCGTAGGTGTAGCGGGTAATCCTGCCCAGCTGATCCACCGACGCCACGGTGCGGCCTTCGGCGTCGAAAACGTTTCGAGTGTGGGTGCCGTCGGCGTAGAGGACTTGGGCCAAGCGGCCCTGCTCGTCGTATTCCTGGATCGTCGTCCGCCCTCGCTCGTCGATTTGTTGGGTCACCCTGCCCAACAAATCGTAGACGGTCTTGGTGAAGGTACCGTCCGGGGCCGTGACGGTGACCACTCGGTCCAGATCATCGTATTGATAGCGAGTGACCAGGGTTTCGAGTTCACCGTTGGGCAGGGTCCGGGTCGTGGTCGAGGTCTCCCGATTGCCGTGGTCGTCGTAGGTGTAGCTGGTGGAATGGCCGAGGGCGTCGGTCTCCATCTCCAGGTTGCCGTAGGCGTCGTATTCGAACGAGGTCACGTGGTCCAAGGGGTCGGTAATCGAGCCCAACTCGCCGCGGCTGTTGTAGCCGAAGGGTGTGCGATGCTCGAGAGCGCCCTCGGTCCACTCCAGCTCGCCGTTGGACTTGTAGTGATTCGTCGTCTTGTGATCCAGCGAATCGGTGATCGTCTCCGGCAGGCCGAGGTCGTGGTAGGTAAACGACGTGACCTCGTTGAGGGGGTTTTTGATCGATTTCAGGTCGTTGGAGACGGAAAAGTAGTTGTAGGTCGGTGATACCCCAAACCCGCCGCGATGCGCGGCTCTCCAGTAAACCCATCGGCTTGACTTGACGCGCCCAGGCTCCGTCCAACCAAACGCCGAGTAGTCCAAGTACTCCACCACCCCACCCGACACATCGCTCAGCGCACGGACGCTACCCAGACCGTCGAGATGGTAGTGACGATTCTCAGGACCGTCACGGCTGAGGCCGAGCAGCTGGTGGCCGGATCGTACTACGCCACTATGCCCGTAAATCCAGAGTTCTGGCTCGACGCCTCCTCCTGAGACAACGATGACCCGATCTGGATTTGGCCGCCAGGTGGAGTAGGGTGAGGTCTACGGCCTACAATGCACTAGTCCCAACAGAAGCGCATAGCTCCTGAAGAAATTCGGCCAAAATAGAAGAAA
>CBDUGP010000136.1:0-22454 GCA_965366625.1 uncultured bacterium
GCCTTAAGAACCTTTGACATCCAGGATTTCGTCGGACGAATCGTCCGGCTAGGAGGAGTTGTGTCTTGAAAGGCCGGCAGATATCGATTTCAACGACTCGGAGAGGCGGCAGTCCTTAGAATCATGGTGTAATGAACGCTTTTCTATGGATTTCTAGAAATGCTAGGTACTTTTAGAGAGATGACTGGCACTGAAAGGGCTGGAAAGGGCTGTAGAGAGATGACTGGCACTGAAAGGGCTGTTGAAAGGGCTTAGAGAGATGACTGGCACTGAAAGGGCTCAGAGAGATGACTGGCACTGAAAGGGCTTAGAAAGGGCTCAGAGAGATGACTGGCACTGAAAGGGCTGAAAGGGCTGTTTGCGTCTGAGTCGTCGGCCGAGCAGATGTAACCTGCCCTTGGTCCGTGGCATCTATTACTTTGAAGCGGCTCGGGGCCTCGAGTCGCAGAACCAAAATCAAAGAGATAGTCGCGATGAGCCCGAAAGATGGAGAAGGTGTGTCCGCGACCCATCATTTGAGCCTTAAGAACCTCAAGACACGGAGAAGTCCAAATGACTGTTGCCACCCAGACCGCGTTGCTCGAAAAAGCCCAAGAGATAGTTTCCCAGCTGCAAGAAGGGGAATTCGTCGCGGGAATGGAGAAGCATTATGCCGACGACGTTGTCAATGTCGAGAGCACCGGCGTGCGCACCGAAGGTAAGGACCTTCTGATCGCCAACGAAAAAGAGTTCTTAGCCAAAGTCGAGACCTTCCACGGCGTCGACGTTCGGGGCGTAGGTGTCGGCGAAGACGACGGTCAAGGCAATGGGGTGACTTTCGCGGAATACAGCATCCAGGTCGACCTGAAAGACGGCTCGAAATTCAATCCGGAACAAGTACAGGTGACCCGTTGGCGCGACGGCAAAGCGATCGAGAATCGTTTCTACTACAACCCGACATTCTGATGGCGATGACGGATTGGAGAGGTCACATCCTAGAAACATCACAGCCTGAGAGCTTCATTGTCTGAAGAGCACTGCGCAGAGTATAGAAAAAGCCCGGGCTTTTTCTATACTCGATGTATTTAGCAATCAGCAGCAGGTGCCGGCGCAGGCAAGGCCTGAGGGATTGTTGCACGTCATGCCGCCGCAATCGCGGTCAAAGGTGCAGGCATTTGGGCCCTTATGGATAGGGCAGGCATAGTTGGTATCTACTTTCAACCAATCCGGGGTCGTTCCCAACAAGTCACTGACCGGTACGAGATCCGTGTCGACGGAAACGTCGGCAGCCAAACCCATCGAGGCCACAAACATTAGAAGGCAAAGCGAGCACAGAATCCTTTTCATCATCAAGCTCCATAGACCGGCCTAGTGATCGGGGTGCGGCTTTCGCGATCCGTAATCCCGAGGCCTCTCGCGCAGAACCATAGAAGACTGCGTCAAGCGCCTACTTGGCCGTAGATTGAATGTGGGCAGAATAAATCACATATAGAGATATTTGGCAATCAGAAATAGTAAAGATTGAACAGTTTTTTGGCAAATAATATAATTTACCTGTGCATTAATGTTGCCGGCCGGCCCTCACGGCCTGCTCATCGGGCCGGATCCACATTCGATAACCGGACACTCGAAATCCGCTTGCCGGTTGATGAAGCACCAAACGGATCGCGGTTTTTTCCGACGATCTCTTGAGGGTGTGCCTCACCGAAATGTCGCGTTTTTGGCCCGGGGCGAGCTGAAAGGGCTTGCCTTTCATCACTCGGGTGCTGCCCAGGCGACGGACTACGATTTCGAGATGCCCCTGGACGCTCTGATGTCCCGCCTCGAGGGTGGCGTGGGCGCCGACGACCGAGCCCGCCGGGGCCATGGCCCGTGGGCCGCGAATCATTCGGCCTTCGGGGCAGTCCCGGCCTTCGAGCAGCTCCGGGGGACCCTGAAGGCAGTGGTGGAGAGGCAGATCACCGGAACGGGGAGTGAGTTCGAGCCACGGAAGCTTCTGCTCTCCTTGGGCTGCGATTCGCCGATAGTCGAGGATTTCCACCCCCGGTTTCAAAGGTTCTTCGTTCGTCCCCGACGTTTCGACGATCGCGGTTGCGTGCTCGACGATCAACCTGGGATCGGCGCCTTCTTCCTCGAGTTCGGCGGTGAAGTAGACATCGAGGTCGGTCAATCTTTCTTCGGCGGAAAAGGTGAAATCCAGGGAGATTTTTTCTCCCGAGCGCAGCGGATCATGGGCTGTTTGGGCAAAGACCTCGTCGATCCTGCGTCGGATTTGCAATTGAATGCGAGCTTCGGTGGCTTCGACCCCATCCTCAACGGCCGGCAGGGAATAAACCCACCGCACATGCAGTCGTTCATGCTGTTCCAGCTCGAGATATTGACCGCTGGTGACGACGTTGGAGCGGTTTTCTTCGCTCAGGTCGATGATCCGCGAGTCCGGGTCGATCAGCTCGATGGGCTTGTGGACCACCGGCGGGCCGAGAGGGTGGATAGCTCCGCCCAGCTCGGTGGCGGCCACGGCCGCTTGCAGTAGAGCGATCTCACTCTCCTCGATTTTCCGCCGGGTGTGGCCGGAGCTGAAAAGCCTTTCGGAGTGCAGCCGATGGCCCTCGCAAATAGCCTCACCTTCCACGCAGATCAGCAGGTTACCGTTGCCATCGATCCAAAACTGTCGGCCGGTGTGGGCGTTGGCGAAAGGGATCTCACGGGGACCTTGAAAATCGCGGAACCAGCTTCGGCCGACGAAATGGGAAGCGCGATCGGCGAGCCCGAGGTAGTCGAGAATCGATAGCGCAGTATCGGATTGCACAAAGACCCCATCGAGCCGCTCGGCTGTGATGCCGGGTCCGAAGCTCACCATGGGGCCCCAATTCTTGGCAATTTCCTGGGCGACCTCGGTCCGCCTGGGATTCGAGAGTCCTTGGGCTTCGTCGGAAATTATGACCACCAAAGTATGGTCGGCGATGCCTTTCTCTTTCAGGGCATCGAGCAGTCGGTGGAGGGCGTCGTCGGTGTAGGCGAAAGCTCGGCTTTGCTTGGTTTTACCGTATTTGCTGCCCCACGACTTCGGCACCGGATACGGGTGGTGGGTGCCGGTATTCAGGACGGCCGCGAACCAAGGTTTGTCCAGCTGCTCGTAGTCTTCGAGCTTTTCGAGCACCTGCTCGTAGAGGGCGCGATCGTCGATTCCCCAGCCGGAGCGCTCGTAGGCCTCGGGAAAGTCTGCGTAACCGAGCACCTCGTCGAAACCGATTCTCGCCATGAATCGATCCTTCATCATGAAGGTCAATTGGGCCGATTGCAGGTAGGCGGTGTGATACCCCTGGTCTTTTAGAACCTGGGGCAAACATGGCCGACCTTCGGTGAAGGCGCTGTCGGCGATGGCAAAATCCGACATCTTGGGCTGCTTGGAGCTGAGCTTCGGGTGGTCGCCGCACAAGGCCGCGTACTCTCCGCGATTGGTTTGACGTTGGGGAATCACCAGCTGGGTGGCCCAAAGGCCCTCCCGAACGGCCCGTTCGGAGAGATTCGGCATTTTGACGGTTTCTTTGATGCCATGGTACTCGGCGATCGCGGGCAAATAGGCACCACTCGCGCCCTCCACAAAGATCAAGAGAACGTTCGGCTTGCGTTGCGGAATCGGCACCAGACGGTCGCCTTGGAGGTCTCGACCCAGGGCCGCTTGGACCCGGCCGAACTCAAGTTGGACGAAGGGTCCGATGGAGTCTTTGGATTGTGGCGCGTCTTGAGCGGAGGCGACGCTCTTCGCGCGCTCGAGGCGTTTGGGTGCCTGTTCTAAAAAGTGCTGTTGCCGCCAAGCGGAGGCACTGAGGTGGGGTGCCCACAGCCACAGGACTATCGCCGTGACGGCCAGCGGCATCAAAGTCGCGATCCACAGAGATTTCCTGTGACGAAGCATCTCGCGGTTTAGATTCCTGGAGGCGCGCCAGGCGAGCAACGACGAGATCCCAATCATCAGCAAACACGAGATCGGCCGCGCGAGCATCGCGGAGCCCTGGAGGAAAGTCGAGTCTCCGAGGTATTTCAGCAGCGAGACATCGATGGCCGCGTCGTTGGCCAGTACATGCTCGAATCCACCGTAGTTGATCAGGGCCCAGGCCAAAGCCGAGAGGGTGGCGAAAGCTCTCGGTCCGTACCCCGAGAACAAGCATAGGACCCCCAGGCAGATATGGATCAGGATCAGGGAAAAAAAGAGGTCCGAAGCGGCACCCCGAAGGTCGATCCAACCCAAGTCGACTCCGCGATCCCATCCCATGAGGAATCTGGCGTAGAGGGGTGGCAAGCAAAAGGCCAGAACGAAAACAGAAGGCGGGACCCACCGACGTCGGTCGTCGGTCGGGGATAAGTTGCTGGGCAGTAAGGGTTTTGGGTCGTTCAAGTAGGTTCCGGCAGTGGTCGGGTCGAGTTGGTTACTTTACCTCAGTGCCCGGACTCCATGCCCTGAGACTCTATGGAATGGCCGGGCGAAGTCGGCATAGGAGCAGAGGCACCAGACAGGGGAGGCAGAGCTCGGGTAAAATATGATCCAGCAACCGCTGGTGTCCCAAGTGTCTGAATCTACGTGTCTGAAGCTAGGTGTCTGAATCTAGGTGTCCGAATCTAGGTATCCGAATCTAGATGGCGACCTCAGCTGTTGCTCGGCGCTTGGTGAACGCGCTGAATGAATTACCTGAGCAGCCCGACTCTCGAAGGCCCATTCTTGCCCAAACCGGAAGACCAGACTCTGGAATCGTTGGAGATTGAATCGTTGTCCGATTCCGTTCGCCGCATCGGTCCTTATCGGCTGGGCGAGCGCCTGGGTGAAGGGGGGATGGGAACGGTTTACCGCGGGTTTCACGAGCTGCTCGAACGCCATGTGGCGCTCAAGCGCCTACGACCCGACCAATCGATTTCGGAGGTCTCCCGCAAGCGATTCTTGCGCGAGGCCCAGGCGGCTGCGCGGCTGAACCATCCTTCGGTGGCTCAGATCTACGACATTTTCCAGCATGAAGGCGATGCTTGGATCGCCATGGAACTGGTCGACGGCGCGCCGTTGAGTGAGGTGGTCAAGGACGACCCTCTGCCTTGGCCCAAGGTGGTGGAGATCGGCCGGGCGGTGGCCGTCGCCCTGGAGGCGGCCCATGCCGTCGCCATTCTGCACCGAGATCTCAAGACCGAAAACGTCATCTTGTCGAAGACCGGCGAGGTCAAAGTGGTCGACTTCGGGCTCGCGAAAGAACTCGGCTTCCAAGAGGATCAAGCTCCTCAGAGCTTGACCCGCGGGCTCGCGGGAACGCCTCGTTGTCTATCGCCCGAGCAGGCCATGAGCCAGCCTTTGGACTACCGGTCGGACCTTTTTTCGTTCGGGGTGCTGCTTTACGAGCTGTTGACCACCCGGTCGCCCTTTCACGGTCCGACGCTGTTGGCGATGTTGAATAACGTCTGTACCGAGCCCCATGTGCCGGTGCAGGCCATTGATCCATCGGTGCCCCGTGACCTCTCCGATCTGATCGATGATCTGTTGCAAAAGTTGCCTGAAAAACGACCGCCGGACGCTCAAGCAGTCGGTGAGATTCTGCGCGGTATCGAGTTCCGGCATTCCGGGGTCCTGCCGTCGGGATCCAGGGTCGGCTCAATTCGAAATCCGCCGCGTCGGTCCGGGGACTTCATGTCGGATCGACGGACGGTGCCTGGCCGGACGGTGCCTGGCCGGACGGTGCCTGGACGGACGGAGCCGGGACGGAGTAGCAGTCGAGCCTTCGATACCGTCGGCTTGGAGGAGCGTCGACACGTGATCGTCGTCTCTTGCGAGCTGAGCGCCGAGGATCCAGAGGATCTGCACGAGGCTCTTCCTCAGCTTCAGGGACGGATCAAATCCCTGGTCGGATCCCGTCGAGGCTGTTTCATCGAAACGCCTGGGGCTCGATTGGTGGTGTGCTTGGGTTATCCCCAGGCCTTTGAGGACGACGCCGTGAGCGCGGTGTCGATCGCCCAAGCGATGCTTTCCGAGGTGCAGTCTTTTGCCGCGTCGGTGGACGGGATTGCGGTGCAAGGACGATGTGGGCTGCACGTGGGCATTGCCTTTACCCCGGCGGAGGCGGACGGCGGTCAACCGGAACTGGGATCCATCCTCGACCAGACCATCGAGGTGGCCAGAAGCGCCGACGCCGGGCGACTTCTGACCACCGCCAAAGCGCGACCTTTGCTGCCGTCTTCCATCCAGGTGTCCGAGCTTGCGGATCCGAGTCGATCTGAAAGCCTCTTTGAGATTCGCCTGGAATCAGAGGTCCAGAGCCTCGAGTCCTACTGGCCAGTGGGCAGTCTGACCCCGCCGATCGGCCGGGAGACCGAGATCCGCCTGCTGCAGGACACCTTCCAGTCGGTGGCGGAAGGAAGCTTCAGGGTGGTCCAAGTTTGCGGTGAAGGCGGAATCGGAAAAACCAAGTTGCTGGCCGGCCTGCGAGCGGAGCTCGGCCGCGAGCGCTTCCAATGGATTACCTTGGTGGGCTCTCCGGAGACCGCCAACTCGCCGTTTTTTCCAATCTCCACGCTCCTGAGCCATTTTTTCGATTTGTCGCCGGAAATGCCGATCGACCAACAGGTGTCGGACCTACAGGACCGAGTTGAAGCGCTGGACCTCGATCTCAACTTGGCGGATGAAGACTTTCTACCGTGTTTGGCGCCTCACCTTTCTCCCACCTTGGAAGACTTCTATCCCGAGCCGGCCCTTTCGCCGGAAGCTCGGAAGCGGCGGGTCCTGGAGGCGCTCACCAGCCTGTTGGCAGCGGCCGGAGATCGCACCCCGATCATTTTGGTGGTCGAAGACTTGCACTGGCTGGACCCTTCGAGCCTCGAATGGATCACCCAGCTGATCGAAGAGCGGGCAGTGCCTTCGCTCTTCCTCGTGCTCACCTTTCGCCCTCATTTCGTGCCGCCGTGGGGGCACCGGCCGGACATCATCCAACTCAATCTCAATCCCTTGTCGAAAGAGCCGACCCGCGCCTTGATTTCACATATTTTCGGTCGTCGTGAGCTGCCGACTGAAATCGTCGAGCAGATTATTGCCAAAGCCGACGGCGTGCCCCTCTTCCTCGAGCAATTAGCGCGCACGGTGCTCGAAGCGGGGGACTCCGGTGAAGTCGAAATTCCCGCCACCCTGCGCGGCTCGTTGATGGCCCGCCTGGATCAGCTCGGACCCGCCAAAACCGTGGCCCAATACGCATCGGTGGTCGGACGAGAGCTGCCGCTGCCGGTATTGCAGGCCATCTCGCCCTTCGACGAGCATTCGCTCGACTTGGAGCTGAGGCATTTGATCGACGCGGGCATCCTCTTTCGCCGGGGGGCGGGTCAGCGGATTCGGTACGTCTTTAAACACGCCTTGATCCGCGATGCGGCTTACGAATCCTTGATGAAAAAGGATCGTCGGAAGCTGCATAGGGAGATCGTGCAGGCTTTGGAGCAGAGCTGTGCCCGCCTGGTGAGGAGGAATCCTGAGCTGCTCGCCCAACATTGCACTTTGGGAGGATTGACCCAACGAGCGGTGGAGCAATGGAGTCGGGCGGCGTTCGAAGCCTTGGCCCGCAGTGCCAATATCGAGGCGATTTCACACGCCGAGAAAGGGTTGGAGCTGCTCGGATCTCTGCCCGGATCCGAAGAACGCTCGGCCCATGAACTCGATTTGCGGGTTTCCTTGGTGCAAGCGTTGACGGCGGCCAAGGGCTATGCCGCACCTAAGCTTCACGACTCCTTCCGACGCATCGAAGAGCTGGCGCGAGACACCGGGGACGGGCCCCGCGTGACTATTGCCTTGCGCGGTCTCTTCCATCTCGCCCACTACTCCGGGGAGAGTGCGCTGAAATTGGAGTATTGCGATCGTTTCTTGGAGCATGCCAAAGCGCTCGCGGACCGATTATTGATGATGGAGGCCCACTTTCAATCGGGTTTGACCTTCTTTTCCCTCGGCGACTTGCGGGAAGCCCGAAGGCATCTGGAAGAGGGCCTGGCGATCGAAGGTCACCTGGGGGACGACGACGGCGACGTCGAGGCGCGCACTGTCGGTCACGGCAAGGCTGCAGTCAGTGGCAGCATCCTCGCCTTGACCCTGTGGATTTCCGGCTACCCCGATCGTGCAGCGGCCTTGATTCGAGAGATTCTGCGTTTTCCGCGCGAACTCGATCCTCTCTCCCGGGTGTTGGCACGGCACAATGCGTCCGGCATTTTCTTCGAGATGGGGGCCTACGGCGAAGCGCGGGACAACGCGTTGGGGGCGATCGAAATGTCCCAGGAGAATGAGCTGTTCACCCAGCTCCGCTCGCGCGCGATGCTCGATCTCGTCGAGCTGCGGAGCGCTGAAGGCCCCCGGTCCACCTCCGAGTCGAAGGCCAGGTTGCAAGCCACGATCGCGGAGCTCAGCTCCGGCGGAGCGAGCTTTGGCCTGTCGTTTTTCTTGTGCCGCTTGGCGGAGGTTCACCTCGCTCAGAAGGAACCGGCCGAAGCGGACGAGCAGTTGAAGGTTGCCGGCGGCCTGATCGAAGCCCTCGACGAGCGCCTTTGGTTGCCCGAGATGCTGCGCATCCGCGGCGAGCTTTTGTGCGAGATGGGACGCCCTCAAGAGGCCGAGCAGATGCTGGGGCAGGCCCTCGAGGTTGCCCGCGACCAAGGCGCCAAATCCTTCGAGCTGCGCACTGCCCTCAGCCTCGCTCGGCTCGGGGCCACCGGGCCACAAGCCGACGTTGCCAAGCAGTGCCTTCGAGAGGTCTACGACCGGTTTGACGAAGGCTTTGCGACCCGGGAGCTTGAGATAGCTCAGAAGCTGCTCCAGGTGGAAGCGTCGTGAGGTCCCCTTCGAGCTTGCCCGAATCCGGGTTTTCGCCGAGCGCTGAGCGGGCGGATGTGGTGCTGATCAGCATGCCGTTCGGGGTGCTCGAAGAGCCGGCGATCGCCCTGGGATTGCTCAAGGCGAGTTTGGGCCAAGGGCCGTCGCGACCGACCTGCAAGGTGCTTTATTACACCCTGCGATTTGCCGACCGGATCGATCCCGACTTCTACCGTTGGATCGCTACCGAATCCCGGCCGATCAACAAGTTCATCGGCGAGCGCCTATTCCGCCCCGCAGCCTTTGGCGAAGCCCATTGGGGCCAGGGAGAGACCTGGGGCCAGGGAGAGACCTGGGATCATTGGATCGACCCAGCCAAGGCACGGTACGGGCCGACCCCGGAAAACCTACATGCCCGTCTCGACGATGTTTGTGCCCAGGTCGATCCTTTCCTCGACGAATGCCTTCGCGAGGTCCTCGCGATGCGCCCCAGGGTGGTGGGATTCACCAGTGTGTTTCAGCAGCAGCTGGCGTCCTTGGCCCTGGCGCGGCGCTTGAAAGAGGCCGACCCGAGCCTTTTCGTGATCTTTGGAGGCGCCAACTGCGAGGGACCCATGGGTCGGGAAATGGTGCGTCAATTCCACTTCCTCGACGCGGCCGTGTCCGGGGAAGGTGAGATCGTTTTTCCGCAATTGGTCGAGCGGGTAATGCGGGGCGAATCCGTGGACGACTTGCAAGGGGTGTCGTCGGCCGTAGATCGCGACGGACCGTGGCGCGACATCACCCATTCACCCAAGGTTGGGCAAATGGACGATGTGCCGGTGCCCGACTATTCGGACTTCTTCGAGGCTTGGCAGGCAAGCCGAATCCAAGAGACCCGAGAGCCTCAACTACCCTTCGAAACCTCGCGAGGATGTTGGTGGGGGGAAAAGGAGCATTGCACTTTCTGTGGTCTCAACGGCTCGGGCATGGCTTTTCGAAGTAAGTCCGGTGATCGGGCCCTGTCCGAGTTGGAGACTTTGCTCGCCAACTATCCGGTGCCGCGAGTCCAGGTGGTCGACAATATTTTGGACATGCGCTACTTCAAGAGCTTCATTCCCGCCCTTGCCGAGAAGCAGTGGGATATCGAGCTTTTTTATGAGGTCAAGGCCAATCTCACCAAGCAGCAGCTACGCAGTCTCAAGACCGCCGGCATCAAGTCCATTCAGCCGGGCATCGAAAGCCTGAGCAGCCCGGTTCTCGATGCCATGGGCAAGGGCGTGACGATGTTGCAGAACATTCGCCTGCTCAAGTGGTGTCAGGAGCTGGGGATTTGGCCGGTGTGGAATATGATTTGGGGTTTTCCGCAAGAAACGCCGACCGATTACCAACAAATGGCCGAACTCATCCCTTGGCTTTCTCACCTCGCGCCGCCGTTTGCCGAAGGGCAGTTGCGGATCGATCGATTCAGCCCGAACTACGAACGGAGCGAGTCCTACGGTTTCGTCAACCTTCGGCCGGACGCCGGATATCGGCAGCTCTATCCCGTCGACGACCAAGCGCTTTCGAATTTGGCCTACTACTTCGATTTCGAATACGGCGACGGCCGGGATGTGGCGAGTTACGTTGGGCCAACCTATGAAGCCATTCTCGAATGGCGGCGGCGGCACGCACCGGGAGCTTTGTCGTACCTGGAAAAGGAAGCGGGATGGTTGCTCTTGGATCGGCGACCCGCTGCCAGAGCCGGCATGACGATCCTGCAAGGGGCGGATCGCTTGTTGTACAAGGCCTGCGACGACATCAAGAGCTTGTCTCAGCTCTCCCGCCTGGTGGAAAATGAGGGTTTTGGCTTGGGGCCGGAAGCGATCAGAGCCAAGCTCCAATCCTGGGTAGACCTGGGATGGATGGTCCAAGAAGGCGAGAAATACCTCAGCCTTGCCGTCCGCGAGGAGTGGGACGACTTAGACGAGGCGTGATGGATGGCGGCGGGGCCCGAATTTCGAGGCGCTCGAATTCCAGCCACGGAAGAGCCACGGAATAAATTCCGAGGCTACACATGCCTCGCCCCTGACGGGGCAGCCCGGAAGCCAATGCCGGACCGTCACCACGTCAAGGGCAACACCCAGGTAACTGGGGACGCGGGGCCTAGTCGGCGAATGCGTCGAAAAAGCTTTGCGGGACGTCGGGACGTCCGAGGCGTTCCCAGATCTTGATGATCTGCCGAACCTCTTTTCGACTGAATGAGTTCAATAGCTCCACTCCTTCGTCGGTCAGGATCTCGCGATCGGAAATCATCCCTTTTTCGAGGAAGATTTGGACGTTGGTTATACCTTTGCCACCGTCGCCGCTGCTTCCACTTCCGCTCCCACTGCCGCTGCTTTCATTTGACATAAATCATCTCCAAGAGGTCTGGTTGGATCCACCGAAGCATGAGCCTTTGAAAGGGCCTTCTAAGCTCAAATGCAAATTGAGCACAATCTATTTCGAATTCATGACTTATTTTAACACCCCTTGGCGGTTTCTCGAATTTGGGCGATCTTCTTTTCGATCAAAGCCCGTTCGTGGGGCGCCAGGTCGGCCTTCAAGGCGGCGGTGTAGGCGTCGATGGCGGCGGCGGTGTTGGAGCCGAGTTCGTGGAGCCGCCCCACCGCGCAGTCGATGAGGAAGTAGCTCGACATCTCGGGATGTTTGCGCACGGATTCCAGTTCGGCCAAGGCCGTTGCCGGCTCCCCGGACTCGCCGCGGGCGATGGCTCGGTTGAGGATGTACAGCGGTGAAGGATGCATCTTCAGCAGACGGTCGTAGAGCTGAACGATCAGGTCCCAGCGGGTCTCCGCCAAGGTGGGGGCGTGGCAGTGGGTGAGCGCGATGGCGGCTTCGAAGTGAAAACGTGACGGAGCTTCGGTCTTCGATCGTTCGAGCCAACCGTCTGCCGCTTGGATCAAGCGCCGATCCCAACGAGACCGGTCTTGATCCGCCAGCAGGATGGTGGCTCCTTCGGAGTCGACCCGCGCGTCGAGCCTTGCCGAGTGGGCGAGCATCAAGGCCAACAAGGCTTTGGTTTCGGGGGTGCCGAAGGTTCCATGCTCGCATAAGAGGTGGCATAAACGCGCGGCTTCCTCGCAGATGTCGTCGCGCAGGGGCTGGTGTCCCTGGGAAGTGCTGTAGCCCTCGTTGAACATCAGGTAGAGCACCTCGCGGACGGCGGATAGGCGTGTCTTGAGTTCATCCGGAGGCGGTAGATCGAGGTGGGTCTGCTGTTGGGCCAGGGCCTTCTTGGCCCGTTGAACCCGCTTCTTGGCGGCCTCGGTGGTGATCAAGAGGCCCCGGGCGATTTCAGACAGGCTGAAACCGCAGAGGATCTTGAGGGTCATCGCCATTTGGGATCGGCGATCCAACCGGGGATGACAGCAGACGAAGATCATGCGTAGAAGGCTGTCGGGAATCTGATCGTCGGCCATCCATTGGTCCACCAGTGACACGATTTGTTGCTCATTGCTTTGGGTCCAAGCCAAAGCTCTTTGGTGAATTTTTTCGCGCCGTAGCGCGTCGAGGACTCGGTTTCGAGCCACGCGGTAGATCCAGCCGGACGGGTTGTTGGGCACCCCTTGGCGGCCCCAGGTCTGCATGGCAGTCATCAAGGCGTCCTGCACCTTGTCCTCGATAAGATCCAGGTAACGAACACCAAAGGCCCGAGTCAGCACCGCGATGAGTTTGGCTGACTCGTGCCTGAAGAAGTGCTCGACGAGCTGGGGCGGCCCGCTCGATTTCACCTCTGATTCCACGGATTCCGATTCCGACACCTTCAGTCCATCGAATAACCGGCGAGCTCGCGAACCTCGATCGCACCGCCGGTTTGGGGCATGGACTTGGCCAGCTCCACGGCCCCGGCGAGATCGGCTGCTTCGACCATGCAATAACCGCCCACCAGCTCCTTCGATTCGGCGAAGGGGCCGTCGGTGACGGTGTTGTCCGGGTGGACCACCTTGCCGTCGCGCTTGAGGCCGTCGCCCGTGTCGAGCAACCAGCCGGCCTTCAACCCGTCTTCCATCCATTGCCCCATGGCCTGCATAGCCTGCTGCATTTCTTCAGGGGATCTCTCAACGATGCATTTTTCGCCACCACGATGCAAGAACATGAATTTCGCCATTTTCGTTTCCTCAGTTGCGTCGAGCTCGTCCAGCTCGACGGTGATTTCCGGCTCGGCTCGCGACTAGGCCGCAAGCCGTTCTTCATGGGGGAGACGAACGACTTGCAAGCCAGGGGACAGGAATGCGAGAAATATCTCACGATTCAATGAACTTAGTGGGCTACGCCCGCAAACCTCCGGAGGTAGGGGCGGGGAATGTCCGGGGCGCGCAGCCCCCGTCCGGGCGAGGCGAAGCCGAGCCGCTTCTTAAGGAAGAGCGGGAGGGGGCAAGCCCAGCCCATACATCAAGTCATTTATAATCAATGGTTTGTGGAAATTCCGGAACGTCGAGGTGAGGCGGGTCGGGCTCTCAGGCTGTGGGCTGAACCGCACGTCGAGCCAGCTCGAGGAACCCCAGCTGCTCGGCGTCGTGGGCAAGAGCACGCAATCGTGCGTCGCCTTGGTCGATGCCCTTCTGGTGGGCCATACGCTCGATTTGACCCAAGGCCAAACGGGCTTCCAGCTGGAGTTCGACAATGTCGTTGGCGAGAGTCTCGGCGAGGATGTGCTGTGCTTCGACGAGCGCAGCTTTCGGATCGCGAGTTGCGGTTAGCTTGGCCGACAAGATCTCCATCGGCAACCTAAGTCGGATTTCGGCATGTTTTCCGGCCAGTCGTCGAGCCTGATCGAGGGATTGTTGGGCTTGATCTAATTTCCCCAGCTCGAGTTCGGCAGTGGCCAAGAGCACCAAGGTGCCAACTTTTTGGATGAGACTGGCGCCGGAATCGATTTTCTGGAGGGTTTGCCGCGCGATCTCCGCAGCTCGCTCGGGCCGGCCTTCTGCCAGTGCCAGCCGGCCAAGGCCGTCGCGGATGAAGGTGTCGTTAACGCCTAATTTCCGAATCACCGCCCCGGCTTGCTCGTAGGCTTGCTCGGCCTCTTCGAGCTGACCGCGCAGCAACGAGTTTTCTGCCTGGGATACGCGGACCCAAGCGGCCCCTAAGTCGATTCCAAGGTCGAGCATTTGCCGTCGGCTCGTCTCCAACAGCTGTCGGCTGCTCTCCAGGTCTCCTCGATCCTTCCGAATCCCGGCCATGGTTTGGTCCAGCTGGGCAGCCGCTTCGGGTCTGCCGACTTTGGCGGCCTCATAACCCTTGGCTGCATAGGCCTCGGCCGCCTCGAGATCGCCCTGCCGGCGGCTGACGACCGTCAAGTTGAGCAGGGCGATCAATCGGACCCGCTCCACGCCGCGTCGGCGGGCGTGGTTCAAGAAGTGGTTGAAGGTGCGCTGAGATTTGTCCAGGTTGCCTTGTTCCGCATGGACCAAGCCGAGGTTGTGCAATCCGGCGAAGACCCCGCGGTCGTAACCGGATCTTCGGCTGATCTCGATCAGCTTTTGGTAGAAATGCGTGGCAGTTTCGACATCTTGCTTGAGGAGGGCAATATTCCCCCTGATCCGCAGTACCTCTGCAAGTCCGCTCTGATTGCCCAGCTGGATCAGGATTTGTTGCGCTCGGCGGGCGGTCTTGCTCGCCTGTTCGAGATGGCCCTGACGCCACAGGGCGTCGCTGATGAGCAGCAGGGCCTGGCCGACCACCTCGGGCGCGTTGCGATCTTTGCCGACATCCCTGGCCCGCGAAGCTGCGCTCAGGGTTTTGTCGAAATTTGAAAGCACAAGCGCGTAACGTGCTTCGAGTAGATCGATGCGGGCGGCTGCCACTGGATCGCCGGCGGCTTCAAACAAAGGGAGCGAGCCTCTCAAAGCCGAAAGGGTCTCTTCCGCCTGATCGATCTGGCCGGTCAGAAACTGTGCCCAAGCTAGCTCGAGACCGAAATCGAGGCGGTCGGGAAGTCTGCTCATCAATCGTTGATAGAGCTGGGCGGCCGCTTCATGCTCCCTGACGGTTGTGCGGTAGCGTGCTTCGACCTCCAAGTGATCGGTTTCCGACAATCCATCGGCCAGCTCCCACGCTTCCCAAGCGACCTCACGGGCTTGGGTGTCGGAAGCCAGCAACATCAAGGCGCCCGCCAACGCCGCCCGGGCCTGGATGGCGTCGCGGTCGGCGTTGACCGCTTGACGCAAGAGGTCCCGGGCAGCCACGCCGTCGAATCGTTGGAGCTGATCGAGGCCTTGGGCATAAAAAAGCGCCGACCGCTGCTGGTCGCTGAAGGTTGCCAGCTCCGGAGCCGGGAGGATGGCTGTGGTTGGGCCGTCTGGATGGCCGATCGCCGACAGCTCGAGGGGACGTTGCGAGAACGCTGCGGCGAGCAGGGTCAGCACGGCAGCAACCGCCAGGCCCACAGGGCGAGAAAGAAGTCGACGAAACCGGCGGTGGGCTACTTCCTCCCGCGCTATTTCAGCCAGGGCGCCATGGATCTCACCGGCCGATTGGAAGCGGTTTTGCGGCTCGGGATCTAAACATCGCTCGATCACCGCTTGCCAGACCGGAGCTTGTGTGGGGTCGTGGTCTTCTGACTTCTTCAGTGGCTCATCGGGCCCGGCACCCGGACGGTGGCCGGTGAGCAATTCGTGCAATACCACCCCAAAGGCGTAAATGTCGGCAGCGGGTGTGACCGGTGCTTTTTGGCGCAGCTCAGGCGCCATATAACCGGGAGTGCCGCCGCCGAGGTTGCCGGAACCAGATTCCAGATCCTGGGGTGAGTGGGCCAAACCGAAGTCGGTCACGATCGCCCGTGGCCCTTGGTCGCCGCTGACCAACATGACGTTGGCGCTTTTGAAATCCCGGTGCACGATACCCGCTCGGTGGGCGGCGTCGAGGGCAGCGGCCATGTCGTAGATCAACGGCAAGGCTTGAGCCAGAGGCGTCGGACCCTGTCGTTTCAATTGGTGGGCGAGAGATTCACCGGCGAGCAGCTCCATGGTGAGGAAGAGCACGGGCCGGTCCACGTGTCCCCACGCGCTGTGGCTGTGGTGGAGGAAGAGGTCGAAGATTCGACACACATTGCCGTGGGTCACTTGGCGGGCGAGATGGACTTCGCGTTTGAAACGCTGAGCGGCGGCCGGATTGTGGCTCTGCTCAGGGCGAATGGCTTTCAAAGCAACACTTGCCCCGAGTTCCATGTCGAAAGCTTCGAACACCTGACCCATGCCGCCCTGGCCCAGGAAGCGCTTGACGCGGAAGCGGTCGGCGAGCACCTCACCCGGGGCAAAGACCCCGAGCCGTGGGTCTCCGCCGAAGCGCTCAACCCGGCCCATCTCCACGGTTTGGGTATGGCTTTGGGCGTCCAAGGTGCTCTTTAGGGTATCCAAGGTGCTCTCTGGGTTCTCGAAAAGGGGTGTCGAGGGTGGCTCGAAAAGCAGCGGCCCGGGGCGAGAACGGGTCTGAAGCAAGCCACTAGTCAGAGAATATAGCTAAGAAGGTAGGGCCGTGCTGCGCCCTGTCCCTGGAACGGCCCGTCCCAAACCAGCGATGACCGAACCCAGAGCTATCACGCAAACACTCCGCCGCCTCTAGCGTAGGTTGAATTGACCGGATTCTCTTCTGATCGCTTCATGGGGACTCATTATGTCGATCGAACCGTTGACTGAACTGCTGAGTGATTCGTTTTATCCATCCATCGCCGAGTTGCGGCCATGAGGCCTTCCACATCCCCGGCGAGCGACACGGCGTGCGAGGTCGTATGGCGGTTGCGGGGCCGATTCGAGGGGCGTGAGCAAACCTTTTCCCTAACCCCGGGCGACCACCGCGTGGGCAGCTCACCGCGCAGCGACCTCCGGCTCGTAAGCCCGGGTGTTTCCCGTGAGCATGCCTTGATCAAAGTCACCGACCAAGGCATTGCCGTGCTCGATTGCGGCAGCAAGAACGGCACCTTCATTGATTGCCGTCGGGTGGAGCGAGCCACCCTGGCCCGAGGTTCTGTGATTTCGTTCGGACCCGTCGAGCTGATGGTCGAGGACCTGGACCAGGAGGACTTGGAGCTGGCCATCGCCTTCGATCCCGCCGGCTCGGAGACCTGGGATGGCGAATCGATTTTTTCGCACGACACCCTCTCCTGCGATCCTGCGGCTAGTGTTGGTCTCCAGTTGGAATTTCCGACCCATCACGTACCCGGAGCTTCGCCGGCCATGACCGCGCTCTATCGGCAAATGGAAACAGCTGCCCGCGGCGATCAACCCGTTTTGATCATCGGAGAGACGGGGGTGGGTAAGGAGGGGCTGGTCGCCATTTTGCACGGATCTTCGGCGCGTCGGGAAGGACCGTTGGTGACGCTCAATTGCGCCGCCATCCCGGCCGACCTCTTCGAGGCCGAGCTTTTCGGCATCGGTAGGGGAGTCGCCACGGGGGTGGAAGCGCGTCTGGGCAAAGTGCGTCAAGCCCACGGCGGCACCCTCTTTCTCGACGAAATCGGCGATATGCCCCTGCCGCTACAGACCAAACTGCTGCGGGTGCTGCAAGAGAATGAAATACAACCCCTGGGCGGCAAAGCCGAAACCGTGGATATTCGGGTGGTCGCGGCTACCAACGCCGACCTGGAAAATAGGATGGTGGCCGGAGAGTTTCGCCGGGATCTCTATTTTCGTTTGGCCGGCGCGATTCTCGAAGCACCGCCTCTGCGTCGACGACGGGCGGACATCCCCGCGCTGGTGGAGCATTTCTTGCGCCGGTTCTCTCGCGAAGCCAGGGTCCGTTTGCGTGGGGTGACGGTCAAAGCCATGGGGCTGTGGTTGGCCCACGATTGGCCCGGCAATGTGCGTGAACTCGAGCACGAGGTCCGGCGGGCCGTGTCAAACACCGCGGATCGCGGGGTGATCGACACCAGCAAGATCTCGATCGGTCTGAGGCGAGAGGGTCAAGGTATAGAAGAGCTGAATCCTGAGCGCGGAGAGGGCTCGAATGCGGTGCCATCGCCACACCTGCAGGAAGTTGGCGGGGACGTCGGCAAGGACGAGGATCTGCACCTCGAAACCCGTCTGCAATCCCTGGAGAAAAAGCTGGTCTGCGAGGCTCTGCGCCGCACCCGCGGACGACAAAACCATGCTGCCGAACTCTTGGGCATTTCACGCAACGGTTTGGCGCGGCGGCTCGAACGGCTGGGCATCGACTATCGGACTTTCCGCTGATCGGCCGCGCCTCTTGCTTGGCGTTTGCTTTCGGCACATCCACGCAAAAGACCCGGGCGACATTGGATCGCCCGGGCCCCTGTTACCTGCCGATTAGAAGCTCATCGATCAGGAGTCCTTGGAGCCGTCGAATTGGCAGATGTTGAAGCAGTATTCGCAGGAGTAGTAGGCAGTCGCCGTGGCAGAGTAGCCGCCACCGGAAAGAGGCTCACACGGTGCTACGGAATGGGTCACGGGGCCACAGCTGGTGGTTCCTGACGGGCAGACGGCCAATTCACGGGCCGCCGCCGCCGCCTTTTGACGGGCTTTCAGGCACGTAGCACCGACGCGGGTCGTCGGTTGGGTCGACTGCTGGATGCAGTTGCAACGCTCACATTCCAAGTTGTTGGGTTTGCTGGACGCGAAGGCTACCGTCGGTAGGCCGTCGGCATCCACCAACACGGCCTGTTGGGCAGCCGCTTCAAGGGGTTGGTCGGCGACCACCGCGTCGTCCGCCGATGCCAAGGCGGGAATTCCGATGAGCGCCACCAAGGCCAGGGCGAAGGTGATCCAGGTGCGAGTGCGACAGGTGTGGGTAAAAACTGCGTTCATGATTTTTCTCCAGTGACGAACGTTGTGAAATAGGACGTTGTGAAATAGGACGTTGTGAAATAGGACGTTGTGAAATAGGACGTTGTTGAAAGGGATGCGGGCCGACGATGGTCTCCGTCCCGTAATTCATTAAAGACTGAAATGAAAGGGGTTGGATCCGCTGGCCTCATCGTCTCGTTGTCGTACGAAGCTAATAAAAGCAAGCGTTGTGCCACCAATTGAGAATCTGCCGAAAATCGAAAGATTAGTCCGTCCGTGGGAGCACATCACGAGCTGCGGAGCATCCACCGAAGGACAACCCGAAATAGACTCGTTCAGTCGAAGTGCTTTTAGAATCTATGTTTAGGTATGGAATGGCGCGACAGGCCGTCGCCGGCGTGCCGGTCGAAAATGGCGGGAAAATTTCTGGAGATTGACCCGAATCGGGAATCTGGACACGCCTCAACGGACCAAGGCCGCCCGCCGAAAAGCCAAGCCTGCGGGTTTTGCACACGAACCGGGCAAAAATAATGCCCACGCCCCGGGCATTCTCAGGCCAGCCAAGACGGGAAACCTTTAAACCCAAGAGCAGGCCATTGATCGGCGGAGGCACGGTATTCTGGACTGCAGCGCGATCTAACACTAGCTCCAACGGACCCCGCTGTAACCTTCCCATCACCCAAGTCGTAGGCAACAAGGAACCACTCTTGAGGAGATCGTCATGAAATTCAGCAGCCATTGGATCCATACCGCCGCCGCCGTTTCCCTTCTGGGTTTCTTATCCTTGGGCACGAATCCCGCCGATGCGACGGTCAATAAGTCGATTCGGGTGGCGGAGGGAGATTCGGTCAGTCATAGCTTGAGCAGTGTCAACGGCAGTATTACCGTCGGCTCGAAGGCTGAGGTCCAAGGCAGCGCCGAGACCGTCAACGGCTCTATTTCGGTCCGCGACGGTGCGTCGATTCGAGGTTTGGAGACCGTCAACGGCGCGATCCGCGTTGGGGACAACGTGATCGTGGACGGCAACGTGGAAACGGTCAACGGTAGTGTCTCGACCCAATCCGGCACGCGGATCTATGGCCAGATCGAGACGGTCAATGGCGGCATGGAACTCTCGGGAACGACGATCAACGGTTCCTTGATGACCCGTAACGGCACGATCCGTCTCCGGAACGGCAGCCGACTCGAAGGTGATCTGGAGATCGGCAGTTCAGGGTCTTCTTGGTTCAGCCGATTCTTCAGCTCCGGCAGCAAAAGCACCCTCAAGATTTACCTCAGCGAAGCCTCGGTGATCGAAGGCGATGTCATCAATCGAGACGAGTATCGCAAAGTCCAGGTGATCGTTTCCGGTGGCGCCGAGGTGCGTGGGCAAATCGAGAATGCGGAACTCATCCGCGAGTGAAATGGACGGCTCCTAGGGGGCGGACCGAGCCGACGGGCGCGATTTATTCGGATCTGCTAAATTCGGACGCAAGGCCGATGCCCAATCACGTTTGATCGATCCGCCGCATAGGAGTTCCTACCTTGACCGCTACTCTAGATTTCCAGCCTCGACCGTTTCGTTGCGCCGTTCTTGGCCTCTTTTTGTTGACCCTCGCGCCCACCGGCTTTGCCCAGGCACCCATCATCCAACCGGGCTCTCCGGGTGAGCAAGGGCGAGAGCTGAGTGCGGAAGAGGCGATCAAAATCGCCGATACCAGCTTCTCGCCGGCCGACGTGCAATTCATGCAGGACATGATTCCCCATCATCATCAGGCGATCGAAATGGCTGCCCTGGTGGCTGAGCGTACGAATCGACCGGAGCTGATCGATGTGGCCGGCCGTATCAACGCGTCCCAGGGGGACGAAATTGAATTTATGCAACGCTGGTTGAGCGATCGCGGCCAGCACGTGCCGGATCCGACCGCCCACCACGCCATGCACACCACCCACACCATGGCCGGCATGGCCACCCCCGAGCAGATGGCCGAACTCGCGGCTTCCAAAAGCACTGCTTTCGATCGGCTGTTCCTTCAGCTCATGATTCCCCATCACGAGGGCGCGGTGACCATGGTCGACGAGCTGCTCGACTTGCCCGGCACCGCCTACGATCCGGTGCTATTCGAATTCACTTCGGATATCGTCAATGATCAGACTGCGGAAATTGAGCGCATGAACGCGCTCTTGGTCAGCCTTTCCGACGATCCACGTGCAGGTTTAGTTGCCGGCTTTGAGAACGCCGGCGAAGCGCTGCTGAACTTGGAACTGGTGGCCTCATTGGCCAAACCTGCGGGTTTTTTCGATCCGGCGAATCCCGCGGGTTTGCCGCCCAAACGTTTGCAAGCGATCAAGAACCAAAATGCTGGGAAAGAGGATCCGGAGGCGGCTGAAACCGAAGAAGGCGCCGAAGGAGAAGACGACGATGACGACGACGACGAGCGTTCGCCGCTGTTGAGCTTCGCCAACACCGACATGGCCTTTTCCGGCGACGTGTTGGTGGCCGGCAACTACCACGGTTTCAACATTTACCGGTTGACCGAGGGCGCCGAGCCGCAGCTGCTGAGTTCGGTGGTTTGCCCGGGCGGCCAGGGCGACGTTTCGATCGTCGGTGATCTGTTGATCATGTCCGTGGAACAAACCCGGGGCCGGCTCGATTGCGGACTCGGTGGGGTCAATGAGGATGTCAGCGCGGAACGCTTCCGCGGCCTGCGCATCATCGATATCAGCGATCTGTCCCATCCGAAACAGGTGGGTGCGGTCCAGACCTGTCGTGGGTCTCACACCCATTCGGTGGTCTCCGGCCCGGGCGCCGACGGCAAAATTATCGTTTACAACTCTGGCACTGCGTCGGTTCGTGAGGAAGAGGAGCTGGAGGGCTGCATCGACGAGTCCCCCGGCGACGAGCGCACCGCGCTCTTCCGCATCGACGTGATCGAGATCCCGGTGGACGATCCGTCCAAAGCCCGTATCGTCGACAGCCCGGCGGTTTTTGCTGATCCCGAAAAAGGCGTGTTGGCGGGTCTTTGGCGCGGTGGTGATCACGGCGACGAAACCCAAGACACCAGCCAAACCGACCACTGCCACGACATCACGGTTTTCCCCGAGCTGGGCATCGCCGGTGGCGCCTGCTCCGGTAACGGCATCCTCTTCGACATCTCCGACCCGCTGAAACCCCAGCGCATGGACGAGGTGCTGGACAAGGGTTTCGCCTATTGGCATTCCGCGACCTTCAACAACGACGGCACCAAGGTGCTCTTCACCGATGAGTGGGGCGGCGGTAGCCGTCCCCGTTGCCGTGCTTTCGATCCGCTGGATTGGGGCGCCAACGCGATTTACGACATCGTCGACGGCAAGCTCGAGTTTCGCTCCTACTTCAAGATGCCGGCGCCGCAGGTGGAGCAGGAAAATTGCGTCGCCCACAACGGCTCGATCGTGCCCGTGCCCGGTCGCGACATCTTCGTCCAGGCTTGGTATCAAGGCGGCATTTCGGTGATCGATTTCACCGATTCCGCCAATCCCGTGGAGATCGCCTACTTCGATCGCGGCCCGATCGATGAGGAGGAGTTGATTCTCGGTGGTTATTGGTCGACGTATTTCTTCGACGGTTTAATTTACGGCACCGAAATCGCCCGTGGTCTCGACGTGCTGAAGCTGATCCCGAGCGAGCACCTATCCGAAAACGAAATCGCCGCCGCGGCGATCGCCGAGCAAGACGTGTTCAATCCCCAACAACAATTCCGGGTTAACTGGCCGGTCGAGCCGGTGGTCGCCCGGGCCTACATCGATCAACTCGACCGCACCGGCTCCTTGTCCGAGTCCACGGTGGCCAAACTCGGGCAGACCCTTGATCAAGCGACCGCTAGCCTGGGCCAAGGCCAAAGCGATGAAACCCTGGCCGCCGGTTTGGAATCCATCGCGGC
>CBDUGP010000137.1:0-22049 GCA_965366625.1 uncultured bacterium
GGCATCGCCCACCAGGCCCGCTCCGAAGGGCTGCAGAAGGGTTTGCAGGAAGGGCGACGCCAAGAGAGACAAGCCATGCTCAGGGAACTCATCGAGCACAAATTCGGCAGGGTCGACCCGCAGCTGGAAACCCGCCTACAACAGGCCTCCCTGGACAAGCTTCTCGAATGGTGTCGCAGAACACTCGCGGCAGCGACTCTCGACGAGGTCTTTGCGGATCGCGGAGCTGCAACCGGACAGGCCAAGCCCGAAGCATGAAGTACCGATGGCGGATCAGGATTCACAGCATGTCGGACAGACGTTCCAGAAACCAGAAGGTCGCCACAGTGCCTATCCCATACACGGGGAGGCGAGCAAGGGTCACCCTCCAGCAGGGTTGGGGAAGCCACCCTAGGCTCCGTTCCGCCGAGAACGTGGCGACCAGCACCGCGGCGACGAACAGCATCTGACCGGGTTCGATGCCGGGATTGAATGAGAATAAAGCCGCCGGGATCTCGTGCTCAGGCAGCCCTACTTCCTACTCCGAGTGGTCGGTCACGGTGCCCCAGACGAGAGCTGGGAAAGAATTCGGGCAATCGGGTCGGCATCGGGATTCATACAGTAGTTGCGGGTCACCCATCCGTGACGGTCGACCCCCGGCACCGTTGGGCTGCTGCGGGAATGACGGCGATCAGTGTTGCCGCCATGAAAATGAGCGTCGGGAGGGTGCGGCGCAACGGCTCTTCGAAGCTGGCGGGATGTCTCATACTTCTCCTTCGTCTTGAGCTCTCTCGATTAAACCTTGATGAAGCGATAGAGCAATGGCCGTGCCAGAACGAAAAGAGTGATGGGTGAACGGATCGGCTCACCCGAAATCCAGGGTTTTAAACCCATCGTTATCGGATGTGAACCGAACAGCTCACCTGAATCTCGAAGAATGTGAACCGAACGGTTCACCCTTCTCCGCCCTTTGACGGCACGAAGCGGCCAACCCAGCGGACAAAGGCCTTGTGGTAAAGGGGCCCAATAATAGCGCCGCCATGAGCACCTGGCGAGAAAACGACTGGAGGTTTGCTTGTGAGAGGAGCCGGCACGGCTATTGCTTCTATTCCTTTTCAGGACAGCTCAGTTGAGCACGACCAAGGTTTCCGGCCATCGCTCTCCAGCCAACTCTTCTGGGAAAACGGCCAGCGCGGAACGAACGATGGAAAACGACAGGGCTAGCTCGAAAGCGCACTAGGAGACCGTGCGCATGAAAACACTTCATCCCTCAGGAGGATACTTCGATGACCGGATATCACGTCGAATTCAACGTCAGCTACGATGCTGGTTTTAACAGTGGGGAAAGTTTCACCTACGATTCAAGCAACACAGACATCGGTAAAAACGCCAGCTTTCAGGACGGGCCTAATGAAATTACCCCGGGCTGCAGCAACTTCACCGCTTTTAAGGTTTACAAAAAGAAGCCCGATTTAAACGGGTGGGTTGCGTACAATACGCCTGGTGGCGATGGGTTGATGTATTTGGTTTTCTACACTTGCAATGGATGCATTTCTTCCTACGTGACGCTCCAGAGCACGAAGGGTACTCTCGGCTATGCCTCTTCGTTTGTGGTCAATAACAGCACCAACACTGATGATACCTGCCAAGGTGGCAACGATCCTCATTATATAATCAACCTGAACATCTACGATGCGAGTGTCACCACTTCTTACAACACACCGTGGCAAGGGGTGTTTCAACAACACGGCAGTGCTCCCTTTAATAAAATATATATCAACAACAATACGAGCGAGTGGCTTACGCTGGCAAATCACAAAAATCTCTCAAGGAGCGCTCCGGGATTGATTACACCCGGTACCACGTCTGTGAACCCGAATGCACAGGGGATTCAAGTGATTTATTACCAGACAGAATATCCCCAGCTGCAATACAACATCACGGAATCCGATGTGCTCGTGATCACGGCGCGAGAAAAAGATGTGCCTCAGTTGTCGTGGGCAACCGGTAGCGAAGGCAATTTTAATCCGCAGGTCACATCGGGAGAGAGTGGTCAGAAGTATGGAGATTATACCATCACCATCTCGAAAACGTGATCACCGTGAAGGAATCAAGACACCTCTCACTTTGGCTTGTTTTTTGTGCTGTTACGATCGCATTTCCGGGTCAAAGCATGTCGCTTTCCGAGGAGGCGCAACAGGGTGAGCCTTCGGCCGTGGCTGGATCGAGCAGTGGATCATTCTCCGTCGAGCAAGGAGTGGCGAGCTACGAGATCTCTTTGGCGATTCCACCGGGAGTCCACGGGGTGCAGCCCTCCTTGGCCCTGGCTTACAATTCCGGACAAGGGAACGGAGTGCTGGGCGTCGGCTTTCGCTTGCAAGGAGTGAGCGCGATCGCTCGCTGTGGCTCTCAGATCGTCAGTGATTCCATCAAGGGCGGAGTCTCCTATGACGATGAGGATCAGCTCTGCCTCAACGGCCAGCGCCTGATCGACGTCGGTACCTTCGAAGGACAGCCCGAGTACCGGACCCAGGTCGAGAGCTGGCAGCGCATCGTCTCGGCAGGGACCTGCGGATCCGGTCCGTGTAGCTTCACGCTCTATCGGGGCGACGGCACGACGAGCACTTTCGGCCTCCATAACAATTCGGCGATCCACGCCCTGGGTCCAGCCGCGGGCTCGGTGCGGGTGTGGATGCAAGATACGGTCACCGATCCGAACGGAAATACCATGTCTTTCTATTACACCCAGCAGCCCAACCTCGACGGCGGAGGGGTGTCGGATCAAAGCCAATCGGGACAGGGCTATCTCGACAAGATCACCTATGGTCCGTCCGGTGGCTCCGTGGATTCCCGCGCCATCCAATTCCTCTACAAGGAGGGCCGCCAAGACACCATCCTCAAATATCTCGGGGGTGGCTCGATCACGACCACGCTGCTGCTCGCGCGGATCGAGACCAGCATCAAGCCGGAGGGGTCGTCGGCTCAACAGGTCATGGGCTACGTCCTGGATTACGGGACGGCACCGACCACGGCCCGTAGCCGGCTGGCCTCCGTGACCCAGTGTACGGCTGCCGGCGCCTGCTTCAATCCGACCAAGCTCACTTGGACCGACGGTGGGGACAGCCTGGTGAGTTCACCCACCTCAACCCCCATGGCGAACAACGCGAGCTCCTATGTCGGTGACTTCGACGGCAATGGCCTCACCGACATCTTTGTTCAGTCCGGTAGCAACCAGAACATATATTTCTCGAACGGTACTGGTTTCAGCGACGGCACCAATACATGTATCGAAGATTATTTGAGCAGGTTCTTTTTGGGTGACTTCGACGGTGACGGCAGGACAGACATCTACGCGGCCTATTCCGGATCGAACAACGGTATCCTCTATCTCGGCGGCGGAGTGTCTCCGGGAGGAGGCACCTCCTGCTGCAAGGATAACAACTGCCCGCCGGTCAGCAGCATCGATTCCAGTGACAACCTTCTCGGCGGTGACTTCAACGGTGATGGTCGTACAGATTTGTTGGCCTACAGCTCAAACTCGTCCACGATCTATCTGAGCCAGGGAATGAGCTTTCAGCCTTCCAGCAATGGGAGCTCCGGGCCTGGCCTCCCTGACGAAACCCTATTTCCGGGAGACTACAACGGCGACGGCCGAGCGGACATCCTGTCGATCAGTACCAGCGGCTCGGGAAACCTCTACTATTCCGAGGAGACCGCCCAGGACAGCTCGGCCATTGCCAATACGATCCTGGGCAGTATCACTCCCGTGGCAGGCCTTTCGGGTCAGTTCCAGTGGGTGAGCGATTTCAACAATGACGGTCTCACGGATATGCTGGTCGGCAACGTTCCGGGGGGAGGCAGCTTTATCAGCTACGGAACGGGCACCGGACTCGCAGCGGGGACAACCCTGAGCATCCCCCTGAGCAACAACAGCTACGTCGGCGACTACAACGGCGACGGCCTGCCCGACATTTTCATCGCCAGTGGAAGCAACAGCACGATGTACCTGGGCAACGGTGTCGGCTTCAATTGTGTTGAGAGCGGTACCCAGTGCACGACCATGGACCCTCAGGTTTCGGCCAACGCCAGCTTCCTCGGCGATTTCAACGGCGACGGTCTGACCGACGCATTTACCGCGGATCCTTCGAGCGGCACGTTCGATTGGGCCGCCGTCGACGGCGCCGTCGCCACGGAGAACCAGGTTGCCGATATGCTCATCTCGATCACCGACGGCTATGGCGGCGAGACGAAGATCACCTACAAGCCCATCACAAATCCCGACGTCTACCAAGCGTCCGATGCCACGATCACGGGTATTGCCAACCTCTACCATCCAACGCCGCTATCGCCGATCCTCATTCAAAGCTATCCCATTCGGTCCCTGCGAAGCGGCCAGTACGTGGTTGCCCAATATGAGCAGGTCAATGACGAAAGCTTCAATTCGCAGGACTACAGTTATACCTACTGCTACTCCTACGAGCATGGTGTGTTGAACCTGGTGGGTCGAGGCTGGATGGGTTACGGGACCATCACCGAGAAGGATCTACAGCTCAAAGCACAGACCACGACCACCTATCGGCAGAATTTCCCTCTCAACGGCAAGGTTCGAACACAAGAGACGTTTGCTCTCCAGGGTCCCTCCGTCACCTGTGAAAGCGATGCCGAGGCGAAACTTCAGACCCTTTCTGCGGAATGGAGCTGCTTCGATTCTCAACAACCGCAGGTAGCGTGCACCGCCGAGAACGTCGACAACGACGGCTATACCTCCGGCGATATCCAGGTCTTCTATGTCACCCCGGCGAGCACCAGAATCGAGGACGAAATCTTCGGCAGCGATGTCACCACCCAATACACCTTCGATGATTGGGGCAACCTGGAAACAGTCGCTGCGCTGGCGGATAATAGCGATGCCGGTAGCGTGCCTCTCTACACCTGCAAATCCTTCATCGCGCCCGATGAGGAAAGCTGGATTTTCAAATATCCCCAATACCGCAAAAAAACCAACAGCAGCGATTGCACGGAGAACATCTCCAGCTGGCAGGAGAGCAGCGATCTACAGCTCTTCTACTTTGATTATGACGACCATTGGAATAAAACCCATCGGCTTGGCTGGGATCACCAGAACAACCTCTGGCTCGGCGCCCATCTGAGTTTCACCGGCCAGGGGCTGCCCGAGTCGGTGACCGAGATGAACGGCAGCTCGATCGATGATCTCAACGACATCCCGGGAACCACCTACAACCTCTCCTATGACCCCGAATTCTCAAGTTACATCACCTCATTGACGACGCCCAAACCCAGCAGCGGGACCGATCCGCTGACCTTAAGCTTCGCCCACGATGCACGATTCGGCGTCTTGGTGGCGAGACAAGACCCCAACGGCAACATCATCAACCACTGCGTGGATGATTTCGGTCGCACCGCCGCGGTCCAGGGCCCGCCTTTGAGCCAACCACCACAAACCGACAGCAATTGTGTCGATAGCGGAACCTATCCTTACCTCGACCCCACGTTTACCGGTAACACCAACCTGGTGACGACCGAGACGACAAACTATCAATACGACGCCACCGAAAAGTCGGTCAGCGTGGTCCAAAGCGGTCTCAGCTCCTGGGACCAAAAAGACTGGAGCGAGGTCACCCGAGTTTTAGATGGGCTCGGCAGGACAGTCCAGGTCAATTACAGCAACGACCAGGGCACGGCCATGACCCGGCAGACCGAGTATTTGGATCCGAGCCACGTCCTGCAGAGGTCCCTACCGGGGCCCCAGACGAATGAATGGGTGGTCTACGCGTACGACGCCCTAGCCCGGATCCAGAGCACGACCCAGCCGACCTGGGATATCACCGGCAAAAAAGCATTGACGACCGACACCGTAACTTATTCCGGTCAGAACACCTTGACGGTCACCCAGGCCGCGGGCACTCCTGCCGCCTTCAGCCAGAAGCGTCAAATCCGTTATTACGGCGGGCAACCCCTGGTCCACTCCGCGGAATCGGTCGGGGGCGGCACGACCACCATCGATTACGACAGCATGGGTCGCATGACCACGGTCACGAATCCCGAGTCGGCGACCGGCGACGCGATCGTCGACAGCGTCATCTACGACAGCCTCGGTCGTGTCACCCAGCGCGCCGACACCGGCACGGGGGCTCGCCAATTTTTTTATGACGAGCACGGCCTGCTCGATTACGAAATCGACCCCATGGAGCAGAAGATCACCTTCGGCTGGGACCCTTTGCATCGCCAGACGTCACAGCAGACCTACGTCAAGCATGGCGACGATTACGATCTCGAGTCCACGGCCACCATCACCTACGATGTGGCAGCGGGTCCCCACTACCTGAACCCCTTGGGTCGAGCAACTACCGCGAGTCTCACGCGCACGCTGCCGTTCAAAGCCACCGAGCTCACCTACAACTTCGGCTACGATCCGTGGGGGCGCCAAGCCACGCAGGACATTGCCTTCGGCGGCCAGACCTTTGCCTTCGATGTCGGCTATGACCCCCAGGGTCGTCCCCTGAGTCGGCAGTATCCGATGATCGGAGGTACCCGTCCGCAGGCTAACTTCAGCTACTGGGAAAGCTACGGCGGTCTGGAATCCGTCGAATTTGCCGCCGATGGCCAACACTTCACCAACTGGCTGAAGCTCACGAAATACAACGCCTTGGGACAACCTCGCCAGGCCAAATACGGCAACGAGGTCGTAGAGCATTGGGGCTATTTTCAGAACGGGCTGCCGTCCACCCATGCCGTGATCGCTGCGGATCAGGGTGAGCGCTTGTTGCTCGACGAGAGGATGGGCTGGAACCCGGGCAACCAGCTCACGACGATCTTGGGCCACCACGATTCCGGCCACTCCATCCGCCCGGGCAGCTCCGGCGACCTCCTGGACAACCCCAAGACGACCTACAGCTACGACCTGTTGCGACTGTCCAGCATCGACAACGACGGGGGCGGGGGCGAAGGCACCTACTGCTACGACAACGCGGGCAACCTGGTCCAAAGCGAGGGTGTCGTCTTTACTTACACGGGAAATCAGGTCGTCACGGGGAGCGAGGCGCAAACCCCGTCGCAGTGCAAAAGCGCTCAGGGTGACGGGGTTTTCAGCGCCCAATACGACGCCAACGGAAATATGGAGTGGCGACAGGTCAACTCCACCCGGGTGGACATGACCACGGGCGTAGAGGGCTGGTTGCTGCAAACCGAACTCGATGGAAAAGCATTCGAACGCTTCGCCTACGATTACACGGGGCAGCGGGTGATGAGAAAGGTTTTCCAGGATGATGGGGTGACCGTGGATTACGTCGTCCTTTATCCGGCCCCCGACTTCGAGGTCACGTTGACCAACGGCGGCCCAGCCAGCGCCACCGTTTACTTATTCAGCGGCCTTGAAAAATTCGCCGTGCTCACGGGACCGTTGCCGTCGCAAGAGGTCGAACAGTTGGCCCGAGAGCTCGGCGTCACTCTCGATGCCGGCGCGCCGTCGGTGCCCGAGCAGGCCCTGGTGCTTCATCGCGACCAAGTGGGAAGCACCGTGGCGGTGACCGACGACGTCGGCCAGGGATACGCAACCGTTTCTTATGAAACCTGGGGCGAGCCGACCATTACTCCACCTGAAAACGATGCTTTCCGCCCCCTCTTCGGCGGCAAGGAATATACGGAGGAAACCGACCTCTACTATTTCGGCGCTCGCTACCTCGACACCTTCACCGGCCGTTTTGTCAGCGCCGACACACAGGTCGCGGCAGGTCCGTTGGTGCCCGACAGCTTCAACGATTACGCTTACGCACTCAACAATCCCGTGCTTTATGCCGATCCCAGCGGCCACTTTCCCGTGGCCAAGGTCACCCTCGGCGTCTTGGCAGGGGCAACGGCCATCGCCCTCGGGGCAGCGGGGCTCGACGTTCTGGCAGCGGAAGAGATCGACCTGACCGTCGATTTTGAAGAGGGAGACATGGGCATCGACGAAGTGCTGAAAGAAGCAGAGCCGAAACCTGCTCCGGACGAGGGCACACCTCTGCTGGACGGCTCACAGGCGGCCAAGGATGGATCCGCCGGTGCCGGCCAAGCCGACCCGGCCAAGCCGGAAGATAAAACGCGGCTTGGCAAAATGAAAAAACATGCGGCTAGCCTGGGTGAGAACATCCTCCAGTCGGAGGCGGTAAATCTCGGGAAATACACCGCCATGCATACCCGAGGCAATTGGAGTTGGAAAGGTTTCGGATATTCAAGCGCAACGGCTGTCCTGGGCGGCATTCTCAGCTTCGATGCCGGCACCCTCGCCGACTCGGTCGCCGGAACGGGCTCCACGGATCACGAGCTGATTAAAACCCTGGTCAGGGGTCCGATTCAGGGGGCAGCCAGCGCCGACATGGGCCGCGCCCTCAACACGGCCTTCACCGACTCCTCCAACCAGCACAGCTGGCTCATTACCAGCGCTCGCGGCGCCGGCACGGGATTGGTCCTCAGCCCCATGGTATTCGGCCTCAAGATGGCGGCGAGCCGGCCCTAGAAAGAGGCGGTCTTGGCCGAGCTCCGACAGGAGGTTGGTAGAGTGCCGCCATCATGAGCTCTCTCGTTGTTTCGGTCGTCCGGAGACCTGATGAAATCGTTGTCCGCTTTGCGACTCGGAGCCCGGAGGTCGGTGTCGGTCGAGAGGCCGTCGGACGGGACATCTACTCTCTGACCGACCGAGATCTTGCAGACGCTGGGGAGGCCGACCTCCCCCACGGCAAGAGGTTGCGCCGCGCTTTCGACGCCCTTTCCCAAGCGGAATCCCTCGATCTCGAAGTGTTTGAGCAGGTTCTGTGGATCCTCTTGGGCACCGTGCCTTCGGCCCGACCTCTCGATCTGCCGCCTACGCTACCGGCGTCCACGGCCAAACCGTCCGCGAAACGGACCGCGACCCATCCCCGCGGCTTCCGTGGCACCAAATATCAACCGCCGAAGCTTCCTCGGCCCAAAGCGATCGACTTGCGACCGGCACTCTGTGAGCGAAACGCCACCCACCAGATTCTGGCCCGACCATTATTTTCATTCCATTCGGGACTGCCGAGACTACGACGAAGCGGTCATTGAGGGGCTGTTGCTGCAAGTACCTTCGGATGAGATCTCAGACATCGCTGTGTCCCTTTGGCAAGGCCTCGGCTGGATTCCTCGGTTGATGCAGCACCTAAAACAGCTGCCGCCGAACGTTCTGGCCCCTCGGCCCCTAGCCAACTACCTGTACTTTCTCCACGATCTTTGCCTGCACGCTGAAGACACTCCCCTAAAAGCCGATCGATGGTCCGCTTTCGAAAAGCTTTTGCCCGATATCCAAGCCATGTTGAGCGCGGTGCCGCCGTCCCATGGGGCGCAAGCATCGAACGACCTCGCTCTCATCGTTGAAAATTGGACCGAGACCCGGGAAGTTGAAAGCTATTTACTCAGGGCCCTCGAGCTCTTCGAGCGTATTCAGAAGCCACCGCTCAACCCGGACGGTCACTTCAGCCATGCCTTGCGCATCTTGTTGGAGCTCGACTTGCCGGAACCCAATCGACTGCTCAAGGCGCCTTTCGCGTGCTTTGTTCGGCTGGACAAATCCTGCCGACGTAGGAACGACGGTCAATTGATCGGCTGGGGCCTGAGCAGCTTGGCCCGCTATCCGGAGCTGGTGATGGCCGGCTTCGAAACTGAAACCGCTACCCTCGCCCGCATCGCCAAGACCTTAGGGGCTTACAACTGGCAGGAACGCACGAGAATGCTCGAATCCTGGGAACCTGGGCGACTCTTGGACAGCGACCTCCAGGATCTCCCCGCCTCCGAGCTGGTGGGCCTGCTGCGCGCGTCCGGCGCGGACGAGAAGGTCGTGCCCAAAGCCCTGAGGGAATTCTTGACGAATCGACGCCCGCTCACCGACCGGCAAGTGGAAGGGCACCGCCGACGAATTATCGGTCGATTAACACAAGCCCGATTGGCGAGCTTGCATCAACACATCATCGATGAGATGGGCCGAAGCGTAGGCACCTCTCGCCCGGACAGGGAATTGCAGCTCGCCCTGCAGTTATTAGCCGACGCGGGACCCAGCCGCCGAGGTCTGCGCCGATTTCTGAATCAATATCTGGCCGGCAATGAGAGCTATTTGATGGAGCATCCGGCCAATCGTGCTTGGCTGCGCCGCCGGCCGGCGCTCGACCCGATCCTTTGGACGAATGGAATCAAGATCGAAGGTCGCGACGGAAAGGGCCGAGCCGTGATCCTCACCTTGGAGCAGAACCCCTTCGAAATCCTGAAATTGGGCACCTATGTCGGTTCCTGCCTAGGCCTTGGAGGAGACTATTCCTGGTCCGCCGTATCCGTCTTGCTCGATATCAACAAGCAGGTGATCTACGCCCGCGACTCCAGCGGCCGAGTCTTGGCCCGCCAGTTGGTGGCCATCTCCAGCGATCAAGAGCTGGTGCCATTCGAAGTTTATCCAGAGGTCGACGAGCCCATGCTCGACGCCTTTCGAGCCTACGACCACACCTTTGCTCAGGCCCTAGGCCTCGAAATCAGCACCGATTGGGAAAGTGAGCTTGAGGCGGTGGTCGCACCCACCTGGTGGAACGACTACCCTTGGACCGAGCTCATTTCCGACTCCGACAAGCCCGACGATTGCCTACAGCCCGGTGATCCCGGCGGTGGCGAGCAAAGTCGCCATGGCCAAACGGAAAGCCGCGAGATCGTTTCGCGCCAGGCGATCGATGGACCCCTTGTTGCTGATCGGTAGCTCGGGATCCAGCTCGACGATGGGTTTCCGGGCCGCGTGCGGCCGAAGACTTGCCCATCAATTGCTCTTCAGTGCCCATCAGTCCGCCGGTCAGGGAGATTGCCCCAAAGAACTCTACTCTCGGCGATCGAGCGCGCGAGCCCCCAGGGAAATCCCGGGTCCCATCTTTCCCGCGAATAAGCTTATAGTGGCTTCGCGAAGAGACTCTCCTGAGGGAAGATCAGTGGATCCAGAAGACCATCAACAAATCGTCCATCAGCACCGCGCGGAGCGAGCCGCCCGTTTCGGGCGCATCAAGCGGTGGCTCAAACCCCTACCCCGACGCTCAAATCTGGCTCGCTATCCGGTGCTCCGGCATTTCGCCGCTGCCGCGCGACGTGCTCCCCACCTCTGGTCGTTTCAACGTCCCGCCGTGCGCAGAGCGATTTACTTGGGGTCCATCGTCGCCTTCCAGCCGATCTATGGCCTGCACTTGCTGGTCGCCCTGGGCGCCGCCATCGTCCTGCGAGCCAATCTCGCCGTGACCACGGCTCTGCTGTTTATCACCAACCCGTTGACCGCGGGGCCGATCTACTATGCCGCCTACCATATCGGCATCCGCATGCTCCAGACCTTCAACCTCAGCGCAGACCCAGAAGCCATAGGTGCACGGATCCATGCCCTCATCTTGGGTGGACTGGTCCTTGGTCTGGCCGTCGCCTTGCTCGCCGACCTGGTTTACCAATTCGCCGTGTGGGAGGCAACGCGCCTCAGGCAGCAGCATGCGGCAGCGCGAGAACGGGCAGCGGCAGCCAAGAGCGGCAGGGGCGGTGACGTCAGAGACGGTAAAGGCGAAGACTTAGAAGCGGTCGAAAACGATCGGGATTCCGAAGCCGTGCGCGGCACCGAATAGGTTCGAGATCGATCCGGGTTCCGGATCTTTCACGCTCTTCAGGCAGATTCCGGCAGACCCAAAACCTCCCGACCCACGCGATCCAGCTCGGTGGTCAGCAATTTCTCCACCAACTCGGTCCGGACCAGATCCAGCTGGGGCAAGATGTCGCGGATGCGCTCGGTGGCGTCGCGAAAGATCTTTTGGGCCAGGGGTTTTATTTCGGAATCGGGAACGGCGGCGTCCAGGGCGTTAAACCTGTCTTGATCCCGGTCCTTGGCCAAATCCTCGTAACTGTCGAAAAGCAACATCAAACGTCCGCACAAGCCGCCCAGCTCGGCGAGCAGCTCTCGATTCTCTGGCCTGCCGGCGATTTCCGCCGTATGGGCGAAGGCTGTGGCCAGGGACTTCTCCGTGGGTTCGGAATAGTAAAGAAAGTCGGCGCCGTTTTGGGCTTCGCGGTGATCTTGATCCGCCACCTGGTCTTCGATCGACCGAAGGTCGAAATCGCTGTGCTCGGCGAACCTTTGGGAGGCCTTGCGGGCTCGACGGGCCAAAAAGCCGAATACCCTGGGAAATCGAGCGATGAGACCGTCGCCGTCATCCTTGTGATCGGTGATTTTGGTGGCCATCGCCAGGGTGGACAGCGCCGCCGCATAGTTGGTGCCGGGCGCCTTGCGGGACACCACCACGGCACGACGGGACTTTCGCAGGGGACAGTAGTGTTCGGCCCGTGGGGCGGGCTCGTCCGACTGAGCTTCGGTCAACGCAGAGATCAAGGCGGAGTCGTAATTGGTGAGAAAGCGGAAGGGTTGCCCCGCTCGGCCCAGGGCCAAACAAGTGCCGCACACATGACCCACCCATTCACGGCGCAAGTCCGGTTCCCAACCGGCACTCGAGGTTTTGAGCACACCGAACATGCGATTTCCTTTCTGCGTGCCTGCGGTTTCCCTAGCAGGCTTGACGGTTCCGAGAAGAACTCCCATGGGCCGCAGCCCATCGGGCCCTCTCACCCTCGCAGCTTAACAAGACTCGATCTTATACGGCATCGCTACTCCCTGTGTTGGCGCCACAAGTTGACGATGACTAAAGACCGAGAGCACGCCATCCTCATCGGCAACAAGGACTCGAGCCCGACGCCTCCCCTCTTCGGACTTGTTTCGCAAAGCCATAGATGCTGTAACGCGACACCTTGGGGCCTTTCATCAGGCTAACCCGAACTCATCGATCACCAAAGCTCTTGGAGCCAGTGCAGAATCGGGAATTCGACGAATTGCCGATGCTGCAGGGTGAAAAAATGATCGACATGACCGAAGTCCGGCTCCACCCGGAGCTCCTTGTCGGCGGTGCCGGAAAAAGCATCGAATTGATCGGTCATGAAAGCGCCGAAGGCCTGACCTCCACCGATCATTAGGACCGATCCCGTAAAAGCGCCGAGATTGTCGGTATAAGTCGTCTCGGGGCCGGCCAGGGAGCACGAGATATCCCGAATCAAGGGCAACGGTGTGTAGTCGCTGAAAGTCGTCAGAACATTCCGGATCACCTTCGCTTCCGACGCGAATTCGAGGCCATCTCCCGCACCGTTCGGAGCGGTCGAAAGATAACCGGGCACGGGTTGGCTGATGGGTCCCGGGGCGGGCTGGGTCAGCCCCCCGATAAAGGCTTGGCGATTGGTCAGGAATGGGGGGAAGAGCGGAATCGTGGTCGGCCCATCGGGGGCCACCTCGGCTTGTTGCGCCGTTTTCTTGAAGATATTGGTGCCGAAACCGTCGAAGATCAAGCCGCCGGCGAGCTGAGCTTCCAGACCCGCGCAATAGGCCGCATTCATGGCTTGAACCTGGGCATCGTTTGAAAGCAGCATGCCTTCCCATGGAAAAACGCCGTCGTAACGCGCTGGATCCGAATCCGCGACCGCCACGGCCAACATCCCGCCCAAGGACAATCCACCCGTGACCACGCGCGTTCCCGGATTGGCGGCTTCGATCTGATCGCGAACGAAGGAAATGTCATCGACCATCGACTGCATATTCCAACCGGCCATCGGCGAGCAGTCGAGCAATCCCGCTTCACAAGTCCCCGCCGGAATACCTTCAAAGCGCGGTGAGATGCCCCAGACGTCATAACGCCGGAGGGCGAAGAACCCAGCCGTCGAGCTACCGAGGCCGCCTTTGGGATCCCGCTGCTCATACAGCGAGAAATTGGTTCCCAGCGACGGCAGGAAGAGCATGGCGCCACGCAGCTGATGGTCCGGAACATTTTTGCGCAGCCGCGTCATTCGGAAAGTATCGATCATGCCCGGGCCGGCCTGGACCAACCACTCGGTGCGTTCGAGCGGACCGACCTGACTGGTGGTTTGAGAAAGGATTACCGGCTGGGCGATCGCGGTCGCCGCCGTCAAGACGAGCATAGAAAAACTCGCCAAAGCTAGGGAAAGGATCTTTCTGGCAAAGGGATCTTTTTTCGCAGGCATCTTTTTCTCCTTGGATCCGCCAAGCCGCGCGATCGACCCGCTTCCATTGAAGCTTCACTCTCGCGAGCACCGGCAAGACTCGAAACGTTGGGATTCCGGCTGCGACTACAGCGAGATCGCAGACTGATGTAGGTTCAACGCGCTGTATACCTTTAGAGCGAAATCTCACAGCTCTTTCCATCATCCTACCTGCTACACCTTATCGGCATCTGAAGCCTGAGAGAACCGTATTCCCCGATCGTGCCCGTCTGCCAGTCGAGCCGGCCATCCTGCCGGCGCCTTCACACAGCTAGCGAGCTTCCCAATCAGCCGGCCCGGCGGACCGAATGCTGACTTCGTCGACAAATTGCAGACGGAGTCAGCACACACGCGGCCTAGTCGCCCGGTCGGCGCTCGGCGCCTCGGGGATAAACCCGCGCCCAGTCAAGCTCCGGTCGCCGTGTCGCCCGCCCGGGCGTCGTTGGCACAGAACATGAAGAAGAGCTTGTCGACCGAGCTCAGAACGCCTCTGGCAAGGGTCCCTTAGGGATCCCTTCGTCACGATCCACATTCATCAGAAGGAGACATCAATGTCTGTTTTGACCCCTGCCCCGATCATGAACCGCTCTACCCTATTCCTAGCCCTAGCGATACTGGCCTCTCTCTTCGTCTCCACCAGCGCACAGGCCGGAGCGATCAGCTGCGACGGCGAAGTGAAAAGCGTCCTGCTCTACGCCCGTGGCCAGTCCGAAGGCAACGTGGTGGTCAAAATCAAGCTCGACGGCGGCTCAACCTACGTTTGGACCTTGTGCAACCTCAATGAAGACAAATTGGTCGGTGGGGTCGCGACCTCGAAAAACGGCGCCGAGCTGATCGCTGCTCAAGAAAGTTATTCGGCGACCTGCCAAGAAACCTCGAATATGGCTCATATCGCCAAAGCAACCGGCAAAAAGCTGCGTCTGGCGTTCTTAGACAACGTGTTTCCAACCTGTGCGGATGTTCCCGCCTGGGGCGGCATTCTCGGCGCGGACACCGATGATCCGGCAGGTCGTCTGGGCGCTTGGGACGGCTTTTTCTACATCGAGGTGCTGGACGCCGATGCGGGCTAGGCCCGGGGCCCTTGCAGCGTCAGAGCCGAGCTTCGTGCTCTGAAATCGCCGATAGCCATCACCGACCGATTCTCCCGGTCTTTTTCCAAACCGCGCTCATTTCTCGCCGCTCCTCGCACCAGTGCCGAGATTCTGCAGATCGGCAATCTGACCGCGCCATAGAGGATCGAAACGCACCCTTCGAGGATTAGTCTCATGAAGTCACCGTTTTCGTCTGTCGCCCTTCGTTCGTTACATCCGGCCCTTCGGTCGATAGCTCTCGGGATTTTGACCCTTCTCTGGTTGACCGCGCATCCCTCGGCTGCCCATGAGATCGTCGTGATTCCTCTTCAGACAGGCGAGCGCCTTCCGGTGGCGAGCTCGGGCGAGCATCTGTCGACCTCGGATATCGACTTTGGGACGGTGCTCGTCGGTCATGTGGTCGAGGCGACCGTGGAGCTCGACAATATGGATGCGCAGCGAACGATCGAGGTCGTCGCCGCCCCCCCGGCGGAGATCAGCGTGTCGCCCAGCACGGTGACCCTACAGCCCCAGGGCTCAGGGAGCTCGACAGCGAGCTTGCAGCTGACTCTCACACCGAGCGCGGCCGGCCCGTTTCCTGATCTCCCCCTTTTGGTGACCCACGACGGCGTGTCCGTCGCCAGGACCGAGATCCTAAAATTCTCGGGATCCGTGGTGGATCCCGAGCCACTTCTGGCTCCGGCGTCAATCGACTTCGGGCCCCTGCTGGTCGACAACGCGCTGAGCCGCGAGGTGACGATCACCAACGATAGCGACTGGATCGCGACCTTGGTGGCACAGACGCCGCTGCCGGCCGACATGATCCTCGCGCCGACCGCCCTGACGTTGAACCCAGGTGCGTCTACGACGATCACACTCACCCGGGAAGCATCGAGCGACCCGGGCATTTTCTCGGGTTCCATCGACTTCGACGTGACCTACCAAGGCGTGGCGGGCTCTCTCGTGACGAGCCTTCCCTATTCCGGTGAGATCGTGGCGCCTGAGCCGATCCTGGCTCAGCCCACCACCTTAGACTTCGGCTTTGTCCCGATCTACGAGACCCGCACCCTGTCACTGACGGTGTCTAATCCGGGTTCCGTGCCCGCCATCGTCTCGCCCCCGACCTTGCCCCCCGAGCTCGACGACATCCAGCTATCGACCACCGACGAGATCGAGCTCAGGAACCTCGGCGACTTCTATGTCCTCGACGTCACTGTCGACCCGGGGTCGGAGCCCCAGACCTACGCGGGATCCATCAACTTCGAGGTGACTTACCCGGGCATCACCGGCACCTCGATCGTGACGGTGCCGCTGGTGGGGGTGGCCGATGCCGAGGTTTATACGCCCGTCGCCTCACCGCGCGGATTCCGCCCGAATCAGCCTTATCAGACCGGTGAGATCGACTCGGTGGACACGGCTTCGGGCAACGTAACCCTGCGGATTCCGTTGGGCCAAGTCTACGAAGTGGGCCCGATGATCCGATATCAGCTCACCGTGGTGAACAACTCGAACGCCTGGGACTACATCTCGGTCCCGTGTGTGAATCTGCCCGAATGCAACACCTCGGATCGAGGCACGTTCGCCGTGCCCAATGCCAGTTCCAACGCCGGCCTGGGTTGGGAGCTTCATTTCGGCAAGCTCTTCGGGCCGACGCCGCCCGCCGGGCTCGACCAAGTCAATCGAGATCGTTGGCCCACGGCCCAAGCCGACATCACGGACGGAGACGATCGATGGCTTTACGTGGCTCCGGATGGTGCCAAGCATTTCCTCTACGCGCTCCCCGGTCGAAAGACCTCCAACGCCGGCTACCCTTGGAGATATTCAAAGGACGGCTCGTTCCTGCGCATGCGGCAGCTCAACGCCACCACGGCGAGGGTCGAGTTTCAAGACGGGAGGTATTCCGAGTTCCGGACCACGGGAAGTCACCTGGGAACCGATTTCTGTGGCAACGGCATCTCCGGCTGCTGGCGATTCGACCAGACCCGCGACCCGTTCGGCAACGAGATGAAGGTTACCTACCACCAATCCGGCAACACGGAATCTTGGGCCATCTCCGACAGCACGGGCCGAACCCATGCCATTCGATTCGATATCTCCGACTCAGCCACCGCGGGTGGCGACGGGACCTCGACCTACTCGACCCAGGAGGGTGACGAATGGGGGGATCTACGGCGAGTCGTCACCCAAGTCCAGCTGGCCGCCTTCTCAGGGACGGCGGAATACCAGTTCAGCTACGGCACCCACACCATTGGGCGCAGCTGCCCGCCGACCAATAGCACTCTCCACCTCGCCGCGGACCGGGAGATTGTGACGCGGGTCCTCACCCAAATCACGGTGCCGGAGTCCCAACCGTGGAAATTCGTTACCAATACCAGCGCTGCGACGACCTGTGGTGGAGACATCCGCGGCAAAGTCACCGAGGTCACGCTGCCGACCCGCGGCAAGATTCAATACGTCTACAGCGATGCTTGGGAGCATCCGACGCGCTGTGATTATCGTGCGGGCGGGGCCGATGCTCCGGAGGCGTTCTTCGCCGCCTCCGGGATCAAAGAGCGGAGGATCCTCAAACCCGGCGGCACGGTCGAGAGCAAATGGACCTACTCCACGGACATCTTCCCCAACATCCAAGGTCCCGATGTCACCGGACCGACCTGCGAACGGGCCAAATATCGAAAAACGACGGTGAACGGCCCCACCAACGTCGACACCAAACATACGAGAACCGTCCACTACAACAGTGTTTGGGAGGGCCCCCGGGATCCTTCCGGCAGCGCGTCGGGAACCGGTTGGCAGGTGACCGACCTCGGCCTGCCCTTCTCCAAAGACTTCACGGCCGGGGGCAACCAGCTGGACAAGCTCTTCCTGTCGAGCCAGACCTTCTTGTGCAACGGAGGCTCGTGCGGAGGAGCCAAGAGGTCGATCTACCGCCGATACGTCTCCGAATTTCGGGGGCAGTGCGACAAGAAGAACGGCGTCGGCGACAGCCCCGGGTGCTACCAAATCAACCCGCTGCTGCTGGCGGAGCGCACGGTCTTCCACGACGACTCGAATAAATACGTCGAGCGTCGCTTCTCGAGCTCGAGCTACGACGGTGCCGGTCACTTCCGCACCGAGCTGACGAAGGACGACTTCTCGGGCAGTCTGACCACCCGAAGCGTGACCACCAACTATTCCGCAACGGGGGGACAATTCTTAAGCGTCGGCCAGAGCACCGGCTACCTCAACGTCGGGTCGCCTTCGAGCTATTTGCCGACCTCCTGGATTCTGACTCCGTACAACAAGGTTACCAAGAGCGCGGACGGTAGAACCTACGTCACCGAGGCGGCGTTCCAGTCCGGGGTGCGCACCTGCACCCGAACCTGGAAAGGCTCCGGCGGAAGAAGCGGGCAAGACCGTGTCGTCAAGCTCAGCCTCGGCACCACGGTCGGCACCGACGCCGGCCTGCCGATCCGCGAACAGGTCAGCGGCGGCGAGCTCGCCAACGTGCCCACGGGCTCCCTGTGCCAGGTCGATACCGGCTCGGCCGGCGGTCTTTACACCTTTGACCACACCTATTCGGACCTCCAGCTCGCGAGCACCCGAGCCGGCAGCTTCCCCTACCGCTATCGAGCGGAGATCAACGGGAGCACGGGGCTGCCTTCTCGCGTCTTCAACGGGGCGGACGAGAGCCAAACCCTGAGCTACGACCTGCTCGGCCGACTGACCAGCATCCTGCCGGCGGCGAGCCGCAACGAAGCCGACACCTTCTTCACCTATTCGAATCCCCCGGGATCGAATCCGTCCATGACCGTCGAACGGAAAGACGGCGGCTCGTTCCTGTCGATCGAAAAAACGGTCTACGACCATCTCGGCCGCCAAATCGAGCATGAAAAACGTCACCCGGACGGCGGCACCACGGACCGGCACACGAAATACGACGGAACCGGCAACGTGGTCACCGCGACGACGCGGCAGCCGGACGGCTCGGTTTCCAGCTTGAAGTCCTGGCGCCACAGCAACTTCGATGCCTTCGGGCGGGCGGGCACCACCTATGCCCCCGATGGCCAAGCCACCCACTACACCTACAACGGCTCTCGCTACGACGAGGTCGACTACGAGGTCCAAACGGATACGGGTCCGAAGCGGCGACAGAAAAAAACCACTCGGGATGCCTGGGGCCGAACCCTCAGCGTGCGATTCGAAGGGGTCCACCAGACGGACTTCGAAGTCGACCCGAACGGCAACGTGACCAAGGCCATCCGCTACCACTCCGCGGGTGAGCAGGAACGCCACTACGGCTACGATGCGAGAGGGTTTCTTCTGCACGAGCAGCTGCCGGAGCTAGTCGGATCCGTCACCTACAAACCGGACGCCCTCGGTCTATCGCGCCGACTGATCGACGGCACTCGCGACCTGAGCCTTCAATACGACGGCAACGGCCGACCGACCCGGGTAAAAGATACCGGTGGACGAACCTGGAAAGAGTGGACCTATGGCACCGGCAACTCCGGCGACGGTGACCAGGCCAAGGGCCGCTTGATCGAAGCGATTCGCTACAACTACCCGCCGGGCCGAGAGGCCGTGGCGATCGTCGAAAGCTATCAGCACCGAGCCGGCACCTCGGGGCCGAGCCACCTGAAGCGGCAGGTGCAATGGATCGATCGATCCGGAACGGACGTCTACGGACCGACGTTCCTGACCAGCTTCGACTACGACGCGCTGGGCAATCTGAAGGAGCTGGGCTACCCCGCGTGCCAAGCGAACACGCCTTCCCAGGGAAGCGCGAAGCCCTGCGCCGACGGCAACGACGTGGTCGCCCCCAGTGGAAGCGCGACCTACTTCTACACCTTCGGCGCGGTGACCCGAGTGGATACGGGCAGTGGTCTGATGGGTGCAAATTACACCTATCACCCCAATCATCAGCTGGCCTCCGTGGCCTTCGACAACGGCACTAGCGGCACCTACGGCGAAGGCACCAGCGGCATGGCACGGCCCTCCCGTCGCCACTTCAAGAATGCGAGCAACCAATCGCTTTTCGACACCGGCACCTACGGCTTTGACGGCGCCGGCAACGTTCGAGCGATCGGTGCGGACTCCTACACCTACGACGGTGCCCACCGGTTGACCTCGGGCACGGTCAAGGCGGCCGGGCAAAATCGTTTAGAGACTTACGTTTACGACACCGCAGACAACCTGATTCAGGTGGAAAACGACGGCTTCGGAGTCCGCCCCTTCAACATCGATCCGGCAACGAACCGGATGCTGGGAGTGGGCTCGGCCACCGACTGGTCCCACGACGCCTCCGGAAATCTCACCTCAGCGGCGGGTGGCGCGTTCACCTTCACTTGGGATTCCCTGAACATGCAGACCCGCCATGTGGAGGCGTCGGGGCAATACATCTCCGTCTACGGCCCAGGGGATTACCGAGTCTGGGTCGAAGATCCGGACGGTGTCTTGCATTGGACGTCACGCGGGCCCAACGGCAAGATTCTGCGGGAATTCCAGGTCACGGGTAGCGGTGAGATCTGGGCGCACGAAAAGGACTACGTCTACGGCGCGGAAGGCATCCTCGCTTCCCGTCATCACACCGGCACCACTCACTACTTCCACACCGATCACCTCGGAACCCCGCGGCTCCTGACCAATGGAGCCGGGATCGAAGTGAGCCGGCATCACTATTACCCATTCGGCCGGGAAGCCTATCCGGACGGAGTCGATCCGAGCACCGTGCTCGACGAGCCATCGGTGAAATACACCGGGCATCAACACGAGCTGCACGAAGAGTCCTACTACATGCTAGGTCGGCACTACTTCCCCTACAGCCAACGATTCGGCTCGTTAGATCCGGCCCGGGAAGGGTGGAATCCCTATGCCTACACCCAGAACAACCCGATCCGCTACGTGGATCCCGATGGTCAGGTCATCGAGACCGCTTGGGATATCGCCAACCTCGGCATCGGCTTGGTGAGCCTGGGTCGCAACTTACGAGACGGCAACTACGGCAGCGCAGCGCTCGACGGACTCGGAGTGGTGCTCGATGGCTTAGCCGTAGCCACGCCCTTCGTGCCGGGCGGAGCCGGCACGGCCATCAAGGCTGGACGCGCGGCAAACAATGCGGTGGATGCGGGCCGGACACTCTCGAAAGGAAAATTGATTGTCGAAGCCGGCGAATTCTCCGCAAGCGAGATCCGCGCTGCTGAGCACCTCGCTGGTCTTGGACGTGACGTCCGTCTAAGACAACCTGTTGGCACTCGTGCCGGTGGTGGCACATCGGATTTGCTGGTTGATGGCGTCCGATATGATGTCTATACACCTCGGACCACAAATCCAGATCGAATCATTTCAGAGATTGCGAAAAAGGGCGGGCAGGTGCACGGCGGAGGGATCGTTCTCGACTTGAGCAAAACGACCGTGAATGTAGAAGAACTCGGCGACGTTATGCGCCGGATCCAAGGCATAACGGATCGAGTCAGCGACGTAGTCATCTTACCGCGGTAGAATCTAATTATGAGCAAATATGCCTGCGACTGCGGAGAGATAATACAAACGAGCGGTGACATCCCTAATGCACTCGAATGGCTTATCATTTCGGCTAGCGAGTATGACGCATTCGAAGGACGAGTCGATTCTGAAGTCCTGCTTCAGGAGATGAAGAGTCTTTTTCGATGCCCAGGCTGCGACTCTCTATGGATCTTTTGGCATGGCTTTTCCAAAGCCCCGAGGGTCTACAGGGCAATAGATAAATGATTGCAGACCAGGTCTCACGACCTGGGCTAGGTGCCCCGGCTGACTTGACGTTTCGGAATTTTCACAAGCCATTGATTATAAATAACTTAATGCAGGGGAGGGGCTTGCCCGGGGCTTGCCCCCTCCCGCACTCCCTTGAGAAGCGGCTCGGCTTCGCCTCGCCCG
>CBDUGP010000138.1:0-21956 GCA_965366625.1 uncultured bacterium
CCACCCGCTTGACCTACATCGGTGCCGGCGCCACCAGCACCTGGTTTTCCGGCGGCCCGCCCGAAGGTGGTTGTGCGTCCTCCAGCGGTTATATGAACTATCTGGCCGCGGACGACGACAACGGCAATTTGAACGATGGCACGCCGCATATGAATGCGATCTTCGATGCGTTCAACGATCAGGAAATCGCCTGCTCGTCGCCCACGGTTCAGGATTCCGGCTGCGCCGGTACTCCTTCTTCGGCTCCGACCGTCAACACCAGCGCCGGCAATCAGCAGATCAGCCTGAGCTGGAACAGCATCGCCGGGGCTTCTTCCTATGAAGTGTTCCGCACCGAAGGCGTATTTGCCTGTGATTTCGGCAAGGTCAAGCTCGGTGAGACCGCGGGTACCTCTTGGAACGACAGCGATCTACAAAACGGACGGGACTACTCTTATGTGGTGATTCCCAAAGGCAGCTCCGATTCGTGCTTCGGACCGGCGTCCGCTTGTGCCACCGACCAACCCGTGGGCCAGCCGGACTTCGCCATCAGCTGCTCGCCGTCGAGCCAAGCTTTGTCCCAAGGCGATAGCGGCAGCGCGACTTGCACGGTGATTTCGAGCTTTGGATACACCGGTACCGTTAACTTGTCCTGCTCCGGCAATCCGTCGGGCATCGGTTGTGGTCTGTCGCCGAGTTCGGTCTCCGTGCCGGCCAACGGTAGCGCCGGCAGCACGGCCTCGTTCACGGTCGATATCGGTCAAGCCACCGGCACCTTCGCCTTCGACATCGAAGCCACCGACGGCACCTTGACCCGACCGGCCAGTGTCAGCATCCAGGTGATTCCCTTCGGCTCCAACGGCCCGCAAGACGCCGTTTACGACGCCGGGCTCGGGGCGCCGAAATGTGACGTGGCGGGCAGCGAGTGCGATTCCAACGATCTGCTCGACGGTCGCGCCAACCTGGGACCCGAGGTCAACCAACCCAACACCTTGGACAGCTGCACCGACGGCACCTCCGGCACGTACCACAGCGACGAATCCAACGATCGCATCGTGGTCCGGACCCTCGACGGCGGCAACTTGACCGAAGGCGTCACCGCCGAGGTCGCGGTGACGGTGTGGGCTTGGAGCACAGGCACCAGCGACACCCTCGACCTCTACTACGCGGCCGATGCCAATAGCCCGAGCTGGACCCTGCTCGGATCGTTCAGTCCCGGCGGCGGCGGTGCCCAGACGATTACTACGCAATACACCCTGCCGTCCGGCAGCATGCAGGCGATCCGCGCCAACTTCCGCTACAACGGTGCCCAGAGCACTTGCAGCGGTGGCAGCTACGACGACGCCGACGATTTGGTGTTCACCGTTGCCTCGACGGGACCGGGTTGCACGATCGACGCCGACTGCGATAACGGCCTCTACTGTGACGGCGCCGAGACCTGTAACGCCGGCTCTTGCCAGGCGGGCGTATTGCCCTGTGACGACGGTGTGAATTGCACCGTCGATACCTGCGACGAGGGTACCGACAGCTGCAGCTCGGCACCGGACGACTCGATCTGTGACAACGGTCTCTACTGCGACGGCGGCGAGACTTGCGACGCGGTGCTCGACTGTCAAGCGGGCACGGCCGTGACCTGCGACGACGGCGTGGGTTGCACCGTCGACAGCTGCAACGAGGGTACGGATGCCTGTAGCTTCGTGACCGACGATTCCTATTGCGATAACGGTGCTTTCTGTGACGGCACCGAGACTTGCGATTCGTTCCTCGGTTGTTTGGCCGGCTCGGGCAATCCGTGCGCCGCCGGCGAGACCTGTGACGAGATCGGCGACCTCTGCGTCGGTTCTTGTGCCCCGAAGGGAGCCTCCTGCGTGGTCAACAGCGATTGCTGCTCCAACAAATGCCGCGGACCCAACGGTGGCAAGACCTGCAAGTGATGCGGTGATTGTTGCGGGAGCTTTTTGAAGCTGCCGTAGTGTTTGAAAGGGGGCTCCTGAAAAGGGGCCCCTTTTTTCGAATAGGGTGCAGGAATGCTAAGATCCGCCGTCCGACATGCCGGGCAAATTAGATGCCCGAGACCCCCGAATCCTACTGCCCTCCATCCCCCAAAAGCAGAGCCCACCGTCCGAAGGAGAGTTACCGTGAGAGCCCTCAACCACGAATCGGTGGTCAGCGCGCCGTTGACCGAGGTTTTTCAGCATATTGCCGAACGTTTGGCCGGCGTTTCCCAAGGGGCCTTGGCGGCCGACGACGTGGTGTTGTCCCAGGCGCCCGAGCACACCGGTGCCGACCTGGCATTTCCGTGTTTTCCCTTGGCTCGGGCGTGGCGCAAGAATCCGGCTCAAATCGCCCAGGAGATGGCTGCGAACCTGGAGCCCGACGCCGTGCTCGGGGCGGTGGAAGCGGCGGGGCCCTATCTAAATTTGAGCCTCGCGCGCGACCGGATCGGCCGACAGATGCTCGAGCAGATTGCTTCGATGGCGGGTGGGTACGGTAACTCGGACCGTCAAACGGACGAGGTGGTGATGATGGAATACGTCTCACCCAACACCAACAAACCCCTGCACCTCGGCCATGTGCGCAACGCCGTGCTCGGCCGGTGCGTGGCCAACCTGGTGGAATCCCAAGGCGCTCGGGTCCACCGAACGGACATCATCAACGACCGCGGCATCCACATCGCCAAATCGATGATCGCCTACCAGCGCTTTGCCGACGGCGAAACTCCCGAGTCCACGGGGGAAAAAGGTGACCACTTCGTCGGTCGTTATTACGTCGAATTCGACAAGGCCTTGCACGCGGAGCGCCGCGCCTGGTTGGCAGAGCAAGGGGTCGATCCTTCCAGCCTCAAGGAACGGGAGAAGAAAAAGGTCGAAGAAGATTTCCTCGCCGCTTCGCCCTTGATGGCCGATACGCGCGAACTCTTGCAGCGCTGGGAAGCCGACGACCCCGAGGTCCGTGAGCTGTGGAAAACCATGAACCAATGGGTTTATCAGGGTTTCGACGCCACCTACTCGAGGCTCGGCATCGACTTCGACAAGCACTACTACGAGAGTGATATCTATCGCGGTGGTCGCGAGGTGATCCTCGAAGCCCTCGAACGAGGGGTCTTCGAAGCGGCCGACAACGGCGCTGTGGTGGCGCCCTTGTCGAAACACGGCAAGCTCAACGACAAAGTGGTCCTGCGCGCTGACGGCACGGGTCTCTACATCACCCAAGACATCAATCTGGCGGACATCAAATTCCGCGAGTTCGGTCTGACCAAGTCCTATTATTGTGTGGGTTCGGAGCAGAACTACTACTTCCAGCAGCTCAAAGCGACCCTCAAGCTCTTGGGTTTCGATTGGGCCGACGGCATGGAGCACCTCAGCTACGGCATGGTCTATCTGCCCGACGGCAAGATGAAATCCCGGGAAGGCAAAGTCGTTGATGCCGACGAATTAATGGCCGAGGTGGTGAAGCTGGCGAGCGATGCGATTCTCGAACGCTCGCCCGATCTGGACGCCGAATCTCTGGCGGAGCGGGCCGAGGCCATCGGCCTGTCGGCCTTGGTGTTTGAGATGTTGATGGTCGGTCGTGAAACGGACATCCAATTCGATCCCGAAAAATCCGTCGCCTTCGAAGGCAAAACCGGACCTTATCTGCAATATGTCTACGCTCGGATTTCGAGCATCTTGCGCAAAGCCGGAACGTGGACCGCCCCATCGGAACCGGCTTTGGACGAAGACGAAACCTGGGCCATTGCCCGGAGCATTCTCTTCTATCCCACCGTGGTGGCCGACGCCGCCGAAAGCTTGGATCCATCGCGACTGACGACCTATTTGATCGAGCAAACTCAAGCCTTCAACGTCTTTTATCGCGAGCAGCGGGTGCTCGACGCCCCTGAGCCCCAGCGTTCGTCCCGTTTGGCGTTGCTGGAAGCTTTCGGTGCCGTGCTCGGCCACGGCCTGCGTTTGTTGGCCATCGAGCCTTTGGACGAGATGTAATAAGTCAGAAGCCGTTTAGAATCCACATCGATGTCCAAAGGGCAAATCCACCTACTGCGGCAGATTCTCGGCGCCGGCGGCGATACGTCGGACCTGCCGATTCCCCAAATTCGGCGCAATTTCGACCGACTGCTCGCACGATTTCCAGCCCTCGACGATGTCCAGTGCCGGCCCGTGGAGGTGCCCGGCCTCGCCTCCGGAGCGCGGGCCGAATGGATCGACGCGCGTCTCGACCGCAGCTCGCCGGCGCCCCGAACCCTGCTCTACCTGCACGGCGGCGGTTTCGTCATCGGTTCCTTGGACAGCCATCGTCAATTGATCGCCCGCTTGTCCCGCGCGGCCGACGTCCGCTGTTTAGGGCTCTCCTACCGCAAGGCACCCGAGCATCCCTTTCCCGCAGCGCTCGATGACACCTTGGCAGCTTGGCGATTTCTGCGCGAGTCGGTGGAGCCTGGGAGCTTGGCCCTGGCCGGAGACTCGGCCGGAGGAGGGCTCGGAGTGGCTGTGGCGGTGCATCTTCGAGATCTCGGCGAGCCAAGGCCGGCGGCGTTGATCTGCCTTTGCCCGTGGACCGACTACCAGGGCACCTCACCCTCCCTCGACCGTCACGCGGCTTTGGATCCGGTGGTGCAGCGCGCCGGGTTGGAGAAAATGGCGGCCCATTATCTGAACGGCCGCGACCCTTGGGATGCGGAGCTGTGCCCCCTGACCATGGACCTCACCGGCCTGCCGCCGACCTTGATCCAAACAGGCGGCTCCGACGCTCTGCTCGACGACGCCGTGCGGTTGCATGAACGCATGACCGAGGCGGGCGTCCATTCTGAGCTAGAAATCTGGCCCGACATGATCCACGTCTGGCATCTCTTCGCCGGTCGGCTCGACGAGGGTGCCCAGGCCCTGGAAGCCGCAGGGCAATGGCTCCGCCGTCGTCTGCCGACGGACCCAAACCGGTGATTTGAGACGGTCGGGGGCAAGCCTCGACCCTACGTTCAGAACGCTGTCTGCCGGCCGGGACAAACCCTGGCCGATCTCTCTAAGTGAAAAAAATTTGAGGAAATCCGACGTGTTCGGGTCGCGTATTGCGTTAGATGAGGGCAGAGGCGGAAAGACACCACGGCTGCTCCGAAGACAATTCCTCTTAGCTGCAACCGCGCTTATAGCCGAATTGATATGATTGAAGGAGTCTTCCATCCGAGTTCGCGTTGCCGTACGGAATGACGTCCAACAAGTGCTGAAACTTCTCGTCAGCTGATGGCCGGAGAGGTGAAACGCGGAGCTGTCGAGATTCACTCTAGGGATTGTTGGGACGGGGCCAATCCATTGCCGGGCCACCTTTGCGGGCCATCCTTTGCCGGGACATATCGCTCAGTCTTATTAGGAGAATGCTGATGCACGTAGAAGAAGTTCGCACCAAGATCAAAGAAATCATCGCCAATGTGACCAATATCGATCCCGCAGAAATCGCCGACAACGCGTCCTTCGTGGAAGACCTTCAGCTCGATTCCCTTTCGCTGTTGGAGATCGGTGTCGACGTGGATTATGAATTCAAGCTCGGTGTGCCCGAAGAGCGGTTACAAGAGCTGCGCACGGTGCAAGATTCCGTCGATTTGGTCATTGAGACCAAGGGTTTGGCCGCCTGATGAGCCGAATGGACGGCAGAGCGCGGATCGTCGTCACCGGCATTGGGCTGGTGGCGCCGGTCGGAATTGGCCGACAGGAGGTTTGGAGCAGCCTCTTGGAAGGCCGAGACGGTATCTCCGACGTCGAGTCGTTCGATACCTCCCACCACGCGGCTCGCCGCGGCGGTGAGGTCAAGGGGTTCGACCCGAACCCGTGGTTTCGTCGGCTGGCCCCGGAGTCGGTGGGCCGAGCGACTCGCCTAGCGGTCTGTGCCGCGCGCCAAGCCGTTGACGATGCCGGCGTGCTCGACCCGTCGATCGAGCCGGAAAGAGTCGGCATCGCCATGGGCACCACCTCCGGCGAGCCCGGACGAGTGGAGGATTTCGACGATCTCTACCTGGCGGGCGAACTCGATCGGGTGGGTGAAGAATTCGTCGGCGGGTATCCCTGCCACGTGATCGCCGCCAATTTGGCGGAGGAATTCGACTTTGCCGGGCCGAACATCATGATCCCGGCCGCCTGCGCGGCAGGCAATTACGCCCTGGGTTATGCCCTCGACGCCCTGCGCGACGGTCGAGCCGACGTCATGTTGGCGGGTGGAGCGGACGCCTTTTCCCGCATCACCTACACCGGATTTGCTCGCCTCGGTGCCATTGCCCCTGAGATGTGCCAACCCTTCGACAAGAACCGCCAGGGCATGATGCCCGGTGAGGGCGCTGCGGTTTTGGTGCTCGAACGCCTCGAGAACGCCAAGGCCAGGGGAGCGAGGATTTATGCCGAAGTCGGTGGATATGGCCTGTCATGTGATGCCCATCACATGACCGCCGCCCATCCAGAAGGTGACGGCGCGGCGCGCGCCATGCGCCAGGCCCTGGAGCACGCGGGCATCAACGCCGACGAGGTGGGTTACATCAGTGCCCACGGCACCGGGACGCCGACCAACGATCGGTTGGAGACCAAAGCGGTGCGCCAAGTTTTCGGCGGACGCGCGGATAGGCTGCCGATCAGCTCGATCAAATCCATGATCGGCCACACCATGGGCGCTGCGTCGGCCATCGAAAGCGCGGTTTGTTCCTTGGCGGTCCATGAAGGGCGCATCCCACCGACCATCCATTTCGAGGAAGCCGATCCGGAATGCGATCTGGATTGTGTGCCCAACGAAGCGCGCGAAATCCCGGTTTCGGTGGCCATGAACAATGCCTATGCATTTGGCGGCAATAATGCGTCGGTGATCTTGCGACGGTTCGAAGCATGAGGCGCAGGTGAAATCCATGGATTCCAAAACATCTGAGCGAGTCGAAGCAAGAATCGTCGTGACCGGTCTGGGCGCGATTTGCTCATGGGGTGAAAGCAACGACGAGTTCTGGCAGCATCTATGTGCCGGCGATCCTGCCTACGGTCCGTCGACCTCGCTGGTGGAACAGGCCGCCGAAGGTGTCGAGTTGAGAACCCACAGCGCCGCCGAGGTCAGCTTCGATCCTCGGGGTCGCTTTCCCGGGCGCAATATCAGACCGGTCGATCGCACCGGCCAGCTGGCGCTCATCGCCGCTGAAAACGCCCTGGAGTCCAGCGGTTGGAACCAGGATCTGCGCCGAGACCACCTGGTTGGGTTGGCCCTGGGCACGCTTTTCGGCAGTGTCCAAACCATTTCCGTTTTCGACCGCCGGGGGCTGGAAGCAGGTCCTAAATACGTCAAACCTCTCGATTTCGCCAATAGTGTGATCAACGCCGCCGCTGGTCAGACGGCGATTTGGCACGACCTGCGGGGGACCAACTCCACCGTCGCCGGCGGCGCCCCGGCTTCCCTCCAGGCGATCGGTCAAGCGCGAGATCTGCTGCGGGCCGGGCGCGTCGACGCCATGCTCGCCGGGGGCGCAGAAGAGCTCTGCTTCGAGTCGTTCTACGGTTTCCAACAGGCCGGGCATCTGGCTCTAGGACAAGAGCCCCAGGCCCTGCCCTTCGACGTCCGGGGTGCGGGTTTGGTGCTGGCGGAAGGTTCGGCGCTGCTGGCTTTGGAAACCGAGTTCAGTGCCCGTGATCGAGGGGTGGCGCCCCGCGCGGTGATCCTCGGCCATGGCTCGGCCTTCGATCCGTCCCGCGGGCGGCAAGAGCCGCGCGCGGTTCGCGCCGTGGACCGTGCGGTCCGCAGCGCGTTGGCGGACGCGAATTTGGAGCCCGGCGAAGTCGACGTGGTTTTCGCCGGCAGCGGCGGACGACCGGCGGCGGATCGCGCGGAAGCGTTGGGTTTGCAATCCGTATTCGCCGGTCGCAATGGCCCGGGTCCGATACCGGTCACGGCGGTCAAAGCTTGTCTCGGAGAAAGCCTAGGGGCGTCGGGTGCGTTTCAGACCCTCGCCCTGGTCCAAGCGATCGAAAAGGGGCAAGTGCCCGGAATTCGCGGGCTGAAGGATTTGCCGGCGGATCTCGAAGGGTTGTCCTTGGATTTCTGCCGTGAGCTTCGAGACCTCCGACCACGGGTGGGTTTGGTGACGTCCATGGGGCTCGACGGCAATGTGGCGGCTTTGGTGGTGGGCGCTGCAGACTTGCCTGCAGGTGTGGGGTGAGCACTGAAGAACAAGGCCGTGTCGACCGGGGCCCTGTCGAGCTGGACCCTGTCGACCGAGACCCTGATCAGCCTGAGCAACGGGAGGAGCCCCTCCGGCCGTCGCGATTGGCCTTAGTTCCCCGCTACATCGATCAAGGTTACGACCCGCGGTCCGTCGAGCGACGGCGGGTCTGGGTCGAGGAGAAAACCGGTGCCCCATTGACCCATGTGGGCCGCGGTAGCCTCGATCCTAGGGATTTTCGCGGCAACATCGAAAATCCGGTGGGCGTCGCCCAAATGCCGCTGGGGGTGGCGGGCCCGTTGCAAGTGCTCGGCGAGCATGCCCAAGGTACGTTTTACGTTCCCTTGGCCACCACCGAAGGGGCTTTGGTGCGCTCCTACGAGCGGGGCATGGCAGCGATCACCCGGGCCGGCGGCGCGCAAGCTCGGGTGTGGATCGACCGCAATCGGGTCTCGCCACTTTTCGACCTGGGCTCCATCGGCACCGCCCGCGAATTCGCCCGCGGGGTGGAGCAGCACGCCGGTGAGATCCGGCGAATCGCCGAGCGCACCACCCGCCATGGCCGGTTGGAGCAGATCAGCTGTTTGCCCGTGGGTCGCAAAGTGATCGTCGATTTCGGCTTCTCCACCGGCGATGCCCAGGGCATGAATATGATCGTCAAAGCTGCGGAAGCCGCCTGCGAGTGGATTCTGGAGCATGTCGGCGCCAAGAGCTTTCAAATCTTCAGCGGTTACAACTCCGAAAAGCGGGTCAGCGGTGCGTTGCTGCGCGGCGGAAAAGGCAAGAAAGTCACCGCCGGAATCAGCCTACCCTCCCAGTTGGTGCGCACCCTGTTTCGCACCACCAGTGAAGACATGGTGCGCATGTGGCAGCACACGGTCCTGGGCCATCTGACCGCCGGCGCGGTGGGTTATAACGGTCACTATGCCAACGGCTTGACCGCGATCTTCATCGCCACGGGTCAAGATGTGGCTAACGTGGTCAACTCGTCCGTAGGCGTCACCCACTTCGAGCTCGAAGAAGACGGCGGCCTCTTTGCGTCCGTTACCCTCGCCTCCCTGAGCGTCGCTACCGTCGGCGGCGGCACCGGTATCGGCACCCATCGAGAATGCCTCGGGCTGCTCGGCTGTGCGGGCGCAGGACACGCCCGCAAGCTGGCGGAAATCGTCGCCGCCACCCTGCTGGCGGGTGAGCTGTCCATGGGCGCAGCGATCGCCTCCGGCGAATTCGTCGCCGCCCACGAGACCTACGGACGCAATCGGCCGCCGGACCCTCCCGCAGAACCCTCGACACCTCGATGACCGGAACTATCGCGTAGTCAAAGGCCGTTGATCCGTACCCCGAAGGGGTTCTTAACTCCAGCCCGGGGTTGCGTGCAGCGCTACCCCGGCGCCCATTCGGGGTGCTCTTCGTTGAGCGTTTTCAGCCGTCACGTTGAACCCGCGCTTTGGGCCATTGGTCGAGCCAGCCTTTGGATCGCAGCCGCCGTTCGAAGACCTCTCGGTCGGCGGCCGGGTGAGGGGTTGGGCGGATGACCATATTCACCAGGTCGTCGATACCGTGGGGAGCGGCCAATTCCAGCCGGTCCTCGGAAGACAGGCGCACGCCGATCGTCGAGACGCTTTCGGCCCAGCGGCAAAAGGCATCGACGGTATCGGTGTAGGGCGGGTCGTCGTTGTAGGTGTGCATGTGGGCTTGGTTGTAGACCTCCCACGGGTATTCCGGCGCCCAGGCCGACAGCTGCTCTTCGATGTCGCGATCTCGTTTCGCCGGGCTGCCGGGGTCGAAGAAAACCACGTCGATGTCGGAGGGAAAGGTGCGCTGCTCGTATCCGTGCAGCGCGTCCCACACCTTGTGGCGCACGAATCCCGCGACCACCCAGACGTCCGGCAAGGCGGCTCGGCGTACGATTTCGAGCGCTTTCATCATCCACGGATCGTCTTGGATCAAACGGAGAAGGTCGTCGGCGTTCATGATCTCGGCTCAGATCGAGGTGCGTTGGTGATAAGATGGTCATCTAAATGACTATCGGCCGTTGCGTGTGACCATGAGCGGGCCTCGGAGGTGACCATGATGAAGAGCTATTCCATCGCAGAGGCCAAGACCCACTTGGCCAAGGTAGTCCATCAAGCCGAGGAAGGGCCCGCCATCGAGCTGACCCGCCGCGGTCGACCGGTCGCCATGGTGATCTCCATAGCGGCCTACGAACGCTTGATCGGGGAGTTTCAGGCGCCTTGGGATTCCGTCGCACAAGTGCGGAAGGAATACGATTTTAAGTCGCTCGACATCGATCCCGACGAAGTCTTTGACGTTCCGAAGGATCCGTCCCCCGGCAAGGATTTCTCGTGGTAGGCCCGTTCCTCCGCTATGCGGTGGATACCAACGCAGTTTCGGAGTTGGCGCGTCCTCGGCCGAATCCCCACTTGGTTGAACGGTGGCAGGCTCGCCAGAGGCAGATTGGTATCCCTACCGTAGTTTGGCACGAGCTGTTTTTCGGCCTGCAGAGAATGCCACCGTCCCGCAAACGCGAAGGCATAAGCGCCTTCTTGGCCGGCCTTAGGGAATCGTCGATGCCCTTCCTTGCCTATGATACCCATGCTGCGGAGTGGCACGCTCACGAGCGCGCTCGGCTGCAATCGATCGGTCGCCCCATGCCCTTCAGGGATTCGCAGATCGGCGCCATCGCCCGAGCTCGAAACCTCATCCTGGTGACGGCCAACACCAAGGATTTCGAGGGACTTGATGGGCTTGAGCTGGAAAATTGGATGCAGCCTCCGTGATCGAGCAACCCGCCCGCGGCCGGCTTGCGCCGCAGGTCTGGGTCGTAGATCGCGGTCGGCGGTTCGGGCTCAGGGCGAAGTCAACGACCAGCCGCTGGTGTCTCCGGACTCGAAGCCGTCGCTGAAGAAGGCTGTGTCGCAGCCGATATCCTCATAAATACAGCTGACCCATTCCGGATGGTCGACAAACGGGTTGCGATTACCTTGGTAGCCGTAGACCACCTCGTTGCGCGCCATTTCGTCGCCGTCCGGCGGATCCGCAGCATGCCATTCGAGCAACACCGTCAAGCGACCCATGTAGGCGGTGCCCGAGGTGTTGGTGCCGCTGCCTTGGATCAGGGCCGTATTGTCGGTCAGCTCCAGGTTGGGCTCGGGATAACCCGTGGTGCCGTGGTTGCCGCCCTCGTAACGTAGATCCATGTAGAGGATCGACCGGGCGACGTCACCTTTGCGGTGTCCCCAAGCTTCCCAGGTTCCGGTGCCGCCGTCGGAGCCGGTGACCCAATTGGAGTTGCCGGGGTACACGCCCGATCCACCACCGTTGCCGTTGTTGACCTCGGTGGTGCGCTCGGAGCAGCCGGCGTTGCAGTTGCCGAAGGCGCGCGAGCCGCGGTCGGAGTTGTAGGTTGGATCCGCCAGCCGCAGATGATGGCAATCGGTATAGGGGTAGCTCGGACCCATGCCGTCTTCTTGATCGGGGAAGCCGAGGGAGCTGGGCCAGGTGTGCTCGCGGTTGTAGGGGCCGTTGCCACCGCCGAATTTCGCGATGCTGCCGTTTTTATAAATCGTCAACACGTTGGACGAATTGGTGGGGTCCTCATCGGCTTCTTCGAGCACGTCCCAGGTGTCGGTTTCCGCCGACGAATAGGGGAATCGGGTGTGATCGTCGATCGCCGCGTGCAGGGTGGCCCGCAGGGTCGCGCCGTCTTGGGTGTTGACGCTCGCGTAATAGTCCACGGCGTTGGTGCGGTTGACCACACCGGGGGTATTCCAAGCTTCCCCTTGGGCCGGGGTGCCGCCGAAACCGGGCAAGCCGGCGCCGTCGAAGTCGTTGCCTTGCCAATCGGCGCTCTGGTCCATGTCGAGGCCGTTGGGCAAGCGCGATCCGCCGCCCGCGGTGCCGACATCGGAGGTCGAGTAGATCAGCCCGGCCCCGCGATCAAAACCCACGTCATCCACCAGGGTGGTCCAGGGGGTGAGGTCGAAGGTGCCGTCGTCGTTGGTGTCGAGATCTTGGCCCAACGAGCCGCTCCAGGTTTCCACCAACAGGAAAGTCACCGTGTCGTCCGACAGCGCGTCGGCGCCGAGGGACGACACCCAGAAACCCTGGGCGTTGGTGTTGCCGGCCTGGATGGCGTTGTCGGTTTGACCCGCACCGTCGATCGCCAGGATCCAATAATCGGAAAAGTCGGCGGTGGCGTCGCCGAAGATCTCGACGAATTCTTCGGTGTCGGCGCCGGTGTGGTCCGACACGATTTCGTTCAACACCGGCGGTGCGGCGGGCGGCAAAGAGGTGGAGTTTTCAATGCCCGGAGTGTTGACCGCCTCCGTGGCGCTCAAGGTGCCGGTCTGGCCCGGGAAGCCGGCTCCGTCCCAATCGTTGCGGGTCCAATCTCCGACGCTGTCGGTGTCGGTGCCGTTGGCAATACGCGAGGCACCACCGGGGGGGAACGAGTCGCCGTCGAAATTGGGCATCAGATCGGTTTGGGAAAGGTAGGAGTGGTCATTCGCTCCGCCGTCGAGCACGGCCACGGAATCGAGCACCGAGGTCCATGGGGTCGAATCGAGGGTGCCGTCGTCCCCCACGTCGAGGTCTGCGCCGTCGCTTCCCGACCAGCCGTCCACCAACAAAATGGTGTAGCTCTCGTTCTCGAATTCATCGGAATTGAATCCCGTCCACCAATATCCGTCGGCATCGGTGGTGCCGACCGGGAACACCGATTGCACGATGCCCGCGTCCTCACCGAAATCGCCTTCGATTTGGATGATGGTCAGATTTGAATAGTCCGTGGACGGGGTGCCGAAGATTTCAACGAATTCGAATTGATCGGGACCGGAGTGATTGCCGACGAATTCGTTGATCACCTGGGCGGAAGTCGGCGAGGACCCACCTAGAAGGATTGAGGTCAACAGCAATGGCAGCAACAGGGTAGAGAAGCGGTGGCTCATGGAATCTCCTTGGGTGAATAGGGGCAGGATCGAGGCGGAGGGAGCGAAATTGTAGCGTCGGGGGCCTTTGAATGCGAGCTGTGGCCAAACGGGAGGTGTCCATGGACCGACGGTGCTCGATTCGGACCGATCGGTTAGAGTCAAACATCCAAGTTGGCTCGCAGAATAAAGACGCAGAATAAAGACGCAGAATAAAGACGCGGAGTAGAAACCCGGTGAGTAGTGGCCCCGTGTTTTGCAATCCATTGAAGCCTTGGAAGGACATCCATTGACGGTCGAAGAAGGGACTCCTCCGGATCGGCATTCTTGGTCGGCTCGGTTGTCGAGATGGCGACGGATCTTAGGTTGGGCGGCGTTATTGCCTGTTTTAGCCTTGGCTTGCGTCGCGACGGTGTTGACGTTCTGGGCGGCTGTGGGTCGGTTCGACAATCTGGGGTTGGTCGTCGTCCTGGCGGCGGGAACTTTCGCCTCCATGGCGGTGATGGGCACGGGCATTGCGTTGCCGTGGCTTTCGTCCCGAACACGTCTCATCCTGATGGCGGGTCCTTCGCTGATCTTGGCCGTGTGGGTCGGCAACCAATGGTTTCGTCCCATGGGTTTCGACTATCTGCCCGCGACCGAGGACCCGTCGATTCACTTCTGGCAGCTGCCTACCGGATCTCGCATCGCCTATCGACACGACGTTCCTTCAGCAGGTGCTCCTTCCGCTGGTGCTCCTTCGAACGATCCTGGGCCGCCGGTCGATCGAGCCCGACCGTTTCCGGTGATTTTTTTGCACGGGGGCCCCGGCCTGCCGGAGCTGCCCGACCCCGAGGTCAGCGCAGCCCTCAACAACGCCGGTTTTCACGTGGTGGGTTACCACCAATTCGGGGCCGGCCTGTCGTCCAGGGCCGAGCGGCCTCACGTCGAATATACGGTCGCTCGGCAGGTCGACGATTTGGAGGCTATTCGCGCCGCGCTCGGAGCGGAACGTCTGATCTTGGTCGGTCAATCCTGGGGCGGAGCCCTGGCGGCAAATTATGCCGGGCAATTTCCCGAACGGGTGGAAAGCTTGATCCTCACCTCCCCGGCCCCGGCTTGGCTGCCGGCCTTCGGCGTGGGGGCGGTGCGAGCCCTGGGACGGCTGAGCGCCGAGGACCAGCGGGCCCTTCAGGATCTGGTGACGCCCCACATCCCCCGTTTGGCCATGCGCCAACGATTGGCTGCGATCAACCCCACCGTCGCGGATCAATGGATCGGCGAGCAGGAGTATGCAGCCTTCGCCCAAGCCCAGAGTCGAATCACCGCCAAAACCCTGGCCTGCGATCCCAAAGCAGCTGAGGGATTGATCTTCCCCGGTCAAGGGGGTTTGGTGAACCGCTACGTATTCGCCGACATGGAAGAGGTGGCGGATCCCCGGCCGGCCTTGCGCCACGTCGAAGCGTCGGTGCTGTTGCTGCGGGCGGAATGCGATTATGTGGATCCCGCGGTGATCGACGATTACGCCGCGACGTTTCCGAGGGCCCGGATTGTCGACATCGAGGGGGCCGGCCATGAGATCCTCTTAGAGCAAAAAGATGTCTATTTGACCCAGGTGCTCGCCCATTTGAACGCACTGCCTGCTGCTGCGCCGGCTGGACGGACTCCTGACGATTAAGGGCTGGTGGGCCCGGCTGAAATCTGTTTTCATCGCATCACCGCTTGTGACCCCCCTAGAAGGAGATAGACCTTGTTCGAATCCGTCAGCCTCGCGCCACCGGACGCCATCTTCGGCCTCAACGAAGCCATGGGTCGAGATTCTCGACCGGACAAGATCAATTTAGGCGCCGGTGTCTACAAAGACGAAAGTGGCAAGACACCGATTCTCGGGGTGGTCAAAGAAGCGGAGCAACGTTTGTTGAAGGGCGAGACCACCAAGAGCTACCTGCCGATTGAAGGCGCTGCCGACTATGCAGAAGCGGTCCGCAAGCTGGTGTTGGGCCCGGATCACGGGGTGATCCAGGACGGCCGGGCCGTGACGGTCCACGCCCCGGGTGGCACCGGCGCTCTGCGGGTGGTAGGTGAGCTGGTGAAAACCATCGGCAGCTCGCCCACGGTTTGGTTGTCGAATCCCACTTGGGCCAACCATTTAAAGATTTTTGCTGCAGCCGGGCTCGAAACCCGTTCCTACGCTTATTACGACCCGACTTCCCGGGGGCTTGATTTCGCATCCATGTTGGAGAGCCTCGAAGGCTCCTCGGCCGGTGATTTGGTGGTGCTGCACGGCTGTTGCCACAACCCATCGGGGGTAGATCTGTCTCTGGAGCAGTGGTCGACTTTGGGGGAGGTACTCGCGCGTCGCGGCGTGGTTCCCCTGCTCGACTTCGCGTACCACGGCTTTGTTGAAGGTACGGACGAGGATGCCCAGGCGGTGCGGCAGCTTGCCGAGAGCCTGGAGGAGGTCATCATCTGTTCGAGCTTCTCCAAGAATTTCGGTCTCTACGCCGAGCGCGTGGGAGCGGCGACCCTGGTTGCCGGCTCGACGAAGCAGGCGACGGCTGTGCTCAGTCAGGCCAAGCAGTGCGTCCGTTCCTTCTACTCCAACCCGCCGATGCACGGTGCGGCCGTGGTGACCACGGTGCTCAACGACGCCGAGCTGCGACAGCGCTGGGAAGGCGAGCTGGCGGAGATGCGTTTGAGGATTCGGCGGATGCGGTCGAAGCTGGCGTCGGGTTTGAGCGAACGGGGTATCCAATTGCACGACGGCGGTAACGACTTCATGGTCCGTCAGAACGGCATGTTTTCGTTTTCGGGATTGACCGAGCACGAGGTCGAGGAGCTGCGCCGCGAGCACGCCGTTTACATTTTGGCGTCGGGTCGCATCAACGTCGCGGGTATCACCGAATCGAATTTGAATCGGCTGTGCGACGCCATCGCCGAGGTCCGGGGCCGCTAGCCGCTAGTCCTTACTCAGGCGCTTTCTCGGGGCAGCCGGCACCGTCACAGCTCAGCTTTGATGTAGATCTCGGATCGGATGCGCCATCCACCGGTCCCGAGCGTCCCAGGCGTGTCCCTCAGATTCTCGTCAGATGAGCACAAAGAAAATTTGGGATGGTTTCTCCGCTTTTGGCGCCCTACGAAATGAAGCCGGTGATCACGTGGTTTTGGGCCTAATCCCGCCAAGATCACCGATCTCACCCAAACCTTCTGCATTGGAGATTTCCACCATGAAGCGTCATTTCGTTTGTTTTAGTTTGCTCGTCGCCCTGGCCTTTGCTCCCCAACTATTCGCCGACGATCAAGGCACTGAAGTCCTCGGAGCCATGCCGACCGCGCAAGGGCCCACCGTGGAGGCGGCCGTGACCTCGGAGCCGAGTGTCGACCAGATCGGACAGTCGGAGTTGACCCCGATGTCGACCGAACTCACGGACTTGGGCCTGCCCAAGGCGCTGGTTTTTAATGCCGCGAGCCTCAACCCGACCTGTGAGCCTTGTGCGACCCACGCGGATTGCGAGAGTGTCTGCGGTGGCGGGCAGCTCTATTTTGACTACATCTGCCTGCGCACGTGGGAAGGTTGCGATGGCGAGCGCTACCTTCAATGCTCGTGTTCTTGATCTGAGCCGACGGTCGTTTCGATGGCCGGGGGGCTCCCTCCCGGCCTTGTCGCAGAAAGAAACGTCAGGCAAGAAATCTCGGGCCGGGCATGGGTCGTGACGCGATACGATTCCGTGGAGATGGTCATGCGCCTAATCCGACCGAATCCCCCGCTTTGCCGCCCCGACGCTTTGGGCCGGAGAAACCTATGATCCGCTGGGTCCTGGTGGTCCACCAAGGCGGCCGATCGGTCCGACGACCGTTGGTGGACGGGGAGCAGCTCGCGGGCAGCGCCGCTGAGGCGGACGTGCTGTTGGATCACCCTACCGTCTCCCGACGTCATGCCGTCCTGCGGCCAACGCCGACGGGAGTGGAAATCACCGACTTGGGATCGTCGAACGGCACCTTCGTCGACGGTAAACGCATCGGTGGGCAGCGCACGGTGGGGGATGCCCTACCGGTCCACTTCGGCTCTTTGGCTTGCGCTTTCGAAACCGAAGCAAAGGACGAGACCGAGGCTGCCATCCACCTGGATACTGCGCCTCGGGATACAGCGTCTCGGGATACAGAGTCTCGGGACACTACGACTCGGGATACAGAGTCTCGGGATACTACGACTCGGGATACAGAGTCTCGGGATACAGAGTCTCGGGATACAGCGTCTCGGGATACTACGACTCGGGATACAGAGTCTCGGGATACAGCGTCTCGGGATACAGTGTCTCGGCCATTCGAGGCGGTCGGATCCGACGAAGACCCACTCCCGCAGACCTTCTCTGTGGGCTCGACCCGCGAATTCGTAGCCGAAGCGCTGCCACAGGTGGTGTCGGCCCTCGAAGCGGCCCATCGAGCAGCCGTCGACCGTCGACCGGTCTTGGCCGGGGCCACGGTGCAAGTCGCGGGTCAAACCTTCTTCCGCGCCTTTCCGTGCCGGAGCCTGGAAATCCTGCGGGTCGACGGTCCCGAGCCGGCCGTGCTCTTCCGTGCCGGTGAGTTCGCTGATCCCGATCGGCAGGATTGGACCGCGCATCGCGCCGGTCCTCTCATGACCCGCGTTCTATTCACACCCGGGTTACACACCGCGGGAATTGAGCCGCTGGTGGCGTTGGTCACCCGGTTGGCGGCTCTCGCTTTACCCGAGATGTCGGAAACCCGAGATCCGCGGCCCGTTCCGGCCCCCCCGGCCCTACCAGAGCCCGCCACCGTCGACCCGGGAATGCAGCGCCTCTACGTCGAAGCCACGCGCATCGCCCGTGGTGATGTCAGCGTGCTGATCGGCGGCGAAACCGGTACCGGCAAGGAGGTGCTCGCCCGTTTTATCCACCGCGTGTCACCCCGGGCCAAAAGACCTTGGCTGGCGATCAACTGCGCTGCCCTGCCCGAGGACCTCCTGGAAGCCGAACTCTTCGGCATCGAGAAGGGAGTGGCCACCGGCGTGGAGGCGCGCCCCGGGCGATTCGAGCAGGCGGACGGCGGTACCCTTTTCCTCGACGAAATCGGTGACATGTCGCCGTCCACCCAGGCCAAGATCCTGCGGGTGCTGCAAGAGGGGGAGGTTTACCGCTTGGGGGCTCGTTCCCCTCGACCTGCACGGGCCAGGATCCTCGCCGCCACCAACCGGGATTTGGCGACCATGCTCGACGACGGCACCTTCCGCCTCGACCTCTTCCACCGTATCGCCGACTGCCGGCTCACCCTGCCGCCTTTGCGCCACCGCTCGGCCGACCTTCCGAGCCTCGCCGCCCATTTCCTGACCCGTGCTGCCGCCGACGCGGGCGTGCAAGTGCGCGGGATCTCGCGCGCCGCCCTCGACGCCCTGGTCGCTTACCCCTGGCCGGGCAACGTGCGCCAATTGGAGCGCGAAATGATCCGCGCGGTGCTTTTTCTCGAAGACGGCGAGCTGTTGCAGACCCGCCACCTGCACGCCGAGGTGGCCGGGGCGCCCCGTCCGGATCCGGCCCTCGACGGGCAATCCCTCAAGGCCCGCCTCGAAGCCGTGGAGCGTCGGATTCTGATCGACGCGCTCGCTCGTCACGACGGCAACGTGCGTGCCGCCGCCGAGGAACTTCGGGTCGGCCGCACTACTTTTTATCGGCGGCTCAGCGAGCTTTCGATCGAGACTTGAGCGCCGTGCGTTACGAAACCGGGGTGCCCATCGGGCGCGGGGCGAGCGCGGAGGTCTTCAAAGCGTGGGATCCAGTGGCGAAACGCACGGTGGCCCTCAAGCTCTTTCCCGAGGATGACTACGGTTCCATGACGATTCGGCGGAATCGGGAGGCAAGGGCCCAGGCCGGGCTCGATCATCCGTCCATTTGTGAGATTTACGAGGTGGGCACCACCCCGGGGGGACGGGGTTTCATCGCCATGCGATATGTCGACGGCGAGCCCTTGGACACGGTGTGTGCTCGCCTGCCGATCCGCCGACGGGTAGAGCTGATAGTGCAAGTGGTGGAAGCGGTGGGGATGGCCCACCGCGCCGGTTTGGTGCACCGGGATCTCAAACCGAGCAATGTGCTCGTGGAGACCCAAGGCGACGGCTCCCAACGGGCCTTTGTGCTCGACTTTGGGATCGTGCGGGTGGCCGAGGAGACCCGTTTGACCGAGACCGGCCAAGTTCTGGGCACCCCGGGTTATCTCTCCCCCGAGCAGGCCCGAGGCGCGGAAGTGGATGCGCGCAGCGATGTTTTTTCCCTCGGCATCTTGCTCTATCAAGTGCTCACCGATCGCTTGCCCTTTGAAGCTTCCGGGGTTGGAGCAATCTTGCAAGTGTTGGAACACGATCCGGTGCCGGCTCACCTGACCTCCACGGAGGTGCCCGCGGAATTGGGGCATATCGCGCAGAAAGCCATGGAGAAGGACGCCCGGCGCCGCTACCAGGACGCCGCTGCCCTACAACACGATCTGGAAAGGTATTTGGGAGGCGCGACCACCGCCGCCCGTAGGGTGAGCTTGCTGGGAAAATGGTTGCGGCGGGCGGAAAGGCATCCAAGGTTGTGGCTGACGGGTTTGCTGCTGCTGCTGCTGGCCATCAGCTCTTTGATTTGGGGTGTGGCCAACCGTTTGGTGGTCGAGCGTCAAACCCGAGATGCGGAGATCTTCGCCCGCCGAGCCACCGAGCTCGAAGCCCGAGCGCGTTATGCCCAGCTTTTGCCCCGGCATTCGATCGAGCCCGGACGCCGGACCCTGCTCGCGGAGGTGGAACGGTTGGCCGAAGACGTCAGCCGGGCCGACGGTCGCGCCGCCGCAGCGGGCTATTACGCTTTGGGTCGGGCGGAGCTGGCGCTAGGGCGGGTGGAGCGCGCCGGGGCGAACCTCGACCGAGCGAGGGATGGTGGCTTTGACGAGCCATCCTGGACCCTGGACCGTGCCCTCGCCCTTCTGGAGCAGACCCGTGACCGCCTCAGCGAGGTGGAGCTGTTGAGAGATCCCGAAGCGCGTCAAGCCTTCAAGGATCGGGTGCGTGAGGAGCTGAGGATTCGTCTACGTTCGGACGGTTACCGCAGTGTTGGGCTAGGTATCGGGGGGACCGACGGACGGGGTGCCGAAAACGGCGGGGGGGTTGGGCGGGTTCTGGAAACTGGGGACCTCGGCCGTGGGGACGACTTGATGATTCGTGCCCTGGAGGCCCTGATCACCGAGCGCTACGTCGAGGCCGCAAATCTGGCCACGACCCTGATCGATCTCGAGCCGTGGCGCTTCGAAGCCGATTTGATCGTCGCCGACATACATCGTGAAGCAGCTACCTCTACTTTCATGGCCGAGGATTCCGCCGCCACCAGCTATGCCTTGGACGCGGAGAAAGATGTTCTCGACGCGGCTTTGAAGCGGGCTCCCAGCGCCCCCGGGCTCTATCGGCGGCTGTGTGAAAATCGGCTGATCCGTGCCCGGGTGCAACTGGCCCTAGGGCATCCGAGCGAGGCATGGGAAGCGAGCTTCGCCGCCGCAGAAGCGGCTTGCAACGACGCCGTGGCGGTGCTCGGCTCCAGCTTGCGGGCGCGGTCCATGGGATTGGAGGTCCGCTGGCGTCGGATTCTTTCCCGCCTTACCCACCGGGGAAAGGCGCAGGAGTTGCTCGAGCAGGCGCGCGAAGTCGTTGCCGAAGCTCGGGTTCTAGTAGGCCATCCCGACGCGGGGTACCCCGAATTCCAAAATCTGGGCAACGCGTTGCTGGCCGAGGCCCAGGCACACCGGGACCTCGGAAGCCCGAAACCAGAACTCTACGAAGAAGCGGCCCGCACCCTGGGCGAAGGCCTGGAGAAAGCCCCGGGCTCAGCCCTCGGTCGACAGAGCCTGGGCATCGTCTGGTCGCGCCACGGCCAAGCTCTGGACGCCGTGGGCAAGGATCCACGGGACTCCTACGGGCTTGCGGTCAAGGCCCTGAGCGACAGTCTAAACGGTGTCCGAGCCCATGAAAGCCGAGTATGGAATTCCATTTGTCTGACCTGGAACGAGGTCGCCTATTACGGCATTCGGCATCGGAACGTCGTGGATGCGGGGGAGGTCAGTGAAGCCCTGGGGGCCGCGGAAGCGGCTTGCGGGCGGGCTCTCGATTTGGCGCCGACCTATGTCTCGGCGCTTTCCAATCTAGGCCTTGGGCTTTGGACTCGACTGGAATGGGAAATCGCCGCAGGCCAGAATCCAGCGCCCACGTTCAAAAAATCCAAACAGGTTTTTGGACGGCTTTTCGAGCGCTCCCCGGACCACGTTTCAGGGCGCACCAACTTTGCCGGTCTAACCGCGGCCATGGCCCGTTTTCAATTGGATCGCGCCCTTGACGTCGAAGCAGGTGAAGCCGCAGTCGATCCGGACACGATGCGGAGCTTGGCCTCGGATCTGAAACGGGCCCGCGAGCTGGTCGCTCCATTGCTGGAGGGTTTTCCCTTGGATACGGCTATTCAGCTCAGCCGTCTGCGCACCCTCGAAGCTGCGGCATTGTGCGCTGCCGGCGAGACCTCGGAGGAGGCGTTCGAACTCGCAGAAGAGGCTCTGGGTCGGCTCGCTGAGGATGGCGGCTGGCAGAGTCTGCGGCACCTGCTGCGGGCCCAATTCCACGGCCGTCGAGCCGAGTGTCTGCGCCGCTCGGACAAGGCCTCAACAGCGGATGCGGAAGCTCGAATCGCAGAGGATGTGGCCGCCGGTTTGCAAGCCATCGCCCTTGTACTCGAGGCAGAGCCTTCTTCCGCCGAGGCCGCGACGGAAAAACGACGCCTCAAGGGCCTCGCTGCGGCCCTCGCCTCCGATCCCCTTAATTAATTAGCTAGCTCCTATGGGGGCCCTTAAAGTCAAGCAAGCCTTCTCTCGTGGTTCTT
>CBDUGP010000139.1:0-21853 GCA_965366625.1 uncultured bacterium
GTCGAATATCAAAGCCCAGGACAAGCGAAGCGCCGTCCTGGGTCGCGTGGATGATCACGCCCCAAACCCCAACGGGGTTTTATAAAAATGGCGCCGTCCATATAGGTTGAATCGTCGAAAATTGCCTTTGTCCACAGCATTTTATAGAACCCTTTCAGGGTTCGAGAATTGGATGCTTGCAAACCCAGGGTGGCGCTTCGCTTACCCTGGGCTATGGGATTTAACCCCTTCGGGGTAAAAAGACGTCCGTTTTGAGGGTTTTTCCAGTCCTGAAACACTGGCGCGGTATCGGACATTGAGGGACATGGACTTTAAACTTGGTTGTCGGTGATCAGCAAAGCCGCAACGCACACTCCGAGAACGAACTCAGAAGAGGAACGTCGTGCAAATTCTAATCGCCGTTGTGATCTGTTTGCTTTTGGCTCCCTCGGGCTCTCTCGGTTTAGTTAGACCTTCCTCAGCGTCATAGTCTTTCAGAGTGTCCAAACGAGACTGTTGGTGGGTGGGGCGTTTCGGCCCATCATGAGATCACACTGTATTGAGTGAAGGTCACCGGTGTATTCTTGGGGGAGCGAAACCTCTGGGAAAACCTGAAGCCATGGGTATCGAGCTTTATCTGTTCATCGTTGCGCAAAAGACAACCCGGAGTATTTTCCGATGACTAAAGTAACCCCGTTCCTCATGTTCAACAACCAGCTCGAAGCGGCGATCGAGCTTTACACCGCGACGTTTCCGGACTCGGAAATAAGGAATATCGCCCGAGCCGATGCGGACGGCCCGATCACATCGGCCGAGTTTGTGGTCGGGGGCCAGATCTTCAGGGGTTTTAATGGCGGCCCACACTTCACCTTTTCGGATGGGTTTTCGCTCTATGTGGACTGTGAGGACCAAGCCGAGGTGGACGAATATTGGCACAAACTCGTCGAGTCTGGGGCCGAGCCGGGTCGGTGCGGCTGGATTAAAGATCCTTTCGGCCTTTCGTGGCAAATCGTCCCGCGACGATTCATCGAGCTGATCGGCGATAGCAATCCGAAGAAAGTGGGAGCGGTGATGGAAGCCATGATGACCATGGGCAAGCTCGAGGTGGCAGCCCTTGAGGAGGCCTACAATGGAGCGTAGCAGCCTGCGAGCCTTTCGAGCTGAGTAGGGTGGGAAGGTGTACGGGCGGTGTCGGCGGCCGGCGGCAACGGCATCGCTCGGCGGAAGGGCTTTTGAGGCCCTACCCCGAGCGATCTCTGCTGCTCACGATCGCGCTTTAGTTGACGCCGTAGACGTGGCGCGCTTGCTCGGATCCGTCGAGCGAATTGATGACCAGCTCGCTGGGCTGGTTCTCTCGGGCCAGCTCCCGGGCCACTTCCAGGGCGTCGGCTTTGGTCGGGAAGTCCGAGCGGACCTCACCTTTGCCTTCGAGGGTAATCTTCCAGGCGTCGTCTGCGGACTCTAGGTGATAGACCTTGGCGTCATTTTGGTCCGTTTGGCTTTCTGAGGGCGTGGTCGAGTCGGAGGCGGATTTTTTGAGCACTTGGCGAACAGCCAAACCACCGACGACGATCGCGGTGAGGGCGACACCGGCGGTAGCGCTCGGCATCTTGCCTTTGGATAGGCGCTTCGCCGTGCGTTGGATCGCGGGTTTGGCGAGGGCGAGACAAGCTGAGACTAATTTGACGTCATTGACGTTCATTGGGGCTCCTTTGTTGGATGAATTTACTGAACTCGGTACTTCGAGCCAAATGTTGAGTGGCGACCGCACTTGCGATCGCTCAAGGCCTGACAACCTAAACAGCAATGTTTGTGCCGGCGTGGTTTGGGCGTAGAAAGGGTGAGATTTGGGCGCTAAGCCTGTAACCCTTGACTCAGCTCTTGTAAAAATTGCAAAGGAACGTTCCTTCGGTTGTATCGGTCGTAGCTCTAGATCGGTTGGCGGGAAAAAATGGCGAGGGCTTCCAGGTGCCGCAGAGTGGAAAGAGGGCTAAGGTGAGGAATAAGGTGAAGTGAGGAATTTCCTTGCTCTGCCGTGGCAAACTACGACATTTCGTCCCGGAATGGGGGGAAAACAACCCCAAATACCGACGCTGGGTCCTAGAGGTGGTCCAATCTTTCATCCGTTTGCGCATTAGAAGGTAAGAGCGAACGAATGGCTTCGCCGAATGTCGGCGAGTCTCGGGAGCTTCTAATTTCTACTGGGAGCTGGATGAAATGACTACACCAAAACGTTTTTCCGCAATGATCTGCATCTTCTTGATGGTCTTCTCCGTGGTGGTGACGGGCGCCGCGTTTGCCGGCAATGGCAACGGAAACGGCAATGGCAATGGCAACGGCAACGGCAACGGCAACGGTGGCAATGGCAACGCCAACGAGCACGCTTGTTGGGGACAGGCGACCCGGGTATTTGCTCAAACTGGGGCGATGGGTTATCACGCCAGCAGTCAAGACGAGCCGCGTCTGGGTCTCCATAACCTCGCCGTGCAGTTATTCGACGCCGGCTTGATCGGCGCACCGACCATGCAAGCTCTCGGCGCCTTCGTTTCCGAAGACATCAGCGCCTGCGAATAAACGACGAAGTCTAAAACGGCCGGGGATCCGCGTGGATCTCCGGCCGTTTTTCATGGTTTCTAAACCGTGTATTCTCTTGCCGAATCGGGGCGGCCGGCTCAATTTCGTGACGTCAAGCCGGAATAGGCGGGACTGGCTAGCTGCGGTCTTCGAGCTGCCAAATCGACGGCCAGCTGAGGAAACCCCATTGGCCGTCCATCACTTCGCCGGTGCCGTAGACGTCCCGGCCTACCACTTCGAAGCTGCAGGCCCGCTCGATCATGTCCACGTGGCGTCGACCTTCGAGCAGTCGGAGGGTGAGGTAGTAGACGCCGGGGTTTAGGGGCGGGGCTTCGAGTTTGAAGCGAAATACGCCGGCGCGTATTTTTTGCGGTACGGGGCCGCCGGCCATTTTCGAGCTCATGGAGTAGATCGCGATGCCCTCGCGATCTTCGAGGGTGAGGATCGGGTTGAGGTCGTGTAGCTCTTGGTCGGCCTGGAAGTGCAGCTCGAATTCCAGGTCGCTGCCCATGGGCAGAAGTCCGGGGTCGCCGCTGCCGCCCAGGCGGATTTCTTGGAATACGGGTTTGAAGCGGGGGGACCGCCCGGCGTGCTCGCTTAGGGAGAGCCGGCCGCCCATTTGCAGCTCGTTGGAGCCCGATTCGAGGTACGAGCCAATGGTTTCGATGGTCGGGCCCAGACCGGCGATTTTGCCGCCGTCGATCCACAGCACCCGGGTCGCGAGTCGACGAATCACCGAGAGATCGTGGCTGACCAAAAGGATGGTGCGACCGCTGTCGTGCAAGCTGCCCATTTTGCCCAGGCATTTATTTTGGAAAGCGAAATCCCCCACCGCCAAGACCTCGTCGACCAGGAGCACGTCGGGGTCGAGGTGGGCGGCGACCGAAAACGCCAGCCGCACTCGCATGCCTGAGCTGTAGCGTTTGATCGGTGTGTCGAGGAAACGCTTGATTTCGGCGAATTCGACGATTTCGTCCAGGCGTTGATCGATTTCCGACTTGCGCATGCCGAGAATCGCGCTCGACAAATAGAGGTTCTCCCGTCCGCTGAGTTCGGGGTGGAATCCCGTGCCCACTTCGAGCAGGGAGCCGACCCGGCCGCGGATTTCGGCGCGACCCTCGGTCGGCGCGGTGATGCGCGAAAGCAGCTTGAGCAGGGTGGTCTTGCCGGCGCCATTGCGCCCGATCATGCCCAGGATCTCGCCCCGAGGGACCTCAAAAGACACGTCGCGCAAGGCCCAAAACTCGGATTCTTCGGTGTTCTGGCCGCGATGGAAGACCCCGCCGATTCGCTCGCGCAGGGTGTTGTAGGTTCCGCCGCGGTTGCCGAGCTTGTACTTCTTGCCCAGGCCCTCGACTCGAATCATGGGCAGTTCAGACGACATCGGCGAAGGTTCTTTCCATGCGGCGGAAATACATCAATCCGGCCACCAACAAGACCACCGTGGCGAGGCTCGAAGCGAGCAGGGTCGGTCCGGGCATGGTCTCGGTGTCGAGCAGGGCCCAGCGGAAGCCGTCGACCACGCCGACCATGGGGTTCAAGGCGTAAACGATGCGCCATTTTTCCGCCAGCAGGCTGCTCGGATACGCAATCGGCGTGGCGAAGAGCCAGAGTTGGACCAAGAACGGCACGGTGTGTCGGACGTCGCGATATTGCACGTTGAGGGCCGACAACCACAGGCCGACGGCGAGGGCTGCGGCGACCGATAGGATCAGCAGGAACGGCAACCACACGATGTTGGCCGTCGGCATGATGCCGTAGGCGGCCATCATGGCCAAAAGCACGAGGAAAGCGAGGAAGAAGTCGACCACGCCGGCGAAGACTGCGCCCAGGGGGATGATCAGGCGCGGGAAGTAGATCTTGCGCAAGAGGTTGGCGCTGCCCACCAGGCTATTGGAGGAGGAGGCCAAGGCGTTGGCGAAGAAGGTCCAAGGCACGAGCGCGGCAAAGGAGAAGATCGGATAAGGCACACCGTCTGACGGCATGCTCGCCAATTTGCCGAAGAAGAGGCTGAAGACCACCATGGTCAGCAAGGGCTGGAGGATCGCCCACAGGGCGCCGAGCGCGGTTTGTTTGTAACGCACCTTGATGTCGCGCCAAACGAAGAAACCGAGCAGCTCGCGATAGGCCCAAAGCTCCAACAGCTCGGAGCCCAAGAATCCACGGTTCGGCAAAATCACCGTGACGGGCAGGCTTTCGACCGGAGGTAGGGATTCGTGGGCTGTCGGGGCTGCGGTCAGCTCGGGGGAGGCATCCATGGCGAGGCGGATCTTACTGGCAATCCCGGGACGACGCGAGTTATTCGACCCGAGCTACTGGGACCGCTTGCGGGCGACGATCAAATAATGCAGGCCGAAGCCCGCTGCGAGGCGTCGGCGTTCGAAGATCGGACCCAGGCCGAAGAAGTGGGCGATGGCGGCCACCCGTCGAGCGTTGACCCACCGATAGAGGCCTCGGCTGCCGTAACCGGGGATGAGGGTCGTGGATCGTTCGATTTCGAAACCGTTGCGCTCCAGCAGACGGTGAAGCTCGCGACGCTCGATCCAATTCTCCAGGGGTTGGTCGGTCCAAGCGTCCCGTTGGGCGTCGGGCATGGCGTTGAAGGTGCGGGGATTCGGGGTGGTCAGAATGAAGTGCCCGCCGTCCACCAAAAGGCGGGCGGCCAGTTCCACGTGTCGCTCCGGTTCTTCAAAATGCTCGATCACCTCGTGGGAGATCGCCACTTCGAATTCGGCCTCCGGCGCATCCCAGGTCAAGAGATCGTGGGCTTCGAATTGGAGGCTCGGGTAGCGGATTCGAGCTTCTTCGACCGCTTTGGGAGAAAGCTCGATACCCAGGGTCGGGCCGAATTGGCCGAGCACCGCGGTCAACCACCCGGCACCACAGCCGAGATCGACCATGCGCGGTTGGTACCGACGGGTGCCGACCAGGGCGTCGAGAATGCCGACCGTGCGTTGCAAACGCAGACGGTTAGCGTAGTCGTGTTGTTGCCACCGTTGGTCGTAGAACTCCCGTTGGGCTTCGATATCTGGAGCGTTCAGCACCGTGGACGTCATGGGCGCAGTTTATCAGTGGTGGGCCCGGTCCAAGAGTTCCGGGGTGGCGACTTACACCTCTCGGGGTTTTGACAAACGTCCCAAAATCAACTATAACGATTTACTATAACGATTTAGTGGATTTAAGGAGATCAACCCATGCACGGGAGTCGCTCATTGTCGAACTCTTACATTACGGCCTGCCGGCTCGCCCTTTCGGTGTTGATCTGCCTGATTTGGCCTCAATCCGGGGCCGCCCAAGAAGGTCCGACGGAGGGCGACATGGAACAGCAAATCGCCGCGCTGGTGGACGCCATGACCTTGGAGGAAAAAGTGGGGCAGACGGCGCTCCGTGGGTTCAGCAGCCGATCGGCCCAGAGCGCCGACGTGCTGGCGAACGAGGTGAAGGCCGGGCGAGCCGGGGCCCTGCTCAATGTGATGGATCGGGAGGTAGTCGATCGACTACAGAAGGTGGCGGTGGAAGAGAGTCGGCTGGGTATCCCCCTGCTTTTTGCCCGAGACGTGATCCACGGCTTCCGCACCATCTTCCCGATCCCCCTCGGCCAGGCCGCCTCGTGGAATCCCGAGCTGGTGACCGCCGGCGCGCGGGTAGCCGCCCTTGAAGCGAGCACCTACGGCATCCGCTGGACCTTCGCGCCGATGCTCGACATCGCCAGGGATTCCCGCTGGGGACGCATCGCCGAATCCCCCGGTGAGGATCCTTTGCTCGGGGAGCTGATCGCCGCCGCCGCGGTGCGTGGATTCCAGGGTGACGACCTCACCTCGCCCACGAGCATGGGGGCCTGTGCCAAGCATTTCGCTGCGTACGGCGCCGCCGAGGCAGGGCGGGATTACAACTCGGCCTTCGTGCCCGAAGCCCAGATGCACAACGTGTATCTGCGGCCCTTTGCCGCTGCGGTCGACGCCGGGGCGCTGACCTTCATGACCGGCTTCAACGAACTCAACGGGGTGCCGGTGACCGCCGATCCCTGGCTGTTGAAAGACGTGTTGCGCAAGCGATGGGGTTTCGACGGCTTTGTGGTCAGTGATTGGGAGTCGGTGACCGAGATGATCGCCCACGGTTTCAGCCGCGATCCGGAGCATGCGGCGGCCCAGGCCATGGGGGCGGGCACGGATATGGAGATGACCAGCAGAGCCTACGAATCCCATTTGGTGGAGCTGGTGAGATCCGGCCAGGTGCCCGAAGCGGATCTGGACCGTGCGGTGAGCGCCATCCTGAGGGTGAAGCAACGGCTCGGCCTATTCGGCAACCCCTGGCGTGACTCGGGACGGGACGACACCCTGTTGTCGCCGGAATATCTGGAGGAAGCCCGGGAAGCCGCCCGCCAGAGTCTGGTGTTGCTCAAGAACGAGAGCCTCCTGCCCCTCGACCCCAAGATTTCGAAGGTGGCGGTGGTGGGTCCCTTGGCCGATGCCCCCCACGAGCAGCTCGGCACCTGGACCTTTGACGGCAAGAAAGAAAATACCGTCACTCCCCTGGCCGCGTTGCGGGATCGGCTGGGGGCCGATCGGGTGATCTACGCACCGGGACTCGAATACTCCCGGGATCGTTCCACGGCGAGTTTCGACGCGGCTCGCACGGCCGTGGAGCAGGCGGATGTGGTGCTGTTCTTCGGTGGCGAGGAAGCGATCTTGTCGGGCGAGGCCCACAGTCGGGCGGATTTGCGCTTGCCCGGTGCTCAAGAGGCCCTGTTGGCGGAGCTGGCGTCGCTCGGCAAACCCATGGTTTTGGTCTTGATGGCCGGTCGACCTCTGACCGTAGAAGCGGTGTTGGACCACGCCGACGCCCTGATGATGGCTTGGCATCCCGGCACCATGGGCGGTCCGGCGATCGCCGATGTGTTATTCGGCGATGCCGCGCCCCGGGGACGTTTGCCGGTGACCTGGCCCAAAGCCGCAGGCCAGGAGCCGATCTACTACAACCACAAAAGTACGGGACGCCCGGCGCCGTCGCCCGGCGAGAAGCAACCCTTGCCGTTCGACGAAATTCCCGTGGGCGCTTGGCAGAGTTCGTTGAGCAATACCTCCCGCTATCTAGATTTGGGCTCCGGTCCTCGTTTTCCGTTCGGTTTCGGCCTGACCTACACCACTTTCGAAGCTCGAAATTTGAAGGTCGAGCCCAAGAAATTGGCCCGCGACGGTGTGTTGACGGTAGAGGTGGAGCTGGTCAACTCGGGATCGCGGCCGGGCACGGAAGTGGTGCAGCTCTACACCCGGGATCTGGTGGCGAGCTTGACCCGCCCCGTGCGCGAGCTGAAGGCCTTCGAAAGCGTGACCCTGAAGCCCGGCGAGGCCCGCCGGGTGCGCTTCGAGCTGCCGGCTTCGGCGCTGGCCTATTTCGACCACGAGGGTCGTTCGGTGCTCGAAGCCGGTACGTTCCAGGTTTGGGTAGCGGCCCATGCCGAAGACGCAAGGCTCGGGGATCGCTTTGAGCTGGTGCAGGATCCGGCCGACGGGGCAAGACCATGAGCTTCGGCGCCGCCCTCGCCCTCTTGGCCTTGGCGGTCGGGGTTTTGTTGATCCTGGTGTTGGTTTTTCGCTTCCACGGCTTTTTGGCCCTCCTGGCGGTCAGCTTGTTGGTGGCCTGGGTGGGTGGCATCGCGCCGCTGGAGGTAGCGGGTCAAATTCAGCAAGCCATGGGCGGCACCCTCGGTTATATCGCCATCGTCATCGGCCTTGGGGCTATTTTCGGTGAGATGTTGCAGCGATCCGGCGGCGCCGAGGTGATCGCCCGCCGGATGCTGGATCGATTCGGGCAGGATCACGCTCCCATGGCCCTGGGTTTGACCGGCCTGGTGGTGGCGATTCCGGTGTTTTTCGACGTCGCCTTCATTCTCTTCGTGCCCTTGCTCAAGACCCTGAGCCGACGCACGGGTCGCCCGCTGATCGGTTTCGCCATCCCCTTGTTGGCCGGGTTGGCGGTGGCTCACGCGTTTATTCCGCCCACGCCGGGCCCCGTGGCCGTCGCCGGTCTCCTGGGGGCCGACTTGGGATGGGTGATCGTCTTCGGGTTGGTCGCAGGCCTGCCGGCCTTGTGGCTGGCGGGAGTGGTGTTCGGCTCGGCCTTGGCGCGCGGACCTCTGGGCTCGTCGAAGGCCGAAGATCCATTGCACGAATTCTCGGCGGAAGCGTCGGGGGCCGAAGGGGCGGATGGCGAAAGGGAAAACAGTCCGGGATTTGCGGAAGCCCTGGGTTTGGTGGCCTTGCCCCTGGTGCTGATTCTGACGGCGACCGGCTCGAAGGTCGCCATGCAGGAAGGACCGTTGCGGACCGCCTTGCAGGTGGTCGGCCATCCTTTCGTCGCTCTCTTGCTGACGGTGGCAGCGGCTTGGATCCTGCTGGGGCGTCGCTGTGGCTGGAGCCGGCAACAGTTGGAGACCATGGCCGGACGCTCTTTGGAGCCGGTGGGCGGCATCCTCCTGCTGACCGGCGCCGGTGGGGTGTTGGGCAAGATGCTTTTGGCCACGGGCGCGGGCGGTGTGCTGGCGGAAGGCCTGAGCGATTCGGGTTTGCCCCTCTTGTTGTTGGGTTTTGTGACTGCGTTGGCGTTGCGCATCGCCCAGGGCTCGGCCACGGTGTCGATGGTCACTGCCGCGGGTTTGATCGCACCGATTCTCGAAGTGGACCCGGTCGGTGGGCGAACGACGGCAGCCTTGGTGGTGGCGATCGCCGCCGGGGCCACGGCTTGTTCGCACGTCAACGACTCGGGTTTTTGGTTGGTCAGTCGGTATCTCGGCCTTACGGAGAAAGAAACATTGCGAAGCTGGACCTTGATGACCGCCGGGGTAGGCGGAGTGGGATTTTTGGGAGTTTGGATCGCGTCTGCCCTGTTGGGCGGCTTGGGCGGCGGCGGGCTCGACGCTCGACCCTTGAACGGGGAAGAGATCGCCGACGTGAAACCGGTCGCCGCTGTCGCGATTGAGGCGACCTCGGCAGGTGAGCCGAGGCTGCTCGGCGGGCTTCAAGCCTGGGAAGCGGGTTTCTATGAGCTGATTCCCAAGGATTCCCGGATCGAAGTCGTCGCCGAAGGCTTCGAATGGGCCGAAGGCCCCGTTTGGGTGCCGGAGCAGAGCGCGGTGTTGCTCTCCGACGTGCCGACCAATCGGATCTACCGTTGGACGGAAGCCGCCGGATTGGACGTGTGGATGGAGGGCTCGGGGTATACCGGTGCGGTTCCGCGGGGCGGAGAGCCGGGTTCCAACGGTCTCTTTCTCGATGGCGACGGTCGTTTGGTGTTGGCCCAACACGGGGATCGACGCATTGCTCGATTGGAAAACCCTTGGTCGCAAGCCCCTTTCGCCGCGGGCGAGGCCAAATTCGAGACCCTTGCGGATGCTTTCGACGGCAAGAGATTCCACAGCCCCAACGATTTGGTGCTGAGCACTGCCGGTGAGCTCTTCTTTACGGATCCACCCTACGGCTTGGAAGGCGGACCCGACGGTCCGGGCCGTGAACTCGAGATGCAGGGGGTTTTTTATCGGCCCTCCGTCGCGAGCCCGGGACATTCCGTAGAGCTTCTGACCGGCGAGCTCAGCCGACCCAACGGCATCGCCCTTTCGCCGGACGAGAAAACCCTCTATGTTGCCAACTCGGATCCGGAGCGGGCGGTGTGGATGGCTTATACCCGGTCGAGCGAGTCGCCTCGGCTGGGCAAGGGGCGGATCTTTTACGATGCCACCGAGCAGGTGGGGGATCAGCATCCCGGCCTGCCCGACGGCATGGCGGTGGACGTCGCCGGACATCTCTTCGCCACCGGACCCGGTGGGGTTTGGGTTTTTGATCCCCAGGGCAAAGCGCTGGGCCAGGTGCGTTTGCCGGTGCCGTCGGCCAATTGTGCCTTCGGTGGGGCCGACGGCTCGCAGCTCTTCATTACCGCCGACAGCTATTTGTTGCGTTTAAACACCGCAACCCGGGGATTGCAGCCACGACTGAAGCGGCCGAAACAAAAAGGTTGACGAGAATTTGAAGATCCAAGTAGTGGTGTTGATGGGCGTTTGTGGCACGGGCAAGTCCACGGTCGGCCGGTTGTTGGCCCAGGAACTGGCCTGGCCGTTTTTCGATGGTGACGACTTTCATCCCCAAGCCAATCGAAAGAAGATGGAATCCGGTCAACCCTTGGACGACGAGGATCGCCGCCCGTGGTTGGAGCAGCTGCGGGACTTGATCCACCGGCGTCTCTCGGCGTCGGGCCCGGCGGTGCTGGCATGCTCAGCGTTGAAACAAAGCTATCGGGAACTCCTGGCCCTCGAGGATCAACGGATTCTTTTGGTGCACCTCACCGGCGCCCCGCAGGTCCTCGCCCAGCGTTTGCGCTTGCGACGGGACCACTTCATGCCCGCGGACCTGCTCAGCAGTCAGTTGGAAACCCTGGAGCCGCCGGGTTTCGAAGCGTTGACCCTCGATGTGGAATCCCGTCCAGAGACCCTTTGTGGTCGGATCTTGGAGGAGATGGGGCTTACGGCCTCCGGGGATTCTTGAATGAACCCCTCCCCCCAGCCTTCCGAAACTCGCCCATAGACGAAGTCGACAGACAAAGAAGAGGCCGTCGCCTCCATGGGGCGACGGCCAAGGCATCCCTCCGGTGTGGCCTTTCGGCCGATCTGAAAGCTCTACCCCTGCTCAGGGTTGAGTGTCGGTATTGGGTACCTCATTGCCCCCGTCGCCGGGCTCGCCGCCCGGATTACCCGGAGGCTCCTCGTCGGCGATCACGGGACAGAGTTCAATGGCTGCCACGCCGGTTCCCGTCCCGGCCTCACAGCACACCTCGGCGGTGCAAGAGCTGGAGCAGCTGGCACTAGCGCCGGCGTAGGCCTGGGCCAGTGCCAGGGCGATGGCGCCCGCACCGGCGTTGGCTTGGGCCGATGCGTCCGCGCTGGCCGAAGCCGAGGCTTCGGCTTGGGCTGCTGCGACCGCCACGGTGGCCGCAGCGGTGGCTGCGTTGGCCGTGGCGGTGGCTGCGGCTGCGGCTGAAGCACTGGCGTAAGCGGCCGCGTCGGCACTGGCGAACGCTGCTGCGGCTGCCGAGGCATTGGCTTGGGCGTGGGCTTGGGCCGCAGCGGCAGCTGTCGCTGCCGCGCTGGCGTTACCGCCACAGGCAGCTGCTCGGGCGTCGGCTAGGGCGATGGCGGCGGCGTCCGCGGAAGCCTGGGCCGACGCGGAGGCGGCGGCTAGGGCGCTGGCCGCGGCTGCGGCGTCGGCTTGGGCGGTCGCACAGGCCGCTGCCCAGGCGTTGGCATTGGCGGAGGCGAGGGCCAAGGCGGCGGCCGCTGAAGAGGCCGAGGCGGAGGCATGGGACGAGGCGCTGGCCGACGCCGAGGCGCTGGCATCGGCGTAACCACATGCTCCAGCCGCGGCGTAGGCCGCGGCGCTGGCACCGGCGCAGGCGGAAGCGCATTGGCACGAGGCGCAAGCTCCGGCCCAGGCTCCCGCTGCGGCTTGGGCACCGGCGCAGGCCAGGGCTGCGGCGGAAGCTTCTGCCTGGGCGCTGGCTTCAGCGTTGGCGGCGGCCGCTGCACTGGCCTGGGCCGCCGACCACGACGCCGACAGGGACGACGCCGATGCCGATGCTGCGGCGCATGCGGTGGCGTTGGCCGAGGCGTAAGCATAGGCGTTGGCATAGGCATAGGCGTACGCGTCGGCAGAAGCCTGGGCAGATGCGTGGGCTTGGGCGGCCGCGGTCACATGGACCAGGGAGTCGGCCAGTAGATAGTCCTCGACCTCGCCGATATGGAATTGGCCACTGCCGTCCCATCCGCTGGCATTGACCGGCACCACCGCGTTGATCGGCGTGGAGGTCACGGCAATGCGCGTCCACGAGGCCACCGCAGAGGAGGTGTAGGGGAACGGGCCGACGGTCACGGTTTGAGTGGTGCCCGGCACCAGACCGTTGACCGGGAAGTCACGCAGTACCCATTCCGTGCCGGTGGTGTCGTCCCAGGTGCCGCCGTGGTCGGCGTCGATCAACACGTTGACGTAGCGGGTGCCACCTGCCGAGGAGGCGGCGAGTGTGATGTCCAGGTTGAGATGGACGTTGAAAGGGTTGGAAGTGGAGCCGGCGAGTGGACAAACACCGCCGTTGATGCCGTCATCAAAGTCGTCGTCGATCAGGTTTTCGACGGTGTCGGGATCCACGGGGTCGTTGGCGTCTACCTCAAGGCTGATCACCCTTCCGAGCCAGGTGTCCCGGCGCAAGGTGTGGCCGCCGGGCAAACCGTAGCGACTGTTGGCGGTGCCGGAAAGGGTGGGGAAATTGCCGATAGTGCCGGCAAAGGGGGCGCCGTAGCCGGCATCTTGGCCATCGGGTGCATCACCGTAGTCGCCGGTGGCGACTTGGGCCACACCGGGTGTGGCTGCGATCAGCAACGCGAGCGTGACCAGGAAGATCCAGGCATTTTGACGAAAGGGGTTGGTCATCATCGTCCTCTTTTCAGGGACGCCGAAACGGCCACGCGCGGATACCCATTCCGAATCCGGCGCGGCGTCCGGCCTTTTCATGGGTTCATGGAGACACCCATCGTCCGGGGCGGTGGACGTCGGGAGTCAGGCTAAGGACGGCTTAAGCAAAAGCAGAGCCGTCCAAAAAACACGATTCAGTTAAATCTTGTGATCACTATAGCCGAAAAACATGAACCATGTGAATAGGTTTGACGATATGAGATCTGCGCTGGGTATCCAAGGAAGCCCAGGGCACTGGCGGGTGAGAAGTCGGCTGGGTTGCCCGTGGGCGAGCGCCCTAGCCGAGGGAATTGCTGCCGGTATCTTCGATATCTATCGGTTGCGGGCGACGAGTTCGTCGCGGGTGCCGGCTTGTAGGACGCGGCTGGCCAGGGGACGGCCCAGGAAGGCTTGGAGATCGAGGGAAGCTCGGCGCACGGTGTCGAGCTCGATGCCGGTTGCAATGCCCATCTCGTTGCAAAGATAGAGCAGATCCTCGGTGGAGACGTTGCCCGAGGCTCCTTTCATCACCGGGCAGCCACCGAGCCCGCCGAGGGAGGTGTCGAAGTGGGTGACTCCTTCTTCGAGCGCGGCGATCGTGTTGGCGATGCCGAAACCGCGGGTATCGTGCAGGTGGAGCCAGAGCGGGAAATCGCCGAACCGATTGCGATACTTGCGCAAGATCCGACGAATTTGCAGCGGGTTGGCGAGCCCGGCGGAATCCCCGAGACCGACCCGGTGGGTGCCGGCATCGACGAACCGCTGAGCAAGATTGAGCACCTTGGAATCGTCGACGCGGCCCTCGAACGGGCAGCCGAAGGCCGCTGCCATGACCGCTGAAACCTCGACATCCTCACTCTCACCCAAGCGAACGATCTGCTCGAAATCCCGCAAGCTCTGCTCAACGGAGAGTCCGACGTTGCGCTGGTTGTAGGTTTCCGTGGCGCAAACCACCAAGCGCAGGCCGTCGACCCCGGCGTTGAGCGCTCGTTCCGCTCCTCGGCGGTTGGGCACCAGGGCGAGGTATCGCACGGAGGGGTTTCGATGGATGCGCGCCATCACCTCGTCGGCGTCCGCCATCTGGGGAATCACCCGTGGGTGCACGAAGGAGGTGGCCTCGATTTCCCGCACTCCGGACTCCGAGAGGCGATCGAGGGTCGCCACTTTGAGATCCGTGGGGATGAATTCGGATTCCATTTGGAATCCGTCCCGCGGGCCGACCTCGATGATGTGGATGCTCTCGGGCAGGGGTCGCGATTCGAGTCCGTTCAAAGGGCCGGGTCCGTCTTTGGGGTCGGTTCGGTGGGTTTCGTCGGTCATGGGCCGGGATCTTCACATTCCGATCGTTGAGTTTCAACCGGTTTCCTAATTCCGGCTCGGCCCTCATTGTGAGCCTTATAACAACGGGTCGGGTCCTTGTGGCAAACCGTCGCTCGGATTGCGGAAGGGTGCGGTATGCTGCGGATTCCTAAAATGACGAGTCGGGCCCGCGCTCCGCCACTGGCGCGATCCGGAGCCCACCCCTTGGTCCGTGAGTGAGGTGTGTCCATGGCAGATTCGAAGCAAAAAGGCGGCAGTCAGTCAGGGTGGCTGAACCGCATCCTCAACGGAATCGAGGTGGCCGGCAATAAGCTGCCCGATCCCGCGATCCTCTTCTTGATCTTGATGGTGATGACGTGGATCCTGTCGGCGATCCTGGCACCGGTGCAATTCTCCGAGGTGCATCCGGGCACCGGCGAGCGGATCAGCATCGCCAACCAGCTGACGGGTGCGGCCATCGCCACTTTCTTGTCCGACATGGTGAAGACGTTCACCGGCTTCCATCCTTTGGGTGTGGTGTTGGTGGCCCTGTTGGGTGTGGGTGTCGCCGAGCACACGGGTTTCATCAACGCGGGCCTCAAATGGATGCTCGGGTTTACCCCGAAGAAGCTCCTGACGCCGATGTTGATCCTGGTGGCGATCGTCAGCCACACGGCGGCGGACGCTGGATATGTTTTGGTCATACCCCTGGGCGGCGTGATTTTCTACGCCGCCGGACGACATCCCTTGGCGGGCATCGCAGCGGCCTTCGCCGGGGTCTCGGGTGGATTTTCCGCCAACTTCATTCCGTCGGGCATCGACCCTCTGCTTCAAGGCCTGACCCAGGCGGGTGCCAACATCGTCGCTCCCGATTTGCAGGTGAATCCCCTGTGCAATTGGTGGTTCACCTCAGCTTCGTCGGTGCTCGTGATTCTGGTCGGCTGGTATCTGACCGACAAGGTCATCGAGCCGCGGCTGAAAGATACGGCGATCGACGGCGACCCCGACGAAATGCCGAAGATGGAGGAGATCACGCCCCAAGAGCGCAAAGGTTTCTTTGCCGGCGTGGTCGCCATGGTGGTGTGCGTGCTGGCTCTGGTGCTCGCAACTTTGCCGGAAAGCTCGCCCATGCGTTCTCCCACCGGTGAGATCACCGCCTTTGCCGCGCCTCTGATGCAGTCGATCGTGCCCTTGATCTTCATCTTTTTCCTCATCCCCGGGGTCGTGCACGGCTTGGTGGCCGGCACGGTCAAGACCTCCAAGGATGTGGTCGACGGCATGTCGAAGAGCATGGCGACCATGGGTTATTACCTGGTGATGGCGTTCTTCGCCGCGCAATTCATCTATTCCTTCGGCAAGTCGAACGTCGGCATTTTGATCGCCGTCAAAGGGGCCAACGTGCTCCGGGAAGCCGGCATGCCCGGCCAGGTGACGATCGTCGGCATCATCCTCTTGGCTGCCGGTGTCAATCTCTTGGTGGGATCGGCGTCGGCGAAGTGGGCGATTCTTTCGCCGATCTTCGTGCCCATGTTGATGGCTTTGGGTCTATCGCCCGAACTCACCCAAGCGGCCTATCGCGTGGGCGACTCCACGACCAACATCATCACGCCGTTAATGCCCTACTTCCCGCTCGTGGTGGTTTTCTGCCAACGCTACGTGAAGAACACCGGCATCGGCACGGTGGCGGCTTTGATGTTGCCCTATTCCGTCTGCCTATTGGTATCGTGGACGGCCTTCTTGATCGTCTACTGGATGCTGGGATTGCCCCTGGGTCTCCAGGCGGGCTACGTCTATCCCCCTGTCCCTTGACCGGGGCTTGAGCTGATCGAAAAAAAACGCCCGCTTTCGAGCGGGCGTTTTTTTGTGTCTCGTAGAAGATACCGAGGGGGACACGCGTGGCAGGATTCCTACGAGCCATGAGACGTTCAGACTATAGATCTTGATCTCGTTTAGTTTTGAGCAACCGTTGCTCTGCGGCGTAGATGTCCACCAGACTATCGTCAAGGGTTTTGGCTTCATCGACCCTGCCTTGGCTTTTCATCAGGTCACGGAGATAGACCACTGTGGCGCTGAAAGCCGGATAGGACGATGGACTATCCATATGGGTCCAGATTTCAAGAGAGCGGCGGTAGAGTTCTTCGGCGCGCTCGGGATCGGCATGGCCTTTTGGTTTGCTGCCGGGATGTACGGTCGGTGCGTGCATGAAGCCGAGGTCCGACAGGCATTCTGCGAGGCGCGGATCCCCAGGGCCGAAGCTCGTTTCGGCTATTTCTGCGGCACGGCTCATCAATGCGATGCCTCGTTCTGGGGAAATATCCCATTCAACGATCGCGCTCTGCCTCAAGATTTCGTAAAGGGCAGGGCTTCTATCGTGATCCAAACCGCTGACGGTTTCGATGCCCTCGGCAAGCAGGTCACGACGACGAATAGGGTCGCTCTTATGACCAGAAATCAGCCGAGCTCGACTCAGAAAACTCAGCGCGGCGAGCTGTGCCGCTTCGTTCGACTCCGAAGCCTGCTTAGAGGCTCGGTCACATGCTTGAGCTGCCTGCTTGGAAAGCTCGAATCCTCGGACCCTCGGGCTGACCTCTTCCCCGGCTTGTTGAAATTTCTGGAGCAGGCGCCCAGCTTCTTCATATAAAGCGAGGCAATCTGAGGCTGCAGATTCTTGGTCGGGTACACGTACATCCGCATTCAACATGATGGCGAATAACCAGGGTGTGGCCGCCAATAGCAATAAGCGCTTTTTCTTCATATCCCCTTCTCCTCAGCTAAGAAGCCTCACCAAAGAAGCTCGCAAGCATCCGCGGCTGCACGAGAGATACTAAGGGATCCCGACCGGGCGTGCAGACCGACAGAACTTTTTGGGTGGTTCGACGTATGCGTCCATGAACTGGGGCAGTTTTGCGCGTGGGTGAGCTTGTTTTCGAATTGCAGAATTCTCGCCCGACGCTGTACCCTGGTCGACATCCCGGTTGTCCAGCCTTTTCGATTTTTGTTCCCCCTCTTCGCCTACCCTTTGTTTCGGAGGATCTCCATGAGATGCACCCCATTTCGTCGTCGGTTGCTGGTTTTGATGTTGCTCCTACCCTTGACGGCCGTACCGCTCTGGTCGTCGGAGGGTTATCAGCTGCCGCCCCAGGAGATCGTCGACCTGATTGATGCTCCATTGTCGCCTCAGGTGCAGTTCGGGCCTTCTGAGGAGCGGGCGGTTTTGATGCAGCGGAATTTCTTGACCTCGCTCGAAGAGCTGTCGGAAACCGAGTTGCGTTTGGCGGGTTTGCGCATCAAACCCGACCTCGACGGCCCGAGTCGTCAGTCACCGATCAACAAGCTGAGGGTGATGGAGGTCGAGACCGGTCAAGTGCGGGAAGTTGCGGGTTTGCCCGAAAAATTGCGCATGATCTATTGGCAGTGGTCGCCGAGTGGGAATCACGGCAGCTTTGCGCAAATCACTGCGGACGGCATTGAGCTTTGGGTGGTCGATCTGGAAAAAGCCCAGGCCCGACGTATGGCGGAACCCTTTCTGAGCCTGACCGCCAGAATCGAACCCGTGTGGGTCGATGACCAATCCCTCGTGGCAACCTTTGTGCCCAAGGATCGTGGGCCGGCACCGAAACAGGCGCGGGTGCCCAAAGGACCGGTAATTCAAGAAAACTTGGGCGAAAAGGCCGCAGCGGTGACCTTCCAAGATCTATTGGCCAATGCCCACGACGAACGGTTATTCGAATTCTATTTGACCTCCCAGCCCGCGATCGTAGGTCTCGACGGTAGCGTCAAGACCCTGGGCAAACCCGCCATCTATTGGAATATCGAGCCGTCCCCCAACGGTAAGGTGCTGTTGGTTCAATCCCTGCATCGGCCGTATTCTTATTTGGTGCCGGCTTTCCGATTCCCCAAGGTCACCGAGATCTGGAACCTCCAAGGGCAATCCGTGCACACCGCCTACGAGCGGCCGTTGCAGGAAAGCGTGCCCACCGCCTATGGCAGCGTGCCCACCGGCCCGAGGCAATTCGATTGGCGTGCGGATGCACCCGCCACCCTGGTGTGGGCAGAAGCTCGCGATGACGGGGATGCGGCGAAGGACGCAGAGATTCGCGATGAGGTTTACCAACAGGCTTTGCCCTTTGAAGGCAAACCGCAATCGTTGATCCGCCTGGGCTACCGCTATAACGACGTCCAATGGCATGACGGCGAGCTGGCCATTGCCTCTTCCTGGTGGTGGAAGACGCGTCAGATGAGGGCTTGGCGAATTCAGCCCGACCATCCGGAGGTTGAGCCGGTGTTGGTGAAGGAGCGCTCCTGGGAGGATCGTTACAACGATCCGGGAACGCCGATGATGGAGACCAACGCCTTCGGTCGACGGGTGCTGAAGACCACGCCCGACGGCTCGTCGCTGTTTTTGGCCGGACCCGGAGCCTCTCCCGAGGGGGATCGGCCTTTCCTCGATCGTTGGAATTTGGAGACCGGTGAGTCGACCCGGCTGTTTCGAAGCGAGGCGCCCTATTACGAGTCGCCCGTGCGTCTTTTGGACGAGGCGGGCCATCGCCTTTTGACCCGCCGGGAATCCGTCGAAGAGGTGCCGAATTATTTTATTCGTCGGCTGGATTCAACCGCCGATGGAGATGCCCTCGAGCGTTTGACGGACTTTCCCCATCCGACTCCTCAACTCAAAGGCATTGAAAAGAAGCTGCTGAAATATGAGCGTGACGACGGCGTGCAGCTGACCGCCACCCTCTACACGCCCAATGGTTATGACGCTCAGCGTGACGGCCCTTTGCCGATGCTCATGTGGGCTTATCCGCGCGAGTTCAAGAGCGCGGACGCTGCGGGCCAGGTGGACGACTCTCCCTATCGTTTCGACCGGGTGGGTTGGTGGTCGCAGATCATGTGGCTGACCCAGGGCTATGCGGTGCTCGATGATCCCAAGATGCCGATCGTCGGCGAGGGGGAAGCAGAGCCGAACGACACCTTCCGCAGCCAATTGGTGGCCAACGCCAAAGCCGCGGTTGACGAGGTGGTTCGACTCGGTGTCGCGAAACCCGGGCATATCGCGATCGGGGGTCATTCCTACGGTGCGTTTATGACCGCTAATTTGCTCGCCCATTCGGACCTCTTTGCCGCGGGTATTGCCCGCAGCGGTGCCTACAATCGCACTTTGACCCCATTCGGTTTCCAGTCCGAGGAGCGCACCCTGTGGGAGGCGCCCGAGGTCTACGCCACCATGTCGCCGTTCATGCACGCCGACAAGGTGAATGAGCCGATTCTTTTGATCCACGGCGAAGCCGACAACAATCCCGGCACCTATCCAATGCAGAGCGACCGCTATTACAACGCCCTCAAGGGGCATGGTGCGGTGGCGCGTTTGGTCAAGCTGCCGCTGGAAAGTCACGGCTACCGAGCCCGCGAGTCCATTCTGCACATGTTGTGGGAGACCCACCGCTGGCTCGAGCAATATGTCGCCTTTACGGAGATCCGCAGCGAGGTGCCCGAGGCGGCCGGCGGTCTCTGATCGATTTAGTCGCGGATCGGCGTCTCCTGAAGAAGTGATCACTGAAGGTAAACTGCCGACACCGATTATCCGCCTTCTAGAGGAGTTCCCCATGGACGAAACCGCCCCTTCCGACCCGAACCCAACCGACTCGAGACCTTCCATCGGCGGCCGTTGGCTTCCCGGTTGGAAAGGTGGTTTGTTGATCGCCCTGCCGTGGTTGGTTTTGATTTGGGTTCGGGCGACCGATCCCATGGGGGACCACGGCAGCGTCAACGTTTTCAGCTATCTTCTGGTTATCCTCAGCGCGATTTTCTGGCTGCTGTGGTTCCTGTTGGCCAGCGGCCAGCCTTGGTCTCGGCGTTTGACGGTTTTCATCCTGCCGATTCTGTTGGTTTTTGGGTTCTTTTCGCTTTTTCGCATCGAACGTATGAGCGGTGAGATGATTCCGACCTTCGTTCGGAAGTCGGCGCCCAAAGCAGATCAAACCTTGGGCGTACCGACCGTGGAGCCGGTGGCGGGCATCGATTTGGCGACCGAGACCGCGAACGACTTTCCGGGTTTTTTAGGATCCGGGCGTCGCTTGGCGGTGGATCATATCCAGCTCGATCCGGATTGGCAAAGCCGCCCGCCGGAGCTTTTGTGGAAGCAGCCGGTGGGCTCGGGATGGTCCGGTTTTGCGATTCGAAACGGTTATGCCGTGACCATGGAGCAACGCGGAGATCAAGAACTCGTCACCTGTTATCAAGTGGATTCGGGAAAGCCTTGTTGGAGCTGGGCGACTCCGGCCGGTTACCGATCCACGGTCGCGGGTGATGGGCCGAGGGCCACTCCGTCGATCGTTGATGGAAAGGTCTATAGCCTGGGAGTGTTCGGCAAGGTCGCCGCTCTCGACGGCACGACCGGCGAGCCCATTTGGTCTCGCGACCTGGACGAGGAGCTGGGTATCAGCTCAAGGCAGGCGGAGATTTTGCCCTACGGGCGCTCGAATTCGCCCCTGGTGGTAGACGACCTATTGGTGGTGCCGTTCGGCGGTAGCCCCGAAAAGGGATTCGTATCCCTGTTGGCGATGAATCGCCACACGGGGGAAACCGTTTGGCAAGGCGGCGATTCCCAGATCAGCTGCGCGTCGCCGGCGGTGGCCACCCTGGGTGGGGTAAAACAGATCTTGTCGGTGGATTCGGGGCGAGTGGCCGGTTACGACTTGAGAACCGGCGAGGTGCTGTGGAGCCACCCCTGGCCGGGCAAGGTGGAAGCAGATTGCAACGTTTCTCAGCCTGTTCCCGTGGACGGCGATCGGGTGTTCATTTCCAAAGGATACGGTCTCGGCGCTGCTTTGCTGCAGATCAAGCATCAGTCGGGCAGGTTCGAGGTCGAAGAGCTATGGCACTTCCCTCGGGTTTTGCGCACCAAATTCACCAACGTGGTGATTCACGAAGGTTATGTCTACGGGCTTTCAGACGGTATTTTGGAGTGCGTGAAGCTGGAGACCGGCGAGCGGGTGTGGAAGAAGGGGCGCTATCGTCACGGGCAAATCTTGCGGGTGTCGAACCACCTTTTGGTGCTCTCGGAAGAGGGCGAGGTATTTTTGGTGGAAGCGACTCCGGAGCGGCCCAATCACGTGCTGGGGCAATTTGAGGCGATCGAGGGTAAGACGTGGAACACCCTAGCCCTCACCGGTGACCGATTGTTGGTGCGCAACGGCGAGCAAGCGGCCTGCTTCCGGTTGCCTCTGGCGGGATAGTTGGGGCCCATCCAGAAATGGGTTCTCGGGCGTCGGCCGGACGGCCTGCGGGCGTCGCTCCGAACTCGCGCCACCGCTGCGCTGCCGCCATCAATTGCTGAAGAGTAGGGACTTATGCCGATGCTTCGGGTGAATCGCTCAGACACGCTCGCTTCCGTCCTCGGTCCATCCGGCCTTGGTTCATCGGAAAACCCCATTTCTGGATGGGCTGAACTTAGCGAGCTACGCCCGCAAACCTCCGGAGGTAGGGGCGGGGCTTGCCCCCGCCCGGGCGAG
>CBDUGP010000140.1:0-21676 GCA_965366625.1 uncultured bacterium
GGCAACCGGAAAGGAAGGGGAAAGTCGTTGGTCAACATGGGCGGTCCACCCGCGCCCCGGCCTTACGCCCCAGCTCGTAAGCGTCGAGCACCGCCTCAAGAATTTTCGGATCTCGAACCTCGGTCTCGATCGCCAACGGCTCCCGGTCCGCCAGCCAAACCACCGTGCTCACGGTGCTCACCCAACAGCCTTCCTCCGAGAACCGGCTGACCTCGTAATAACTGACCTCCCGCTCGCCATGGACCGGGCTCTCGTGAACCCAATCCAACGGCCTGGCCTCATCCCAAGAAACCTCGATCCCGCCACCGTCGGCCCCGGAATCAGACAAAGCTGCGCCACTCCGCGTCATGTCGCGGTCTTCCATCGCCGTCCCCTTTAGTTGGAGAGTTGTTGTGAAATCCCGGAAAACCCCATCCGGGCAAAATCGCTCATGGAAACCGACCCTTGAGCCGGCTCACATCAACGATCCAGAATAGGGAGACATCGGACCCGGCGCTTGGACCGGTACCCATTACTGATACCCGCCGGGCCCGCTGTCTCCTAACCCTTCAGAATGCGTCTCACACTGTCGGCCCGCAACGCCTTACCGCCCTTGCGTCCGACCCAAAACGGCACATCCATTCCCAAACAAAACCCCCTGTGCTGCAAATAGGCCATCAACGCCTGAACCGCCCCCTGAGACAAACGAATCTGACGCTCCGCCAACCGCGAGCCGTTGCGACAAACAAAACAAACCCGATACCCGTCCGCCGCCCGCATAATGTTCGAGCCCAACAGCTCCGCCAACTGGCGCCGAGACAGCCCAAGCTCACCGAGCCCCGTACAAAGCTCCTCCGCAAAGATCCGAAGCGCATGATTCCGGGCCCGGATGCCAGCCTTGGTCAACTTGGTTTTACTCCCCTGGGTTGGACTAATGCACCTCCCACCCAAGTCAGGTGGCCGGCGCTCCCATAGAAACTTCGATTAGCTTCGGAATGTTGACCCAAGTGGTCGATTCACCCGGCGACTTGTGGAACACGCCCTGATATTCGGGCTTCTCCGACTGCTCGTAACGGAGCCTCTCGACTCTCCGAGCAGCCCAATCAAAACGCTCTTTCATGAAGCGATTGGCCTCGGCAACACGCAGGAATTGCGGGATATCGCCAGATGCAGGGGGCGGAGAGGTGTCATTCCTCTCCGTTAGCTCGACCAATGCCAGAAGCTCACGGCGTTGGCGATTCAGCGCTGAAATCTGGTCGTCCGTGGACTCCAGAAGAGCGCGGAGGTGATGGGTTGTCTTCATGAGCCGGACTTCCTCCATCAGAACGTATCGTGTCTCAATATGCGTCTCATTCGTCGCAAACGAACCCTATGCGTGCAAATTGCGCTTGTCAAGCATATTAATACGCTTTTAGTTCGTATTTCTCAGAAAATCTAAGCTATTGAGCCCTGGAAGGTTGAAAGCCTGAGCTAGTCACGCCTACAATGCGTGTCGACATGAACGTATTTAGGAATCTTCCTAAGCTGCTGGTTGAGCTCAGAAAATACCGAGGCATTTCCAGCCAAGCGGCCCTTGCCGAGAGGATGGGCAAGAGCGAGCCGTTGAGGTATGCGAAGAACAAACTACAAAAGTACGAGTCCGGAAAAGTTCATCCGCCCATTCATGAGCTGGATGCAATCCTCAGCGCACTAGAAATCTCAGGACCGATGCTTTTCGCAGCAATGGATGCCCTTGATCGTGATGTGCCGTTTTCCTTGGCTTTTGCAGAGCTTGAGCTCAGCCAAGAAGAGCCCCGTACCGACCTAGCCGGCCTTGAAGAAAGGGTTCGAGCTTTGGAGGTCATGCTGAAAAGGGCTCGCGAGTCATGACGAAAGAAATCCAACATGCGCGCGAGATGCTCAGAATCGACCCGCACAAAGCCGGTCGACTTGCTGAAAAAATTCTTGAATCGGAATCACCTGCTGAGAGCAAGTGGGAGGCAGCCTTAGTTCTCGGTAACGCGCTTAGGCGCATGGGCCGAATGGGCAAGGCGAAACGCGCACTGATTCTTTCCTATCGATTCACCAATGCCGTGTTGGATAGTGGCCAGAGACAAAAGGCACTTGACGAAATTTCTTCGTCACTGACCTCTTTCTACCGCGAGAATCGAGAGCTCGCGAAAGCCGAGGAATGCTGTGCTGAAAGATTGCGGCGTTCAGACAGAGCAGGATCGCTCGCCCGAATCGGCGAAGCACTTCTAGACTTGGCGCTGATTCACTGGATGCGCGGCCGACCGGACGCGACTTTAACCTGTGCCTCCGTCGCTTTGGGCTTGGTGGAATCGCCAATTCATAGGAAATCAGCTGCGGAAGCAGTGATTAGCTCTGCGATCTCTTTAGACTGCCCAAGGTCGTCAGCAATAGCCAAGGCCGCTAGAATCGTCGATTCACTGCGAGGGAAAGACTCGGGGTTATCGAAGGTGCGGAGTGACTGGCTAAGAGCCCGCTGCCTTGCCCAACACGGAGAAATCACCCGCGCAGTAGAAGAGCTTGATGGAGTAATTGAAGGCTTTCGCGAATACCACGATCCACTGTCAGTTGCTCTCGCGTCATTGGACTTAGCCGAAGGGCTGATTCACCTAGGATTTCCATCTCGGGCTTGCCAAATAGCACGGCGGCTTTTTTCTGAGTTCTCGGCGATTCGCCGATTTGACAAAGAAAAAGCCGCCGCGCTGCGTATCTTTGTCGCTGCTTCCAACCGGTCCGATCTTTCTCTCGAACTGATAGGAGCAACTCGGAAGTCGCTTTCTTAATCAGCCGTTCGGATCAGTGATGGGCAATGATTCACCGGGTACTTGAGGTTCATCGTTGCCGCTTCGGACTCCAGAAGTGACTCTCATTGGTTCATGTTCCTTTCGGTTTTTGTGCGCTGTTGCCGTAGGCCAAACGCCTAGCGATACCGGCGCTGTTGGTGATGAGGACCCGTAGACGGGCCAGCCAATTGCCTACCTCTCTATCCGATTGTGGGACCAGCTTCGAAAAACTAACAAGCATCAAAGCAGACCTACAGGATAGGTTCCAAAAAGAACGGAATCAGAACTCCTAAGGAGAATCCGCCTGGGAGTCGCGAAAGTTGGTCGATCCGTTCTCTTCAATGGCTCCTGGTCACCAAAAGGGCAGACACCGAATCTGAAGATTCGGAAACAGGATAGCGGAATTTCTCGCTAATGCCGAAAAAACGGCTCCAAACCTTCAAATTGTGAACGGTGGGTTTGGGGCAAGCGCCGTCTTGCCCCCGGGGACACTCAGGGCCGTCGGGAGCGATGGCAGGGCACAGATCAAGCGAGGTCTAGTGGCCTACGACAAGGGCCGACCGACGACTGTCGGGTTAGTCGTCGTCGAGGCCTTTCTCGATCATCGCTTCTCGTGGCGGAAGCGACTCCCCAGAGTTAATCCGGGTATCGCCCATACGCACCGATTTTAGACGCGGGAGGGATAGTGGCAGTGTGCGGAGCCTTGGCTGCTGCGGTCGCGGTTAGGTAGCCCGAGCGGGAGGCGGCCCCCCGGCGCCCGCCTCCCCTACCCTTCCGCGCCTCGCTTGAGCATCGCCTCACGCAGCTCTTCAGCATTCCGCTCTTGCACAAGGTGGGTATAGCGCCGCATCGTCACGATCGACTCATGCCCAAGCAGCTCCTGAGCCTTCGTCTCTTGGATCCCCTCTTGGATCATCCAAGACGCTGCCGTGTGCCTAAGACCGTGGAATGTGAAGTCTTCAATTTCGGCTTGCTTGAGCGCTCGATCCCACGCCTCTCGAGGAAACGAGTGCCCACCTCGCGGCCCCACGAAAATCAAATCATCGTCAGAGTTTTTCCGCGGCAGCCATTCGGTTAGGATCTGAAGCGCTTTGGGGAGGATCGGCACGATTCGTTTCTTTTTGGTCTTGGTCTTTTCTAGGCGGATGACTCCCTTCTCAAGGTCGACGTCTCGCCATTTGATCCCCATGACCTCACCCTTTCGGGCACCGGTCGCCATGCCGATCAGGACGACAAGCTCCAGGCGCCCGGTCCCTGCTACGACCTCCAGCAGTCGCCGCTTCTCACCCTCGCTCAGCCACCTGTCACGTTCGTTACCCTTCTCGGAAAGATGGAGGCCGGCTGTCGGCACAGACCCATGTCGAATGAGGCCCTGCTTGACCGCGTGGCGATAGCAGGCCCCTAAGGCAGATTTATACCGGTTGCGTGTGGTGTCGGACACCGACCCGCCCGAGAGCCCTTTGCCCTTCTTCAACTCTCGCAGATGCCGCAAAACGGTCTTGGGCTGGAGCCGTTCTGCCTCGACACGACCGACCCTTTCGTCCCACCAATCGAGCAATCTCTCCCTGCCACGCCGGTCTTTGGCGGAGTTGATCTTGGGAAGTAGCTCTAGCCGATAACCCTCGATCAGGTCGCGGACCAGCAGCGATCGGCCGGCACTGTCTCGCCCCTCTCGAATCGCATCCTCGGTTTTGCGCGCCCACTCTTTGGCGTCGGTTTTTCGCCGAAATTGCTTTTTGCGGGTCACCAATCCCTGGTCCGTCTTGACCCTGACCACCGCTCTCCATGAAGGCTTGCCGTCCACGCGAAATCGTTTTTCAAAGCTCGCCATGGGAAACACTATACCGCAGTGTCCCCAAAAGTGTCCCCATGACCAAAAAGGCGACCCCGGAAAGGATCGCCATATCGAGCTAAGTCTTTTGTTTTCAGTCTGGTGCCGGAGACGGGACTCGAACCCGTAAGCCTTGCGGCGGCGGATTTTAAGTCCGCTGCGTATACCGATTCCGCCACTCCGGCGCACTGCGAATCTTAACAGGGAGATCGGGTCGGATTGTAGGGTATCTATCGAAGAGATGCAGACTGGAGCGGGAAACGGGATTCGAACCCGCGACCCCAACCTTGGCAAGGTTGTGCTCTACCACTGAGCTATTCCCGCTTGAAGCTTGGCTGCAATGCAAGGCGAATTTTGGAGAGATCTGGAGCCGGTCGAGTTGGAGGCGACGGCCGGATTCGAACCGGCGAATGAGGGTTTTGCAGACCCTTGCCTTACCACTTGGCCACGTCGCCATCTTTCGCACTCGGCGGTCGGCGCTGGAACCGACTTTGAAATCTGGAGCGGGAAACGGGATTCGAACCCGCGACCCCAACCTTGGCAAGGTTGTGCTCTACCACTGAGCTATTCCCGCCCGGGGATGCGTAGGATAGGTAAATGGCTGCGGCGTGTCAAGCTTCCCGGCCCTCGGATTTTCGCTTTCTTCGTCGACTCTCAAAGAGCCCGCCATCACAGGCGAAAAGCGTCGGGCACCCACGTAATCTTCCAGCCGCCGGCCTGTAGATCCAGGGCGATCACGTCGAATCTGCAGGCTTGATCCGTGGGGTGCCGCGCCAAATAGTAGGCGGCAGCTCGGGCAATTCGCCGCTGCTTTTTTCTCGACACCGCTTCGACGGCCTCGCCAAAAGCACGGTTGGCGCGTGCTTTGATCTCGACGAAGCAAAGAATACCGTCCAACTCGGCGATTCGATCGATCTCACCTGAACGGCAACTGTAGTTGCGCTGAACGATGCGATAGCCGTGCTGGATCATCCAGGCCTCGGCGTCTTGCTCCCCTAGCCGACCCTGGGCGCGAGTATCGGGAAGGTCACGAAAATCGGACATGCAGAGCCACCGACGGCTCAGGCAAGCCCGAGCTTGCGAATCTGACGTTTGACTTTCTCCCGACGCAGCCCACGGAGGTGATCGATGAAGAGAACACCCTTGAGATGGTCCACCTCATGACACACCGCGCGGGCCTCAAAATCTTCGGCCTCCAGAGTGAAAGCTTGGCCGTCCACGTCCTGGGCCTCAACGGTGATCCTGCGCGGCCGTACGACTTTCTCCGAAATGTCGGGAATCGACAAACAGCCTTCATAGTCGGTGATCTTGCCGTCCTGGGCAACGATTCGGGGGTTGATCAGGACTTTCAAAGCGCCTTCCGTGTTACCCACCGTGACGTCCACTAGGGCCAAACGTTTCTCAACGCCCACTTGCGGGGCAGCAAGGCCCACACCGGGAGCGGCGTACATGGTTTCAACCATGTCGTCGACCAATCGGCGAAGGTCGTCGTCGAATTCGGTCACCTCAGGGCAGTCAACCCTGAGGACGGAATCTGGAATCAATCGAATCGGCAGAATGGCCATAGCTTTTCAGGACGTGAGGCTGTAGAAGGGAATATCAAGACGAGTCGCGGTCAAAGCAAATCGTCAGCCGAGTTGGAGTTTCTGCATCGAAGCCAACACGTCACGGTCATGATGTTGTTGACGCAGAACACTGATGAATGCGCGCGGGTCCGGATGCCCGACCATGGTGGTTTGCATGCCGCTGCGGTCGAGGGTGAAGACTTTGGCGTCTTCGACAATCTTATAGGTGGCCGGCCAAACCGAATGCTCCAACAAGGCGGAATCACCGATCAGATCGCCGGTCGAAAAAGTTCGCAAATCGAAGTACTTGCCGTTGATCGTTGCTCCCGCCTCAATCACGCCTTCGACGATCAAATGGATCAGCGGCAAGTTTCCACCGGCTTCAACCAGCACATGGCCTTCCTTGTACCTTTCCAAGCTCATGACCGAGAACAGCTTCTTGAGCTGCTCACCATCGAGCTGAGCCACCAGATGGCTTTTGGCAATCTTGTTCCACATCATCTCGACCTCGAGGGCCGAGTTGGCAGCCGAAGCGACCTGGGTGGAGCTGTTCATCATCAAACCTTCAATGGCAAAGGTCCGGCGATGCTCCAACTTTTTCATGGCGCGATAACGATTGATGCGCTTGGGCAACTGATCGTCACCGGGAGCCAGCTTGGCGGCTTTTGAAAGCAGGGCGATGGCCTTGTCGAAGAACCCATCGTCGGCCATAGAGTCGGCGACGAAAAGATAGGAATCAAGGGCCTTGGTGACGTTCTTTAGGGAAACGTAGACCTCGGCGATTTTCAGGTGAGAGTGGAGGTCCTTGGGATAGAGCCTCGCCCGCTGTTTGAGTTCTTCGAGAGCTTCCTCGTACCGTTCGAGAGTAATCAGGTCCTCGATCGTGAGCTCTTTGCCGTCGTCGTTGCCGGCAAGACCTTTTTTCTTGCGCCCGAAAAGTTTGTTGAGCAAAACAGATTCCTCCGAGGCTGAGGGGGGACCGCCCCGATGCGTCGAATCCCCGGATTCACAAGGCCGATCGAACGGAGATGGGAATTGACAAAAAGACGAGTCCGTCAGAACCGACAAAAACGAGTCGGTCAGAACCGACAAGAACGAGTCGCTCAGGATCGCCACGATTATATCCAATTTGTCCTTGCCGGCAGCCCGACTTTGCTCTTGTGTCCTCCCGGGGCCTGCAAGCGTCCCGAGAATCGCGTACAATCGCCGTCCCATGGCGCTCGAGCGGCTTTACCTCTTCATCTTCGTCATCTACTGCACCACCGTCGGAACGGTCCTCGTGATGATGCCTTGGTCCCCTGCCTGGGACCAACTCTTACTGCATCTTCCTTTTGACGACATCCGCCTGCTGCAAAGTCAGTGGTTTCGCGGCACTCTGACCGGATTCGGCCTCGTGCATCTGATTTGGAGCGTGCATGACTTGAATCTGGTGCTGAACCCAGCGCTGATGTCGGCCCCCGGCCCCCACTCCAACCCCCAGGCCCAGACCCAGGCCCCGCAACGGGTCGAGTCCGATATGTCTGAGCCGAGCCATCAGCCCGACCGGGGCAGCGAGTCTGACCCTAGCCGCACACCCGACTCGATGCAGAGCTGAACCATGGCCATTCCCAGATTGATGGCCATCACCGATGCCGACACGCGCCGGCAAACCGAGGGCGACTTCGAATCCTGGTTGACTCGCTGGGTCGAGGCCGGGGTCGACACGGTGCAAATTCGCGAAAAAGACGACAGCTCGCGCCAACTCTTCGACAAGACCCAGCGTGCGGTTGAGGCCTTCGGCGAAAGGTTGGCCATCTTGATCAACGGTCGAGCCGACATCGCTGTCGCCGCGGGCGCCCAGGGCGTGCACCTACCCGCCCAGGGTTTGCCGGCCGCCGCCATCAGAGAACGATTCGGTGACGAGCTGACCCTCGGAGCTTCCACCCACTCACTCGAGGAAATCCGACAAGCCGCTCTGGCTGGGGTCGACTACGTGACCTTCAGCCCGATCTTTCCCACCCCGAGCAAGGCCCGCTACGGACCCAGTCAAGGCCTCGCGGCCCTGCGGGCAGCTGCCGAACTCGGTCTGCCGGTGATCGCGCTGGGTGGGATCCAACCCGATGACTTGGAAGACGTGTCGGCGGCCGGCGCGGTCGGTGTAGCCGCCATTCGGGCATTTCACGATACCCAGACTTTGGCGGAAGTCGTGGCCCACTATCATCGGATGCCGCGAGTTCGAATCAGCTGATGGCGATCCTAGGAATCGGCTTAGATATCGTCGAACTCGAGCGGATCGAGAAAATTCATCGGCGACACGGCGACGCGTTCATTCGTAAGATCTGCCGCGAGGGAGAAGCCCAGAAACGCACGGGACGAGCCCTGATCGAACATCTAGGTGGCCTTTTCGCGGCGAAGGAAGCAGGTTTGAAGGCCCTTGGAACCGGTTGGGCCGAAGGGCTGGGACTTTCCCAAGTCGAAGTAGCGCGTCGACCGACGGGAGCACCTTTTCTACGCTTACACCGGGCTGCCGCAGAGCGAGCAGCGACCATGGGGGTGACCCAAATGCATTTGACCATCAGCCACGAAAGGCATTACGCCGTGGCATTTGTGATTCTCGAAGGACCTTGATCGTGCTCAAACACTGGAACGTGCTCAAACCGAAGGCTCCCTACCTCCTCATCTCCGCGCTCGTGTTGGTGCTCGACCAATGGAGCAAATGGTGGATCGAAAATCGACTCGCCCTTTTTGAGGTGCAGCCGGTGATTCCCAACTTCTTCAACCTGACCCACGTGCAAAACACCGGCGTGGCATTCGGCATGTTCGCGGCTCACGGCGACAACACGGGCACGCTCGTGTTGGTGGCCCTCGGTCTAGCGGCTCTAGGTTTCGTCGGGCTCTATTTCTATTGGGTGCCCCTTTGGGATCGCATGCTGCTGACGGCCCTAGCCTTGGTTGTGGGGGGCGCGATCGGTAACCTCGCCGATCGGGTGCACCAGGGCAGCGTAACCGACTTCCTCGATTTCTACGTCGGGACTTACCATTGGCATACCTTCAACGTGGCCGATAGCGCCATTTCGGTCGGCATTGCCTTGATGCTGTTGAGCAGCTTCCGCCAACCGCCCCCGGGCATCGAGATCGAGGAAGCGGACGCAGGACCCTCGCCTGAAGATCCTGAACCTGAGTCTGGGGACGAGCCACCCGTCGGGCCGGGACGAGACCACTGACATTCACCATGTCTTCGACCGACGAAACGCTCCAATGGACGGTGCCCGAGCAGGCTACCGGTGAGCGCCTGGACAAGTATTTGGCGTCTCACTTGGACTGTCCGCGGAATCGAATCCAGCGTTGGCTAAAACAGGACCGCGTCGAGCTAGACGGCAAGCTTCCCAAGGCATCGGATGGGGTGTCGGCGGGTCAACGGGTGACAGTGCGTCTACCGGGCCTGGATCCGGACTCACAGCTGATCCCCGAAACAGGTGATCTCAACATCCTGTTCGAGGACGAACATTTAGTGGTGGTCGACAAACCGGCCGGCATCGCCGTGCATCCGGGAGCAGGTCGAGCGACCGGCACCTTGGCCCACCGGTTGCTGGGTCGATTTCCCGAAATCCAGGGCATCGGCGGGCCGGGACGTCCGGGCATCGTGCATCGCTTGGACCTCGACACCACCGGCGTGATGGTGATTGCACGCACCGATGCCGCGTACCTCGGTTTGTCCCAAGCCTTCGCCGAACGGCGGGTCAAAAAAACCTACATCGCCGTGGCCCACGGCAACTTAAGGCAGCCCACGACCCTCGAGCAACCCATCGGCCGGCACCCCCAGGACCGCAAACGCATGGCTGTGCGGTCGGACGGGCGACCGGCGATCTCGCACATCAAACCCCTAGGGATCGTCGAATCGGTGGCGTCGGCGGTAGAAATCGACTTAGAGACAGGTCGCACCCACCAGATTCGGGTTCACATGAAAGCCGCCAAACATCCCTTGGTGGGTGACCCCATTTACGGTGAAGCCCGCTGGAAGGGCGCGCCTCCCCGCTTCCGCAAGACTCTGGAGCGATTCCCCCGACCTGCATTGCACGCTCGCCGGCTGCGCTTTCGCCACCCAGTCAAAGGTCATGCCGTGGACATCGAAGCCCCGATCCCCGAGGACTTGGCAGAGCTGTGGCGCAAGCTTTCAGGCTCGGATTGGCCCTAGTCTGGCCCGTCCAGAAATGCAATCGCGATGGGCCGGCGCGGCGACCTGCGCGCGTCGCTCCGAACTCGCACCACCGCTGCGGTACTGTTACAAATTGCTGATGTGTAGGAGCTTAAGCCGATCTATGCGTTGTGTCGCTCAGACACGCTCGCTTTCCGTGCTCGGAGTGCCGCGCCTTCCAGACCTTCGAAAAGGCCAAAATTGGACAGGCCCTAGTCTAGGGCCCGTCCAGAAATGCAGTCGCGGTAGGTCGGCGCGGCGACCTGCGCGCGTCGCTCCGAACTCGCACCACCGCTGCGGTACCGTTGCAAATTGCTGATGTGTAGGAGCTTAAGCCGATCTATACGTTGTGTCGCTCAGACACGCTCGCTTTCCGTGCTCGGAGCGCCGGGCCGTCTAGACCTCGAAAAGGCCAAAACTGGATGGAACCTAATCCAAGCTCGACACGACCTCTTCGATCACGTCGAAGACCCGGTGGCATTGATCGTCGGTGATCACGTACGGCGGCAAAAAATAGACCACGTTGCCCAGCGGTCGGAGCAGGATGTCATGGTCCAGAAAGGCATTCTGCAGCCGCGGCCCGAGTTCGTCCAAATAGCCTCCATCACCATCTGGAGACACGTCGAACGCGGCCATGGGCCCGAGGACCCGAGCATCGCTCACCCTCGGTAGCTGCGCCAAACGATCGACCCGCTCCTTGAACAGGCCCTCCAGCTGCTGAATCCGCGTTAGGTAATCGCTGTCGTCGAAGAGTCGCAGGCTCTCCACCGCCACCGCGCAGGCCAGGGTGTTGGCGGTATAGCTATGACCGTGAAAGAAGGTCTTGGTCCGGTCTCGGGAAAGGAAGGCCTCGAAAATCGGCTCGCTCGCCAAGGTGGCGGAAAGGGGCAAATATCCTCCGGTTAGAGCTTTGGAAACACAAAGCAAATCCGGCTCGATGCCGGCGTGCTCGCAGGCGAAAAATCGCCCCGTGCGACCGAAACCGGTGAAGATCTCGTCGGCGATCAGCGGAATGCCGAACTCGCGCGTCAGGTCTCGGATCCGCCTCAAATAGTCCGCCGAGTGGATGCGCATGCCCGCCGCCCCTTGCAGAATGGGCTCCACCAGAACCGCCGCCACCCGATGACCCTCTTTTTCGAGCAATGTGCCTAAATCCTCTCCGTGATCGACCCGGGACTCGGACGAGGGTGTGGCCAACCGACGAACCTCGAAAAAAAGGTCCTTGAACATGTGGTGAAAGACCCCCGAGCCACCGGCGGCCATGGTGCCGAAGGTATCACCGTGGTAGGCATCGTCCAGGGCGACGAATAACCGTCGCTCCGTCTCTCCCTTCAGCTGCCACGCCTGATAGGCCATTTTCATGGCCACCTCGACGGCGGTGGATCCGTCGTCGGAGTAGAAAACCCGCGGTAGATTTCCGGGAGCTCGGGCCACCAGCTCGGACGCCAGGGTGGCTGCGGGTTCATGGGTGAATCCGGCAAAAATCACATGTTCGAGCCGCTCCGCTTGGCGCGCCAAGGCAGCATTCAAGCGCGGATGGCTGTGTCCGTGGATATTCACCCACCAGGATGAAATTCCGTCTAGGATGCGGCGGCCCTCGGGGGTGATCAAATCAACCCCTTCGCCCCGAGCCACGGGAATGGGTGGGGGCGAGGTCAACATCTGGGTATAGGGATGCCACAGGTGGCGACGATCGAGCTCTGTCCAATCGGTCACGTCTATTCCTCGGAATGCCCTCGTCTGGGCACCGGTCGTTGTCGAAGCGGCCCTCACTGGCTGGTGGGGCTTGGAGTCTACGTCGGGCACGGTCCATGAGAAAGTAATGAAACCATGACAGTCGACGCTGACTCCACCACCCGAGACCCTGCCGTCGTTTCGGCAACCGCTGAGCCGCGCGCTGCCATCGCGCCGCGCCCCTCTTGGACCGTTTTGCCCGCTGAGGAGACCTGGCCTGAGCCGCCCGACACCGTTCTCGACTATTTGGTGCTCAAATTCCCTCGCATTCCGGCGGACGTTTGGCGCGATCGTATGTCTCGCGGGCTGGTGATCGACGCGGATCGCAGGGCCCTGGCGCCGAACTCGCCGTATCGTGCCCACCTGCGGGTGGGTTATTTTCGCGAGCTGACGGATGAGGTGCTCAACCCACTCGAAGAAAAGGTCTTATTCCAGTCCGAACATCTCGTGGTGGTCGACAAACCGCCGTTCTTGCCGGTGACGCCGTCGGGGCGGTTCGTGAACGAATGCCTTATCTATCGAGTTGGAAAGCGCCTGGGTCAGACGGGTATCGCGCCCATTCATCGCCTGGATCGAATGACTTCGGGTTTGGTCTTGCTTTCGAGTTCGCCCGCTGCTCGGGCGGCCTACGGCAGCCTCTTCGAGCAAAACGCAGTATCCAAGACCTACCAAGCCTGGTGCTCGGCGCCCTGCCGGCCGGTTGCAAGCTCGTGGAACGTGGAGACCGTGATCGAAAAGGGCGAGCCGTGGTTCAGGATGCGGTCTCGCCCATCGACTGGGCCGACCGACCCGCCAAATGCAACGACTCAGGTAAGGCTTCTGGATTGGGCAGAAGGCATCGGCCACTTCGAAATGCGACCCGTAACCGGCAAGACCCATCAGCTTCGGGTTCATTTGGCTTCCCTCGGCTTTCCGATCTTGCGCGATCCGCTCTATTCCGCACTCAAGGAAAAATCACCCGACGACTTCCGGGCTCCCATGGGATTGTGGGCCAAGTCCTTGAGCTTCACGGATCCGTATTCGGGGCAGACTGTCCGATTCGAGAGCATCCTCGACCTGAATTTCCTGGGTTTTCCCAGCCTGGACTGACCGCCGGCGTCCACCCGAAATTCCAGCCAGGTGTACGGAACCGATCACCCTGATCGCAATTGACCGCCGGTATACACCCCCGGAAAACGAATCAGCACGACAAAGCGCCGCCAAACAGGAACACAAACCTTTTATTATCAACAGATAATTGAAAAACAACAGTTGCACCCGCATATTCTGCGGTTCATCCAAAGCTTGGCACATCGATTGCTCTAGTAAATGTGCAGAGAGCGGGCTCCGAGAAAGTGGGGTTCCGCGGAGACCAACGCAACGAGACGCCGTCGTTTCTTCCAAGAAACTTCAACAGGAAAAGACGGCGTCGGGAATTTACACCTCAGTAGCCTGGTCTTCCCGGAATTTCATTTTCTTCGGAGCTTCTTTTTTGGCCAAAAAGTGCGACCGCCGGGCCCTTGGCCCGGCTCCTCATGCCACGCCCCTAGCGGGGCATCCGGAAGAATGCAGGGCCGTCCCGTCAGGGACAAGGCAAGGGTAGCCTCGCAATTTATTCCGTGGCCTTGGGCGAATTCCTCATTTCTTTGCGACAATCGCCTTTTTCCCAGCCAAATCCCAAACGGGCGACAAACTGCGAGTTCTATCGCCTCGGCAGCCCGCGTTCGGGCCAGACGCCACGGGCTGAAGCCCGAGGCTCCTCATGCCTCGCCCCTAGCAGGGCAGCCCGGAAGGATGAAGGGCCGTCCGGCACAAACCGCTCCTCAGATCAGCAGCGCGCCGCGCAAGACCGTGATCGCGCTGCCTTCGAGATCGACCCGATCGCCTCGCACCCGAATGCCCACATATCCTCCCCGCTCGGAGGCCTGAAAGGCCTTCAGCTCAGCCCTTCCCAATCGGCCGCTCCAATAGGACGCCAGACAACAGTGGGCGGAACCGGTGACCGGATCTTCATCGACTCCTACCGCCGGGCCGAAAAATCTCGAAATGAAATCGACACCGGGTCGTGAGGCTTCGGCGGTCACGATAATGCCCCGCGCGTCGATCGACTTCAGAGCTTGGAAATCCGGCCTCAAGCCGTGCACGAGCTCCGAACGTGGAACCACTACCAGCAAGTCGAATCGGCTGCGAAAGGTGCCGACCACGTCCGACGTGCTCAATCCCAGGGCTTCTAGCAAGCCTTCGGGAGCCGCAGCGGGCTCCACCTCCAAGCGGGGGAAGTCCATGCGGTAAAGGTCGCCTGATCTCTGGACCCGCAGCTCGCCGCTCCGACTGATAAAGACCACACTTTCACCGTCCGGCAGCTTGCCGAGCAAGCTCAGGACGTGTGCCGAAGCCAGCGTCGCATGGCCGCAGAGATCCACCTCCGCGACCGGGGTGAACCAACGCAGACGATACCCGCCCGTTTCCGGCCAGAGAAAAGCCGTTTCCGAGAGGTTCATTTCTTCGGCCAAGCTTTGCATCCAGCCGATGTCCCGGGGCCCGTCGAGCGGGCATACCGCCGCTGGATTGCCGGTAAACGGCCGGTGCGCAAAGGCATCGACCTGGAAAATTTCATCAGCCACACCAGACTCCTCTCCGCTGCCGAAGATCAGGACGCCTCAAATCACCAACCCTAAATCACTAGTCCTAGATCACTACGTTCACGAGGCGGCCGGGCACGACGATGACCTTTTTCGGGGTCTTACCTTCAATGAACCTCTGGGCGTTCTCCGAGGCTAAAGCCAGGCGCTCCAACTCCTCCTTCGGCGTGTCCTTTGGAACTTCGAGTCGGTCACGTACCTTGCCCATCACCTGAATCACCACCGTGACCATGTCCTCCACGCAGAAGGCCTCGTCGTGGGCCGGCCAGGGCTCCTGAACGATCAATCCGGGATCCGTCTCACCGGCCAGCAGGTGCCAGGCTTCCTCTGCCAAATGAGGGGCGTAGGGTGACAAAACCCGCAGGAAGTCCTGCAAGATCTCCCGCGGAAGGGTCTCGGCTTGGGTCGCGTCATTGACGAAGATCATCATTTGGGAAATAGCGGTATTGAACCTCAATCCCTCGGTGTCCTCGAAGACCTTCTTAATGGTCTTATGCAGCGACTTGCGCAGCTCGGGCTCAGAACTCGCCGGCTCCTCGGTCAGCTTGTCGGACAGCTCGCCGGTGCGTTCGTCGATCACCAAACGCCAGGTCCGTGCGAGGAATCGATAAACGCCCTCGACACTTTCCATCTGCCAGGGTTTAGTTTGCTCCAGAGGACCCATGAAGAGTTCGTAGAGGCGAACAGAGTCCGCTCCGTATTCGGCGATCACCTCCATAGGATCCACACCGTTGAGCTTCGACTTGGCCATTTTCTCGACCTGCACCGACAACGGCTCCGATTGCCCAGGGGCGAAGAACGAGCCGTCCTTGGACTCGAGCTGATCCTTCGGCCAATATTTTCCGGCCTCGTCCTTATAACTTGTGGCCAAAATCATGCCCTGATTGAACAGGCGTTGGAACGGTTCTTTGGATTTGACCAAGCCACAGTCGAAGAGCACCTTATGCCAGAACCGAGCGTAGAGCAGATGCAGCACCGCATGCTCGACTCCGCCGACGTAGAGGTCCACCGGCAGCCAATACTCTTCCAACTCCGGACGCCAAGCCTGCTGATCGTTTTGAGGGTCGAGATAACGCAGGTAATACCAACAAGAGCCCGCCCATTGGGGCATGGTGTTGGTTTCTCGCACGCCCTTGCGACCGTCCGGCAGCTCGACCATCAGCCAATCGTCGCCACCGCGAGCCAGGGGCGGACGACCGTCGTCGGTCGGGCGGTATTCGTCGATTTGCGGCAGGGATACCGGCAGTTGGTCTGCCGGCAAGGCCACCACCTCACCGTCCTCCATGTGCACGATCGGGAACGGCTCGCCCCAATAACGCTGGCGGGAGAACAGCCAATCGCGCAATTTGTATTGCACCTTGGAGGTCCCGAGGCCCTTTTCTTCCAGCCAAGCGATGATTTTTGCCTTGGCTTCATCCACCTCGAGGCCGTCGAGGAATCCGGAACTCACCGCTGGGCCGTCACCGGTGTAGGCCTTGCCGTCGAAATCCGCCGGCGGTTGGACGGTACGGATGATCGGCAAATCGTAGACTTCGGCGAAATCCCAATCCCGCTGATCTTGACCGGGAACCGCCATGATCGCGCCGGTGCCGTAAGTCATCAACACGTAGTCGGCGACCCAGATCGGAATCTTCTGATCGTTGACGGGATTGATGGCGTAGGCCCCGGTGAACACACCGGATTTTTCCTTGGCCAAATCCGTGCGCATCAAGTCGGTCTTTTGTTTGGCCTCTGCCACGTAGTCCTGCACCGCTCGGCGTTGCTCGTCGGTGGTGATGGCGTCTACCAACTCGTGCTCGGGGGCCAGCACACAGTAGGTGGCGCCGAAGAGAGTGTCGGGACGAGTGGTGAACACCATGAATTGGGCGTCGTCCCGGTCGGCGATGCGGAAGACCACATCTGCTCCGGTGGATTTGCCGATCCAATTGCGCTGCATTTCCTTGACGGAATCCGGCCAGTCCACCAGATCCAAATCTTCCAGCAACTGCTCGGCATAGGCGGTGATCTTGAGCATCCACTGGCGCATGTTGCGGCGTTCTACCGGATCACCGGTTTCCACGTACTTGCCGTCTTTGACCTCTTCATTGGCCAACACCGTGCCCAACGCTGGACACCAATTCACCGGCACCTCGGCGAGATACGCCAAGTCTTTTTCGTAGAGCTGCAAGAAGATCCATTGGGTCCAGCGGTAATAATCCTCGCTGGAAGTGGAAATTTCCCGTCGCCAATCGTAGGAGAATCCCAGCCGTTTGATTTGGGTCCGGAAATTGTCCACGTTCCGCTTAGTGATGATCGCGGGATGAATCCCTTCGCGCACCGCGGCGCGCTCCGCCGGCAGACCGAAGGCGTCCCAACCCATGGGATGGAGGACGTTATGCCCGGTCATGCGTTTGAATCGGGCGACCACGTCGGTGGCCGTATACCCTTCCGCGTGTCCGACATGCAGACCTGAGCCGGAAGGATAGGGAAACATGTCGAGAACATAGAATTTGGGCTTGGACCGAAGCTCGTCGAGCTCCGTGGGCGTGCGGAAGGCTTCTTGGTCCTCCCAAGTCGTTTGCCACTTCGGCTCGATCTCTGCTGGGTTGTAGCGCATGGTTTCGTCCTCGAATTCCTTCCGGATAACCCGACCCGGCCCGGGTGGGTGTCCCTCTCTGCGATCAAAGGCGGCCCGACACGACCGCACGTGAAACGGGACGGCAGGATAGCAAGGGCCCGGCGAACGGGACAAGCCCAACCCAGCCCTGCCATCCCTGACCTGCCTTTCCATCCCTGGCCTGCCGTCCTCTCGAGGGGACGAAAATCAACAGCCCTCGGACACTTCAAAAATCCAAGGTAGCATCGGCGCCGGTAGAATCACATCCACTCGGGCCACTGCCTCGGAAGCTCGCCGGCACGCAGCTTGCTATATAGGCACTGTGGAAGGGCACACCTGATGCGCAATGCCGATGCTTCCACTGTAGATCAACCCGTAGATCAACACCGCGCTCAGGACGCTTTCACGCAGATTCACCGCATCCTCTTCGATTCCGCCTCGATTTGATTCCTATGAGAGAACCCACCCGACATTCAACAAGCATTCGCTCGCCAAAGCCGAGTTCGAACCCATCCTTTGGGCTCTGTAATTCGGCCCCGTCGGCGAAGACTTTGTCGGGGTCGGCCGCTTCGGGATCGGCCTTGTCGGGGTCCATGGTGCTGTCGTGGCTTCTAGCTCTTTTGGTTTCGGCGCTTTCCCTCGGGCTTTCGGTGATCGCACCTTCGGTCTTGGCGCAAAACTCCTCTGCTCCGAAGCACCGAGCCGCATTGACCGAATCGCCGCCGGGTTTTGTTGAATCTGTCGACGTGCGAGTGGTCGAAATCGAAGCGGTGGTCGAGCGCAAAGGAAAACGGATCGAGGGTCTGACCGCCGACGACTTTCGTCTGTGGGTAGACGGCGAGCCGAAATCGATCGAATTCTTCTCCGAGATTCGCTCGGGTAAGTTGGAAACCAGCGGTCCTGCCACCTCTACCCAGAAATCCCTCGGCTCGTCGGCAATCTTGCCGTCGCCAAACCTCGGCGGGTTGGCCAAGTCCGCGGTGGTGCCGAATTACTACCTGGTATTTATCGACGACTACTTTTCGCTGCCCACCTATCGCAATCAGGTCATCGCCAACTTGCGCAAGCAGCTCAATGTTCTACGCCCTGAGGACCGCATGGCGATCGTCGCCTACGACGGCCGCGTGGTTGAGATGTTGAGCAATTGGAGCGCGGATCCGAAAAAGTTGGAGCGTGCGCTTCGTCGGGCCTCGGATCGCCCCGCCTACGGGCTTCAAAGGCGCAGCGAGTGGCAGCAAGCGCTCAGTCGATTGCGGTATCGAGGTAACCCTGCACCCGGATCGAGCTTTACCAGCATTGGATTCTCCGGGGCCGGATCGGGATCTCGGTTGACGGGTCGGAACCCCACCGTGTCGATCGAAACGGAAATCGCCGTCAAAGTCTCCCGGGTTGCCGACGCGGCCGCTTCGAGCCTACGCGCCTTCGCCGGCCCCCCGGGACGTCGCGTGCTCGTCCTGCTCTCAGGAGGCCTACCGAGCCTCGGGGCGTTCGGACTGCCGGAGCGTGGTGGCCTGTTCAACACCCTCGATCAATTCGCCGTCTCCAGGGACGCCAGGCGCCTCTTCAGCCCGGTGGTCGAAGCGGCCAACCTGCTGGATTTTACAGTCTACCCCGTGGATCTCACGCACCTGGGATCGAGCTATGGCAGCGCCGAGACGGGCTCCTTGAGCGAGGCCCATCAACTTCGTCGCCAGGAGCGAGAGAGTGAGTATTTGGTCCAAGACTCCCTCCACTTTCTGGCCGACGAAACAGGCGGCCTACCTCTTATCAAAGGGGCGCGTCAGAACGCGTTGAGAAAAATCGCCGACGATACCCGCTCCTACTATTCGATCGGCTTCACTCCCGATTGGAAGGCCAATGACCGTCCCAGGGAGATCCGACTAAAAGTGAAGGCCAAGGATCACAAGATCCGGGCTCGGCGGGGTTACGCCGATCTAAGCCGCTCGACCCTGATGTCGTTCAGGGTCGAAAGCGCCCATCAATTCGACGTGCCGTTGCCCAACGCCGGCGATTTGGATATTCAGATCGGTACTCCGTCAGCGGTCGGAATCGGCAAAGTACATGTGCCGATCAAGGTCCGGATTCCGCTGGCGGATCTTGCTCTCTTGCCGACTCAGGAGGGGCTGAAAGCGAACCTGGAGCTGCGGATCGCGGCCACGGACGACCGCGGCCAACGGGCAGACCTGGGGGTGATTCCGATCGAGCTGACTTTCGCCGACGCCGGCGAGGTAGGCCGGCACGCCCTATGGACAACGACTCTCAAGTTGCGAAAACGTGACCATCGTCTGCTATTCGCCCTTTACGACCCGATTGGAAATGCGCTGCGCGCCAAAAGGGTGGAACTCGACCTATGAGAATTCCTATGCTTCAACATCGCCTAGTCTGCTTGCCGCCAATGGGCTTGTCCCTAACGTGCTTGTCCCTATTGTGGCTGTCGCTCGGACAAGCCGCGGCGGCGCAAGATTCCAACACCTTTGGTGACGTGATCGACGTCCGCGTGGTCAACATTGAGGTGGTGGTCGAAGAGGACGGCCAGAAAGTGCGCGGCCTCGGCCCCGGCGACTTCATCTTGGCGGTGGACGGCAAGGAAACCCAAGTGGAATATTTCACCGAGGTGGTCGGCGGTATTGCCCGCAGTGCCGGTCAGGAAGTGGACGCGGAAGGCACGGTGCCCGCCCTGGCGCCGGGCGAAGCGGTCGGCACCAGCTATCTCATTTTCATCGACGACTACTTTCCCCTCGAGCAAGATCGCAACCGGGTCCTAGACGGTCTGATTGAGCAGCTACCAAATCTCCAGCCCCAAGATCGCTTGGCCATCGTGGCCTTCGACGGCCAACGGATCGAGATGTTGTCGAATTGGAGCCAGAACTTGCCCGAGTTGACCCGGGCCTTGCAGCGGGCCAAAACCCGCGACACCCGGGGATTACAACGCATCGCCCGCAACCGAACCTTCGAAACCAACAGAGACCTGGGTGAGCTGGAACTCGGATTCGACTTGAGGGATTTCGAAACCGACGAGTCCTACGCCAGCTTCATCGCCGGTTATGAGACCGATCTGAGCGTCAGCGAGGAGCGCTACGCCCGCCTGGTCTTTGGGCAAACCGACCGCGCGGTGCGAGCAGCAGCTGCCACCCTACGCAGCTTTGCCGGCCCCCCGGGCCGTAAGGTGATGCTCCTACTTTCCGGCGGCTGGCCCAGCGACCCCTCCTTGTGGGCGACGGGCGATGCCATCCGTTCCGCCCGTGGCAGAGGCACGATCCGAGGTCAAGGATTGCTAGCCCCTTTGATCGAAACCGCCAATTTGCTCAGCTATACGATCTATCCCGTCGACGTACCGGGCGTCAGCGCCTCTTTGGTCGATGCTTCGCAGACCACCCTCGACTTTAATGCCAATCGTTTCGGCCTGGCGCTCGATCGGGAGCGGCAGGAGGAAGCGGCTCTTTTTCAAATTGCCCGGGAAACCGGCGGCAAAGCTCTCCTGAATACCAACCGCACCCGCGCCTTCGAAGCGGTTGTTGCAGATACGCGGTCCTATTATTGGCTCGGATTTACGCCGTCTTGGAAAGGTGACGATTCTGGCCATCGGGTGACCGTACGGCTTCGAGACGGGGCGGGCAAGGTCAGGGCTCGTCGCAGTTTTTCCGATTTATCCCGTTCGACCGAGGTCAACATGATGGTGGAGAGCACCCTGAGAATCGGCAATCCGCCGAGCGTTGCTCCCCTTCAAGCCCAAGTGGGAAGGGGTGCTCGAGCGGGAATCGGCAAACGCAAAGTTCCGATCAAAATCGCCATCCCCCTGGGCCAGCTCACTTTTCTGTCGGTGAAGAACGGCTGGGCAGCCGACGCAGAGCTACGGGTCGCAGTGCTCGACCGCGAAGGATTTACCACCGAGATTCCCGTGATCCCTATGGCCCTGACCGCCAAAGAGCAGCCCGCTGAAGATGCGTTTACCGTTTACGAAACAGAAATAAAAATGAGGAACGAGCGCCACGATCTGGTGCTCTCCTTATACGACAAAACGTCGGGCAAGATTCTTTCGACCAAGATCGAAGTGCCTGCCCTATGACCCTTTAGCAGCCCTTAACCGAAACCCCTAGCCGAGGTCAGCCTCGGGAATCCGACCCTGATTCGTTGTTGTCCCCCGGACGACCTGGACCCCGTATGCCCAAAACAACATCCAGCAAACCCTTTGTTTACAACTTCTTAAGGCAGAAAACTCACCGCAAGACCAACACCCACTGACTCCCACTGACTCCGACTGACATCCACTGACACCAGCCGAGCCGAACACACAGGAGCAAACGACATGAAGTTCAACGACATGCAGGCCAACGACATGCAGGCCAACGACATGCAGGCCAACGACATGCAGGCCAACGACATG
>CBDUGP010000141.1:0-21590 GCA_965366625.1 uncultured bacterium
CGAATGGAAGGGCCGTCCGCCGCCTACAATATGCCGTCGGCCCTGCGCATCGAAGGGGAGCTGGACGTGGCCGCCCTGGAGAAAGCCTTCGAGGCCGTTTTCCGCCGTCACGACAGCTTGCGGACCCGCTTCGGGGAGCGCCACGGCGAGGGGGTCCAGGTGATCGACCCGCCCACGGGCTTCACCTTGTCGGTGGAGGATCTGCGCCATTTACCCGACCAAGAAATCGAGCCCAAAGCGCAGGCCGAGATCGACGCCGACGCGGCCCGCGCCTTCGATTTGAAGACCGGTCCGCTGATGCGGGTCAAGCTCCTGCGGCGGGGCGAGCGGTCTTATACGCTGTTGCTCAACACCCACCACATCGTGTCCGACGGTTGGTCCATGGGGGTGCTCACCTCCGAGCTGACGGCCTTCTACGGTCACTTCCGCCACGTCCACAACGTCCACGGCCCCGACCCCGGCCACGACGTCCGCGACGATGCCTCGGCCGAAGCGGACTCACTGCTTTCTCCTGTGCCGCCTTATCCTGTGCCGTCCACGGGATTGCAATACGTGGATTACGCCCTGTGGCAACGTCGCCACCTCGAAGGCGAGGCGTTGCAAGCCCAGGTCGATTATTGGTCTCGGCAGCTGCACGGCGCGCCCGAGTCTCTCGACTTGGCCACCTCCCGTCCGCGGCCCGCGGAGCAGACCTACCGGGGTGCGAGCCACCACTTCCGGATCGATCCCGAGCTCACGGAACGTTTGAAGACCCTGGCCAGGCAAACACAAAGCACCCTCTTCCTGGTGTTGGAAGCGGCTTTTGCGGAGCTGCTCGGGCGTTACAGCCGCTCCCAGGAAGGCGAGACCGGGGGCGTGCGCGAGGTCAACGTCGGCACGCCGGTGGCCAATCGAAGATTCGCCGAGCTCGAGCCGCTGATCGGCTTCTTCGTCAACACGTTGGTATTGCGCAATACCCTAGATCCTCGGGCCACGGTCCGCGAGCGCATCGCGGCCGTCCGCGAAACGGCCCTGGGGGCCTTCGCCCATCAGGATCTGCCGTTCGAAAAGTTGGTGGAGGCCCTCAATCCCGTGCGCGACGCCGGGCGTCCACCCATTTTCCAAGTGATGTTCGTGCTCCAGAACACGGCCGATCGCGAGCTGCGCATGCCGGACTTGGAGATCACGCCCCAAAAACGGGGATTCACCGTGGCGAAATTCGACCTGACCCTCTACATGGCCGAATCCGACGGCGGCCTCGGGGGAGCTTGGGAGCTGAACGCCGATCTCTTCGACCTTTCGCGCATCGAGCAGATGACCGCCCACTTCGAGCGCCTCTTGCGCGGGTTCGTCGAGCTCCCGGATCTGCCGGTCCACCGGATTTCCATGCTCACGGGCGCCGAAAGAGCCGCGCTGCTGGATCGCGGGCGCTCCGCGGATTTCGGCTCGGGTGGTTGGCCGGCTTATCCGACGGTGATCCAGCTCTTCGAGCAGCAGGCCCGTCGTCGTCCAAAGGCCCCGGCGCTCACCTTCGGCGACCAGACCTTGACCTACGGCGAGCTGAACGCCCGAGCCAATCGCTTGGCCCACTACTTGATCAGCCTCGGAGTCGGTGCCGAAACCTTGGTGGGTTTGGTGCTCAACCGATCGTTGGATCTACTCGTCGGCCTGCTCGGGGTGCTCAAATCCGGTGGCGCCTACGTGCCGTTGGATCCGGGTTTTCCCGAGAAACGACTGCGGTACATGTTGGAAGACTCCGCTTGCTCGATTCTATTGTCCGAGGAGGCGGTGGCCCCCCGATTCCTCCACTCGACCGAAAGCCACTCGGCAAACAAACCTTGGCAAACGGTGTTGATGGACCGCGACCGGTTGCTGATCGAGCGCTCTTCGTCGGAAAACCCGCCGACTCCTGGCAACGGCTGGGCCGAGCGGACGGCTTATGTGATTTATACCTCGGGCTCCACCGGTCGGCCCAAGGGTGTGCAAATCACCCACCGGTCCCTGAGCAATCTCATGGTGACCCTGGCCCGCGAGCCCGGGCTCGACGAAAACGACGTCATGCTCGCCTTGACCACCGTCTCCTTCGACATGGCCGTGCCCGAGCTTTATTTGCCGTTCACCGTGGGCGCGCACACGCTGTTGGTGGATCGCGACGTGGCCACGGACGGCGCCCGTTTGCGCGGTTTGCTCGAAACGGAAGAGATCTCCGTTCTGCAAGCCACGCCGTCGAGCTGGCAGCTGCTGCTGGCGGCCGGTTGGCAGGGCAGCCGCCGGCCCCTCTCGATGTGGATTGGTGGGGAAGCGGTATCGCCGTCCCTGGCGACGGAGCTCGTGACCCGCGGCTCGGCCCTGTGGAATATGTACGGTCCCACGGAAACCACCGTGTGGTCGACCACCCAACGGCTGCGACACACCGAGCGGATTGCCATCGGCCGAGCCCTGGACCGGACCTCGATCTACCTGCTCGACACCGAGGGCAACCTGGCGGCCCCGGGCGTGCCCGGCGAGCTCTTCATCGGCGGCACAGGCTTGGCGCGTGGGTATTTCCGGCGCCCGGCCCTGACCGCCGAGCGTTTCGTGCCCGATCCCTTCAGCCCGGAGCCCGGAGCCCGTTTATACCGCACGGGAGATCTCGCGTTATGGCTGCCGGACGGCACCCTGGAATACATCGGTCGAGTGGATCACCAAGTCAAAATCCGGGGTTATCGCATCGAGCTGGGGGAGATCGAGGCCTGCCTGGAGAGCTTCAAAGGGGTGTCAAAGGCCCTGGTGAGCGCCGAGGAGGTGGCCGGTGACAAACGGCTGATCGCCTACGTCAAAGCCGAGCCCGTCAAAGCCGAGCCCGTGAACGCTGAGCCGGCTGATTCCGACACCGTCCTAGAGCCCCAAGAGCTCCTAGAGCCCCTTCGGGCCCATGCGAGCAGCCGCCTGCCGACCTACATGGTGCCGTCGGAGCTGGTGCTCGTCGCGGACTTTCCCCTCAGCCCCAACGGCAAGGTGGATCGCGTCGCCCTGGCGCGGCTGGCAGAATCCCGGCGCACCGGCCGTGAGGGCGCGGAGCCGCCCCGTGACGACCTGGAACGGACCGTGGCCGCAGCCTACGAAAAGCTACTGGGAGCCAAGAACCTCGACCGCGACGCGCATTTCTTCCAGCTCGGCGGCCATTCCCTGCTGGCCGTGCGGCTGGTGGCGGAGCTGGAGCGGCGGCTGGGCTGCGTCGTGCCGGTGCACTGGCTATTCCGCAACGCCACGATCGCCGGCTTGGCGACCCGCCTGCGGGACCTGGTCACCCCCGGCGAAAATCCATCCACGGATCCCGTCGCCCAATGTCTCCAGCTCAGGCCCGGCACCGGCCCGGCGATCTTCGCCATCCACGAGCTCGAAGGCCTCGCCACCACCTACCAACGCCTAGCGGATGCCATGCAAACCGAGCGTCCGATCCACGCTTTCGAATGTCGAGGATTGAGCGGTGAAAGCCGCCCCCTCCGCAGCATCGAAGCCCTGGCCGAGCGCTACGCCGGCGTGATCGCCGAAAAACAACCGGAAGGCCCCGTCGCCCTAGTGGGTTGGTCCATGGGCGGCCTGGTAGCCTTGGAAATGGCCCGCCGGCTACGAGCCGAAAGCCGAGAAGTCGATCGCCTCGTAATGCTCGACACCTACGCCCCGGACCTAGCCCGCGCAATGTCGTCCGACGGCACCTGGCTCATGGAACGATTGGCCCGCGGACTGAACGTGGATCCCGGACAAATCGATAGGACCATCGATCCCCGATCCGACCACGCCCTAGAGCATATTTGGACCCTCGCCCGAGCCCTCCACCCAGAGCTCTCCGACCACGACAAAGCCGGCACCCTAGGCCCCTACCGCGTCCTGCTCGCCAACCGAGCCGCCATGGACGCCTACTTCCCCGACACCTACCACGGCACCGCCGAGCTCGTGCGAGCCCGCCGAGGCCCGGAGGGTCACCACCCACCACCGAAACACCTGGGCTGGGAAAACCTCTTGACGACCCTCGAAGTGATCTCCGTGGACGGAGACCATCGATCCATCGTAGTCGGATCGGACGTGTCCGCGGTGGCGTCGGCGTTGGGTCGTTGGTGAGGCCCTCGGGATCGGGAATTGCGGGGTAGCAACGGGCAGCAGCGGAAAGGTTACAAGACTTCCTGGCGAGCTCGACCTGCTGCTGACCAGTCCGCTATGATTCGCCCCGTCGACGGAAGATCATTCTCTCCCTCATCGGGTCCCGCCGAATCAGAAGCGGCCGGGAATCGATGGTAGGGTTCGGATAAGGCCTCGGATTAGCAGGAGAAACGATCCGACGGTGAAGATATCGGAAGGGCATCAAATCACGGAGGCCGAGTATCGCCGCATCGGCGGTATTCTGCGAGCCAGGGCTCTCAGAGCCGGCATCCCCGAGGAAGACCTCGAAGACTTCGTGCAGGATATTTTTCTTCGTGCGCAACGGGCCTTGGATTCGGGAGCTTTTGAAGGTAGAAGCGCGCTCGATACTTGGATCGTTGGAATCGGGAGGAATCAATTGATGCATGCCTCAAGAATGAAAAAGGCCCTCAAACGCACAGCGCTCAAGAAAGTGGAACTCGACCCAGGAGAAGGGAAGGGAGCTCACGCGAATTTGCCGGCGAGCTTGCCCGATCCCGGCCGATCCGCATCCGACCGTCAAATACTCCGGCAAGTCGTTCAGTCGATCGACGGGATGCCGGAAAAGCATCGATCTCCTCTGGTTCTGGCCGCGTTGGGACTCGAATATGGAGATATTGCGGAAAAGCTCGGGTTGACGGTAGGCCTCGTCACGTCCAGGCTGTTCGAAGCAAGAGCCAAGCTGAGAAGAAAACACGCCCGATCCCCCGACGGGTCCATCTTGTGAGCTCTGCTATGCCTCAAGAAAAAGTGTCCCGGGAAAGTGCCACCGACACGCGCTTCGATCAAACGGTCGACGACGCGGCCCGGCAGTGGTTGTTGCACCAAGACGCCCTCGTCGGCGGCCACCCGGCCCCGGAGAATCTGCTTGCGTTTCAGGAGGGCCACCTGGAAGAGGCCGAGTCGGCGAAGATCCGGGAGCATCTGAAGGATTGTGAGGATTGCCGGGATGAGCTGGAAGCCTTAGAGAGCTTCGACCAGCCTGTCTCCGGAACCGATATCGATTCCGCGCATCGGGAGAGCTGGCAAGCCTTTGTGGCCCGCCGGGCCGCCACATACACCACCCCTCAAGCATCGACCGGGAGTCGACGAATAAGTCCTTTCCTGCTCCAAGCGGCCTCGATCGTCTTCGCCTTGGTCGGCGTGGCGGCGCTTTTCTTCGCCCAACGGGGCGCGGATCACGGCGGGAATTTGATGGTGGTGGATCTCATTCCCAACGGTGCGTCGATCCAGCGCTCTTCCGAGCCGTTTGTCGAGCTGCGCGTGCCCGAAGCCGTGGGATCGATCGCGTTTCGCCTGCAAGTCGCCGGCCTGCCGGCCCACGAGGCCTTTGAAATCGACGTGACCGACGTTGAAGGCAGACTCGTTTTTTCCACCGACCGAGTCGTTCGGGATCCCCAAGGGCGATTCGCCCTCGAGCTGACCCGCGATCAACTTCCCAACGGCAAATACAGCGCCGGGCTCTGGGGAATCGACGGCGAGCAAAGGGTCAGGGTCGCCGAGTATTCGTTTCGGTTGACCGATGACGGGTGAGCCGGACGGCGTTCCTCTCAAACCGGCCTTCCTCTTGCAGTCCGTCCTTTGCGGGCTGACGCTTTTCTCCTCGCTTCTCTTTTGGGCGGCCTGCTCCCGAGTCCCCGCGGACCCTGCACCGACACCCATGGGCGCTCTTAGGACCGGCGAATTCGATCTCGGTATTGGAGAAACCCACCGTTTCAACGTTGAGCTGCAATCCGGATCCCCGTTGCGGCTGAGGGTGGATCAGCAATATGTTGATGTTGAGGTGCGGGTCGTCGATGGGGAAACCCGAGACGGGCTCGCTGTCTACGACCTTCCCGTCGAGCGCGCCGGCCCCGAGCCGGTTTGCTTCGTCGCCCCAAAATCCAGTGAGTACTTCATAGACATCTCGCCCTTTTCCGGCGCGGGGCGCTATTCCCTGCAAACCGAGGCCGAGACGGCAAACCGGGCCTCGGGACAAGACCGTCTCTGTGCCGAAGCTCACGGGCTGTTTCAACAAGCCGGCTCGATCGGGGTCGACGATCCGGCCGCCGCGGCCGAGCGCTACGAGAACGCGGGCGATACCGCGAACAAAGCCGACGAGCCGATCCTGTCGATCGTGGCCTACCGGGAAGCAGGCAGCCTCTGGCTCCGGGTCGGTCGTCCTGGTCGAGCGATCCGCGCCTTTGAAATGGCCCTCGATGCTTCGCAGGCTTCACCCGAACGATTCCTCGAAACCAGCCTGCTCAATCGATCGGGTTTGGCCTATCGCGACCTCGGAGATCTGGCGTTGGCCCAAGCCGCATTCGAAGAGGCGAAGAGGATCGCCGAAGCAGAAGGAGACCCGTGGGCGATCGCCAGCGCCTTGACCAACCTCGGGCGCCTAGCCACGGATTTGGGAGCCCCGCACTCGGCCCTGGAATATACCGATCGGGCTCTCGACCATTGGCGGCTATCGGAAAAGGCCCTGGAAATCGCCCAAGCGTTGATCAATCGTGGCACGACCCTCGGCACCCTGGAGCGACACGACGAAGCGGAAGACGATTTGTTCGAAGCGCTGCGCTCGGCCGAAGCCGCCGGTCATCGCGTGGTCCAGGGCGCCGCGCTCCAAGCCATCGGATGGAATCGATATTTGGCGGGAAATCCCGAGCAAGGGCTGGAGCCCGTCCAGGCAGCCTTGGACCTCTTCGAAGACCTGGGATCGAGAAATCGAGCAATTGCCGCGCTCGATCGGTTGGGCACCTTGAAAACCGCTTCGGGCGACGCCAAAGGTGCGGAAATCGCCTATCGCGAGGCGCTCGCCCGGCTGGCGGGCACCGACAATCCGAAGGACGTGGCCACCGTTTCCGCCAACCTCGGTTGTTTGTTGGGCAGCCGACGGTACTCGGCGGAGTCGGACGATTTGCTGCGCCGGGCGAGAGCCTATTTCAGAACCGCCGGCGACCCCAAAGCCCTCGCCCACGTCGAATTTTGCCGTGCCCGATTGGCTCGATGGCGAGGCAACTCCAAAGCGGCTTCCGAACGAATCGAGGCGGCCCTAGCGATCGTCGACGAGCTGCGCGATCGGGCGCGAATGCAAGGCTACATCTATCTGCCCATTTGGCTGTGGCAGGAATACGCGGATCTGGCGGTCGACATCTACTTGGACGCCTACCGGAACCGCGAATCCGATGACGATTTGGCCCGCGCCTTTGAAGTCTTTGATCGGGCACGAGCGTGGACGCTCTTCGAGCAAGTGGTCAAACGGAAAGCACAGGCGGGATCCGGCGAATCTGCCGAGTCCCCTCACCCGTCGGTCCAGCCGCTCGCCCTGCGTCTCAACCTGCTGGCGGAGACCCGTCGACGCCTCGGAGACTCGGCAGGCGACGGGGCCCGGATCCTCGAGATCGAAAAAGAGCTACGACGGCTCGGCGCGTTGATCGAGCAGCAACGGGCCGCCGAGCGCAAGCGGGAGCGGTGGGCCGGCCGATTGGCGTCCCCCCAGCCGGTGACCATGCCGCAAATCCTGGGCTATCTGCCGACCGACACCGCCCTGCTGGCCTATCGGCTGGGGGTCGAGCAAAGCAATCTCTTCGTTTTGACCCACGACCGGGCCCGGGTTTTCCCCTTGACGAATCGCGAGCAAATCGAGCCGGAAGCCGAATCGTTTTATCGCAGTCTCGAGGGATCCCTGAGATCCGGCCTGCAGTGGAAGCTGATGAGCGAGGCGTTGGCCCGTCGGCTCCTGCCCCGAGACGCCCTACCTCCGGAGATCCGGCGCCTGATGATCGTGCCGGACGGCTTTCTCCACTACATTCCCTTCGCGGCCCTCGCCGCGCCGCGCACGGGCTATGAAGTCGGAGCCACCACCTCGCTCCTGGGTGACCACTTCGAGATCTCATACGTTCCGTCAGCCTCGCTCCTGATCGCCCTCGACCAACGTCGGCTGGAGCGTGCTCCGAGCCCGACGACGGCCGTGATCTTCGCGGACCCCGTTTATCAGCCCGACGACGAGCGCCGTTCCGAGCGGCAATCGTCCACGGACCTCGATCCGAGCCGGCCGGCCGAAGCCTCGCCCCACACCCGGGGCATCGCCATTCGACAAATGCCCGAGGGACCCCTGCCGCGACTGATTTACTCCGCCGACGAAGCGGCCGTGCTCGAACGCCTGCTCCCCCTGTCGCGGCGACAGATTCGGACCGGTTTCGACGCCACCAAGGAAGCCGTTTTGGGGTCGGACCTGAGCCGGGCACGAATCCTTCACTTCGCCACCCACGCGTGGGTCGACGAAGGCTTGCCCGAGCTTTCGGGCGTCGTCCTGTCCCAATACGATCAGACGGGTCGCGAGCTCGATAGCCGGCTCTACCTCCACGAGATTCGAGAGCTGACGCTCAACGCCGACCTGACCGTGCTTTCGGGATGCCAGACGGCCCTGGGAAAACACGTCCGCGGCAACGGCCTGCTCGGGCTGACCCACGGCTTCTTCGAGGCGGGGGCCACCGAGATCCTGGTGACGCTCTGGAGCGTCGACGATCAAGCGGCCTCGATCTTGATGGAAGCGTTCTACGAAGGCTTGTTGGATCGAGGGCTGACCGCGACGGAAGCCTTGAAAGAAGCCCAAGACCGGCTGCGTCGACGACCCGGCTTCGAGGCTCCCTACTATTGGGCACCTTTCGTATTGCACGGCGTCCACTGACGACCCCATTGAAATTTCTCGAAAAATCTCCAAGACATTCTCCGGTTAGGGAACCAATCCCAAAGAGGCCCTCAATAAAGGGTTATGGTCGTTGGGATCCTTCGAAGGATGACGTTCTTTCCCGACTGTTGTGAAACGAAAGGCCAGTCAAGGCTTTGAGACAAAGCTCTGTTCGACGTGCCTGCACCTCGAACATACCAACGTTGTGAAACGAAAGGCCGGTCAAGGCTTTGAGACCCCCTGACGCTGTTGACCGTGGACGGTCTTGGTCTTGGTGCGGTTGTGAAACGAAAGGCCGGTCAAGGCCAGCCACGGGCTAAAGCCCGAGGCTACATTTGCCTCGTCCCTTCGGGACAGCCCGGAAGCTGAAATGCAGGGCCGTCCCGACAGGGACAAGGTGTATTTAGCCTCGGGCTTCAGCCCGTGGCGTGCAGGCCGAGAGCAGTGGATCTCGGGAGAGCCCCGAAGCTGAAATGCAGGGCCGTCCCGACAGGGACAAGACATAGGTAGCCGGGGGCGCCCAGCCTCGAAATTCATTTCGTGGCGCGCAGGCCAAGGGCGGTTTGTCTCGGGACAGCCCGGAATCTGAAATGCAAGGCCGTCCCGCCAGGGACAAGGCAACGGCAAGCCCGGGCGCCCCAAGGGCTTGACCCCGAGGCTCCCTACTATTGGGCACCTTTCGTGTTGCACGGTGTCCACTGAAGCCACCGCTGAAATTTCTCGAAAAAATTTCCAAGACATTCTCCGTTTAGGGAACCAATCCCAAAGAGGCCCTCAATAAGGGGACCCCTTCTTGATTGGATGCCGAACCGGAGATGTTGCCAATGCGAGTTGTCCGAGCCGAATTCGAGACGGTGACCCCGATCTTCATGGGTGGGGGAGACTCCACCAAAGTCGTCGATCGCCTGCGTCCGCCATCGGTCAAAGGCGCGTTGCGGTTCTGGTGGCGTGCCATCCGCTGGGGGCCAGCGCTCGCTGGTGCCGGTGGTGATGTGGCGGCGGCCCTGCGGGCTCTGCACCAGGAAGAGGCCGAGCTGTTCGGGCACGCCAACGCCGGTGACTCGGGGCAGCAGAGTCGGGTCTTGCTCAGGATTGTGGATCATGAGCTCAAGGCTGACCGGCAGCTGGCCGGCAGCACCAAGCCCGGCATCAAATATCTCTTGGGACAGGATCTGACGAGCCGACCCCACGGTCTGGCCGGGACGTTCACGTTGGAATGTTTGTTTCGGCCGGATACGTCGGACGAGTCGGTTGGGCAGGTCAAAAAGGCCTTGTGGCTCTTCGGCTTGCTCGGCGGACTTGGAGCCAGGACCCGACGCGGCATCGGCTCCATTGCGATCCGCAGGCTTGACGGATCCACCGGCCCGTTGACCCGGCTGGCCTATGGGCAATTCATCCGGGAGCATCTTCGCGCTCTACCCACCTCCGAGCCGCCATTCAGTGCTTTGTCGCAAAGCCTGCGGGTGGAGATCTCCCAAACCGGACGGGATCGAGCCCGTTTGGTGGACTCCGTCGGCCAGACTTTCCAGCAGTATCGAAAAGAAAACTTTAAAGACGATACCCGACAAGCTTTGCGGGTCGTCAGGGGAGAGGATCCGCAAAGAATTCCGCGCCGCGCCGCCTTTGGATTGCCCCACAACTACTATTTCCCGAAAACGAAGAGCAGCGTCACCATCGAGCCGGCGTCGGAAGGACGCCAACGCCGGGCGTCGCCGCTTTTCCTTCATATCCATCATCTGCGTGGGGAATCGAACGGTTTTCTCGCGGTGTATACCCACCTGCCGGCCGTCTTCCTACCGAAGGGTGACCAGGTCGCCATGGGCAACGGGCGCAAGGTTCGACTCGACCCAGAGCACGACCCGACGGTCATCCCGGACTACCTCGATCACTTCGACTCCCGAGAAACCCTATTTCCCGAGGCGAGGAGGTCTTGAGATGAAGCGGTACTTCCATTTCTCCCTTGGACCCGTTCAGAGCTTCGTCGCCCAAGCCCGCAGAACTCGGGACTATTGGGCCGGCTCGTTCCTGCTGTCTTACCTCTCGGCAGTGGCCATGGCCGAGGTGGAAGCTCAGAGCTCTCAAAATGAAGTGATTTTCCCGCGACCCGACGCGAAGGCCTTGGATTTCCTCCGGGGTCGGCAGAAGGCCGGAAAAGGTTTTGAGTCGGAATCCGGGCCCGAGCAAATGAGTGTGCCCAATCGCTTTAAGGCCGAGGTCGACGGCGAGTTTTCCCCGGAGAAGGTACGGGCCGCGGTGCGTCGAGCCTGGTACGGCATCGCCGATCGGGTGTGGTTCGAGCTGCCTCCTGATGTTCGCAGACATGAGCCCACCCGAGAGGTGTGGCATCGGCAGATCGGCTCTCGGGAAGACCAGCTCGATCCTTTTTGGCGGGTGCAATGGGTCCTAGTCGACGAGGCCGCCGATGCCCAGGCCCTGGATCGCCGGAAGAATCTGCGACCCGGCACCTCCGATCCCGAGCCCGGCGTGAAGTGCATGCTCATGGACGGCTTTCAGGAGCTTTCGGGAGCGGAGCGTCCGGGGCGGGAGGTGGGGAAGTTTTGGACCGATCTGAAACGAAGCTCGACCCACATTCCCGACGGTGATCTGCGAGAGGGGGAGCAGCTCTGCGCCTACGCCTTGGTCAAAAGGTTGTTCCCCAGGGTCTTTGACGGCATCCGGCTCGCCATGCCGTCCGGCTGGACCGCTCACGGTTGGTCTTTGAAAGTAGCGGTGCCGTCGGTCTCGTATATGGCGGCGGCCCCTTGGCTAGCCCGGCTGATCCAGCATGCACCGGAACGCGAGCAGCTGGCCTTCACCACCGCGGCGGATCGCTTGGGCAGCGTGCGGGGCGAGTGGCGGACGGAGCTTCGGCGGGTGACGGAAGCCGCGAAGGCCGCGTCCGTGGACTACCTGAGCCGTTACGACGGTGACCTCTTCTACGACACCCGTCTGGCCAATCCCAACGAGTTTCCTGATCGAGACAAAGCGGAGGCCATTCGCCGGGCTTTGGCGAATCTGTGCAAGGCCGCCGGCCGTCAAGCGGATGCGGAGCTGGGCGAGCCGTCGCCGTTCTACGCCGTGGTGGCCATGGACGGAGACCGGCTGGGAGCCCAGATGTCGAAGGAAAAGCTGCAAGCCCCCATCACCGAAGCGTTGGAGGCCTTTACCGCCAAGGTTCCCGAGGTGGTGAAGGCCCACAGCGGCTTCCTCATTTACGCCGGTGGAGACGACGTCTCGGCCCTCTTTCCCGCAACGGATGCCTTACCGGCGGCCCTGGCCCTCCGGCGTCTCTATCTCGAGTGCTTCGTTCGGCAGGACCCGTGGCCGCCCGACACACCGACACTCTCCGGCGCCGTCGTCTTCCCCCACATCCGTCTGCCCCTCGGTCGGGCGTTGGAGGCGGCCCAAGATCTGTTGAAACGGTCCGCCAAGCGGGATTGCGGTCGCGACGCCATCGCTGCCCAAGTGGTGGCCCGGGGTGGTGAGCGCCTGACCTGGGCCCTGCCTTGGGAGACGGCCTTGGAAACCCTCGACGAGGGCGAGCCGGAACCACGTCTGGTCTTGGACGCCCTGACCACGGACATGCTCGATCCCGACGAAGCGCCATTTGCTTACCGCTTTTTCTTTCGTTTGCGACGCCTCTTCGATTTGCTCAATCCGCCGATCGATGGGGGAGAGGCCGTGCTCTCACCGGAAGAAGCCGTGGACCTGATGACCGCGGAGTATCTCGATTCCGGGCTCCATCAACGGGAAGGGCGAGAAGCTCCTCCGGTCGAGGTCGCCCGCGAGCGCGTGACCCGGTTGCTGCACCAATGCCGCCCCCGCCGTCGCGCCGTGGACGATTCGCCGGCCTGGATCTCCCCAAGGCTCGAGGCCGACGGCGCGCTCCTGGTGAAATTTCTGGCCCGCTACGGGAGGACCCCGTCATGACCCTCACTTGCCGACTTCAAGCGTTCGACACCTGGTTTTTCCGCGAATCTCGACCCCACAGCTCGGTGGGAGCGCCGTTCCTGTCCAGCTCCTTTCCTCCGCCCGCCCGCACCGTTGCCGGGGCGCTGCGTTTCCTGCTCGGCGAGAGCGTTGGGGTGGATTGGCGAGTCTTCGCCGAGCAAGGCGCAAAGAAGCAACCCGTCCACGCCGGCGGACATGACGTCACCCGGCTCATCGGCTTCGGCGACGACCTGGGAGACCTCGATTTCCGGGGACCCTGGCTGGCGCGCCGTCGAGCCGGTTTCACCGAGCGACTCTATCCGGCGCCGCGCCTGCTGCTCACCGACGGCGAAAGCCACTCCGCCGTCTCCCGCTTCAAGGTCGGCTCGGCGGTCGAGACGGATCTGGGCAAAATTCACCTACCGGCGCTCAACAAAGACAGCCATGTTCGGCTACCGGTCGACGATTTTTGGTTGACGGAAAAAACACTGGAGGAGGTTCTTATAGGAAAGGTGCCGCATGCGAATGACGTGATCTCGATCCGCCGGCTGATGGACGAAGAAGCGCGACTGGGCATCGCCCGCGACGTGGGGCGAGCCACGGCGCGGCTCGGCCTGCTCTACCAAACCCGCCACGTGCGTCCCCGTCCGGACTTGGTGGTGGAAACCGACCTCGACGGCGTGCCCCTGAAGCCCGACGCGTTGCCGAGGATGGTCCGCTTGGGCGGGGAAGGACGACCCACGGGCGTGGAATGGCTGCCCGACGCGTCCACCTTTCCCCAGGCCCCCGCCCCGACCCACGAAACCCAGGGCCTGATCCTGAACCTACTGACCTCAGCCGACCTCGGCGGACGATGGCTCCCATTCGAGCCGTCGGAACCACACACCTTGAGCAACGGTGCAAAGGCTTGGCGCGGCCGGCTGGACGGCATGCCGCTGGAAGTAGTGACCGCAGTGTTCAAAGGTGCCGAACGGGAAGGCGGATGGGATCTCGCGCGGCGTCGCCCAAGAGAAATGCGCGGCCTCATGCCGGCGGGAAGCCTCTGGTATTGCCGATGCCCGAAAGGACCGGAGCCCGACTCGGGCTACTTGACGGGCCGAGAGCTCACGGAGCTGGTCCGCAAGTTTCACGGTCGCCGCATCGGAACCGACACCGCCCTCGGCCGTGGACACCTGGCGGTCGGACTCTGGAACCAGGACGAATTCCCCGAAGACCTTCAAATCTCAAGAACCGAAAAGGAGACACCATGAGTCAAGCCACCGCGGTGCTCGGTCTACTGGCCGAGACCTCGATCCACGCCGGAGCCGGGCAAATGCTCGGCGCCGTCGACCTTCCCATCCAGCGGGAGTCCCACACCGAGTGGCCCTGTGTGTTCGGCTCGGGCGTCAAGGGGGCGCTTCGGGCCCAAGCGGAGCAGAGGAGCTGCCCCGACATCGACGTGGTTTTCGGACCCGATCCCGCCACCCAACAAGCGTCGGAGCACGGAGGTGCCGTGTCCGTGGGCGACGCCAGGCTCCTGCTGATGCCCGTCCGCTCCCTGACCGGACCCTTTCGCTGGGTCACCTGCCCGGCGGTGCTGGAGCGATTTCAACGGGATTGCAAACGGCTCGGAGTCGGCAACCTGAGCTTCAAGCCGCCGACTCCCAAAGGCTCAGAGGCCTGGGTCACCGACGACTCCGGAGGTCCGTCGATCTTCTTGGAGGAGTTCCGTCTCTGCCTGGACAAGCAGCCCATGACGGATTTGATCCGGGCGTTGGCCAAGGTCCTTCCCATGGCCGACGCCCAAACCAAGCTCGAAAAATGGTTGTGCGTGGTGGACGACACCCTCTTCGGCGATTTGGCCCGCTTCGCCACGCCGGTGACCGCCCATATCGGCATCGACAACAGCACCAAAACCGTGGTGCGCGGCAATTTGCGGTACGAGGAGAGTCTGCCCCCGGAAACCGTGCTTTACGTGCCCCTGATTGCGGCCCGGTCGCGGAAGAAGGAGCGGGAGCTGACCGCCGATTCCGTGCTCGACGTCTTGCTCCAAGGTGTCTTCGGGGATCGTCCCTATCTACAGCTCGGCGGCAACGAGACGGTGGGTATGGGCTGGTGCCAGGTGAAGAGCTTGAAGGGAGGGACGGCATGAGCCAAACCCAAAGCCAGCGACGCGCGGCCCAAGCTCTGAAGGAGGTCCGCCAGATCGAGAACTTGAGCGACGCCGAGAAGAACCGTTTCCGCGCCTACTCCAACTCCCTGCCGGCCATGGTGCAAATGAACGGCCTGGGCCAAACCGCCGCTTTCTGCCGCAGCCGGAAGGGCACCACCGAAGCCGCCTACGAGTTGCATTACGGCGTCATGTCCCGCTGGTTGGTGGGCGACGGACAACCCTATTCCGACCATCAGGACTTGCTCGAAGCGGTGACTTCCTCCGGCATGGACGAGTACCGCGCGGCCCAGACCGAGGTCCTGGCCTATTTGGAGTGGGTGAAGCGCTTTTCCCAGGCTTTCCTACCGGCCGAAAAAGCCGACGACTCTAAAGACGCCGATTCCGACGAAACCGATCCCAAAGACCCCACCGCTTCGGAGCCCGGCCATGGGTGATCCCCTCTATCGCGACCTGTCCCGCCGAGACGTGATCAAGCGAAGTGCGCCGGCGAACGCCCATACCGGGCTTTGGTACAGCAAATTCTTCAATCAATACGAGCGCGAGCGACGACCCGAGGGCAGCAAGTGGCGCTTGACCGAGCTGCCCAAAGAAGTGGACGACGCCAAGACCCGTTGGATCAAGACGGTGGTCGGGCTACGGGGCGATGGGCCGACGCTCCGCGAGCAAAGCGAACGTCGACGTCGATTGGTGAAAGCTCTCGGCGGTCGCTCGCAGACCTTCGTCAACGATTGGCATTTCGTCACCGGGCTCGGCTTGCCCCATCCCGTGGAAAACGGGTTTGCCTGGCACCCCACCCTGGGATTGCCCTATTTGCCGGCGGCGTCGGTGAAAGGGGTCGTCCGGGCTTGGGTCGAGGTTTGGTCCGGCTGGCACGACGAGCTCAAGGCCGAACGATCCATGGATTGGTTCGGAACCCCTGACCAGGCGGGGCGTTGGATCTTCTTCGAGGCCCTGCCCGTGGCCCCGGTTCGGCTGGCCAAGGACGTGATGACCGCGCACCAGGGGCAGTGGTATGCCGAAGGCGATCAGATCATCGATCCCGAGAAAGAGCCGGAGCGAGTGCCCGCGGATTGGCATTCGCCGAACCCGGTGCCGTTTTTGGTGGTAGAGCAGGCGAGGTTTTTATTCTCCATCGCGCCTCGGGAACTGGATCGTGCCGACACGGCTGAAGCGTTGGAACAGGTTTTTGAGGCGTTGACCCAGGCGTTGGGAACGATCGGTGCCGGGGCGAAGACCGCGGTGGGTTATGGTCGTTGGGATCCTTCGACGGATGAAGGCAAGAACAGCCAGCCACCGTTTTCCGGGGATCTCCGGCGTTAGTGCTGGAAATGTGGCTATTTGCAGGTTAAGTGGCTTGTTTGCAGATAGATACGTGATTTCGACGCTCCGGGAGATCCCCGGAAGGTCACTAAATAGCTGTCAGGAAAGGAGTTATGGGTTTGGCGAACTGTGTATTTGGAGGTGAAAAGGTGGATGAGCCGAGGATTTCGAGAGATCCCCGGAAACGTGCTTGTAAGTGTTTGGCAGGAGGTGGGTTACGGAGGCAGGGTTGTGAAACGAAAGGCCGGTTAAGGCTTTGAGACTTCTCGGTTGCGGTATCAACGCATACGGCTGTGAAGCCGTGGTTGTGAAACGAAAGGCCGGTTAAGGCTTTGAGACTCCTTTCTACGATAGCCGCGATAAGGATGAGTACATTCAGGTTGTGAAACGAAAGGCCGGTTAAGGCTTTGAGACTTCTAAGAGAGTTTGCTGTCAACGGGAATCAGGTGGAGTTGTGAAACGAAAGGCCGGTTAAGGCTTTGAGACCTTGGCAGCTTCTCTCACTTGGTAGATGTTGATAATTAGTTGTGAAACGAAAGGCCGGTCAAGGCTTTGAGACTCTTTCTGAATCTGCATAATCTATCCTCCTTTGGTTACAAAAATCGTTGTGAAACGAAAGGCCGGTCAAGGCTTTGAGACTTCTGAAGCAGCTGGCGTTGAGCGGTGTACCTATCTTCTGTTGTGAAACGAAAGGCCGGTCAGGGCCAGCCACGGGCTAAAGCCCGAGGCTACATTTGCCTCGTCCCTTCGGGACAGCCCGGAAGCTGAAATGCAGGGCCGTCCCGACAGGGACAAGACATGGGTAGCCTCGGGTTTCAACCCGTGGCGCGCAGGCCGAGAGCGATGGGGCTCGGGACAGCCCGGAAGCTGAAATGCAGGGCCGTCCCGCCAGGGACAAGACATGGGTAGCCGGGGGCGCCTAGCCCGTGGCGCGCAGGCGGAGAGCGGTTTGTCTCGGGTCAGCCCGGAAGCTGAAATGCAGAGCCGTCCCGCCAGGGACAAGGCCAATGTAGCCGGGGGCACCCAGCCTCGAAATTCATTGCGGGGCGAGCAGGCCGAGGGCGGTTCGATGAACAAGTCACTGAACGGCGACAGAGGAGCGGGGTTGCGAGACTTTAGAAAGTAAAATGCGTCACTTTAAATCAGAAATCTTAGACCAAGAGCTGCAAGATCTTCTGCAACATTTCTTGGGATCCAGCCGACCCGTGACCATGGGTTTGGCGGTGCTCGCGTTGTCGACCCTGGGCTGGTTCGCCGACAGCCTTTATGCCACCGTCGACAGCCACCTCCGATGGTGGTTTCTCGGGGTCCGGCCAGAACCGGGGGTTTTGTGGAGCCTTTTGCTGACTCTGCCCTTGATCGCGTTGTTGGCGGTTTTGATGTTTCGGGCGCGCCGAGCTCGCAGTCGGCTGGATTTTCGGGTGGTGGGCTCCCGAGACCCTCGAGACGTCGAGGTGCTGGTGCTCTTTTTGAGCCGGCCCACCGACGATCAGCTCGCTCATGATCTGAAGCTCCAGGGCCGCCTCGACGATCCGGCTCTGCTGCAAGCGATGCGTGGCAAGTGGCGCATGCCGGCGGAAGCCATCGCATTCCACGCGTTTCGGCCTCGAACCCGGCTCCAGCAGGTGGTGCTGCTGGGCTCGTCGGGTTTCGAAGGCAGCCAAGCCCTGGTCCGTGAATTCGTCGCTTGGCTTGAGGGTCTTTGGCCGGCTGGGTTGCACCCGGTGCCGTTGCGCACCTTGGGGGATTTCGTGCCCGAGCTGGAAGCCGGAGTGGACGTGGGCGATTTGGAGGCCCTGGTCCAGGCCCTCGACGAGATCTACCAACAGCTTTTGCTTTCCGGCGTGCGCCGGGACCATGTGGTGATCGACATCACGGGTGGCACCAAATTGGTGTCAGCGGCCGGCGTGGCGGTGGCCCTGGCGGAAGGGCGCCGATTCCAAGTGGTCGACACCCACGATCACACGGTCACGGTCTTTGACCCCACCTATCAACCCCGACCCGCGGAGGTCTAATGCTCTTACCCGACGGCTCCCAGCTCACCTTGCCCCCGACCGAGCACCTGCAGGTGCGCCTCCGATTCACCGAATCGGCGACCTTTCATTTCTTGCACGGTGGTGTGATCCACGGCTTGCTCTCTCGACACATCGACCATCCGTTGCCGAAGGGGCTCGTGCCTTTCGCGCCGGAATCCGGCAAGGTCCGATTCCGGCAAGGAGATTCCTACATCTTCGGCATCACCGCCACCGGCGACGCCAGGGGAGCCGGGCCAAGGCTGGAGGACGAGCTGCGCCGAGCCGGAAGTCACCCCCGACGGGCGGGGCGCACTCTCGACGGCAACTATCGATTCGAGGCCCTGGAGACGGTCCCGGCCGTGACCCGCGACGAGGTTTTGGAGCGGGCCCGAGCCCTGGCAGAACGGTCCACCGTGGAGCTGCAATTTCTTTCGCCCCTGCGCCTGGAGCTGCCCACGGAAGGTCGAGGACCCCGGAAGGGATTCGTCAATGCCGATCGATTTCCGCCCGATCTCTTGTTGCAGCGTCTCTGGCAGCGCTGGTGTCTGCTCAGCCGAGGGGTCTATCCCAAGCGATCCGAGATGCCGGACGCCCCCAGAGGCCTCACCGCCGACGCCCGCCATCTCACCTGGCTCGACTTACCCGTCCGCGGACGCAACGGCAAGCCCGGGCGTCCCAAGGGCATGACCCTCGGCGGAGTGGTGGGAACGGTGCGGCTCGAAGGTCTGACCCCGGATTGGTGTTTGTTGTTGGCCGCCATGCAGCCCTACCACGTGGGCAAGGCGGTGCTTTACGGCTGTGGACGTTATCGATTGCCCGAGGTGTCGAGCCTTGAGGACGAGCCGTTTCGTCCGGCTTCGAACCTGCTCCGCAGATCCCTGAAACCGGCCATCGAGCAGATGCTTTCGGATTGCTCGTTCGCCTACCAAAGCGGTTACTCCCGAGAGTCCGCGAGTCGGGTGATGCACCGAGCGTTCGACGCCGGCTTTCGTCATGTGCTCGAGGTCGACCTCGGGTCGCTTTTGGCGCCTCTCGGTGGTGATCGTGATCGGATCCTCGCGCGCCTGGAAGCCCTTTTTCCGTTTGAGCCATGGGGGACGATCTTTCAACAGTCGCAGGGCTCAACGTCGTTTCAGAAGAGATTCGGGGCTCTTGTGGCCCGCCTCTTCCTGAGGGAGATGGATGAGCTCCTCGGGCCGGATGAACGGTTGATCCGTATGGGTGACGACTTTGTGGTCCTAAGTAAGACGTCCAGCGCTAGGCCCGCCCGGTACAAGGCGGCTGTTTAGGAGGAGCGACTAATCAAGTCTTTTAGACTTCTCCATGAGCGGCGGAGGCTACCTCGCTCGAGCGGACGGCACGCTGCCTTGGCCAGCGATCTTCAGGAAGAGCTGCGCCACTTGGTCGAAGCCCTGGTGTGGACGTTCATTCGCCGTCGACAAGTAAAAGTAACGGATTTCACAGAAAGTAAAAGTGGGGCAGTGTGGATGAGTCATAAAACCCGCAAGCTTTTCGTTCAATCCTTCGAAGATCGGAAGGATTCGGGCGACGGGTCCAATATTCAGTGTTCGAATGTCGGTTGGACGCATCGGAGATCGAGACCTTGAGCGGGTTGCTGCAATCGGCCTTGGTGTCCGCGGACTATGGCCAGATTCGTGTCTATCGAATGTGTGAGCACTGCGAGGCGGCTTCGTTTGGCTTAGGAGACGTGGATCGGGGAACAGAGGAGGCTGCGATTTGGGTATGATGGCTGGAGGGTGCGCCACGGAGTCGGGTTTCCGGGGATCTCCGGCGATCGGTGGATAAATTCTCGATTTTGGCCGTAAGTGGAGGTAAATCAGGTGGTTACGAGAAAACGACGGATCTCGAGATCCCCGGAAGGGCTGTAACATGAATAGAATCAATTATTTACGAACGAGGAGATGATGAGAAATTGGAGCGATTCTCGGAAAATCTTGGGAGAATTTGGAGATCCCCGGAAACGTGCTTGCAAAGGGTTGGAAGCATTGGGGTTGTGGGGGCAGGGGTCGACAACTGAATGGCCGGTCAAGGCTTTGAGACCTTCGTTACCGGTGCCATGCAGTTCTTGAAGGTTTTAAGTTGGTCGACAACTGAATGGCCGGTCAAGGCTTTGAGACCCTTTCTGCAAAAAGCAAAAGCCACACCCTGATTATCGAAGGTCGACAACTGAATGGCCGGTCAAGGCTTTGAGACCCTTTCTAGCCCAGTACGGGAAACTTCTCGGATCCTCACCGGTCGACAACTGAATGGCCGGTCAAGGCTTTGAGACCCGGGGCCAGAATTACCGCCTAGCTCGATTTTGGGGTCGCGAGAGGAATGGCCGTTCAAGGCTTTGAGACCTTCTTAACGCCCCTCCCACGATGAAAAAGACAACAAGCACGCGTCGACAACTGAATGGCCGGTCAAGGCTTTGAGACTTTCTACGTGCGAAAAACCTTGAAATATATCCCATCTATATGATCGACAACTGAATGGCCGGTCAAGGCTTTGAGACCTTTCTTTGCACCTCCTGAAAGGTTTAGCCCGGGATTGGAGTCGACAACTGAATGGCCGGTCAAGTCTTTGAGACTTTCTAGAGGCAAGTCAGAATCGAACTTCTCCCTCTTTGTCGACAACTGAATGGCCGGTCAAGGCTTTGAGACCTTTCTTTGGGGGGGGTCCACTCGCCCTCCACCAGCTCCCCTTGTCGACAACTGAATGGCCGGTCAAGGCCAGCCACGGATTGAAATCCGTGGCTACCGGTACCTCGTCCCTTCGGGACAGCCCGGAATCTGAGATGCAGGGCCGTCCCGCCAGGGACAAGACAGATGTAGCCGGGGGCGCCTAGCCTCGGCCTTCAGCCGGGGGCGCCTAGCCCGTGGTGTGCAGGACGAGAGCGGTTTGTCTCGGGACAGCCCGGAATCCGAGATGCAGGGCCGTCCCGCCAGGGACAAGACCTGGGTAGCCGGGGGCGCCCAGCCTCGAAATTTATCTCGTGGCGCGCAGGCCGAGAGCGGGAGGTCGCTGAGCTCACGCTTGACGGAGTCGAGAAAGGCTCGCGACCCGCCACCCCTGGGATAAGATCCACCTATGACGCGACGCTTCTTCAACACCGCCGGCCCGTGTCGACCGGAGCTGCACTACATGCTGCCGGCCGAGCGGCGCGTGGCGGAGCTCCGGCCCCTGATCGACGATCAGTCCTACTTCGTCGTCCATGCCCCCCGCCAGGTGGGCAAGACCACCTCGTTGCGGGCCCTGGCCGAAGCGCTGACCGCGGAGGGCCGGTACGCCGCCCTGCACACCAGCTGCGAGATGGGCCAGAAGACGGTTCCCGACTTGGATGGATCGATTCAAGCGATTCTGG
>CBDUGP010000142.1:0-21201 GCA_965366625.1 uncultured bacterium
GCCTTTCGGCTTGGGCTGCAGCGCCACCACCGCACAACCCGCGATTCAGAACGAATCGATAGGTTGTATTCGGCGACAAACCGTTGAGGTTTACGGTTTGGCAGCGGGTACAAGGTCCGCAAAGGGGCCCGACCCCTTCACCGCTATGGGTGCTGTACGGCGTTTTCGGCAGTTGCCTGACTTTGGCGTAGCTGCTGATCGGATACTCACAGTAGCCGCTGTCGGCGATGGTCTTGTAGGTAATCCGTGCGCTAGTGGCGCTCACGTTGCTGATTTGCACGTCACTGACTGTGTGCGGCGCTTGGCCGGGGCTGGTGCCCGGGCTGACCGACGTCCACGAGGCACATTTCGAGCCGTAACCGTCGTAGGAAAAAGCGCGGAAATCCCGATCCCAAGAGTAGTCACTCAGGTGGAAAATCTGCTCGTGATATTCGGTCGGAGCACCGTTGCATTGGATCTCTTGGGGATTGGAGGTCCCTTCGTCACGGCCGGCCAAACATCCTGCGGTGGGGTTGCCGGGGGTCTGCCAGTGGACCGCGGCACACAACAAGACTTTATCGGTCACTGTTGGCGTGGTCATCGGAAACGAGGCCCCGCAGGAACTCAGATCCGGATTGGGCAAAGTTAATTGCAGGCTCTTGAGGTGGCTGCCTCCGCTCGCATCCGACAGTTCGAGATTCAAGTCGTAGGCACCCGGCCACACGGGGCCCAGCCAATCTAGGTTGCCCGAATCGTCGAGACTCATACCGGACTCGGGATTCAATAGATCCATGGTCAGCGGCGGAGCGCCAAAAGCGGACAAATCCAAGCTCAGCGGTGAGCCGAGAGCAACGGTTTTGGTCCAACCTCCGTCTCGATTCTCAGCCATAAGCCGAGAGGCATCCGCCAGGTCGACCCGATCCCAAACCGGGGGAACCGAGTCGCTGGAAGAGGAAACGGCAGACTCGGAGGATTCCCCCGTCGACCCGGTGGTGATCGTCGCCGCGGTGGACCCTTCGGAATTGTATCGACCCACCAACCGCCAAATGCTCGGCGTTCCGTCTACGGTTCCCTCGCCGACGATATCTCCGTATTCGTTGAGCCCGTAGGCCTTGGTCAGGTCCCAAGAACTATCGCCGTAAATCGCATCGAGATTGACCAACGGCTCGCCCAGTCGGCCGGCCCAGCGGAAGGCGAAGCTATCGCCACCGCCGGTGCCACAGCTACCGACAGCCGTGCCGAAACGATTGATGTCGTGAATCGTGGACCCGGCCGAGCAGACGGAGCTGCTGATGGTGGTGAAGCTGTTGTTGGCCGTATCCCAGAGAAAGCCGGCGCTGCCGGAGGTCTTCCCGACGATTTTTCCGTCGGCGAAACCGTAGGCCACCTCGCGGATGAGCGACGGCAGACCCGAGCGGACGTGCCAAGTCCCGGGGGCGGTCCAATAAACGGCTACCCAACCGATCGAAATGTTGCCGCCGCCATAGCCGAGGGTGGTGACCAAGAAGGAAGCGTCGTGGTTGGCGAACATCGAGCCGAGGACGTGGTTCCAATCATCTCCCGGAGAGCCGCTAGTGGGTAAACCGAGCAAATGACCGCTGTGGATCGACAAGCTCGATTGCCCGGAGTACGACCGACGGAAGGCGTCGTCCACCCCGTCCGTCCGCAAGGCCCTGCCGTAAAGCCACTGGCCGTCTTGCGACAAATGCACCGAACGGATCCACTGCACGCCGCTGCCCGGATTCACAGTGACGTCGGCACCCTCGACATGAGCCAACAACGCGGTGTGGTCCGAAGAGGCCTCCACGCTGAATCCTGCCCAGCCTTTGTGATTGACCCCGCCGGATGCATACACATTGTGGCCGGCTGTGGGGCCGTCCACATAGCGGCTCGGGACGCCATCCATGCCGGAAAGGATGCCGGTCCACTGGCCGCCGGTGGGCCGAAAATGACCGGCGGCCTCGCCCAAGTTGTTGATGTCTTGGAAGCTCGAGCCGAGGGTGTGAGCCACTCCCGACCGAGCCCACAACACGTGGTTGTCGGCAGTGGCGGTCTCGCCGTCGGGCTGCCAGGTCAAGCGAACCCGTCCCTTACGCTCCGGTGCGTAGGTCACCAAGATCTCGTGGGTCCCAGGAAAGAGTTCGAGCGACCAGCGCTCGGCCCAATCGCCCATATTGGGACGGTAGGCGAGCAAATAGCCGTCGACGACCAAGGAATAGGCCCCTTGGGCCACCACGTCGAAGTGAAAAGTGGTTTCGCCCGGGTCAGTGACCTCGAACAGCTGATGCCACTCGACGCTCATGTCGTCTTCCACCAAACCGCAAGCTCCACCGTCGAAACCGTCGAGGGGCCAATTGAGGTCCAAAAAGCGTCCCTCCTCAATGACCCGGCTGCGGCGAAGCGCACCTCCGAAGCCCGAGCCTTCTTGGTAAAGCAAATAGGGTTGGCCGGGGTCGTAGGGGACGAAGCAAGCGTTGCTCGTCACCTCGACACAGGCGGAAAGGGCACCTTCGCCACAAGAATTTGCTGAGCGCATGCGATAGCCGTAAGTAGCGCCGCCGGTGATCTCGGTGTCGAGGAACGAACTCGTTCCGTTCACATCTCCAACGTATGAGAAGCTCGTGGCGGGTTCACTACAACCTCCTTCGGCGCGATAGAGCTGGTAGAGATCGACCGCGGGCAAGGGAGTGAACGACAGCCCGATGCCGTTGTCGTCGTTCGAACTCACCCCGAGGTCGCCGGGCACGGTGCTCGGACGGCCCGCGCATTCGGCACTCGAAACCACCAGGGCATAGCCTTGGCGCTCGCTGGCCTGGCTGCCGCTGCCGGGAATGTCGGTGCCTTTCACTCTCAAAGTGTAGAGGCCGGTTCCAGCGGTCGAAAAACGGACTTGCTCAACGGTATCGACGGTGTCGGCTGTGCCTCCCGTGGTGGACATGCCACCGGCAAAGTCGTTGCCCAGATACACAGTGCCGGAGGGATCCACAACTTCGAGATCCAGGTTGTTGACCAGGCTCAGAGCAGCGGTCGGGTCACCGCCGGGATCAAACCACGCGAGGGTCACCCTAAACTCGTCTCCAGCGGTCGGCACCCAGATCTCATAGGTGTGGACCTCGCCCGTCTCGAGACCTCTTTCGTGAACCACGTCCCAGTGGCGAACTTGGCGATCGTCGCCATCGAAATAGAGATTATTATCAAGCCAAACCCGCCCCCAGCCCGTGTTGTTGTCGGGATTGGTCGTGTCCATGCGAGTGCCGTTCAGCAGCACCGCTTTCAGCAACATGCCGCTCGGGGTCAACCCGTCGGCCACCTCTCGGGTCCCTCCCGGATAGAAACCGTCTACGAAGTATTGACGAACCAGCGCAGCGGCCCCGGAAACGTGGGGCGTGGCCATGGAAGTTCCGCTCTTCTGCACCGTGGCCGGGCATGAGGCGGTTGAATCGTTGTCGTCACCGGAAGCGGCGGAAATGTTGCTGCCCGGCGCCATGATGTCCGGCTTGAGACGATTGTCGTCGGTCGGGCCACGGTTTGAATAGTTGGCCCGGACCGTGCTGTTGCCGTTGCCGAAAGCTCCCACGGTCGTAACATTTTTCGCGCTACCCGGTGAGAAAATGCTGCCGACCGCGGCTCCGCCGCCGGTGTTGCCGGCCGCAACCAACATCAGCACATCCGACGTTTCAAAGAGCTGCTGATCGGTCGCCGAATCGCGAGCAGTGTATGCCCCCGCGGTATTGGAGCCCCAGCTATTGTTGTGAATATATGAATTCGCCGCGCGAGCCTGGAGCAGAACGGGCCCTAAATCCGTGGGCATTTGCAAACAACCCGAAGCGTCGTTACCGCCGTCTTGAACTAGGATCTGAGCATTGGGCGCCATGCCGTCACCGGCTTCGAATCCGGGAAGCGCAGGGGTCGATCGGGAAACCGCGGGATCGTCTCCGGCGACGATGCCGGCCACGTGGGTGCCGTGCCAACCCGTGGAGCTCGTGGAGCCGGGGCAGGTTTGATTGTCGTCATATTCCGACGCCGACGGCAGGTTGAAATAGCCCACCACTTTACGCTGCGGGAAGAGCGCTCCCGCGTCCGGCGGACTCACGGACGTATCCGCGTCGGTTTCATCCGTATTCCATACCGGGCCGCCGTCGTCCCATTGGGTGAACCAGCATTGGTTGCGATCCAGACCGGAGTCGAGCACGGTCACGATTTGGCCTGTGCCGATAATGCCTTGGTCCCAAATAGGACGACCAACTACGTCGTTGGCCTGAATCGGGCTGACAGAATTGAGGGTCGCCAGCTCCGGGGCTCGATAGTGGCTGATCCAATAGACCGAGTCGAGAGCAGAAGCCTTCTGCAGGAACGTGAGCAAATCACGGCCACTTACGACGAAAGTCGTAGTTGGATACCGAGCACTTGGCTCGTAACCTGTCATCTCCGCTTCCCGGAAGCTCGCCGACACGAGTTCGGTGAGTTCGGCGGCGCTCACCCCAGGAAACCCAAGAACTTCCAGCTCAATCTCCTCCACCCAGCTGCCCAGGTCCCAAAGATCGGGCGACACTTTATATCCGGGCTCGAACGGGCCGATCCAGCGGACGCCGGGCAAGATGGAGCTGGTTTCTGCGTTGACGCTCGCGTCTCTCACCAGATAGGCATAGCTGGGTAAGTAGGAAAGGATCTCCGCCCCCTGGTCCTTCAGAATCTGCCTTGAGGTGGCCATCTCATCGGCAATATTGCTGCGTTTGGCGTCGAATTGGATGATGGAATAACGGCTGGCGGCCTCGGCCCGCGAAAACTCATAACGACTGAAGTCAAGGTGTTGGGTCAGCGGATCGAAGACCCCGGTCTTCAGCACCAAGAGGTGGTGATTCTTAGAGGCTTCTTCAACCGTCGTGGGAGTCGGCGCCGCCGGGGTCACACCCTCGGTGCGAGGCCCTTCGAGAACCGGACCCGCTTGCACGCCAAGGGCCGAAAACAACAAACAAACAACCGTAGAGGCCGCGCCGAGTCTGAATATTTTGCCGAGATCCCGGCTCTGTCGAATCCGTTTGAAAAGGGAAGAGGAAATTCTAGACATGATCTGCTCCTGAGGTAGGCCCTATGACTCCGCCCGTCGGTCGAGACCGTGCTGAGCTTTGGAATGGACGGCCAGGTCGGTTATCACCCCGATGAGAGGTGCACTCATCATCTAAGGAGTTACCGAGAACCCCATTTGCCCCGAACCCTCAAAAAACTTCGGTAAACAGGTTCACTGTCTAGCCCTCCAGAGCCCCAACTTGCACGATGAAGGACCCTCAAACGAAAGACATCTGCGTCGCGAAACTCGCCAGGATCGAATCCCGAGCGAGCTTCGCTATTGCGATGAGTATTCTCTGATCAAGTGACTCGGCCAGGGCAGCATGGGGTGGTGTATTTGGCGGAGCAAAAAGAGCCGGTACCGCGACGGGTGGCGCTCAAGCTCTTACGAACCCCCATGGTGGCGGATCTCCGAGCGATGGGCCTGCGATTGCCTAGCTTCGTAAAGCTTTGCCGTGATGCCGGCCTGGAGCCAAATAGAGAAGAAGTCCTGCCGGCTCCGCCCTAGACCGGAACGTCCAGCGACCGACGAAACGCTCGACCGACGAAACGCTTATAGTAAGGGGATGGTTGCCAACTGATCCGCCTGGTCCGCCTGATCCGCCTAGCAGGCTAGGATCCCTACTCCCCTCAGCTCCTCGACCCCCAGGCGTGGAGCCTAGTGTTTGATGAGGTCACCCATGAGCACCAGAACATCTCACCGTTTCGGCTTTGCCGCGCTCCTGATGGCGCTGTCGATCTCCCCCACCTCAGCCCAAAACTTTCCCGAAGATAGACCGTGGAAAGACGTTGACGACGCCTTGCTGAAGTCCGCGGTCGAGCGACAAATCGTGCCCGAGGTTTATCGGACCCTGGAGCTGGACTCCGACTTGCTCCTCGAAATCCTGGCGACGGGGTCGCCAACTCCGGCTCCCGATCGGTCGCCCTACCGAATTCCGCCATCGCCGAGGCCCGGATCCAAGTCCGTTGTGCGGACAACATCTTCTTCGATATTTCCGACGTCGATTTCGGCATCGGCGTCCCGGAGGTCACGATCAACACGCCTGCGGACGGATCGACCGTCGTCGAGGGCACCAGCGTCAATTTCACCGGCACGGCCAGCGACCCCGAAGACGGCGCCATCTCCGCCTCCCTGGCCTGGACCTCTTCGCTCGACGGCGCCATCGGCAGCGGTGCGTCGTTTTCCATTTCGAGCCTGAGCTTGGGTACCCACACCCTCACCGCGACGGTCACCGACTCGGACACCAACTCGGCGTCGGACTCGATCACCGTTTACGTGGAACCGGTCTGCGTGTCGGTTCTTTATTCGAGCGATTATGAAAGCGACGACGGCGGATGGATCGACGGCGCCGGCACTTGCTCCACCGGAACCTTCATCCGCGGCACGCCGGACGAGGTCGTCACCGGAGATGTCACCACCCAGGTGGGCGGCTCCGCCGGCGGCACCTTCTCCTGGTTCACCCAAAACAACGCCGGCGGCGCCGGCAGCGACGATGTCGACGGTGGCACCTGCGAAACCCTTTCACCGGTTGTCAGCGTCGGCGCGGGCACATTCATCGCCGCGTTCGTCGACTATTTCCACGGCCAAAGGGACGACGGTGATGATGCCGGAGACGGCTTCTCCATCGAGCTGATCGACGCCGACACCGAAGCGGTGCTCGAAACCTTGGTCGACATCGGCGATGTGACCCACAACGCCGTTTGGACCGGCGCCTGGCAGCAGCACGAAAACGCGCCGGCCAACGTAAGGCTCAGAGTCCGGGCCACGGACGCCGACGCCAGTGGCGACCTGGTGGAAGGCGGCATCGACAACGTCCGTATTTGCATCGGTTTGACGGACGACGTGTTCGCCGACGGATTCGAATCCGGCGATGCCGGCGCGTGGGCTTCGAGCGTGCCGTAGCCCTGAGGACTCTCCCTGCGGGCCTCGAAGTTGGGCTAGGCGTTGTGCGTCGGCGGTTCCGCTGGGGCCAGGAGGCCGTGGGACCTGCACTGTTGGAGGAACTGCGCAAGATCCTTCTCCAGGCGTTCCCTGGGGACATCGTATTCGGCGCGCATCGCGGTCACCACTTGTGACGGCTCTTTCAGCTCGGTCAGTAGCTGCCAAATGCGGGTGCCGACCTCGTCGAGGCCGATGTAACGACCGGTGCGCGTTTCCATTAAGACAGCCGTACCGTCCGTATAGGTGACGTAAACGTTCGTGGGGATCTCGATCATGTCAGACATGGACCAACTCCTTGGATCCTGCGGTGGGCTGCGGCGGGGTTTCGGCGGATGTTTGATGGGTCGGGGCGCTGAAATGGAGGTCGTAGAGCCGGCGATAGAGCGGGCTGGTTCGGAGCACCTCGGCGTGGGGGCCTTCGGCGACCAAGCGGCCCTTATCCAAGACGAGGATGCGGTCGGCTTCGGTGACGGTTTGCAGGCGGTGGGCGATGCTGAAGGCGGTCCGGCCGAGGGTGAGTCTTTTCAAGCCGCTACGTACTTTCTGCTCGGACTCGGCGTCGAGGGCCGAGGTGGCTTCGTCGAGCAGCACGATTCCGGCTTGCCGGAGGCTCGCCCGAGCAATGGCGATGCGCTGCTTCTGGCCCACCGACAGGGCCATGCCGCGCTCGCCGACCGATGTCTCGAAGCCCCGGGGGAGCTCGGTGATGAACTCGTGGGCGTGGGCTATTTCGGCAGCGCGGTCAACTTCCGAGTCACTGGCCTCGGCATTGCCGAGGCGGATGTTCTCGCGCACATCGAGGGAGAAAAGAAATGGTTCCTGGGGAACCAATGCCAGGGCCGAGCGCAGGTCTTTTAGATCGTGCTGCCGTAGGGGGACGCCGTCGAAGTAGATATCGCCTTCCGTCGGGTCGTGGAGCCTCAAAAGAAGCTTGATGAGCGTGCTCTTGCCGGCGCCGCTGGGACCCACGATGGCGACGTGCTCGCCCGGCCTAACGCGCAGGTTGATCCCGGCGAGGGCGGGCTCGTCTCGCCCAGGGTAGGTAAAGGCGACATCGCGAAACTCGATCACCGGCGGCCGTCGATGATCATACCGATGGCTGCCCTCCTGCTCCGGCGCGACACAGAAGAACTCATCGAGGCGAAGCAGGGCACCGGCGGAGCCCTGCACCTGGGCGTGGACGCCGAGCAGACGGCCGACCGGCGCTTCCAGGTAGCCGAGATAGGAGACGAGCGCCACCAGCTCGCCGATGGACAGGTCGCCGCGCAGGACGCCAAGCCCCCCCTGCCAATAGACGAAGCCGATGGCCGACCAATAGAGCACGTAGTCGACGCCGTAGAGGGCCCGCAGGCGCACCCCGCGAACTCGCTGGCGGGCCGCCCGGCCGAGGCCCTCGTTCACCCGCCGAAGGATCCAGCGATCGTCGCCCAGGATTTTGCTCTCCCGCACACCCTCGATCGCCTCTTGCAGCAAGCCCTGGGCGGCGGCGGCGCTCTCCTGAATCTCTCCTGAAATCTTCCGCACCCGGCCCGCAAGGGTGAGCGGAACTAAGAGGTAGATTGGGATGAGAGCGGCGGCGAAGACGATCATCGGACCATAGCCCCGGTAGAGCAGGATGACGAGTAGTACAGCCTGAATCACCGAGTAGATCAGCTCCCTCAGGGTCGGGTCGAAGAGGCTGGCGACGCGCGGAGCATCGCTTGTGAAGAGAGCATTGAGCCGCCCGGAGGTGTGGCGGTCGAGGAAGCCGACCGGCAACCGGTGGAGGTGAGCCAGCATGCGATCTTGGAGTGAGCACAGGCTACGCTGCCCCCAGTCGGCGAAAGCGACCTTCGCAATCCCTTGACAGAGCGCGCTGATCACCGCCGCGATGGCGAGCCACAGGCTGCTTCGGAGAAGCTCGGAGGCCATGCCGCTGACCAGGGCGTCGTCAATGATGCGTCCGACAATCCACGGCATGGAGAGCTGCCCAGCGAGATGGCCGGCTGAGGCGAGGGCGCCGACCGCCACAAGGGGCCCGAAGTGGGCGGAGCGGAGGAACTTGGCGGCGGAAGCGTAGACCTTCCGGCTCGAGTCCTGCGACGCAGCAGGGGCCGACATGTTCAACGTTCGCCGCTGAGCAGCCGAGCCGGATCGAGGCGCAGAGCGTGCCTAGCCGGCACCAACATGGCGAGGACTGAGACGGTGACGAAAAGCAACGTCACGGCGAAAATAGTCTTCGGATCGCTCGGCGCGACGCCGACGAGAAGCTTGCCCAGAAGCGAAGAGAGCAGTAGAGCCGCTACTGTGCCGACACCCATTCCGGCGACCATCACTCGGAGACCTTGGCCCAGCAAAAGCGCCACGACGCTGCGACGCTCCGCCCCGAGCGCCATGCGCAGACTCAGTTCCTGAGATCGCTGGCGGACCGCAAAGGAAACCACGCCATAGATCCCGACGATCGCGAAGAGTAGCGAGAGACCGGCGCACAGGGCGCCGAGCTGGAAAGTGATGCGATTCCGCGCGACAGACGCGGTCAGCAGCTGCTGACCTGTCCGGAGGTCAAGCAAGTCGCCTCCGGGATCGAGGTCTTTCAAAGCGGCGCGGACCGAGGGCACCACCGCCATGGGGTCGGTGGTTTGTGTGCGAAGCACAAGGGTCATCGAGGAAAGCGCCCGCTGGGTGTGGAGGAGGAAGACCTGAGGATCGGGGGAACTAGTCCGATCTTCCTGCTGGATGTCGGCCACGATACCGACAATCATTCGGCGGGTGGTCGGCGGATCGACTCCGAGGTGGATCCACTGCCCCAAGGGGTCTGAGGATGGGAAGAACCGATCGACGAGGGTCTGGTTGACCAGCACTAGCTTCTCGAATTCCCACTCCTGGAGCATCCGGCCTGCGAGCAGGGAAATCTCGGTGGCCTCGAAGAAACCCGGCGTGATCACCGTCGTCAGCACCCTTTGCGGCTGCTCGGAATCGGGCCGGTCGGCGATTCGGAAGCCGAGGTCGGCGGAGAAGGCTTCGCCGCCCAGCGGCAGGGTACTGACAGCACCTACATGCTCGACCCCCGGCAAGGCGCGCACAGCGTCCTGGAGGCTTTGCAGGAAGAGAGCCGTGCGTTGATCCTCCGAGCTCGTTCGACGGGGCAGCCGAACCTCGGCGGTCACCACGCGGTCGGCCCGGAAACCCGTCTCTTGGGACTGCACCTCAAGGTAACTACGCAGCAATAGGGCCATGCCGATCAACACGAGCTGGGCGATCGCGTATTGGGCGACCACCACGACGAGCCGCATTCGGCCCGTCCGCGACCCTTGCACCCGCGAGCTACCCGACCGAAGAGTTTCAGGAAATCGCACACCGCCCTGAAAAGCGAAGAAGAGCGTCAGGCCGAGGCTGATGAAGCCACAGAGGGTGGCCGCGACGAGGATCTCCGGCGCCCCCAAGTCGACCCGCTCGATGTCGAGGGCGACGAAGGGAGAGAATCGCTCGATCCACCGGAGCAAAAAAGCCGCAATCCCGAGGCTCAAACACCAGGCGATGAAACCGAGCAGCAGGTTCTCGGTCAGAGAGCGGCGCAGGAGGTGGCGCCGGTCGGCCCCGAGGGCGACGTGCACGGCTGTATCCCCGGAACGCGCGATCATCTGGCCGAGGCCGAGGGTGATGAGGTTGTTGAGCACCAGCAGCAGCACGGCGGAGGCAGCGGCGAGGGCCAAGCCGAGGGGGCCGCGCCAGTGTCCGAATAGGGCTTGCTTGAGCGGCGTGCATACCGCCTGGTAGCCACCGTTCGCCTGCGGGTGCTCACGGGCGAGTTCGCCTGAAAGGCTGGTCATCTCATCGGCAGCCGCCGGTAGGCCGGCGGTATCCGCCAGACGGCCGATGACGGCCAGCCAGTCGCGCCGGCGATCCGACTCGGACACGTGTAGCGGCATGGGGATGAAGAGATCGGTCCGTCTTTGCTCGAAATCGCGCCAATCCGGGTGCACGTAGCCCTCGGGCAAGACGCCAAGTATCGTCAGAGGACGCTTATCAAGGGAGACTTCCAGACCGACGATGTCACTACGGCCCGCGAAGACGTTCTGCCACAAGCGATACGTGATCAGGGCGACGGGCGGTCCACCGGCGCCGAATTCATCCCCGGCGAAGGAACGGCCGACGACCGGGGTTACGCCAAGCAGTCTGAAGAATCCTTCGGTCACGCCGCTGATGCCGATCTCCACGGGGCTGCCGCCGGTATCCAGGCTGCGTCCGACGGCGCTGGAAGTGGCTGCGAAATCCTCAAGGGAGTGGGCCCTGGCCCGCCAGTCGAGAAAATTGGGAGTGGAGGTCGGCTGGCGGTCGATTCCTGCGGCCGGATTGGCCTCCCAGACGGCGACGAGGCGGCTCGGCGCGGCGTAAGGCAAGGGCTTCAACCAGACACCGTCGAGCACGGCGAAGACCGCGACCACCGTGGCAACACCACAGGCGAGCGAAAAGAGGCTGATAAGACTCGTGATGCCGTCCCGACGCCAGCGACGGAGAGCTAAACGAAGATCGGTACGCAGGTTTCCCATGGTGTTTCTCAGGTTGGTGCCGGCGTTTTTCAAGCAGCGACCGCCGCGGATTGTGGAGACCGATCGCCAAGCCTGGACTCCAGCCAGGCGTCGAGCACGATCGGCCGGAGGACACCGGCCAGGAAGTCGGAGCCGCCGTGGCGCGCGCGATTCGCTTCCGCCAGTAGGCGTCCGGTATCGACGAGCCCTAAGTCGGCCAGCCTTCCCTTTTCGATGCGAGCGCGCAGCGCCGGCCAGTGCTCACGCATGGCCCGGTAGATCGCCGGCGTGCCGTTGACCAGCTGTCGCCGAGTGCGGGCGACCTCGGGGAGAATGCCTTCCATGGCCTCGCGCAGGAGAATCTTGTTCGTGCCGACGCGGACTTTGTGATCCCAGGGAATTCGCAGGGAAAGCTCGACCAGCGGTCGATAGAGAAAAGGCATGCCAACGGCGCAGGTCTTGTGGAAGCACCCGGGATGCAGCGACGTCGCCAGCCGACGAATTTGTTCGTACTGCCACTGATCCGGCACCGAGCGAAAACGCCGATCGAACCACGCCCGATCGGCGCGACCCTCGACCCCCATGCGCTTCGCGAATCCCTGGTCGATCCAGCCGGGCACGCCATTGTGGGGGCGCACCGTGATGCTGGAAGGAACGAGCAGTGGACGGATGGCGTGTCTGAACAGCAGTGAAGAGAATGGCGTCCGAGTCGCCTTCTGCCACGTCGTTAACTCGCGACGCAGGCGCCGCAGCTCGAATCGACGCAAAAGGTCCGCCAGGTGCAGGGGCGGGATCTCCTCGCCGAAAACCACGAATTCCGCACCCAAGCCCTTCAGCAGCACTCGGGCGTCGCCGTCACGGAGCGAATGCGAAAGCGTCCGGTGGAGATCGTAGGAGAGCATTTCGAGGCTCGGCACGTCCCAATAGGCCGCGCCTTCCGCCAGATCGCTGAACGCCCGGTGCCGATCGCCCGAGACTTCCAGGTGGTGCTTCAGTGCGCAGTCCTCCGCGACGGCGCGGGCCCACCGGGACTCGTCACTGCCGGTGGTCTCCTCGAAAACGATCGAAAGGGCTGTGAGACGGTGGCGGGCTTCGTCTCCGAGCTCCAGCGCCGTCAAACGGGTGATGGACGAGGAATCCAGGCCGCCGGACAGATCACACCAGATGTCGCCGGAAGCCGGCAGCGTCGAGCGCACCGCGCGCTGCAGGACGTCGAGGAAATGGTCGACATAGTCCTGGTGGTCAGAATAGACAAGCTTCGGACCGTCTTCGAGCTGCCAGGCCGGGAGAGTACGCCGGCCCGAGGGGTCACAGATGAGCAGGTGTCCAGCGGGCAGGCTCGAGATGAAACGGAAGGGTGTGGCGGTGGGGGTCGACTTGCCGGCGATGAAGAAATCGGCTAGAAATCTCGGGTCGAGATCAAGGTCGGAGCCGGGCCTCAGGGTAAGCAGCTGGTCGACCTGACTGGCGAAAACGAGGCCGCCGAGGTGCTCCATGAAAAAGAGCGGGCGCAGGCCGAAGGCGTCTCGGGCCAGGAGGAGGCGCCTGTTCCGCGAGTCCCACACCGCCAGCGCCAGCTCGCCGATCAGCCGCTCGACGAAGCGCAAACCCCAAGCTCGGTAGGCGGCCATGATCAGGCCCGGATCGCTGTCGTGCTCGACGGCGGCGGCGCAAGCTTCGAGTTCGCCGCGCAGCTCGCCCCGGTCGTGCAGACGTCCGTCGAGCATCACCCACAGCTCCTGATCCCGACTGATCAGCAAGTGAGGCGCCTCGCGCTCCGCATGAAGCTGTCGGCCCGCGAAGCCAACCTCGCCACCGAAGCTCGTGCGGGCTTGGTCCTTGGCGAGCAGAAGGCCGCCGCCGTTCAAAGTCTCCAAGGCAGAGGCGGTAAGCGGCCCCCCCTCGGGCTGGTGAAGTCCGGCGATCAGGCTCACGGCGCCACTGTTTCTTGGCCGAGCCCATTCGCACTTAGCCCGGGATTGCTGGGGCTATCGGCGGGTGCAGGGGCGGTCGGAGCGGTCGGTCCGCCGTCGGTCGACATCATCACGGTGTACTCACAGGCTTCCTCTCCGTAGTCCGAGACGACACGCCCAGCGATTTCGACCCAGGCGTGGGCGGCGAATGGCGGCTTCTTGACGCCCACCACCAGCGAAGTAGCCAGGCCCCGGCGGCGCGCGAGATGGTAGATCGTGAGGGCCCTCGGCAGGCAGTCGAGGCGTGCCCGAAAGTCCAGCCGACGGATGGTCATCCCGACCTCGCGGAGAGCGTCGACGAAGGGACCGTCCGCGGCGACGGGTGGGCGCCTCGGGTTTCCCATTCCGGATTTCACAACCCGGTCCAAGATGCATTCGAAGGTAAAGAATCGCAGAGCCAGATCGAAAAGCTGAAAGATCACAAGAGCCTTTAGCTTCAGAAAGTTTTTTTGCAGTCGGGACATGGAGGGAGCCTCTTAGAGATGAAATCAAGACTGAAATCGGGGCCGACGCCGTCGTCGACCCCGATTGCCGAGTCAATCTCAGCAGGCGATGAGCGCTTCGAGCATTTCCATGTCGCCGCCGCTGCTCTTGAATTCGTCAGGATGCAGGACGCTGTCGTGATCGCAGCCGCTGGAACAGTGGCCGGTCTTCGCGACGATCGAACCGAAGTCGACGAACTCAGGAGAGGTGTACTGCTTCATTGGGAACTCCTTTGGGAGTGGTGTCCGGAGCTTCAACGAAAGTACTGCCCGGCAGGTAAGATCATCTAGACTCCAGGTGTTTGATTGGCCGCAAGTTGTTTGCGACCTACAGCGCGAGAGTGTTCCCGAGGGTTCGTTGGTCTTTGTTTTTCTGGCCTTAGCCCGCAGTCTTTGTCTCGTCACGTCAGAGCATAGTACACCACCTCTAGTATTTTTTTCTTACTTTGTCAATAAATCTGACAACTTTAATCAAAGAGTCCAGTCTCTTTAGATTTTTAAGATGTCAAATTTTGCGCTAAGCCTGCTGCCGGCAAGCGGCAACAGGAATCCCCGCCCGGCGCGCCTGAACGCACGCTTTCTGCAACAAAGCCGAAAACGGCGACGACGAAGGCGGTGATCTGTTACCTTAGATCTTTAAGATGAAATACCTCCGAATTGGCAGCGGGCATTGCGCTCACCGTGCTTTCCGCGCGATGCTTTCCGCGCGATTTTTGGCCAGAGGATTGCACCGTGAGTTTACCTTTGTTCTGGTTGGAATCATCGAGCCCCGTGGGCCCCGAAGAAGGGACCGTCACCACCTTCCGAGGTAGGAGTTAACCGCAGCTTGCTGCGCAGACGACGATGTCCAAGCCTCCAGAACCCAGCCCTCCTGCCTTGGAGCAACTCGGAATCTACCGGGTCGAGTCGCTGCTCGGGCAGGGAGGAATGGGCGAGGTTTACCTCGCCTGGGACGAGCTTCTCCAGCGCCGTGTGGCGATCAAACGCGTCCGCACCGATCGTCTTCGAGATGAAACGCAGCGGAAGCGTTTCCTGCGCGAAGCGCGAGCCGTGGCGCGGCTCGACCATCCGTCCATCGTGCGCATTCACCACATCCTCGAGCGGGACGACTGCCACTGCTTGGTGATGGAGCATATTGAAGGTCAGGATCTCGCAGAGATTCTGAAGAGCGGCATGGTAAGCCTGGTGCAGGCAGCGACCTTTGGCCGCGAAATCGCCGCAGGTCTCGCCGCCGCCCACGACCAAGGCCTGGTGCATCGGGATCTCAAACCGGCAAATGTCATGGTGTTTGCTGGTAATCCGGCTGAATCGCCCACGGTCGGGCGGTCCGGTATCGGCCACATTAAAATCCTTGATTTCGGGCTCGCCAAATCCCTGCCGGACGTCGCCACGGGCGAGCACGAAGACGAGATCACCCGCACAGATGTGATCGTCGGCACCGCCCACGCCATGTCTCCCGAGCAGGCGTCCGGCCTGCCGGTCGATCACCGTTCCGACCTCTTTGCTCTGGGCAGCCTGCTTTACGAGCTACTCTCCGGACAGGCGCCGTTTCGCGGTGCCAATGTCATGGACTCCCTTCGCCGGGTGCTGACCGCCGAGCCCGAGCCTATTTCCAAGCTACTGCCGGGGCTCCACCCCGGTCTTGCCGACCTGGTCACCTCGCTCTTGCATAAAGACCCGGCCGCCCGGCCGGCGAGTGCCCACCAAGTGGCCGAACGCCTCGGCGACATCGCGGCATCCCTCAGCAGCGGGTCCGCGGAGCCGGATGCCGATCCGGACTCGCCGACCGCTGAGCTGCTGCCGGCCCTACGTCCATCAAAGGCCGCGCCGGCCAGCGCAGAGAGCCGGGTTTTGCGCACCGTGGTTCATGTGGACCCCGCCGCCGGAGTGGCCTCCGGGCAGGACGCCGCCGATACCCTCACCGGCGCGGCCCGTGGCTTGCTGACTCGCTTCAACGCCACGGAAGCCGCCCAGGTGGAAGGCGTCTATCTCTTTCACCGTCCGGCGGAGGCCGTGGCCTTCGCCCTTCTCTTGCACCGCACTTTGGAGGAGCAGAGCCTTGCGGCGTGCGTCGGTATTCATCTCGGCGAGGTGGTACTTCCGCCGGCGCCCCAGGCAGCACGGCCGGCCGTCGGAGGGGAAACACCGGCGATTGCGGCTGCCCTGGCCCGGCGAGCCCGGGCGAGACAGACACTTCTGGGGCGTGGTGTCTTCGACCTGGTACGCGGTGCCCACTCGCCCGAGGAGCTCACCGAGCCGAAGATCCGCTGGTTGGCCCACGGGACTTACCTTTTCGACGGGCACGAGCAGCCGTTTGAAATCTTTGAGGTCGGCGTGCAGGGCTTCGCCCCATTGGTGGAACCGCCAGACAGCGACCGTACACAGCGAGCTCCATCCAACGATGCCGATCGGGCTCTCGGGTGGCGCCCGGCGGCGGGCCAGGCCGTGCCGCGACGCGCCAATTGGAAGCTCGTGCAGCGGCTCGGTGAAGGCGGCTTCGGTGAGGTGTGGCTTGCCCGCCATACCTCCGGTGACGAACGGGTGTTCAAATTTTGCTTTGAACTCGAGCGCCTACGCAGTCTAAAACGCGAGGTCACCCTTTTCCGTCTGATGCGCGAAACCCTGGGCCACCGCCGGGACATCGCCCGCCTGCTCGAATGGGATTTCGACGAAGCGCCTTACTTCCTAGAATCGGAATACGGCGTCGACCTGGAACGCTGGGCCGAGCGCCGCGGTGGCATTGCCGCCGTACCCCCGGCGACCCGCCTGGAACTCACCGCGGGCATTGCGGAAGCCCTTGCCGCGGCCCACTCGGTCGGCATTCTGCACAAGGACGTCAAGCCGAGCAACGTGCTCATCGGTCACGATCCCGACGGCCGTCCCTACGCGCGTTTGGCCGACTTCGGCATCGGCATGCTGACCGAAAAAGGCGGCTCGAGTCGGTCGGGAATCACGATGGGAGGGTTCACCGAGACGGCCCTCGACGACCCTCAGGGCGGGACGGCCCGTTATATGGCGCCGGAACTCTTGGTCGGCAAGCCGGCCACGGTCCAAGCCGACGTTTACGCCCTCGGTGTCACTTTTTTCCAACTCGTCGTGGGTGACTTCGAGCGCCCGATCGCACCGGGATGGCGGCGCGAGGTCGACGACGAGCTGCTCGCCGAGGACATCGCCGCCTGCGTCGACGGCAGCCCGGAGCGCCGTCTTCGCGGCCCAGCCGAGCTTGCCGAACGCCTCCGTTCGCTCACCGAGCGCCGACAAAAGCGGCAGGAGGAGGAGCAAGCCCTGCAAGCCGCTGAGAGAGCTGCCCGTCGACGGCAGATGGCCTCCACCCTCGGTTTCGCCGCGGCGATCATGATGGTGGTCATTTCCGTTTTCGCCTACCAGGCCATTCAGGCAAGGGACCGCGAACTCGAAGCACGACAGAACGCCGAGCAGCGACGGCGGCAGGCCGAATCGCTGATCGATTTCATGCTCGGCGACCTGCGCACAGAACTCCAGCCCCTGGGCAAATTGGCCATCCTGGACAAAATCGGAGATCAGGCGATGGAATATTTCGCCGCCGCTCCGGAAGGTGGTCTCAGCGATGAGGAGACGGCGAGCTACGCCAGGGCGCTCCATCAGATAGGTCAAGTGCGCTTCGCACTTGGAGAGATGTCTGAAGCGGCGAAAGTGTTCCGCGAGTCGCTGGTCATGGCAAAAGAACTGGCAGCCCGCAATCCCGAAGACCCTGATTTGCAATTCGAGCTCGCACAAAGTCATTTTTGGGTCGGATATGCCCACTGGCGCGGGCGTGAGCTGGACGCGGCTCTCGAGCAATTTGAGGCCTATCGGGATATCTCCGAGAAGTTGGTGGAAAGCGATCCGGAGAATCCTGTTTGGAAACGTGAGCTGGCCTATTCGTATAGCAATCTCGGACAGACCTTCGAAGAGCAAGGACGGCTGGTGGAGGCATCCCGTGCCCTCGAAGCCAACGCGCGAATTCTCGAACGATTGAGCCTCCAAGCGCCTGAAGACCTGTCTCTCACATCCTCGTTGGCCCGTGCCTACAGCAAAATCGGCCGGGTCGCCGAGCTTCGGGGCGAGTTGTCTCAAGCACGTGTGCGACTGGAGGCATACTTGACCCTGATCAGCAAAGCGTCCGCTGCGCGACCCGAGAATACGGACCTCCAAGTCACCATGAACAAGGCGCTCTTCCAGGTGGGAAGAATCTTGTTCCTACAAGGAGAGCCTTCGCTGGCCTCTGAACGTTACGACACCGCCCTCGAGATCAGCCGGCGCTTGGTGGCCCATGAGCCGGACAACCAAGAGTGGCTGCGCGGACTCGCCTTGGACCTCAGCCTCTCTGCCAACATGTTGCTCGGCCGCGGCGATCTGGATGGGGCTTCAAGCCTCGTTGGCGAGGTCATGGAAATCGGTCCGTTGCTCCTTCGAAAAGCCCCGGATTCCCCCGAAACCCGCTACATGAACGCCTACGCCTTTTGGACGAGGGCGAACCTGAGAATGCGTCGGGGCCAGCTGGACAGCGCTAGGCAGGACCTCCAGTCTGGCGCGGAGATGCTGCAGCGGCTCATCCAAGAGAGCCCTTCGCTTCGATACCAGCTCTGGTTGGCAAAAGTGCTCGAGAAACTCGGCGAAAACTATCAGCAAACTGGAGAAGCGGCGCGTGCCGCCGAAACCTGGAGTCAAGGGCTCCTGCTGGCGCGAGAATTAGCGGCAGCGGTGCCGTCCCCGGAACACCTTGGCACTCTGGTCGAGATGCTCGTGCTCAACCAGCACCAAGAAGAGGCGGCACCGTTCATCGAACAACTAGCCGCCATGGGTTACCGACACCCGATCTACGTTGATTTTCTCGACCGGCATGGCATCAGATGAAGGATCCTGCGTGAGCTGTCAATTCGGGGGGCTCTTTAGGAGCTCAATCTCCGGGTCACGACCGGTAAGAAACCTAGTCTGATCGGCTTGTTGGGTGGAGTTGGTAAAGGTCACTTCTAAACCGATGGTCCCGTCCTGCCCCTCGGATCCATTGGTATTGTTGATGGTGAATGTTATTTGCTGATTCTGATTATTATTGCTATCACGATTTACATAAATATCGGATATGTACGCGAACGGCTTGCCGTTTGGCGAGAAGGTGGAGGCACCCTTATACCATCCGTCCAGAAAACATTCTGCGAGAGTGGACTGGGCCGCCCCGCTACCTCTGATCTCGCCCCAAAAAGAAATGGCGTAAAAATACCAACCGTTGCTCAAGCCCAATTGCAAACAAAAAGTTTTTGAGGTGCCGCCCGCGACCGTGGGGCTAGACGTCAAGGGTTTATTATTATTATCACAGTACTCGACCCTGGCCCCTCCAGCTATTCCGGTCGGGGGCGTAAAATTGACCTTGATGATCTCGGTGCTACTCATGGTTCTGCTCCTCTATTTGCAGGTAAGAACCGCGATGTGGTTTCGCGGAGGGGCTTGACGGCTGGCCGCTCGGTTAATCAAGACAGTCTAAGAAACAGCAAATGGTGTGCCAAGCTCCTTGCCTACCGGCAAATCTCCGACCTGTGTGCTGAATCGCCTGAACCGCATCCCAGCGCAATGGGCCTGCCGCTGCAGGATGTGAACCGATCGGTTCACCCTTGCCCACCGTCGCGAAACCCGAGCTGGCGTCGCAGCCGGCGAAACGAATTCGGATGTAGACCGAGACGCCGACCCGCTTCGGCGGCATTGCCGCCCGCTTCGGCCAGGGCTGTGGCCAGCAGTCGCTTCTTGGTCTCATTGATCGCCGCCTGGTAGTCGCTGAGCGGTAGATCGTCACCTAGGTCGGTGAGCATCTCGTCGGGCAGGTCCTCGGGCCGGATCATCTCCCCGTCCCCCAGCACCAGGGCGCGCTCGATCGCATTCGAGATCTCGCGCACGTTGCCCGGCCACTCATAGGCGGTCAACGTTCGCAGGGCCACCGGGTCAATTCCGACCGTCAGCCGATGGAGGCGCTCCCCATGCCGACGGACGAAGTGGCGAGCCAGCAGCGGCACGTCCTCACGCCGTTCGCGCAGCGGTGGCAGCTCGCAGTGGATGACGTTGAGGCGGTAGAAGAGGTCCTCGCGGAAGCCACCCTCCTGAATTGCCGCCCTGAGATCCCGATTGGTGGCAGCGATCACCCGAACATCGACCTCGATCGGTTTCGTCCCGCCGACGCGCTCGAAGCGTCGTTCCTGCAGGGCGCGGAGCAAACGGGCCTGCAGAGCGACCGGTGTTTCGCCGACTTCGTCCAGGAAAAGGGTCCCGCCGTCAGCGGCTTCGAAGTGGCCGATCTTGCGGGCAACGGCACCGGTGAAGGCGCCCCGCTCATGGCCGAACAGCTCGCTCTCGAGCAAGGTCTCGGAAAGCGTCGCGCAATTGACCTCGACGAAAGGGCCCTCCGAGCGCCCGCTGGCGCGGTGCAATGCCCCCGCGACCAACTCCTTTCCCGTACCGGATTCACCACGCAGCAGCACCGTGGAATCGACCCCGGCGACCCGGTCGATGAAGTCGTGCAATCGGGCCATGGCCGGCCCTTCGCCGATCAAACCATGGTTGCGGCGCGCCGTCCGGCCGTGGGCTGCTTCGATCTCCTGGGGCAGACCGACCTGCGTGGTACCGGTGGGATGGGCACCGCTCGCCACGGTCACCGAGCTTTCGTGCAGGAAGACAAGAGCCGCCGTGCCGACCTGCAGAAAATCGCCATGGGCAAGGCCATGGCGATCGATCGGCACGCCGTTGACGAAGGTTCCGTGGGTGCTGCCGTCGTCGCGCAGTTCCCAGCTGCCGTCTTGGTGGTAAATCGCGCAATGTCGTCGGGAAACCGACGCCGCTAGGATCTGGAGGTCGTTGACCTCCTGCCGACCCACCGTGAAGACATCCTTATTTAGAGAATAGCTTCGGCCACGGTCCGGACCATCGACAACAACCAATTGGGGCTGCAAAAACTTCCTCTCCTTCAGATCGTCAGGCGCCGACAATACCACCCCTCAGCCAACCGGCCCAGCCGAACTCGCAAACACCTCCGTTCCTTTCACCCAGCGCTTGGTCTGAGGCCAATCGATGTCCAAGGTTTGTGCTCCCGCAAGATGGTTGGACACCTCGAAAAAGTGTGATTTCGGGATCTCCTCCTTCATCGTTCCTGTCGTCACAACCTTTCTGTCACAAAGCTTTGACAGGAGGCATCGACGACTCGCGCCTCAAAACACCACTAAATCCATTGTTTTCAACTTTTAACACCT
>CBDUGP010000143.1:0-21099 GCA_965366625.1 uncultured bacterium
CTTTCTCGTTGGCGTTCGATCAGCAGCAGGAAGGCATCGAACTCTGCCAGGTCACGAGCTTCAGTACCGATGGCAGCCCGATTCAGAATCCTTGCCCCTTTCATCAATTTTACGGCATCCGTTCGAGGCCGTGGACCGGTCCCCAACCCGCCAACAATCCTTGTATGGGCTGCGATATTCGCCCGCCCCCGCCGGGTTTTCAAGGGGCAGAGAACACGTGGAGTCTTAGGATCCAAATCGACCCCGAATGGCAGGGAGGGGCGGTCTACGATCCGATTCTTCAATTGGGGAAAGTCGGCCACACCCTCGATATATGTCGAGAGGTGCCGGATGCGTCTAGGTGTCCGAAGAAGCGAATCGAGGGGAAGCGGGAACTTTGCTGCTCTCTATTGCCCGGAGAGGAGCTGTGGGTGGGCGGAATTCCCGCAGCGACGGTGTGGCCCCAAGATCGGCTGCGTCCAGAAGCGGCGATTTTCTTTGAGACCCGGGAAGGTTCGATCGAGAGTCCGGTTTACATCAGCTCCAAGCCGATGGGGAGTAAGTGATGGTCCACTACAAAAAAGGTCTTGCAGCGTTCTTGCTCACGTTCGGTTTTGTTTCTCTGATCCCGGCCTCGTTGGCGTCAGCCCATGCCGGAAGTTTGCTCAAGCGGGGCGGCACAGATTGGTATTACGAGCAGAGCAAGATCAGCATTGAGGTTTCCATCGGGGCTCTGGGGACAGAGGGGATGGACGACGCCCGGCCGGTTTTGACCCTCACTCCACGGTTCGAACTCGGTCAGTGGAGGCGGTCGTCGTTTGATCTGACCCTGCCCTTGATCATCGCGGGTGAGGGGCAGGGGCTCGGTTGGACGGATCAAGAGAACCCGGAAGGGCCCCTTTCAAGAGACTTGGAGCTGGGTTCTACGCTCATCCTGGCACCGAGCGTGGAATGGACATCTTGTAGGAGGACTTGTTTTCGGCCTTCCCTTTTCTTTGGCGCCGGCCTGCGTTACGACCGCGGAAGCAGTGTCCTGCTCGAGGACTTGGGAACCTTTGAGACGGAGGGTTCGACCAGCCCCGTCGTCACGGGCGGCATGGCGTGGAACGTGCCGGTGGTGAGTCCGAAGCTCACCCTGCGCTTGGAAGCGCGCTTCCTGACGACTTTCTACGACTCGATACAAGTCCGGGGTCCCGGAGCTGGGTTGTTGAAGGTAGAGGGAGGAGAGTTGACTTCTGCGATGTTGAGCTTTGGTTTTAGGAAGAGGTTTTGAAGCGACCTCCTAAGGGGTAGGATGGGGCGAGCTACCCAGAAGGAGAAGATGATGGAAGCACGACTCGCTGAGATCGAGCGGCGTCTCGACGAGACCCGAGCCATGATCGAGAAGGTCTTGGTATTGCTCGAGGCCAACGCCAAGAAGATCGACGAGAATCAAGAGCGGCTCGACACTAATGGCGGTAGGTTGATGGAGAACCGGATGCTGCTGGCCCAAAACGGCGAGCGATTGGTGCACAACGGCCGCCTCTTGGAGAGCAACCAAGAGCGGCTGGCTGAGAACGGTATGTTGCTCGCTCAGAATCGTGAGCGGTTGATCACCAACGGTCGGTTGATGGAAGGCAACGGAGAGCGGCTGGACGCGAATTCCGAGCGTTTGGAGCGGTTACTCACAAAGCTTTGATCGACCGGCTCCGGATTCGAACGGGCTTCGGAAGTGGATAGAATTGAAGAAATCTAGATAGATCGTGAGGAGATTCTATATGGAGCTGGTTCGATGGCCGGCAAGGTCGATTTGGGTTTGGATCGTATGGATCCTGTTGTCGGGTCTCGCCGTGCCGACTTTTGGCCAAGAGAAGGAGGGGCAACCGTCCTTCATTCTTATCCTCGACGCCTCCGGGTCCATGTGGGGGCAGATCGAAGGAGAGAATAAGATCGTGATCGCCCGCCGAGCCCTGGGCGGTCTCGTGGACGACTTGGCTGCGGCGGCTGAGACCACCGAAGTCGCATTGGTGGCCTATGGGCATCGGCGCGAAGGCGACTGCGAGGATATCGAAACGGTAGTACCCCTCGGACCGCTCGACCCCGCGAGCATGAAAGCGGCCGTGGCGAGCTTGCAGCCCAAAGGCAAGACACCGATCACGGCGTCGGTCGATCGGGCGTTGGCCATGGTCGAGGATAGCCCGCAGGGCGCTACCCTAATTCTTCTCAGCGATGGGTTGGAGACCTGCGGCGGCGACCCGTGTCGAGCGGTGCGTCTGGCCAAGGAACGTCTGGCCAAGGAACGTCTGGCCAAGGAACATGGCAAACAGCTGGTGTTGCACGTGGTCGGATTCGACATTAGTGGGCAAGATACCTCCCAGCTTCAGTGTATGGCCCAAGCTGGGGGCGGTCTCTTTTTCAACGCTGAGAACGCCGAGGGTCTAGCCGAGGCTCTCGAAGCCGCAGTGGCCTTGCCCGTGGACGCACCGGTTGGGCGGTTGGCGGTGCTCGGCATGGCCGACGACCAACTTCATGACGTAGCCGTTCAGGTGACGGGCTCCGAGGGCAAGGTGATGGCCACCGCCCGAACCTATACAGGAGCGGAAACCAATCCCAGCTCGATCCCTTTGGCCGACGGCACCTACGAAGTGCGGGTCCTGGGTGTGGGGCTGGAGGGAGAACCGGAGCAACGCTTCTCGATCTCCATCGTCGACGGCAATACCGTGGAGAAGACCGTCGACTTCAGCACCGGAACTCTGAGCATTGGAGTCCAACGAAACGGTAGCCTGTCCGATGCCGTCTTTAGGGTCTATGTGTCGGGGACCCGACGGGAGGTCGCCTCGGGACGCACCTATGTGTCGGCGAGCACCAACCCCGCCGAGGTTCGTCTCACAGCCGGTACCTATGAGGTCGAGGTGGGCTCGGTGGAAATCGCCGATCGTCCTTGGCAAAAGCTGGGCACGGTCGAAATCGCTGCCAAGGCCGAGGTGGCCGTTGAGCATGAATTCAAGAGCGGGACCCTGAAAATCGGTGCGGTGGACAGTGCCGAAAGGGTCGACGCGGTGGTACGCGTGGTCTCTGCTGAAGGAGGTAAGTCTATCGCCCAAGGACGCACCTACACCGACAGCAAAACCAATCCCAAGACTTTCGAACTCGAGCCGGGTCATTACCGGATTCAAGTGACATCTATGGGTCAGGGTAAGCGAAGGCAGGAGTTCGAAGCGGAGGTACGCGTGGGCGAGACCGTGGAGTTGGATGCGGACTTCGGCAAGGACGCCCCCTAGCCGGCTGCGACGGAATTTGCCGGCTGCGGCGGTCTTCGTCCGAGTCGAACTCTAACTATAACTAGGGCCTGTCCAGTTTTGGCCTTTTCGAGGTCTAGAAGGCGCGGCGCGCCGAGCACGGAAAGCGAGCGTGTCTGAGCGACACAACGTATAGATCGAATTAAGATCTTATACATCAGTAATTTGCGACGGCACCGCAGCGGTGGCGCGAGTTCGGAGCACGTGGGGGCCGCCCAGGCCACAGGGCGCCGCGCCGACCCACCGAGAATCCATTCCTGGATGGACTCTAACTAAAAAAGACCCCCAAGAACTGGGGGTCGTAAATGAGGTTTCTTGCCGTCGGACCAATAGATGCCGGATGGTGGCGTTTTGATATAGCCGTCTGGAGACTTTCTCAGAAATTTTTCGCCGCGGCCGACCTGAGACCGGTGCCAGGTAGTTACCCGGCCGAGTAGTTACCCAAGACCGGTGCCAGGTAGTTGCCCGACCGGTGCCAGGCAGTTACCCAGTTACCCGGGCAACCCATGGAACCTCCTTGCCATTCCCTCGGTTGGAGGGTGGTCGCGAATTCCTTCAATACGGGCTTCGTCGGCGGATTTTCATCCACCACCAGACGCCGCAGAGCGCGAGCAGGGCGAAGGCAGAGATTTGAATCCACCTCCAGGCCGTGAGCTTGGGCGGGGCGACGGCCGGAGCCAACGAAACCGCCCCATTGCCGAGCACTGTGAGACCCGCCCAGGCTGCCGCCGGGGCACCCCGTGAGCTGAGGTCGATCTGGGCGGAGGCCAGGGCCGACCCTACGGTCTTTCCTTGTGCCAGGTGAGCGTAGAAGAGGTCGAAGAACGCTGCTGCCTCGTCGTCACGCATGGGCCAAAGGCTGCCGATTACGGCTGTGGCGCCCGCCGCGAAGAACGACCGCGCCAGGCTCATCACGCCTTCGCCCCGCAGCACGGCCCCCGACGCGCTTTGACACGCCGACAACACAACCACTTGACCCGAAAAGTCCAACCCTGCGATATCTCGGGGCTGCAGGAGACCGTCCTCCACGGGTGAACCGGCTGCCAGGAGCACCGCAGATCGATGGGGACGCTTTGGATCGATGACTGCGTGTGCGGCGAAATGCACCACTCCAAAGGGAGCGAGTGATGTTGCTTTGAGAAAAGTTTCGCTGGCGTCAGCCCCGATGCGCAACCGGCTGGCGGCTCCGAAATGCTCTGCCACGGATCGGGCTTCTAGGCGTGAGAAGGGCAACGCCGGCAGTCGGGCACCGTCGGCAAGTGCCCAATCCCTGAAGCTCGCCTGTGGACGATCGTCGAACCTGATCGATGCATCCGACGCCGAGGATCTCTCGACCGACGGGGGCAAGGGGTCGGCGAGCACCAGCACGGCAGCGGCCCTGGGTTCGGGCTGAGCCTCCTGCCAATGTAGCCAGAGGGTGGCTGAAGGGGCCCTCCAGATTTGGTAGTTATGGGTTAGCGGAGGTGCCTGCGAATCAGTCCGAAGGGCGGAGAAGGGCAGGGCGTGCAAGTCACCGTCCGGCACGATGATCAACCGTCGGACCCCCTCGGGTAGCTCGGTCAGGGCTTCGGCCAGCAATTGCTGATAAAGGCGGGCGGCGGCCTGAATCTCGGAGCCATCCCTGGACTCGAACAGACCGTTGAACAATCGAACCGCGGGTCGCAGGGCGGCGCGATCGGGTAGCCGGTAGATTTTCGTGCCCGATTGCGTCGACACCAAGAGCCAAGACCCGCCGCCGAAGTCGCCGTAGATATCTTCCCAAAGACCGATCTGAAACGAGAGGATTGCCTGGTCGGGAGCCAAGGCTTCTTCAACCTCGGGTAGAGACGCGAATCGTGCGGAGCGCAGGGCTTCCACATTTTCCGTCAACGACGGGTGTCGAGCTTCTGCCTCTAGCATCTCCGCCCGCTCCAACCTCCTAAGGGCTTGTCGCCGTTGTCGGTCCGAGAGTTCTGGATTCAACAAGGTTCGCTGAATCTCGACCACCTGAGAAAGCGCGATTTCCATTTCAGGATCGCTCTCGTGGCCTAGATTGGGCTGGGAGCCGGCGACCGATTCCAACAAGACCCGAGCCCTGAGGCGCTCGATCAAGTCAAAGGCCTTTTCGATGGCGCCCCGGTCCGGCGCAGGCCGACCGTCGAGCAGCCGACCTGCCGGCCACGAGTAAAGATCCGACCAGGCCGCGAATAGCTCCGCCCGGCCGCTATCCGCCAGCTGCCGGTTGCGTCGTGATTCGAAGGTATCGAGGGCCTGCTCGATCGATGGGAGAGAAAGGCCCCCCGGGCCCTCGGAGCGCATGATGCGATCCATGACCCGGGTGATTTCCGGATCGTCACCGACTTCGAGGGCGATTCCCAGGCTTCGGTCGAAGAGCTGCTTCGCCTCTGCCGGTCGTCCCCAGCGGGCTGAGTGGCTGCCCTTGGCCCTCAAACAACCCGCTAATCGACGACGGCTGCGCATTTCAGTCGCGAGGCGCTCGCAAGCTTCGAAGTGCCCCAGGGCTTCGACTCGGTCGCTCTCCGACCGGCTCAGGAGTTCACCCAGATTGCGCCGGCTTTGCAGCTCTGCCGAGCGGTGGCCGGCGTTTTGGGCTGCGGTCAAGGCCTGACGATATTGATCGATCAGCCGCTCACGGCCGCCCCGAGCCGGCAGCTCGAACATTTCGGCGGATAGGGTATTGGCCTGATTGTACTTGAACAGTGCCCGGGCGTAGTCGTCGCCGTTTTGTGAAGCCAATTCTTCCAGACTTTGGAAATAACGCCGAGCCTCCGCATAACGACCGAGCCGGAAGCAGATGGAGCCCAGGGCTTGGATCGCCGTTCTCTGAAGGCGATAGACACCGCCTGCTTGGACCAGGGGCTGGGCTCGACGCAACAGACGGTAGGCAGTTTCGAGATCGCGTCCTTGATCGCGAAGAAGCTCCGCTTCCAGAACAAGTGCCCTGGCCTTGACGATCGGATTCTGGGATTCGGCGGCGACCTCGGCGACCCTTTCGACCTCCGCGGCGGCGAGTTCTAGGTCGCCGCGACGGGACAGGAAGTTGTACAAGTTGACCCGCGCCAAGACCTCACCGGCCCTGTGGCCGATGGCCTTGAATCCCTCAGCGGCCGAGCGATAGGTCCCTTCCGCGGAAGGTGGGTCGAGTCTGGCGTGGATGTGGGCGAGGGTCAGCCTCGGCCAATGATTAGAGGGGTTGTCGACGATCAGCAGTTCGAGACGCCTTGCGCCTTCATGCCATTGACGATGGCTTCTTGCTTTTTCATAAAAGCAAAACGAGGAGTCGTATTCATCGGGTTGGGCCTTGAATAGCGCTCGGCATTCGGCGAAGGCCGGCTCCGGCGCTTGAGGCTCGGCTGCCAACCCTGGTACTCCAGGCTCAGGCATCAAGCCTAGACCAGGGTGCACGAAGCCAAGTGCAAGGACGATCAGGTACCGAGCCCGAAACCCGGCTCCGATCGTGGCTCCAGGCTCTGAATTCCGTGCAGCCCGTGCAGCCCGTGCAGCCCGTGCAGCCCGTGCAGCCCGTGCAGCCTGGTCAGCAATGCTATGAACTCGGTTCCTTGACGGACTCCTCAACCGATTGGGGGCCGGCATCGTTTTCCTCGTCCTCGGGCAAAGGTTGGGGGCCGACGTCGTTTTCTTCATCCTCAGGCAAGGGTTGGGGACCGGCATCGTGTTCGTCGTCCTCGGGCAAGGGTTGGGGGCCGCTGTCGTTTTCTTCATCCTCGGGCAGCGGTTGGCGCTTTGCGTTGTCGGCGGCGGCTTCGGCGACCTCCAATTGCCGGCGGATGGCATCCATTCCGGAGCGCTGCCTCGGAGCGGTCAAAGTTCTGACCCCCAGGGCCGATTCCACGTCGGCGATATGGCTGGCGACGGTGATCAGCGGTGAACCGGCGTAGATCAAACCCACCGCGCTCAAATGTCTGTCCATCAGCAGGCTACCGGAATCGCCACCTTCGGACATGAATGTGGTGAGGATTTGGTGGCGAAAACGGGCCGGACCTTCCGGAAACCAAACGAGAACCGTGGCGTTGACCGAAACCACCCGACCTCGGGTCACCCCCGTGGATCGTCCCGCTTTGAGCACCCGGTCGCCGATGAAGGCTTGTCCGACCCCTTGGGGAATCAGGGACCCGATCACCGAGGCGGTCACTTGACGTTGGGAAACCGGGCGAGCCACGGCGGCATCGACCAGATTGTAGGCGTCTCCCTGCAATCCGAATTCGATCGGTTCGAAGCGTTCGAGAATCGCTACGGTATCTTTGGCGTCGGTGCCGCCGTCGAAGGGGCCGGGTTGCAAGATCGGATCTCCCAGCCGTCCCCGATTGGTATCGGCCAATACATGATTGTTACCCAACAGCAGATGTTGTTGGGACGGGCTGCGCAAATCTCGGACGAGGCAACCGAAGGTGCCGGCAGAAACGTTGGAGTGGCCGATGCTATATCCGGGCATGGCCGGCCGAACCCGCCCATCGAAGGCCAAGGGCTCAATGCGACCGACCTCGACCACGTCGGTCTCGACACCGTCGATTTCGGCAGGAATGGCCGAATCTTTGAGCAGGCTCTTGGCTTGCTTCTTCTCTACGAAAACCGTCAGCGAGATCTGGGTGCTCGGTTTTCCACCCTTCTCTTTCAAGCTGGCGCCGAGGCCGGCGACGTTGGGCAGCTGCAGGATCTCGTCCTGGTGGCGTTCGATGGCGGAACCGACTTTCGAAGTCTGCTCGATCTCCTCTCCCCGTTCGATGTCGTCTCGTCGATTCAGGAATTTCTGCCACTGCTCCGCCGACTTCTTACCTTTTTTGACCTGACTGGACTTCCACTTTTTGAGCTTTCGGGGGGCCATCGTCTTTCTCCTGGGTAACCGCGTTGAGAGTCGCTAGCTCTGGTGACCAATTTCAGTGTGTGCTCGGGTCGGATCGGCGAGCCAAGGCTCATCCCGACCTCCTTAGAAGACACGCACGGCGGGTCGGAATCCCCTCACTCGAAACCTCCGAGGAGATCGACGATGGATTGGGTCTGGGATGGAATCCTCTGGACACAGCTTCAGGGGTTGCCGACGATTCACCTGCGGGGCATAGTAACCTCAGACTTGGACCTCAAAATGGGAGCAGAGAGATTGCAGATCGCGACATCTAAGCCCAAACAGACCTTGCCCGAAGTGGAGTGGGAGGCATTGCGTGAGCGGCTGGCACGGTCCGTCGTGCGTGTATGCCCTTCCTGGTTGTCAGATCGTCGGGACGACTTGGTACAGACCTCAATCATGAAAGTGATGGCGGTTTTAGAAAAAAGTGAGGGAGATCGCGAACTCGGAGCGTCCTATCTCTCGAGGGTGGCCTATAGCGCCCTTGTCGACGAGATTCGGAGATTGCGGCGAAGGCACGAAGTGCCGTTGGACGACGAGGAAACGGGTGAGATTCACACCGCAACGATTCAACCGGATCCTGAATCTTCGTCCATGGGTCGGCAAGTGAGCCGCGGGATTCAAGACTGCCTAAGCGCGCAGGTGCAGTCGCGGCGAGTGGCCGTGATTTTGAGCCTACAAGGCTACAGCGTACCCGAGGCCGCTCGGCAGTTGGGGTGGACGGTCAAGAAGACCGAGAATCTCGTCTATCGGGGTATCGCCGACCTGCGGCGTTGTTTGAATAAAAAGGGATTACAACCATGAGTTCTCATCCAAGCGATGAATCTCGACCTTCCGAGCAACAGCTCGAATCGTTGCGCAGGGCCTTTACCGCCCTCACGGATGAAACTCCGGCTCCTGATCAATGCCCAGAGCCCGTTCGCATTTGGGCAGCTGTGCAGGGAGAGTCGGGGGACCTGTCCGCAGAGGAGCGACTCGCGATTATCGACCACACCGGCGTTTGCTCGACCTGCGCCGAGGAGTGGCGACTTGGTCGTGAAATGGTTCGTCAGGACTCTGGGTCGCAGACCTTGGCTGAACTCGATTCCGATCGGCAGCCAAGGAGCAAGGTTCTGGATCGTCGGCGGCGATTTCGCCGGGTCGTGGCACCGTTCATCGGCCTTGCCGCCGCCGCCATGTTGGTGTGGGTGGTGGGTTTGCCACACCGAACCGAAACACCTGCCTTCCGCGCCGGGCAGTCGGCGCAAATCGAGTCTTTGTTGCCGAAAGACCAAGCTCTACCGCGGGATGCGTGTATCTTGAGATGGTCTGCAGAAGAAGATGCGGTCTATTCGATCTTGGTCAGCGACGCCGACTTGGCGGTGATCGTTCAAGCTGACGATTTGACCGAATCCCACTTTCAACTCGATCCTGAACTTTTGACGGATTTCGAATCAGGAGCCGAGCTGTATTGGCAAGTTAGGGCGGTGCTTCCCGACGGCACCTCTCGCGGGTCAAAGACCTTCGTCACTCGACTCGACTAGCTCGAGTCCGTCCAGTTTTGGCCTTTTCGAGGATCTAGAAGGCGGGGCGCGCCGAGCACGGACAGCGAGCGTGTCTGAGCGACACAACATATAGATCGGTTTAAGATCTTACACATCAGCAATTTGCGACGGTACCGCAGCGGTTGCGCGAGTTCGGAGCAACGCGCGCAGGGCGTCGCGCCGACCTACCGAGATGCCATTTCTGGATGGGCTCTAGCTCGGCGCTGGGCTCAAATCCTCTCTTAATCCAAGTCGTCTGCAGTGAATCTGAGCTGGAGCCGAAGACAGAAAGCAGCTCCTATTCGTGCAGAGCCTCTGCCGGCGGGATTCGAGTCGCTCTCCAGCCCGGCACCGCGCAGGCGAGCAGGGAGACCGAGGCCAGCAGCGCGATCACCTGCAGCATCACGATGGGATCCATGGGCTGGACGCCGTACAGCTGTTTGGCCAGCAGCTCGCGCACGGCGAAGGCGCCGGTCAAGCCCAAAGCCAAACCCACGGAGAGAATCCACAAACCCTCGCGCAGAACCAGGCCGAAGATGCCACCGGCTGAGGATCCGAGGGCCATGCGAATGCCCATCTCCCGGCTGCGTTTAGCCACCCAATAGGCCAGCACGCCGTAGAGTCCGACCGCGGCCAGGAATAGGGCGACGGCACCGAAAATCAACGACAGCAACATGGGAGAGCGGCGGGCAGTCAACGAAGCGGCCACCCGTTCCTGCATGGTGCTCGCGTCAAAGACCGGCAGCTCCGGGTCGAGTTCCCTGAAAACCGAGCGGACGGCCGGCATTAAGGCTGCGGTGTCGGTTTGGGCGCGGATGGCAAAGGTCATTCCCCGGCGCGTTTCTTGGTTGAGCGGGAAGTAGTAGACCCCGAAGCGGGTGCCTCCACCTTCCAAATTCTTGAGCTTCACGCTCTGAACCATCCCCACCACCGTCAGCCATTCGGGATCCGGTCCCGGATCGGTTAAATCCTCGCTGCTTTGGGGCAAGAACATACGTTTGCCGATGGGATCCTGATCGCCCCAAAAATGAGCGGCCAGCAGCTGGTCGACGATCACCGCCCGCGGGGCATCGGGGCCATCCCTCAAATCAAAGCTGCGACCTTTGAGCAAGTCAATTCCCATGGCCCGGAAGTAGTCGGGGCCACATACCACCCGGCTGGGGGAGACCACCGATTCACCGGCCCGGTGTTGATACCCCTCCGGAAAAATCACGCTATCGCTGTTGTTCCCACCCAGGGGAATCGTGTCGGTGGCGTCGACCGCTTCGACCCCCGGCAGCGCCCGCAACTGTTCTGTCGCGCGGGTGGTGAAGGTTCTTAGGTCGTCATCCTCGGCGTAACGGGAGCTGGGCAAGGAGATGCTGGCGGTCACCACTCCTTCAACGTCATAACCGGGGTCGGTGGAAAGCACTTGGCGGAAGCTGGCGAGCATCAACCCCGCACCGATCAGCAGCACAAACGCAAACGCCACTTGCGCGGTGACCAACGCTCGGCCCAGGAGGCGGGTCCCTTTGCCACCCGTGCCGCCCCGACTTTCTTCCCGCAAGACGGAATTGAGGTCGAGCCGCATCACCCTGAAGACGGGAATGGTGCCGAACATCAAGCCGAGTGTCAGGGACAGCACTAGGGTGACCAGTACCGCAGTCGAGTCCATTGAGATTTCGGCTCCCCGGGGAAGGGTGTCCATGCCCAGATTGCGCAAGGCGATGAGCCCGGCTTGACCGAATCCCAGGCCCAAAATGCCGCCGATCACGCTCAACAAGACACTTTCGGTGAGCAACTGACGCGCCACTCGGCGTCGACCGGCGCCGAGGGCGACCCGGGTCGAAAGCTCCTTGAGCCGAGCCGTGGAGCGGACCAAAATCAGGTTGGCTAGGTTGACGCAAGCGATCAACAGCACGAAGGCCACTCCGCCCCACAGCAAATAGAGAGTGGAACTTACCTCTCGGACCATGTCGTCCAGGAAGGGGTGCACCTCGGTGTGAAATCCGGCGTCGATCAGCAGCTGACGAAAATTGGGGAACTTTTCCAGATTGGCGGCGTTGATCGCGTCGATTTGCTCCTGAGCTTGGGCGAATCCCGCCCCGGGCGCCAGCCGCGCTACCATCGACCAATTGTTGCTGTGCCGGGCCTCGTCGGACTTTTGCTCCTCGGAGAAGGCGGCAGGCAACCAGAGCCGCACTTCCGGATTGACGAATAAGAAGTCGTCACCCATGACGCCCACCACCCGATGGGGTTCGCCGTCGATTCGCAAATCCTTGCCCACCGCTGAATCGTCACCGCCGAAGAGTTGTTGGTGCAGGGCGTGTCCCAACACCACGACTTTTTCTTGGCCGAGCTCGCCCTCGTGCTCGGTGAAGGTGCGACCGCGCTGGGCGGAAACCCGCAACACGTTGAAAAACGACGGGGTCACGTTCATGCCCTGGACTCGCCTGGGCGCGCCCGATTCGCTGCCTAAGGTTCGGTTGCGAGTGTTGTAGAGGGCCGAATCCTCAAAGGCACCGACCCCGGACCGGCGGTCGTAGTAGTCGGGCACGCCGTTGGAGGCCCGCTCGGCTCCTGCATTGGGATAACTGTTGAAAATCGTCGCTAAGCGGTGGGGCTCTTCGAAGGGCAGGGGTTCGAGCAGGACGGAATCCACCACACTGAAAATGGCCGTGTTGGCGCCGATCGCTAGAGCTAAGGTCAGGACGGCCGTGACGGTAAATGCCTTTTCCTTGATTAGAAGCTTGAAACCGAATTTGAGGTCGGCAAGAAAGTTATCCATAGAATTCTCAGGAAGTGGTTGGCTTAGATGATGCTGCGGACATCGGGCTTCTAAAATACAGAACGTAGATGGCTCTGTTTTTGTTACCTACACCTATTCCTACGACCACGAATGTCGGCACGACTTCAGCCTGCCGTCGAATGGATGTGCGCGTGAATCCGGCCGGTCAGCTGTGTGGCGGCCACTGCGAGCCTTGCCGATCGGCTGACACCCCAGCCGGCTTGAGCGCGATCAACCATCGCGAACTCAGACCAAAAAAGGGCCGGCAAAAGCCGGCCCTTTTTCGTGTGCAGCTGAATTGCAGCAGAAAGAGCTACTCCACGTAACCCAGGCTGCGCAGCTGCTCGAGCTGCTCAGCGCTCATTTCGCTGGTGACCTCCTCTTCCGCCAGACGCTGTTTTCCTGCCCACGACAACATTTGCTTCAGGTCCGCCGCCATGCGCTCGACGAGTTCTGGGGATTGGGCGGCGAGGTCGTGGCTATCGAGGGGGTCTTGGGCCCGGTCGAAGAGCTCGAAAGTATCCGGCTCACCGGGGTACCAAACCAATTTCCATTCCTGCTCGACGATGGCGTAGCTGGTCCGCTCCTTGGGTGGGGCCGGGTGCTCGACGAAGGCGGGTTTGGCCCGCAGGTCCTCGCCGCGCATTTTGGGGACCCAGCTGCGACCTTGGATCCGCTCGGGTGCGCTCAGGCCCGCCAAGTCGATCAGGGTGGGCATGAGGTCTATGGTCTGGGAGACCTCGTCGATGACTCGGCCCTTTGCTACCCCTTGGCCCCACAGCATCATCGGCACATTGGCGACCTCGCCGTAGACGGTCCTGCCATGCCAATGCTCACCGTGTTCTAAGAACTCCTCTCCATGGTCGGCGACGAAGGCGAAAAGGCTGCGTTCTTTCAAGCCGAGCTTTTCGAGCTGTTGGAATAACCGCGCGACTTGATCGTCCATGCCCCGAATAGAGCCGTCGTACCAAGCCTTCTCGTGCCGAACGAATTCCTGGGCGTCCACCCCCGCTTCCGCCAGCTCGGCGCGGGTGGGGGCAAGGAATCGTTGGAGCAGGGGATTCTTGATCACCGGACGGACCTTCTCGGCTTGAGCTTCAAAGGTCTCGACTTGTTCTGGGGAAGCCCAAAGGGAGTCGTAGGGCGCGGCGGGCTGGAAGGGGCTGTGGGCGTCCATGGCGTGGATCAGCGCGAACGTCGGCACGTTCTGGTGCTCGTCCAGCCATTTGAGATAGGCGTCGACCCACGCCTTAGCGGTTTTGCTTCGGTACTCACCCCCGTCTGTGCCCGTGCGGGCTCCAAACTCGTACATCACCTCCACCCCTTGGTGAAGGTTGGTGAGCTGACCGGAAAACGGCACCGAGGAGGTGGCGAAGGTGGCGAAACCGGCCTCTCGGAAGACCTCGGCCAGGGTGGTTTCGCCCACCGAGATCCGGTCGTGCAGATTCGCCACGCCGGTGGTGGACGGGTAGAGGGACGTGAGGATCGACGACACGCTGACCTTGGTCCAGGTGGCCTGGGCGATGGTGTTGGCAAAGCGAGTGCCTTCACCGGCCAATCGCGCGAGAGTGGGCGCGGTTTCCCGGTCATATCCCCACGCTTGAAGATGGTCGGAGCGCAACGTATCGGCTATGAAGAGCACGACCGTCTGGGGGGGCTGGGACGGGTCTGAGGCTTTTGAAGCCTCAACCGTCGAATCCTCAACCGTCGAAGCCCCAGCCGTCGGCGTTTCGGGCTCCCGGGTCGACCTCACGGTGGGCGCACCCCAGAAAGCCAGGCTGCCCGGCGGACCCTCGGCGGTCAGCCGTAGCTCGACCTCCTTTCCGGCCCAGGGCCCCAGGTCCAATCGGGTGGAGTGCCAGGATTCTTCTCGCTCGGCCTCGAGCTGCGCGAGTTGAGTGACCTCTCCACCCTCGGCAACTTCGACCCTGAACAAGGGTGACTTTGAGTCGATGGTGCCGACAGCCAAATGAAGCCACGGGCGCGGCGGCAGGCGCGTGGTCAGCTTCAAAGTTTCGGGAGCACGGGAAACCAGGGTCTCGCGAAAAATCTCACCCAGCCCGTGCCAACCGGGCCCGGAATCAATTGCCGCGAGGCGTTCCTTGCGGAAAACCAATCGAGCGGACTCAATGGAGAAATTCGCGTCCGGCACGTTGGTCGGTCGAATCAAAAGCCGTTGGATCGATCTCTGGGCCAAGGGCATTTCCAACAAGAACACGTTGTCCAAGACCACCGAGTAGGTGGTGGCTTCACCGGCTGAATCTGTCGTATTGGGCACCAGAGGGCTCGAAAGAGGCCATTCTTCGATTCGACCGACCACCGCCGGCAAGGGCGGGCCGGGCTCCAGGACCGTGTGGAGTGCCACCCGATTGCCCGCGTCGGTCGCCAAGCGGATCTCCACCGACCAAAGCTCATCATCGATCCCTTGGGGAGCCGCGAAATCCACCGCGATGATCGGCGCGTCGGAGCTCGATCGACCCACCAGACGGCCGTCCTCGACTTTCAAATCGTCGATGCCCTGCAAGACCTTCCATTCGGCCTCGACACCGGTGCCGTCGAATCGGAGTTCGGCCTTGGGGGGAACCTCGGGAGCGGCCTGGGGATTCTCGATCTCCGAATCGCCCCAGCGCTCCACCCAGGAGATGACGCTCTCTGGCGGAGAGCCGTCAGACGCATTTTCAGGACCGGAACAGCTGGTGTGAAGGGTAAGAAAGAGCAAGACGGCAGCAACGTGAAACCAAATGGATCTCATCCTGTCTCCTCGGAAGACAAAGTAGGTTCTCGGCGGGCCCACATTCTACACATCCGACCAGCCAGAGCCTGTCCACTTTTGCTCTTGGCGGGTCGGCGCTCATCTGTGCTGCAAGCCCCTCCAGTCTTGGGGACAGCGTCCGACTTAGGGGCTATTCAAAGGCGGTCTGGATCGCGAGTGGCGCCGACAGCAGTTCGCATCAATCGGTAGCGCTCTCGTCCGTCCGGGGTCTTGAGACGACGCGCTCTTTCCAGCGGGCTGATTCCCTGGCGCCCCCGGTGACGGGGATCCGCTCCGTGTTTCAACAATAGGCGAGTGATCGCGGTGCGATCTGCGTCGGACACTGCCCAGGCCACATGGGCTAAGGGTGTCTCCCCGTCTGCGTCTAAGTCGTCCACTGGCATTCCCAGCTCAAGAAGCACTTGGATGGCGGCCGAATATCCGGCGCCGGCTGCCAAATGCAAGGCGCCCTTGGTGCCCAGCCGTGCGTCCAGGGGTGCTCCGAGCCGAACCAAGGCGGTCAATAGACCAGGCAGAGAATCTCCATATGGGGAGCCGGCAGAGCAAAATCTCAGCCAACTGTGTCGATGGGGAAAGTTGACGTCGGCTCCGGCGGTCAGCAGTCTATTGGCGATTTTGGGGTTCAGGACCCACCGATCAGGGCCGATTATTGGGGCCTGGGCACCGTTCGCCAGCAAGCGATCCACGATTTCGCCCCAGTCTTGATTGGCAGCGTGCCTCAACAGGAGAAAGCCATCGGGTCCAACCTTCGCTCCCCGTTCCAGCAGCCAGGCCGCGGCAGCGGGCTGATTTCCGCCAATCGCGTAATGCAGGGGGCTCAGATTTCGGTGATCGGTCGCGGGATCCACGACATGGATTCCCTGGGAAGACAGCCCTGCGAAGTGTTCCAGGAGCTTTAGATCGCCGAGATACGCCGCCGAAAATATATCTGCCGGCGCGCCTCGCCGCTCCAGCACGTGGACTCCGGCGGCAAAACCTGCTGCTTTTGCTGCACACCAGGGAGTCAGCATCAAACCTTCCCGGGGCCAGGGCAGATTCACCGGGACTCCATGATCCAACAGCCATCGCAAACTCTCCAAATTACCTTCGAAGAGAGACTCCTGGAGCAGACGCCGCCCCTCTCCAGGGTAGCGCCCCAGCTCCGGCTCCAAGGCGTCGAGCAGCTCTTGACCGTCGAGCTCGGAGAATTTAGCGGGCAGGGGAGGTCCGTCTGCTCCTAAGACACGGGCCATCGGCGCCAAGACCCCTATCACCTCGCGCACCAAGGGTTCCGCCAACCTTTGCTCACGCATGGACTCGACCAAATGGCGCAACCACCGCCCCGCGAATCGAGAGTCGATAGGGAAGCGGCGATGGAGCCAATTCGTTCCGAGACCCTGGACCTCTCGAAGGTATCGGGGCTCGCCACCCATCCACTCTTCAAAGAAATACTTCTGGCGCAGATGCTCGCCTTGGGCTCGGTCATGGAAAATGGGTCTTAGATATGGATCTTGGGCGATTCGATCATAGAGGCCGTCGACTATTCTCTCTACCACCTCCCGTCCGCCGATTCGCGCGAAGAGGTCCGGAGACGGACGGATTGCCTTGAGCTTGGTGCCTAGCCCACCTCGGTGTTGGTTCAGCGGATCCATGGGTTGAGCATAAACGATAAGATCTACGGACCGGCCCCGCTACTTCTTTGCTCGAATTCGAGGAGCCCGCCATGCGCCCAAGATCCATTATTCTGCTGACCATCACCCTCTTGTTGGTGGTATTTGCCGGTCTCAATTGGGAGAACCTTCTGGCCACGACGCCGCTCGATTTTCTCCTGATTGAAATCGATGCGCCGCTGGGAATCCTACTGCTCCTGGTGGTTGCCCTGATGACCCTGCTCTTCCTCGGATTTGTCGGATTCCTGGAAGCCCAAGCCCGTTGGGAGCGGAAACGCCTCACTGACGAAATCGACCGTTGGCGAGTCTTAGCTGAAGAGGCCGAGACCTCGAGAATCCATGAGCTAAAGGGCATTATCGAAGCTGGTTTCGATGATCTCTACGATCGGATTCAAGGCCCCGCCGATCCAATCGAGCCCGAGGCCGATTTGCATCCCCAAGCCGAGATTTAGCCTTCAGCACTCGGTTCGTGGCTAGCTTGGGTCCGTCCAGAAATGCTATCGCGAGCGTCGGCCAGATGGCCTGCGGGCGTAGCCCGCTAAGTTCCGCTAAATTGTTTTGCCCAACGAAAAACCGGGCAGAAGCCCGGCTTTGCGAGGATGACGGATCACCCTTTCGATGAGATAAACAGAGAGACGTAGGCGTCAGCTCGCCAGCTCGATCAACTTGGCCAGGGTCTCGCCGATGTCCACCAGGTGCTTTTCCCGGTCGTGACGTTCGGAAATCTCAACCTTGCCGTCCGCCAGGCCGCGTTTGCCGATCACCGCTCGTACCGGGATACCGATGAGATCAGCGTCCTTGAATTTCACCCCTGGACGTTCTTTACGATCGTCGTAGAGCACGTCGATGCCGGCTGCTTGCAGCTCGCCATAGAGTTTGTCCGCGGCGGCGGAGACCTCTTCGTTTTTGGGATCGAGGGCCATCAACAGGACGGTGAACGGTGCAAGGGGTTTGGGCCAAATGATGCCGTCGTCGTCGTGGTTTTGCTCGATGGCGGCGGCCACGGTGCGGCCGATGCCGAGGCCGTAGCAGCCCATGATCATCGGCTCGTCGCGACCCTCGGCGTCGAGGAAGTTGCAGCCCATGGCTTCGGAGTATTTGCTGCCCAGCTTGAAGATGTGGCCGGTTTCAATGCCGCGGGTTTTTTGCATGGTGTCGCCGCAGCGAGGGCAAGGATCGCCGGCGTCGGCCAGCAGCACGTCCATAACCTCGCCTTTTTCCACGTCTCGACCCCATTGCACGTTGACCAAGTGGGCGTCGTTTTTGTTGGCGCCGCAGACGAAGCTGCCGAGAGCAGCGGCCGAGGGGTCGACCACCAGCCGGACACCCTTCAGACCCACCGGGCCGGCGAATCCCACCGGCGCGCCGGTGACCTTTTGCACCTGGGCGTCCGACGCCAGCACCGGGTGTTTCACGTCGAGGGCGTTGGCTAATTTAATCTCGTTGATCTCACGATCGCCACGGATGCAGACCACGAAGACTTCGTCGGTTTCCGAGGTGTAGAGCAGAGTCTTGACGAATTGATCGGCGGATTTGCCGAGGAATTCGGACACTTCCGCGATCGATTTCTGGTCGGGGGTGGCGACCTCGGTCATGTCGCCTTCTTCGCTTTCCGGGGCCGGGAGCGTGCCGGTGACGGCTTTTTCCGTGTTGGCGGCATATCCGCAATCACAGCTGACGATGTCCGATTCGCCGGTTTGGGCGAGCACCATGAACTCGTGGGAGTCGGAGCCGCCGATATTGCCGCTATCCGCCTCCACGACCTTATAGTCGAGCCCGCAGGCGGCGAAGATCGCACTATAGGCGTCGTGCATGTCGCGATAGGTGTCGTCCAAGCTGGCGGCGTCGGCGTGAAAGGAGTAGGCGTCCTTCATCAGGAATTCGCGACCGCGCATGAGGCCGAAACGGGGGCGGATTTCGTCGCGGAATTTGGTCTGAATCTGGTAGAGGTTCACGGGCAGCTGCTTGTAGCTGCGCACGTCCTTGCGCACCATGTCGGTGATCACCTCTTCGGCGGTGGGCGCGTAACAAAACTCTCGACCATTGCGATCGTTGATCCGCAGCAGCTCTTTGCCGTAAGCCTGCCAGCGGCCGGACTCTTGCCACAGCTCGGCCGGCTGAATGGTCGGCATAGACAACTCGAGGGCGTTTTTGGCGTCCAGCTCGCGGCGCACGATCGCCGACAACTTGGCCATGCTGCGGGAGCCGAAGGGCATGGTGGTGTAGATGCCGGCAGCGAGCTTTTTGATCATGCCGGAACGAATCATCAGGCGGTGGCTAATGACCTCGGCATCCTTGGGCACTTCCCGAGTGGTAAATAGATAGTAGTTGCTCCAACGCATGGGTAGTCTCCAATCGGCTTAGGTATCGTCAATGCCCGCGCCGGTCGCGCCGGCGATCACGGTTCAGGGGTTCGCGGGGTTTCTTGTAAAAGTCGGGCGCCGGCGGCCAAGGCTTCGAAGACGGTGGCTTGCAGGCCTCCACGGTGCTCTTCGAGGCTGCGTGCGCTGGCCATGGCTTTGCGAGCTTGTTGCTGATCGCCGTCGGCCAGGAGGGCGATGCCGAGATGGGTCAAGGACCGCGCGGAGGAGCCTAGAGCATTCGAGCGGGTCAAGCAATCGACGGCTTGGGGTAATTCACGCCGTTTGAAGTGAACCCAGCCCAAAACCGCGAGCGGGAAGCGGGTCAGTCCCTCCGGGCTTTGATCCAGGGCGAGCTGGGCGTAGTCCAAGGCTTTGTCGAGATCTTCTTCCATTTCCGCCAGATTGCAGGCGAGTTCGAAGTAGGCGACCGTACGACCAAAATCGGTCTCCGATCGCTGCAACAAGACCTCTCCCAGGCGGTTGCCTTCCCGGAATCGACCTTCGGCGCGCAGGGCTTCGATCCAGGTGGCGTAGGCGACCGCTTCGAGACGCTCGCCGGCGTCCATTTCCAACACCCTATCGATGGCCGGCTCGATGTCGTCGGAGCGCTGTAGCTCCAAGCAAGCCATGGCGTAGGCCACCAGCAGGGTAGGGTTATCTGGGTCCTGGCCGACCGCACGTCGATAGGCGGAAAGGGCGTCCCGCTCTCGGCCGGCGCGCAGGGCGTCTTCCGCGCGGCTCAGCCAATGGACCGACTCCGGACGCAGCTCGGGAATCTCCCCGGGCTTGGGACCCAGGAATTGCACCAGCTCCTGATATTCCAAGCGACTGGGCCGCAATCGCTGGGCCAGTCGGAAGGAAGCCAGCGCCTTCTTGTGCCAACCACGGTCGAGATAAGCGAGGCCGAGCAGGTGGTGGGCTTCCACGAAGGCCGGATCCTGACGCACGGCGGTTTCTAGCTGGCGCATCGCGGGTCGCAAGCGAGACATTTCGAAATAGCAGCTTCCCAAGAGGTAATGAGCTTGGGGCATGCCCGCTTCGGTGCTGACGGCCTTTTCCAGCAGGATCACCGCCTGGGAGAACGAGCCGCCGCTGGCATAGACCGCGCCGAGGCTGAAAGCGGGCAGGAATGAATCGGGATAGAAGGCCACGGCCCGTTTCAGCAGGTCTTCGGCCCGGGCTCCGTTGCCCTGCTCGTGGCAGAGCACGCCGCTATACACCAGGCTTTCGAAATGCCGGGGTTTGACCGCCAGCACCCGAGTGAAGAAGGTCAGGGCGGCGTCGGCACGTCCTTCGTTGAAGCGGGTTTCGCCGAGGAAAAACGACAACTCGAAGTTGTGTGCGTCGAGCCGGTGGGCCTCTTCCAAGACTTCCATGGCGGCATCGATGTCCAAACCGAGCAGGGCATATTCCGCCTGGTCCAGGAGGTGGTTGAAAGCTTCTCGGCTTTCGCCGGAATAGAGTTCGTCGATGCGCTCCTTGGCGCCGGCGAATCGCTCACGCTTTTCGAGCGCCAGCAGCTGACGATCCATGCGCGCTTCCCACAGCTCGTTCCACGCTTGGCGATCGATCAGCTTTTTGGATTCGAGCAAGTCGCGCAGGGTGGTCAAACCGGTGTCGTTGACCAGAATTTTCTGCTCGAGGGTGTAGAGGGTGCCGAGCATTTGACGGAAGGAGTCCGCCGTACGTCGCATGACCTCTTCCAGGATCGACACCCTTTCGAGCAGGTGCTCGTCGAGGGTGAATTGTCCCTCTTGTTGGCTGTCGAACGCCTCCTGGTCGTCTTCGGTGTATTCACCGGACACCACCAAGAGCTTGTGCCCACAGAGTGAGCAAAAGTCGGCGTCGATCGGATTGGCGGCAGAGCAGCTTTGACAGAGCATGGAGGTGGGTCCGGGTCGGGGGG
>CBDUGP010000144.1:0-20840 GCA_965366625.1 uncultured bacterium
GGGGCGGGGCTTGCCCCCGCAAACCTCCGGATGTAGGGGCGGGGCTTGCCCCCGCCCAGGCGAGGCGAAGCCGAGCCGCTTCTTAAGAAGAGCGGAGTAACTTAGCGGGCTTGCCCCCGCAAACCTCCGGATGTAGGGGCGGGGCTTGCCCCCGCCCAGGCGAGGCGAGGCCGAGCGCTTCTTAAGGAAGAACGGAAGTAGGCAAGCCCACCTCCCCAGATCAAGTCACTTATAATCAATGATTTGTGAAAATTCCGAAACGTCAAAGTTGGGCTATCAAATAATGATTAAATTAGGGTCGGTCTTCGCTTCCATCGTCATCAGTTCGATCGTCATCGGTTCGATCTTAGTATCCGCCACCCTACCCGCCCAAGCTTCAGGACCCGTGGGAGCGGAATTCCAAGTTAATGCATACACCACCGGACGCCAATCCAATCCAGCCGTCGCATCCCATCCGAACGGTGACTTCGTTGTGTTGTGGGAATCCTACGGCGGCGAGGGCGGCGCCGGTTTGCTGAGCATTCAGGGTCGAAAATACCATTCCGACGGCAGCCCGCAGGCAGGACAATTTACCGTCGGCAGCTCGAGCCCCCAATACGATCCGGCAGTAGCCACGAGCCCCACGGGTGGTTTCGTCGCGGTTTGGGAATTTTGGCAAGGCGGAAACGCCCTTTTGGGTATCCAAGCCCAACAATTCAATGCCGACGGCACCGCTCTCGGCGCCGCCTTCCAGGTCGACTCCTCAACTCTCTACTATCAACTCTCCCCGGAGGTAGCCGTAGGTCCCGACGGCAGCTTCATGATCGTGTGGCAGAGCGATCAATCCGGCGATTCCGACAGCTCCTTGCTCAGTGTCCAAGCCCAGGTCTTCTCCCAGGCCGGCCGGCCCGTCGGCTCTGAGCTGCAAGTCAACACCTATACCACTGGACGCCAAGACTCACCCGTGGTGACCAGCGCCGCCAACGGTGAATTCATGGTGGTTTGGTCGAGCGAAGGCGCGGTCGACGACCCCTCCCGCAGCATTCAAGGCCGTCGTTTCAGCTCGATAGGCCAACCCCTGAGCCAAGCCATCCAAATCAACCAAGTGGTCGGCGGGCAGCAAGACAGCCCTTCGATAGCGGCTGGACCGAATGACCAAGTCGTCGTCGTTTGGCGGAACGAGCCGGCTATACCTAGACGAGGTCCCGCCTCCTCCATCCAAGGTCGACGGCTGTCGTTCGACGGCTCTCCCATCGGGAACGAATTCAGGATCGATGAAACTCTCGGCACGAGCCCAACGGCCCCGCAGGTCGCGGTTCAGAATGACGGCACCTTCTTTCTTGGTGGTGTGGCAGAGTGAAAGCTCCGCAGAAGGCGACACCCAAGGTTTGAGCGTCCAAGCCCGGCGCTTGAACTCCGCCGGCGCTGCCATCGGTAGCCAATTTCAGATCAACACCTCTACCGTCGGCGACCAGTCTGTGCCGAGAATCGCAACCGCGCCGTACGGCCGGACCCTAGCGGTGTGGCAAAGCCAAAGCTCCGCCGGAACCGATACCTCGGAAGAGAGCATTCAAGGGCAACGCTTCCAATTCCCGATATTCGAAGACGGATTCGAGTCGGGTGATATTTCGAATTGGCTGCGGATTCTTCCAGATCCCTGAACGGCGCTCAGCCTTCGGGTCCGAGATCCATGATGTCGTCGGTGGGAAACAACGAACGCCGGAACCGGCGCATGCCCTGTAACCAACGGTCGTAATCGGCCGTTTTTCGCCGCAGGTACTCGAGAGTGGCTGCGTGGGGCACGATCAAGAATCGCTCTTCGTCCATGGCTTGGATCACGTCGTCCGCCACCTGCTCGGGCTCCAAGATGCCGTCCGTACCCACGGACTTGGCGACCACCTCTTCGATCTCCAACAGCCGGGTACGGACTCCCTGGGGACAGAGAACCGAGACCCGAATACCTTGTTCCCCATGGGTGATGGCCAGGCTCTCCGCAAAACCGATCGCCGCGTGTTTGGTGGTGGCATAAGCGGCGTCGCCGATTTGGCTCAGGAGCCCGGCGGCCGACACTGTATTCACCAGATAACCCGAGCCCCGACGGATCATGCCCGGCAGCACCGCTCGGGCACCCCACACATGGGCCATCACATGGACCCGCCAGAGGGTGTCCCACTGCTCGTCGGTTTGGGAGGTAGCCATCCACCCCGGCCCGTCGCCGAATCCAAATCCCGCATTCGAAACCAAAAGGTCGATCGGTCCGAGCTCGTCCTCAACTTCGGCCACAGCTCGGCGGATCTCAGCCTCCTGCGTGACATCACAACGGACTGCCAGGGCTCTTCCGCCCAGGTCACTTCCGCCCATGTCTTTGAGCTCCTGCACCGTCTGCTCGGCGGCGGCCAAATCGATATCTGCGACCGCGATGCCGGCGGCCTTTTCCTTTACCAGCCGCTGACACAAAGCCTTGCCGATGCCGTGGGCACCACCGGTTACCAAGGCAATCTTATCGACCATCTTCATAGTTGCTCATCTCCACCTGGACTGGTTGTAGCGTGCTTCGGCGGCATGCCGCCGCCGATCCTCGGCTCAAGGCGACTTTATCCTGCCACGCCAGCCAAACCGACACACCAGTCCAGCAGCCCACGCAATCCGACGATTTCACCGGCTCAATGAAAATTCCAAATGGACTCGTTGGACGAGGAGCAACCGGACGAGCCCGACGAATCCGAGCTATTACACGTACAGTTACCGGCGTGAATTTTGGTCTTGATTTGCATTGTTTTCTCCTCATGTGGGTGAATGGTTGGACACACATCTCAGTATAGGTAGATACTTGCGGATTCCAACTTTGCGGAGCTTCGCATTCCTTGTCGCGGATCCGGGCTAGAATCAGCTGTCGAGCCGGCTGCATCCAATTTCTCGAGGATCCATGGAGAACGATTTCCCCAACTCCCGCGGCCCGTCTGGCTTTCAGGATTTCTCGATCCTCCTGGAGCGGGCCGATGAGGGTTTCAGAGCACGGGTCGCCCACAGCTCGGGCGACAGCGCTCCGATCATCTTTCAGCCTCCTCTCGATCTGCTCGGCCTCGACCTCCGGCTCCAACACCTCGAATCCCAAGTGACCGGCGCCGAGCCGGTGAACCCCTGGCCCGCCGACTCCCCCGACCCCCGAGCTTTCGGCGAATCTCTCTACCGAGCCCTGTTCACCGATGGGGTTTTGGAGGCCCTCTCAAAACGCAGAGAGGCCGCTTTCAAGGATAAGAAAGGCCTGAGGATTCGCCTGGTCCTCGAGGCCGAGGAGCCCCAGCTCACGGCCCTTCCTTGGGAGCTGCTCTACGATCCCAGCAGCCAACGATTCATCGCTCACGACCCCTGGACACCGGTCGTGCGCTACTTGAAACGACCGACCTCGATCGACCCCAATCTCCAGCCGGTAGATCGGCCCTTGAGGGTGCTGGTGATCGACGGCGTCTCCAATCGAGAGGACGGCTCCGATCAAGAAGACAGCTTCGGCATTGGCCGGGAAAGGCAGGAAATCGAGACAGCCTTGGCTTCCTGCGAAAATATTCGTCTGAGATTCGCCAGGGCCACTTCTTTTGAGGAGCTTCACCAAGAGCTGCGCCGGACCCGCCCCCATATTCTGCATTTCATGGGACACGGCACCTTCGACCCAGCCACGGGCGAAGGTTCGATTTTTCTGCTCGGCAGGGGCTCGCGCGACAAAATTACCGGCCGAGATCTGGCGGTGCTCACCAGCGGCCTCAAACAGCTTCGCCTGGTGGTGTTGAACGCCTGCCGCGGTGCTGAAGCACCTCGGCATAAGGGGCTGGACCCGTTTTCAGGTGTTGCCTCGTCCCTGGTGTTGTCCAGCGAGCTGCCGGCGGTGGTGGCCATGCAATTCCCAATTTCCAGCCAGGCGGCAGCCGTCTTTGCCGAGGCTTTCTACCCATCCTTGGCCGACCATGAGCCGGTGGAAATCGCCCTCACGGAAGCACGCAAATCCCTCTACGGATTCGACCGAGCTTGGCGCAGCTTCGAATGGGCTACGCCAGTGCTTTATTTGAGTGTCGACCACGGCGATATTTTCCGCGCATCCGCCCAAGACCTCACCGCCAAACCCTCCCGGTGGGTCGAAACCTCAAGGCTACCCTCCACCGGCAAAGAACTCTTCGGTCGAGAGTCCGAACTCCGGGCACTCGACGACGCTTGGTCCAACCCGAGCGTACGGATTCTGCCGCTGATCGCTTGGGGTGGAGTGGGAAAGACCTCGTTGGTCAACCGCTGGCTCCAAAACATGGAGGCCGACGTTTTTCGCGGCGCGCAAAGGGTTTACGGTTGGTCCTTCTACCGCCAGGGCACCTCGTCGGACGGTCGGGCCTCCGCCGACGACTTCATGGACGACGCCCTGCGCCGGTTCGGCGCCGACGAACGCGATTTCAGGCTTCCCCCTTGGGATCGGGGAGTCCGGCTGGCGGAAATTGTCTCGGATCGGCCCACCCTGATGGTGCTCGACGGCCTGGAGCCCCTGCAATATCCCCAGGGCGAGCTTCAAGGGCAATTGCGCGACATGTCCATGCGAGCCTTCTTCAAACAGCTCGCCCGACTAGGCCCCGATTTTCTCTGTGTCGTCACCTCCCGGGTCATGCTCACCGACCTCGAGATGTCCGAAGGGCACTCGGTGCAACATCTCCACCTGAGCCATTTGAGCCCCGAAGCGGGGTTCCGGCTCCTGCGCCACCTGGGCGTGAAGGCCAAAGCCGGCGAAGAGCACAAAATCACAGAGGTCGCCCGAGACCTGGGTGGACACGCTCTGGCCCTGACTTTGTTGGGCCGTTATCTCGACGTGGTCCACCGAGGCGATGTCCGCAAGGTAGCGCTAGTTCCAGGATTGATGGACGAGCAGGCATTGGGGGGACACGCCCGCAGGGTCATCGCCGCCTACGAGGATTGGTTGCAGGGCAAGAAAGAACTGGGCATTCTGTATTTGATGGGCCTCTTCGATCGACCGGCCCAAGCGGCCGCTTTGGAGCAGCTGCACGTTGAGGAGATTTTTCAAAACCTCGGCGTCGACTCGGAGATCTCGACCACCAGTTGGAAATACGCGGTCCGCACCCTGCGCAACCTCAGTCTTTTGGCCGAAGCCGACGACTTCGAACCCGACAGCTTGGATTGTCACCCCCTGATCCGAGAATACTTCTCCACCGCCTTCAAGAATTCCCTGCCGAAGCTCTGGGCCGAGGCGAATCACAAGCTCTATGACTACTATTGCGGGCTGCCCACCGAGCATCGCCCCGTGTCCCTACCGAAACTCGAGCCACTGTTCGCCGCCGTTGCCCACGGCTGTGAAGCTGGGCTGCATCGACAGGCTTTAGAGGACATCTTTCTGGATCGAATCAACCACAATCGCAGCCACAGCACGAAAGTCATCGGTGCCTTCGGCGCCAATCTCGCAGCCTTGACCGGATTCTTCGAAAAACGCTGGAGTCGCCCCGTGCCCCAGCTCAGCCTTCAGCACCAAGTGCTGGTGCTCAATCGGGCCGGACTCTACCTCTCCGCCCTGGGTCATATTCGGGAATCCATCGAGCCGACCCGAGAAGCCCTGGAACGTCATTTGAAACGGCAGGATTGGCTCGGTGTCACCAAACAAGCCGCCAATCTCAAAGAGTTGTGGCTCAAACTGGGTGACATCCCCAAGGTCGTGAAATATGCGCGCCTAAGCCTCGAAGCCGCCGAAAAAACCGACGAGATCGGTCATCACATCAGCCGACGCACGACTCTGGCCAATGCCTTGCACTTGCAATGGAACGTCAAATTGGCTCTCTCCCTATTTCAGGAGGCTGAGCAGCTCCAACAAGAGCATCGCAAAAATAAATTCCTCACCGGCCTGAACGGCATCAAATACGTCAACTTGCTAATCGACCTGAAACGCTTCGAGGAGACTCACGAGCAGCTGGAAGAGATGCAGCTTCAGGCTCAACAAGAGGGCAAACCTAGCCTGATCGCTAGGATCTTCTATTGCCGAGGCCTGCTGATGGCGGCGCAAGCTAAACAGGGGCTGCCCGTAGACTTCGAGACTGCGCTCGGGATATTCAATAGGGCGGTCGACGATCTGCGACAAACCGGACGCGACGACACGTTGCCCTATCCGCTGATGGAACGGGCCGTGCTCAAGGGCATGATGGGCGACCTTGAAAGTGCCTGGCGCGACCTCCAAGAAGCCGACGAGATCAGCACCCGCGGTGAAATGGCCCTCAACCGAGTGCACGTCCACTTCGTCAACGCCGAGCTGCTGCTGAGGGAAAATCGCCCCGAGGGGGCGATCGTGCATCTCAACAACGCGGAAGATCTGATCGACAGGATGGGTTATTTCCGAGGTCGGCTCGAGCTGGAACGGATTCGAAGCCTGCTGACCTCGATCAAATCCGATGTTTGGCCTTCAACACGCTCTCGAGCGCCGCAGCGAAACCGTCGAGATACCACGATTCCGTGTTGATCTCGTAATCCTGCTCCACGTGGATGAATCGCTCGGCCGAACTCGTCGCGTTGTCGTCGCAGGGATCCGTGGAGCCGTTGATTTCCCGCCCTTGGACATTGGTGAAACCACATAGGAGTCGGAAACCTTGCTTGAGGTCTTCGGGGTTGTGGCAGCTAAACACCAAAACTTTGTCTTTGAACTGTTTTCTTAGGGACGCCCTCAAATCACCGACCGGCCCGTCATCCCCCTTCAATCCCTTGGCGGTGGACGACAGGATCACCATGGGCCCTTGGTCGGAGGGGCGCATTCCATGCAGCTGAATCACCAGACTCTTAGGCCAGGCGCGGGTCAGACGTTGATGGATGTCTTGAAAGACTCCATCCACGGAGTGGGCGGCGTCGGACGTCCGATACCCTTCAGACTCGCCACACACAGAGGTCTTGCCGTCACAATCGGAATAGGTCGATGCCGCACATCGATGCATGCCCGACATCAGGATCGCCCTGGCGCCGAGTTTTTGCATCAAGAAGGCGGCTTGAGCCACCGTGCCCGTTTCGAGACCCGCGTGGGGTACCTCGAGGATGAGATCGAAGCGGGGTTTCTGGTTCAAAATCAAGCTCGGATGGTAATCCGTCGGATCTTCGTAAACGACCACGTGCTCCGACGGAAAATCTTTTAGGCGATATCCAGAACTGGTCGTCTTGGGTCTTGTCTTGCCTTGGCTAGCGATCAGCGTGTCGAGTTCCGAACCGAAGGAGTCGTCGATCTCCGGAATCGTCGAAGGACCAGCTTTCTCGGGATGGTTCTTGGCGACTATCCACTGCCCCACCTTGCCGGCGGGCTCGCCGGCCGCTTGCAGCGGTTGACCGATCACCATCGCCAACAAGACGAGCAGCGTCCCCGGTCCGACTACGGAAAAAACGGATTGAAACGACATGAGCTGCGGCCTTTCATCTTTTGAGGGGGATCCGAGATCCATGGTGTCTTCGACAGAATCCTTGCAGATCGGCTACGCTCTTGACAAGAAGAGGTGGCCGTCTCGCTACCCTCTCTACGCGGCTCCCAACCCGGAGGATCTAGCTTGGCCGGCTCATTTGACCCCATGGACCAACTGGCGGGCATCGAGAAATACGGCAGCGGCATCGGTCTGCATCGCATGGTCCGGCTGGTCGCCGAACTCACCGACGCACCCTGGCTCTCTCGACTCGATGCGATCAAGATCACCGGCTCGAACGGCAAGGGCTCGGTCTGCGCCATGCTCGCCTCGATCTTCGATCACCTGCCGGTGAGCTACGGCCTCTACACGTCCCCTCATCTGCGGGACTTCCGCGAACGGATCGTGGTCGACGGCGAGCCTATCCCGTCCACGGAGCTGGAAAGCGAGCCGGAAAGTGCCTGGCACCGCACCCGGGAGGTTATCGAGCGCTACGCCGACGAATTCCCCGACGATGCTTTCGGCGCCTTCGAAGTCTTCACCGGCCTGGCCCTGCACTACTTTTCTAAGCGGCAGGTTCGAGCCGTAATCTCCGAAGCCGGCATTGGCGGACGCTTCGACTCGACGCGCGTCATTCCCGGCCGCCTCACCGCTTTGACGTCCCTGGACCTGGAGCATACGGCCCTGCTGGGTGACCGCCTCGAGATGATCGCTTTCGACAAGGCCGACCTCTGCCCCGACCATGGAACGCTGGTCGCAGGGGCGAATCTCAACCCGGAGGCCTTGAGACGATTGCGGGCGTACCTGGAGATTCGACACATCCAGCTGATCTCGGTCGACGAGATCTGCGAGTTCCTGAGGGTTGATCATGATGCCCGGGGACTCGAAATCGACTTGCGGATCCGAAAACGTGTCCTTGAGAATTTGAAAATCGGCCTCGCGGGTCGACACCAAGGGGGCAATGCCGCCCTGGCTATCCTGCTCACCGAGGCCTGGGTCGAGCGGCATTTGCCTGGGATGGATCGGCAAGCGATCGACGACGCGCTGCGGGCGGGGCTCGAAAAAGTCCGATTGCCGGGCCGTTTCGAAAAGGTGCACAGCGAGCCCGACGTTTATGTGGATGTCGGCCACACCCCGGAGACTGCGGCGGTTTTGGTCGACGCCGTGCGCCAAACCGTCCGAACACCCGTCCTGTTGGTCACCGGAGTTTCCCACGACAAGAACGCCGAAGCCCTGGTGCCGAGGCTGCTCGAATGCGCCTCCGGCGTCATTTGCACACGTGCCTGGCACATGGGCAGCCCGGTGGAACGAATTGAAAAAATCGTCGACGCAGCCCGGCCCGAGCTGCCGAAATGGCGGAATGAAACCCTTGAGCAGGCCATGGACCTGGCCCTCGACGAAGCGCGCGCCCGTGGCTGGACGGTGCTCGTCGCGGGTGGGCTATTTCTGTCGATCGAAGCCGCCGAGATCCTTTCCGGACGCGATCCCCAAGCCCTGCGCTTTTTCTGATCCAGCTCCGACTGTCAGGGTCAGGATGGGACCTGCCGTTTCGACCGGAAACGCATGTTGAGCAACTCGATCATCAGCGCGAACGCCATGGCGAAGTAGATATAACCCTTCTCCACATGACGCCCGGTGCCTTCCGCCGTGAGCATCACGCCGATCAAGATCAAGAAGGCCAAAGCAAGGATTTTGATCGAGGGATGTTTCTCGACGAACTCACCGACCGGATTCGCAAAAATGATCATCACGATCATCGCCATGACCACGGCGATGACCATGATCTCCAACTCGTCGACCATGCCGATGGCGGTAATCACCGAATCCAAGGAGAAGACCACGTCGAGCAACATGATTTGAATCAACACCGCGGCCATGGTCGCCTTCGCCGTGGCGCCATCGGCAGGCCCACCATGCTCCGCCTCCACGTTGTCGTAAATTTCGACCGTGGCTTTGCCGATCAAGAAAAGCCCACCCAAGATCAAGATCAAATCTCGTCCGGACACGGAATGCCCCAGAACCGAGAACAACGGCGCCGTCAATCCCATGACCCAGCTCAGGGATATCAAAAGCAAGATGCGGGTGATCAAGGCCAAAGCCAGGCCGACCTTACGGGCGAAAGGCCGCTGCTCCACCGGCAGCTTGCCCGATACGATCGAAATAAAAACCACATTGTCGATACCCAGCACAATTTCGAGCGCGGCCAGGGTCAACAAGCTTATCCAAGCCTCGGGGGTGGAAAAAATCTCAATCAAATTCATAGTCTTAAACCTATTCGTTGGCCGTCGTAGCGGCGATCACAGCCCCGTCGGCAGAAGCGATTATTCCAGCGTCAGGCAAGGCCGATCCGTGGAGCTGTCGGCGGCTTCGCGGGCGATTAGATTTTGGTTGTTCGAGGGCGGAATGCGATCCGTCACGCACATCTTTCGATCAGCGACCTTGGACACCACCAGATATGAAACGGCCCGATTCGGCCGCTCAGAATCCTCATAGGCATTCACTCGCACAATGAGCGCCATGGGCCGGCCGTCGAGCAAACGCCACTCCGCCCGCGGCCCGAAAGAAGAAAACCCCCGGGTGACCACCTGCCAAAAATCGAGCGGATAGGTTTGGCCCAGGTGATCGACAATCGAAATCGACACCCGGGAATCCTCGTCGTGGGCCAGCAGCTGAAAACCCAACGGTCCAGTGCAACGCAACCCTCCACCCCCGGTCTCCGTTTCCGGCAAGCTTTCGCAGGGTGGATTGGAAAGCTCAGTGTAAATGCTCGTCACCTCGCCCGTCTCAGCAGCAGGCGTGACGCCGCAGGCCAGGATAAAAAAGCTGCAAACGAAAATCGAAATGCGAACCAACGAGGCGTGGGTCATGGGATGGCTCCAACTGGGTCGACTCGACGGCCGGGCCGACGGCGACGGATTATGCCCGAGATCATATATCCGATCTCGGCGCGAATCACGGACTTGCCGGCGAGTCGATGGATCCAGGTCAACGTCCGTCAGGGTGACGAAGAACTCCAGACGCTGAGGTCACCGCTCTCGAAGCCATCGACGAAGATAAAGTCGTTGACGTCGGAAAAGCGCTGCACTCGACCCCCACGATCCGACACGAACACGGTGGTGGAGCCGTCTTCGTGGGGTCCTTGCACCGCGATTGCGTCGGCTTGCTCAAATTCACCGTCGGCGGTGCCTTGCTTGCCGAGAGTCGCGATCCAACCGCCGGAGGACGAGAACTTCTGCACCCTATGGTTGCTGAGTTCGGTCACATAAAGGCTGCCGTTGCCGTCGATGGCGATATCCCACGGTGCCATGAACTGGCCGTCGCCCGTTCCCTCCGTGCCCCACTTGGCCAAGAAATTGCCGGAGCTGTCGAATTTCTGGATGCGATCATTGCCCGAGTCCGCGACGTAGAGGCTGCCGTCGGCGCCGATGGCCACGTCCCGGGGTCCGGAAAACTGACCGTCACCGCTCCCGAAGCCTCCGAATGCGAACAGAAAATTGCCATTGCTATCGTATTTCTTGACCGTGCTGTCGCTGGAAGTCGGCACATAGATGTTGCCGGCGCCATCGACGCCAAAGCCTTCGCCCAAGAAAAACTGCGGATAGTCGAAGGCGGCGAGGAAAACGCCCGCGGCGGTGAATTTCTGGATTCGATCGTTGTTGCGATCGATCACGTAGAGGGTGCCCGCGTCGTCGATTTCCACTTCTGTTGGACGGTTGAATTCGCCGTTCCCCTCACCCACGGCACCAAAACCCGCCAAGAAAGCCCCGTTCGGATCGAGCTTCTGCATACGATCGTGCCAGAAGTCGGTGAGCCACAGATTTCCGTCGTCGTCGATCGCCAAGCCCGAGGCTTCGTTGAATTCGCCGTCAGCATCACCCCAGCCGGAGAGGAACACGCCGTCGTTGTCGAATTTCTGGATGCGGTTGTTGTGGGAATCCGCCACGTAGACATCGTCCGACGAGTTGACCGCGACCCCCTGGGGATTGTTCAGCTCACCGTCTCCGGATCCTTCGGAGCCCCATTGGGTCACGAAGGTGCCGCTGCTGTTGTATTTTTGGATCACATCGAAAAACGTGGCAACAATAACATTACCGCCACTGTCGACGCTGACGTCGATAGGAAAGGCCGCCGTAAACCAAGCGGTTTGAAAGGAGCCTGTGGCGCTATATCTTTTGATTCGATGGTTGTTGCTGTCGGCCACATAAAGCCGGTCGGAAGCGTCGAACGTAAGGCCCGTGGGATTGATGAATTCCGTATTACCGCTGCCGGACGAGCCCCACTCGTCGATGTAGGTCCCGCTGCTGGTGAATTTTTGGATGCGATCGTTATCATCGGAAACGTAAACCTGATCGGCGCTGTCGATGGCCAAACCAAAGGGGCCATCGAATTGCCCGGCACCACTGCCCGTGCTGCCCCAAGACCCCACGAACACGCCGCTACTGGTGAATTTCTGCACCCGATCATTGCCCGAGTCCGCCACATAAACGTTGCCCGAGGAATCGAGCGCGATATTGCCGTTGGAGTCGAGCTCCCCAACTCCGCTGCCCTCGCTACCCCACTCGAGCAACAGGGTGCCCGTCGACGAAAATTTCTGGATTCGACCCCTGCCTGTGTCATTGACGAAAACATTGCCCCCTCCGTCGACGGCCAAACCTTTGGGAAAGAGCATCTCCGTCTCGCCGAAAGAAGCTTGAAACACGATCGGTTGAGCCTGCGCAGCAGCCAAACCCCACATCGCGCCAAAAACCGTACCGAAAACCGCGCACAACACGGCCCCCAAGCGACCATTCGAACATCCACGGCATACCAAAAAATTTGAAACCACGTTTCCTCCTTGTCTTAGCAACACCCAAAGGGCGTGCATGTTTAGATGTGGAGGAAACGCGCTGAAATCGTGCGGGCGGGCTCAAGACCGAAGCGGCCCCTGGGCCTCTACCCAGTTTGAAACCTCGACTGGAAGACGGGGAACCTTCGCCGATTCAAGGACAAAGCTCGCGAACAAGAAAAGCTACCGCAGATCTGACTCGCAAGATCCTGATGTCATCTATTGACATCTAATGCGAACAGACCGCAAAAACATCTCAGGAGGTAAGGATAGTGGCTTCACTTCACGTTTCACTCTCCGACGAAATGCGCGGTTTCGTCGATCAGCAGGTTCAAGGCGGCAGTTATCACAATCACAGCGAATACGTCCGAGATTTGATCCGCCACGACCAAGAACGCAAGGCCCGCGAGCACGTAGACTCGCTTCTTGTGGAAGGACTCCAGAGCGGCAAACCTTCCCCCTTGACCACGGAGGACTGGCAAGAAATTCGGGACGAGGTCCGGAATCGGGTTGCGCAGAACCGAGCCAAAGTGGAATGACTCCCCAGGCCCGGTTTTTTCCCCAGGCAGACTTGACTTGATCGACCAAGCGACCTATTTGACAGAACACGGATCTCCATTCTACGGCACCACTGCCGACCAGCCCGTCAGATCCCCACTTTCGAATCCGTCGGCAAAGACCGCTTCGGCGGTATCGAGCAGGCCGAACCCCTGGAAGGGCGAGAGGGGATGCAGCCGAAGGTCGTCGGCCGGAGGTGGAACGATCTGCCAGACCTCCGGGTGATCCGCCGGCGGTTTGTCGGTATTGCCCACCAACGCCAGGTAGAGGGTCCCGCCGCCAGGCTGGTCGTTGTCGAACACATAATCACCCGCCACGTAGGCCACCGGATCGCCGTCGATATCGACGTCGGTCCAATTTTCGATCCGGTGATAATCGAAATCCGCCGGAAAGCCGGAATCCATGAACCTGACCGGTGAGATCTCCGCCAAATGGGTGCTGCCGGTTTCCACCGCGTTGGATCCGCTGGCCTGGAGCAGGGTTTGGGGGCCGGACCAGGTATTGTTCGAAAACATCATCGGACTGTCGTTGTTGAAGGTCCTGAAAACGGAATTATTGTCGTTGGCTCCAACATCGAGTTCGTCGTAGTGAAAGTTGATTTCTCGAAACCAATTGTCGGCGAAGATATATTCGGTGATCAGATCGCTTTGGGCGTGAATGTACGAGCCGAAGCTGCGGGAATGGGAAAAGTAGTTGTGGGCCAGGGAAACGGTATCTCCAGGCAAGTGGGTATCGCCGTCCCGTGGCTGGGGAAAGAATTGGAAGAAGGTTGAGGCACCGCCGATGAAAAGGTTATGGTGAATCGATACCTCTCCCTCCCGAATGCCCAATTGCCCGCCGTTATCCTGAAAGGGACCGAAGGGGTTCTTCCAGCTCAAAGCCCCGAGAAAAAACACGTTGTTGTGAATCTCGCTGCCCCGACCCACTTGGCCGAGCTGCACGGCCTCGGTGCCCGTGCGCACGATGCGGTTGTTATAAAGCCTCAAACCAGGGAATTTATGCTGGGGAGCACTCTGGGTGCTGCCGAAATAGAGTCCTTCGCTGCCGGTATCGTGGACGTAGTTGTCGTGAAATCGAACATTCGACATGTGGGCGTCGCCCTGGTTGTCGGTTTTGATCAGAGCGCCGGCAAAACCCACCCGCGTGATCTCGACGAATTCGATCTCGAAATCCGTCGCTCCCCCGCCCACCGCCACGCCGGAGTCGCCGGTGGATTCAAACCCATCGTCGACGAAAATACCGTAAGTCCCCGAGCTGTGGGCATAACCCCCGGCGTGACCCCTAAATTGACCGTCTCCGATTTGCTCGCTTTCGTTCCAACGCCCGGTGAACGTCCAATTCGAGCCACCGACCAGCAAAACCGCATGGCTCGAATGACCCAAGCCGCCAAATCTGGCCTGCCCTCCCGAATTGGTAATCACCAAGGGGCTCTCCGGGCTGCGATTCGGTAAGTTGCCCAGCAAGAGGGCTGCCCAATGCCCTGCCGGCAAATAGAGCCGATCCAGGGTCTGCCAATCGACTCCCGGAAACGACGCTTGCACGTCTCCGTAGTAGAGCCCGCCCCCTGGCGCCGGCTCCGGCAAGGTCAGCGTTTCCAAATCACCGGCGGCTAGGGGCGAACCGGTGGTGGCGATCAAGACACTCAATACCCAAAGCCATCTTTTTCTCAAGGATCTTCTCCCCATGCAAGGCGGACCTGGTTGACACGTCTGCTGGTTGACAGCCCTGGTCGAACCCTTCGGCAAGTTCATTCGGACGCGTTATTTCATCACAAAATTGCCACATTCGAATGAATCTATCAGAAAGGCATCCAGGGGGTGGCGAGGTCCAGAAGCGGGCCCCAGATTCAGGGTGGACTGGCGGAGGCTGCAGCTTGTGCGGCCTCGAGATCCGAACGGGTTTGGACCACGTCCGGATGATCCGCCGGCCATACCGCTCGGCGCAGATTGAAAGCCTTCTGGTAAGCCTCGGCCGCAGCGCTGTCATCTCCACGATCGCGGGCCACGTGCCCCAAACCGTGCCAAGCGTAGGCAAGGTCCGCATGCTCGTCACCCAGGGCGCGTCGCCAAACCGCCAATGCTTCCGAAAAACGCTGCTCTGCGACCTCCAGCTCACCCCTCGCCAGGGCCAGCTCACCCAAGTTGCTGATGGCCGTCGCCACCTCCGGATGCTCGCTACCGTAGACCTTTTTCCAAATGGCCAGCGCCTCGCCCATCAGATCTTCGGCCTTGACCAGATCCCCCTGCATGTAGTGGACGACCGCCAGGTTGTTGAGGCTGGTTCCAACCTCGGGATGGTCCGACCCCAGAAGCCTTCGACGCACTTGCAAGACCTGCCCATGCTCCCTGGCAGCCTCTTCCAGCCGACCGGATTGCAAATAGGTGATCGCCAAATTATTTCGCGCGGCCACGACCCCGGGATCGTCGTCGCCGACTTCCCGGCGCCGCAGAGCCACCACTTGCTCAAAGGCCTTGGCCGCCTCTTCGAACTCACCCGACTCCAACGCTAAGGCGCCGAGCCGATTGTTCACATCGGCGACGGCAAGCTCTTGATCTCCCGCTTGCTCGAGGGCCGACCGGCTGAGCGCCAAGAGTTCTTCCGCCTCATCGAACCGACCGAGAGTTCTCAGCAGATCCCCCAGCTCCGACCGACTCAGGGCGACGTCCACATTGGCGACGTCCACATTGGCAACGTCCTGGTGCTGGAGGCGGATCGCCAGGGCATTCGTGAGCAAGACTTCGGCTCGATCCAACTGACCCAACAGTCGGCTTACCCGGCCGATGGTTTCCATCAACCGAGCTCTGATCAGGGGCTGATCGAGCAGCTCTGTGTTCGTCTTTTCAGCGCCCCGATCGAGCAGCTCACTCGCTCGCGGATCCTGACCGCGGGCCCGCCCCGGATCGGACGCCTCGAAAAGACCCACCAAGAAATCGACCACCGCCTGCGATTCCTGCCCCCGTCGCTCCGCTTCTCGGCGTGCTTCCACCGCCGCGTTCCGCTCGTGCTGCAGATCGAGGGTGTATTTGGTAGACGCTAAAGCTAGGGCGACCAAGACTGCGACCCCCAAAGCCAGGCGCAATCGCCGCCGGGGACGGTCGAGCAACAGCCGTAAACGCCTCAGGGTCTCCGAAGCGGTCGGCCTCATTGCCGGGCGCGGTGACTTCAGGTCTTGAATCAACGCGGTCAGCTCGCCGTCCAACCCCTCCACCGGCAGCGTGTCCCCTTCCTTGGCCCGCAGCCACAAGACGTCGTCCGACAGACCAGCAGGGTATGGAGACTTGCCGGTAAATAGCTCCTGCAGCAGCAAACCCAATGAATATAAGTCGGTTGCGGGTGTTACAGCCAACCCATTGGCTTGTTCCGGACTCATGGTGGTCACCGTGCCCACCGCCTGTCCAAAAACCGTTAGGGAGGAATCTCTCGTCGTGGACGAGGCCCGTGGCACCGGCGCCTGAGGGGATGGGTCGGCAACTTGCGGCACCGCGGGGGGTTTTGGAGGCGCTTGCTCGTTCACCGATCTGGCGACGCCGAAGTCGAGCACTTTAACCACGCCGTCCTCGCGCAGCATCACGTTTTCGAGCTTCAAGTCTCGGTGAATAATCTCGTTCAAATGGGCGACCTCCAACGCCACGACGATTTTCTCGGCCAACTCCAGCTTGCTTCGACCGCTCATCTGGGTCCCGAGTGCCTGACGCAAATCCAATCCACGGATCAACTCTAAAACCAGGAAGGTTTCGCCGGCGTCCTCCAGCAGCTCATAGATACGGCAAATATTTTCGTGGTCCAACGACGACAATAGCCGCGCCTCGCGCACCAAGCGATCATGGATCTCAGGGGTCAAACATTCGGGACGGATGGCTTTGACCGCCACTTGGCGATCTAAATTTTCATCATGGCCAACGAAAATATCGCCCATACCACCTGTGCCCAGGTGCTCAGTGAGACGAATATGCTCGATGCGATCCCCGACCCGCCTCATGCTTGCCACTCCTTGGTCCTCGGCGCTCGACTTGCGGCTTCCGAGACCTCGAGCCAATCCCGCAAGGTTCGAAAGAGCTGCTCGGTGGCGACCGGTTTGATCAGATAGTCGTTCATGCCCGCCGCCAAACACCGACCCCGCTCATCGGGATGACTGTGGGCGGTCAACGCCACCACTGGGATGCTCGCCAAGGGCCCGCTCGAGAGCCGCAACCTGCGGGTCGCCTCGTAACCGTCGAAACCGGGAATCTGGCAATCCATCAAAACCAAATCGAATGGATCGGCTGACAACAGCTCCAGGGCTTCAGGGCCGCTCTCCGCGGTAGAAACCTCCACTCCAAGCGCCTCCAACTTCGAAACCACCACCAACCGGTTGATCGGATCGTCTTCCACCACCAGAATCCGTCGACCTGCGAGCCGATCATCCGCCACATCCGTGGCCTCTATCCCCTCGCCGGCCTCGTCTGCCGGGCTCAAGGGCAGCTCGAACCAAAACGTCGAGCCGACACCCCGGCGGCTCTCAACCCCTATCCAACCGCCCATCAAATCCACCAAGCTCTTGCTGATCGAAAGCCCGAGACCGGTGCCACCGAAACGACGGCTGGTGCTCGAATCCGCTTGCTGAAATGGTGAAAAAAGCCTCGGAATGGCCGATTCGGCAATACCGATTCCCGTATCCCGAACCTCGAAGCGCGCGCGGCAATTTGGGCCCATCCATTGGACTTTGAGCTCGACCTCGCCGCTCTCCGTAAACTTGACCGCGTTGGCCAACAGATTCAGCAGAATCTGCCGCACCCTGACGGGATCCGCCACCAAAGTCGCCGGCAAGGTGGGATCGATCCGACAATTCAACACCACACCCTTCGCGACCGCCCTGGGCGCCAGCAAACCGGCCGCTGTTTGGGCCAAGCGGGCGATGTCCGTGGGGCTCGGATCGAGGCGCAAAGTCCCGGATTCGATCCGACCGGCGTCGAGCAAGTCATCGACAATCGCCAACAAACCTCGGGTGGACTCCTGAAGCAGGTGGAGATGATGGCGCCGCCCATCTGCCGAGGTATCGTCCACCACTAAGTCCGCGAGGCCCAAAATACCGGCCAAGGGTGTCCGCAGCTCATGGCTCATATTGGTAACGAATTCACGGCGCTGGCGATCGGCAATCATCTCCCGCCGGCCGTAGTCGCGCAGCTCACTGCGCAACCTCTCGAACTCTCGGCGGTCCGATTCGCGCGCGGAAGCCAGCCAAGCTGCGAGGGCCGAAACACCCAAGATCGGCAGCAAAGCCTGCATCATCAAGGCTTGCCAATCGAGTTCAGATTCGATGTTCGAGAACGCCGGCCCGACCCCTAAAGCCATGGCGGCAAGAGCAGAAATCACGGCCCAACGCCAAGTTGCTCGTACGCCACGAGTCGAAACCACCAGGGGAAGCAAACCCATCAGCGCCGCGCTCGGCATGCCGCCGGGCGGCGAAAAGAATAGCGCTGCCGAATGAGCCGAGCCAAAGATGAACGCCGCGACCTCTACCCACCACCCCGTGGTCGAAGCTTTCGCGCGCAGATTCCAAACCAACACAGCTCCGAGGGTGACGACGCCGAGAATCTGAACCCCGACAATGGATGGGACTGAATGCCACCAAGTTACCGGCACCAGCGCAGCTTGAACGGCTACGAGGATTCCCAGCGCCTTGATCTGGAGCCTGCGTGAAGAGGACAGCGAGGCGGGGGATTCGACGGTGGCTTCGTAGCTCATCAGGAGGGATCCGAGGGCCTCAGCCCGGCGAATCCGGCAGCCTTTCAGTGGGTGGTCTCCGGCGACCTTCAACCGCGACCGTGATCGTGGAAAGGAACGATGATCATGCCTGTCAATGCCTTCGCATCGTCAAGGGGAACGGATTCGAGCATATAGACCGCCTCCCGGCCATCCACCCGAATCTTCCCCGCGCCGAAAAGCGATACGACTGGACTCCACCTCCCCCTCCACCCAAAGCGACTCCAGGCCACGGATCATATCGCGCAGCCCGCGCTCGGCGCCTTGCCTCAGAAAAAAATCGCGAGAGCTGTCAGAAATCCTCACCTCGCGTTCAAGTACTTCATGAGCGTTCTTCTGACCGCGAGTCAACGAACGATCCCTGGGAGGGAATCGCCTGGGCGGCGGCCGAAAGCAGGCCGCCGCCCCATGGGTGACGATTCACCCAAGGCTTGGGGGACAGCGACGCAACAATATGGGCCGCGGTCGAAATACGACCGCGGCCCTTCTTGCGCGCGTGGGGAACTCAGCTCAAGGGCTCGAACGGACCACCGTCGTAGGACCGGCACACGGTGTCGCTGGTCAAGGTACCGTTGCCGGCCGTCTGCGCCACCGCCCGCATGCAGGTGTAATCATGGTTGGCGTCCCAGGGCAGGGTCACTTCGTCGAAGCGGAAGAGTCGACGATACGGGGTGACCCCACCGAAGACCTCGATGCGCGTGCCGTTGAAGGTGTGGACGTAGGTATTGTCCTCGGTGAGATGCAAGTCGCTGTCGTATTTGCTGCCGTGGTCACCGCTGTAGGGGCAATACTGAAAGCCGTTGGTATTCGACCAAACGCTGCCGCCGCGGTGGGAATATTGGTAGTTGCTGCGCTCGTAGTCGAAGTACGGCGGATCCTCCAGATATCCGTCTGCATTTTGACCGCCGGACATCAGCTCAAAGCTGCCGCACACCACTTGACCCGCCACGTCGTCGCAAACCGCTTCGTGCAGCTCTACCCGCACGATGTCGACCAAGCCGCCGTCGACCTCCACCTCGGGCTGACCGCTGCCGAAGCTCGAAAACTCGACCGTGCTCGCGCTCACCACCGGCACCGACGGCAGATTGCGTTGCGGGTGCACGGCGTGCCGCGCCCAGCTGCTGTCTTTGCGCACCTCGAAGTGCAGGTGGTGGTTGTTCGACTTCGACTTACCGGTATATCCAATGTGCCGGCCCGCGGTCACCGTAATATTCGGCTCCCACTCCCAGGTCTTGGTACCGGTGCAGTTTTGGGGCTGGATGGACGCGTCCAACATCTCGACGCTCGACAGGTGGACATAGCGGGTGTACCACTCGTATTCGTCGGTTCCGTCGTCATACTCGTGCACCAACGTGACCCGAAAACCGTCCGAAACACCACTCTTGCACTTGAATTCGATCTCGTCCACCTCGCCGTCGGCGATGGCGAACACCGGGCTGGTGTGCGGGATGCAGTCGTGATCACAGGGGTTGCTCGGATCCACCGGATTATCCAAATCATCGTTATCGAGTTCCATGTCGGTGCTGCGCAAGTCGATACCGCGATGAAAATCGAAATCGCCGCTCTGGGGCCGCGGGCCGTAGGTGGAAACCACCCGATCCGGCGCCGTCGAGGCACAGGCCTGACCTTCCGACCAAGTCACATTCGGATCATTGAGAATATCGCCGCAAAGCGGCCAATTCTGAGGCGCCGGCAAATAGCTCGACATATCCGGATCCCAATCCCCATCGATCTCGTCCCCGGCGTCCGCGGCGAACACCTGAGCCGTAAACGTCCAAATCAAAAGCAACACAAAGCCAATTTTCTTGCAGGAAAAAGACATGTTGAATCCTCTAGATGAAGTACTTGTTGTAGTTGGAGCCGGCCGTACCGGGCCCGCTTGTCTTTGGGTACGGCAATCCGTCGAAAATCCCGCCGGCTGATTTGAATCTTTTTGGGATGGCTCAACACTTCTTCGACCGAGATCAAGGAAGCTGCTCCCAAATCCGGGTGATACTCTGCTGCGGTGATCAAGGCGAAGCATGCAGCCCACAGGGGTTTCTGGGTACTACTAGCCGCGGCTGGGGCTCTTGTAGCCTTCTGGCTGGCCGAGCCGCCGACACATTCCACCGTGTTGGCGAGATTGGACGGCATTCGCTGCATCCAGCCGCGAGACCTGGGTGATCGTTTGATTCCGGAACCCCAACGGGGTTGTATTTCGAAGCCCAGGACAAGCGTAGCGCAGTCCTGGGTGATCGTTTGATTCCGGAACCCCAACGGGGTTGTATTTCGAAGCCCTGGGTGATCGTTTGATTCCGGAACCCCAACGGGGTTGTATTTCGAAGCCCAGG
>CBDUGP010000145.1:0-20710 GCA_965366625.1 uncultured bacterium
AGGAGGTGGTGCTCGTTCCGGCGCCTTCTGCACAGGTTGATTTCTCATCTAACACTTCGTTTCGATCCGCATCGGCTTTCCTCGGAGTCGGAGCAAGGGAGTACGCTGGGTTAGGTGCCGCTGTCGACCGGGAGGCGTTTTGGTCACGAGAGCCCAGAAGCTGTGACTCTACCGTCCTCCAATACCGTTTGGTTCAAGCGTAACCACCACTCTCGCTGGCTTGACCTGACGATCATATCCTCGCCATACCAGCTACCTAGCACTGACCCGGCTCGTGGTTGCCTGGAAGGACTGCCTCTCAGATAAACAACTCCTTAAAGCGGCTTCGTGTCGCAAAGCTTCCTTGTCACTGGGCTTTTGAGCTTCCGATCTCGACGGAGTTCCGCCGAGCAGGCGGTGGGCAACACATCGGAGAACGCGACTGAGTCATAAATTCGTTGGATTTTGTGTGATCTTTTGCTACTCTTCGTGAGTCGTAAATTCGTGCCTTAAATATGTCCCCCGGGAAAAAGACCATGTCCGAGTTTTCGAGGTTACCGACACATCGCAGAGTCGCTCTGGGTCTGAGATCGCTCGACGCGGCGCGTCGGCGTCTGGAAGTGGAGATCGGTTTCGGCTTGGAGGAGACCGGGAGTTCGGCGCTGCCTGCCGATCGTTTCCCAGCCTTCGAGATCGACACCGATCGCTTCGCAGTGAGAGAAGATGATCTGCGCGACTTCCAGGGAGTCAGGGCCGCATCATGACTCGTGTCGTAGGCCAGTGGCGGGGACGACGACGATGAAGATCCAAGAGGAGCTTTTCCGTAAGTCGGCGCTCGCCAAGATGACCTCGCCGGAGCAGCTCGATCAGGCGCTGCGGGTGACCCGTCCAAGCGGTTGGCTCTCGCTCTTCGCCCTGATCTTCCTGATCCTCGCTGCGCTCACCTGGGGCCTTTTCGGCACTATCGCCACCGTCGCCGAAGGCCAGGGCATGTTGCTTCGGCAAAGCGGAGTGGTGGGTTTGACTTCAACCGGCCGAGGGCAAGTCGAGGAAGTGATCGTGGCGGTTGGGGATCACGTCGAGAAGGGACAGGTGGTAGCCACGGTCCGCCAAGAACTCATGCAGCGTGAGATCGCTGAGCTAGAGAGGAAGAGGGCTGAGCTGGAAGCCATCCGCCTCGACCTCAAGCGCTATGTCGCCGAGCAGCTGAAGCTTGATGCAGCCAGCCTCGCCCACCGTCGCCGCAACCTGGAGCAGACCATCGTCACCCTTAAACGGGAGCAGATGCTGCTGGAAGACAGCGTGAAAGGGCACCGCAAGCTGGTCGAAGCCGGAGTGATCACCCAGCAGGCGCTGCTGGAGAGTGAGCAAGAGCTAAATGCCTCCCTGGATCGGCTCGCAGGAGTTCGCCTCGAGCTCGACGGATTGGAGCTCGAGCGACTCAAGACCGAGCAGCAGCTGGAGCAGCAGCTGCAGAGCAAGCGGGCTGAGATCCGTGAAGTGGACCTTCAGCTGAGCAGCCTGAGGGATCAGCTGGCCGAAAGCATTAGGGTGGTTTCGACCCACTCGGGCACGGTTCTCGAGCTGATGGTCGACACAGGGCACCTAGTGGCACCGGGCTCGCTTGTGCTCAATATGGAGGCAGATTCCGAGGAGTTAATGGCTGTGATCTTCGTGCCCGCGTCCCTTGGCAAACAGGTCGAGGTCGGCATGCGGGCGAATATCTCGCCATCCAACGTTCAGCGCGAAGAGCACGGCTTCCTACTCGGCGAGGTCACCCACGTCGCCGAATTTCCGTCGACCACTCAGGGCCTGATGCGACTGCTGGCCAACAGCGACTTGGCCTCCAATCTCATGGAGGAGGAGCCTCCGATCCGGGTCGATGTCGAGCTCAAGCGGGATCCCGAGACGCCGACCGGCTACTCTTGGTCGTCGCGCAGGGGACCGGAGCAACGGATCTCGAGCGGCACGGTCTCCCAAGGCAGTGTGATCGTGCGCCGGGATCGGCCGATCTCCCTCATTATCCCGTTCCTGCGCAAGAAGATGAATCTCTGATGGCTCGCGGCGAGAAGCTCTTCACCGAGTTCGACGGCGAGATCGGAACCGGGGCCCGGCTCCCGCCGCCTCCCCCGCCGACCAAATACCCGCGTCTCTATCGATTTTTCCGGCGCTTGGCGGCGCCTTTCAGGCGGCGCTTCTACACCCCGACTGTACTGCAGATCGAAGCCATGGAGTGCGGGGCGGCGGTCCTCGGCACGGTGCTGGCTTACTACGAGCGCTGGGTTTCCTTGGAGGAGCTGCGCTGGGCCTGCGGTGTGTCGAGGGACGGCTCGAAGGCCTCGAACGTCGTGCGAGCCGCCCGCCGCTACGGCCTCAAGGCGGAAGGCTTCCGAATGGAGCCCGAGGATCTCCACCAGCTCAGAACACCGATGGTGCTGCACTGGAAGTTCCAGCACTTCGTGGTGCTCGAGGGTTTTCACAAAGGCCAGGTCTACCTCAACGATCCCGCGACAGGGCCGGTGAGGGTAAGCGAGCAGGAACTCGACGACAACTTCACCGGCGTCGTCCTGCTTTTCGAGCCAGGGCCGAATTTTCAGCCCGGCGGCGAGCCGCCGCGGTTCATCCCCTCCTTACGCCGACGCTTGGACGGTGCCCGGACTTCGCTCTTCTACGTATTGTTGGCAGGCTTGGCGTTGGCGGTGCCGGGCATCGTGACTCCCGTGTTCAGCAAGGTTTTCGTCGACTACGTGCTGTTGCGCCAATTCGATACGTGGTTGATTCCGCTGGTCGTGGGCATGGTGGCGACGGCGATCGTGCTCGGAGCCCTCACTTGGCTGCAGCAGAGCTACCTGCTGCGTTTCGAGACCCGACTCTCGCTCACCGAATCGAGTCGTTTCCTCTGGCATGTGCTGCGCCTGCCGGTGGAATTCTTCACCCAGCGCTTCGCCGGTGACATCTCGGATCGCGTGCGGATCAACGATCGGGTTGCCAGGCTGCTCTCCCGTGACCTGGCGACCAATGTGGTCGGCGTGGTGATGATCGTTTTCTTTGCCGCAGTGCTCCTGCAATTCGACGTGGCCTTGACGCTCCTGGGCCTGTTCGTGGTTTCGCTCAACATGCTCTTCCTGCAGTGGGTCTCCCGGCGTCGCATCGACGGAAATCGGAGCCTGCTCCAGGAGCAAGGCAAGGTCATCGGAACGGCGATCGGCGGCCTGCAGATGATCGAATCCATCAAAGCGAGCGGCGGAGACGCCCATTTCTTCGGCCGGCTGACGGGCTACCAAACCAAGGTCGTGAACATTCGCCAGGAGCTTGAACGCTATACGCAAATCCTGGAGGCGGTGACACCGACGCTGGCGGCGCTCAATGCGGCGGTGATCCTCGGCTACGGCAGCTGGAAAGTGATGGAGGGGGAATTGACCCTGGGTGACTTAATCGCTTTCCAGGCCCTGATGCTGGGCCTCGCCACGCCGGTGCAGCGGCTGGTGAGCCTGGGCAGCAAGCTGCAGTCGGCGGTCGGTGACATGGGGCGCCTCGATGACGTATTGCTCTATCCGACAGAAGTCGAAAGTGAGATAGATGACGAAGAACTCGGTGTCGCCACGCCGTCCCGTCTCGAGGGGCGGCTGGAGCTGCGGGGTGTTCGTTTCGGTTACAACCCTCTAGAGGCGCCGCTAGTCGATGGCCTCGACCTGACGCTCGAGCCGGGTTCTCGGGTCGCCCTGGTCGGCGCGACGGGCAGCGGCAAATCGACGGTGGCCAAGCTGGTGACCGGAATCTTTGAGCCGTGGAGTGGCGAGATCCTCTTCGATGGCAAGCCTCGGTCCGAGTGGCCGAAGTCGGTGCTGACCAACTCCATCGCTTCGGTCGACCAAGCGATCATGCTCTTCGAGGGCACCCTGCGCGACAATCTCTCCCTATGGGACAAGACGCTTTCCCTTTCCGAGATCGTAGTGGCGGCCAAGGGAGCCGCCATCCACGACGATATCGCGGCACGGGCCGGCGGCTACGATTGCCGGGTCGAGGAAAGGGGATTCAACTTCAGCGGCGGTCAACGGCAGCGACTCGAGATCGCCCGTGCCCTGACCATCAACCCGTCCATCCTAGTCTTGGACGAGGCCACGAACGCCCTCGACCCTGCGACCGAACTGCGCATCGACCGCCACCTACGCCGTCGCGGCTGCACTTGCCTGATCGTCGCCCACCGCCTGAGCACAATCCGCGATGCCGACGAGATCATTGTGCTTGACCGCGGCCGAGTGGTCGAGCGCGGCGTCCACAGTGAACTCGAGAAGAGCGGCGGCGGCCCATACGCCAAGCTGATCTCGTCCTTTTGATCATCCGCTACGACTTCTTCGTACCCCGCCCATGACCCAACTCTCCAACTCTTCAGACTCTCCGGCCCTGCTATTCGGCGACGCCGAAGCGGTCGAGGTGGGCGGCAACGAGCCGCTGTCGCTGGAGTCCGCGGACTCCGCTTGGTGGATCGAGCGGGGCGGCATCGAAGTCTTCTGTCGACGTTGCATCGACGGCGAGGTTGGACGTCGTAGACATCTGGCGAGCTTCGGGACCGGCGAGGTAGTCTTCGGCTTCGGCTCCAGCGAGACGTGGACGAGTGAGGGCGTGGCGCTGCCCGAGACCCGCCTGCGTCGGATCGACATCGACTCCTTGAAAACCATCGCCGGCGAAGCGGGCCGCGCGGCCCTAAAGCAGGCGATCGAGCTTTGGGTCAAGGGCCTCTTCAGCGGTCTTGCCGACGCTGCGGCCGGCTCCATGCCCACGGCGGCGCGGGATATCGAGGTTGGGCAGGAGGCGCACCTGGCGGCCGGCGATTCGGTTTCTGCCGCCGACGGCGTCGTGTGGGTCCGTCACACCAAGGGCCGCAGCCGACTCCTCGGCCTCGAGTCACCGGCTATCGAGCCCTCGAGCCGGCTTTGTCCGGTGACTCGACATGTGTGGCTGTACGCGGAGGAAAGGACGGTGCTCTCCTGCGTCGATACCGCGATCCTGGTCCGTTCGCAGGCAATCTGGTCCAGCCTGGCGAACCTCCATGGGATGCTGTTTCGTTACCTCGAGCGGATCGAAGAACGCGACGAGGGTAGGCGGCGGCGCCGGATCGATCAGAAGCGCAGATTCGACCTCTCGGCCATGCGATCCGGCCAGGCACAGCTGGCGGCGGTCCTCGACCCTGGAGCGGACACCGTTCTTCGACTCGACGAGACCGAGGACGCGGTCTTTGCCGCGTGCCGGCTGGTGGCGAAATCGATGGGCATGGATCTACGCATGCCGCCCCGTTCGATGTCCAGCCCAAGGGACGGCAGCATTTCCCAGACTGTTCGGCAGATCGGCAAAGCGTCGCGGGTACGGACGCGGAATGTGCAGCTCACCGGCGAGTGGTGGCGAGAGGATAGTGGTCCATTGCTCGCTTTGCTCGTGCTTTCCGAAACGAAGGTCGGCGACACGGGCGATGTCCGCATAGAGGTCTCACCGGTCGCGTTGCTTCCGCTCTCGTCGACCGGTTATGAGATGGTGAACCCGGTGGATGGCAGTAGGACTCCGCTCGATGAAGAGCTGGCGCGTCGGATTGCCGATGAAGCGTTCATGTTTTTTCGGCCGCTACCCGAGCATTCTGTGGGCAAACGGGACCTATTGCGAATCGCTTTCAGCGGCCAGAGTAAAGACCTGAAAATGATCCTCAAGGTCGGCTTAGCCGGCGGCCTCTTGAGCCTGCTGGTGCCGATCGTCACCGGTCATGTTTTCGGCCAGGTCATTCCGAGCTCCGACGGTGCCCAGCTCGTCCAGCTGACGCTGGCGTTGGTCGCCGCCGCGCTTGCCGGCGGGGCCTTCCACATGACTCGCGCCATTGCGGTGCTGCGACTTGGAGGCAAGATCGAGGGAACCCTCCAGGCTGCGGTCTGGGATCGCCTGATCGCCTTGCCGATGTCCTTCTTCAAGCGCTATACGGTCGGCGATTTGGTGAATCGCTCCCTCGGTATCGACGGCATCCGCAGCCTCCTACTAGGGAGCGTCACCACCTCGATCCTAGGGGCGATCTTCTCGATTTTCAGCTTCGCCCTGCTTTTCTATTACCAACGACGCCTTGCCCTCTTGGCGACGGCCCTAGTGGCGCTGCTCGGCGTGGTGACGTTGGTGTTGACGTTTCTGCAGATCCGCCATCAGCGGGAGTTGCTTCACGTTCAGGGGCGGATCTCCAGCTTACTCTTTGGTCTGATACACGGTATTGCGAAGCTACGGACCGCCGGCGCGGAGCCTCGAGCCTATGCACTTTGGGCGAAGAATTTTGCTCGCCAGCGGGACCACACCATCCGCGCCCAACACCTGGTCAATATCCAAACTGCCTTCGGGGCTTTCTACGGACTCGTCATGACGGCGTCGATCTTCGGCGTCATGGGCATGGCGGAGTTCTTGAAGCTGGAGATAGGGATCAGCGAGTTCCTTGCCTTCAGCGCCGCCTTCGGCCAATTTCAGGCGGCCGTGATGTCACTGATCCAGGTGTTGGGGGGCGTGCTCCAAATCGTTCCGCTGTGGGAGCGGATGCAGCCGATTCTCGAGGAGCGGCCCGAGGTCGACGCTTCTAAGGCCGAGATCGGAGAACTCAAGGGGGATATCGAGTTCAACCACGTCTCGTTCCGCTACCATCACGATGGCCCGCTGGTACTCGATGACGTCTCTTTTCAAGCGCGCCCGGGGGAGTTCATCGCCCTGGTCGGGGCGTCGGGCTCCGGTAAGTCGACTTGCGTGCGTCTGCTGCTCTCTTTCGAGCAGCCCACCACGGGTTCCATCTACTATGACGGGCAGGATTTGCCGTCCCTCGATGTCGATTCGGTCCGCCGGCAATTGGGCGCTGTGCTCCAGGACGGTCGGCCGATGACCGGCAGCATTCTGTCGAACGTGATCGGACAGCGCAGCTTGAAGGTCGCCGACGCCATGGATGCCTTGAAGAAAGCAGGCCTGGAGGAAGATATCGCTGACATGCCCATGGGCCTTTACACGGTGGTCAGCGAGGGCGCTGGGACCTTCTCAGCGGGGCAGCTGCAGCGCCTGATGATCGCGTCGGCGATCGTCGACAAGCCGAAGGTCCTGATTCTCGACGAAGCGACCAGCGCGCTCGACAACCGCACCCAGCGCATCGTGGGTGAGAGTCTGCAGGCGCTCAGGGCCACCCGCATCGTCATCGCCCACCGCCTGAGCACGATCGAAAAAGCAGATCGGATCTACGTGCTCGATCGCGGTCGAGTGGTCGAGACCGGAACCTACGAGGAACTGCTGGAGCGAGGCGGCACTTTCGCCGCTTTGGCGGAACGTCAAACTTCATGAGTCCTCGAAGCGCACAAGGAGAAGCCGTGGAGTCAAGCCCCGGAACGACGCCAATCGAGAGTCGGAATGAGAGCCCAATGGAAGCGGACTTGCGCCAGGTCTGCGTGCTCTCGTGCGAGCTGCGTCTGCGCGAAATCGTGCCCGGTGCCCTCACAGACGAGGTCCGGTTCGTGTTGGAGGCGCGCTTCCAGCAGCTGGTCCGCCGCGTCGCCCAACGCTACGGGGGCGCGCCGGCTCCGCTTTTGGGGCGCAGCTCAACCTCTTTCTTCGGTGCGCCAGAACCCTGTGAAAGTACGGCGGAGCGCGCCGTGTTTGCGGCTCTCGAGCTGCTGCGACGGGTGGTTGAGCAAAGCGCTGGCCTGGAAACGGATTGGTCGGTGGGCTGGTCGCTCGGCATCGGTCTGGCCGCGGGTCGGGCGGTGGTCAGCGACGAGTTGGTGTCGGGCGGGCCGGTCGAGGTGGCGCCGTCGCTCAGTCGCACCGCCCAGCCGGGCGAGTTGCTGGTGAACAGTGAGCTGGCCCGGTGCCTGGCCGGCCGCTATCGTTTTGAGGTCAGGGCGCTCGACCTGGCTGAAACCTCGGTGGCGGAGGTGGTCCAGGGGACGGTCGATGCGTTGAAGCTGGAGGGCCTTGAGGAGGTGCCGGCAGACCCGGAAATCCCCATGGTCGGCCGCGTCCAGGAACTCTCGATTCTGCGGGAGCTTGCCCAGCGGGCGATACAAGGACGCGGGCAGATCGTGGCGGTGACGGGCGAAGCCGGGATCGGCAAGACCCGGCTGCTGGCGGAGCTGCGCCGCAGCCTGGCCGGCACGCGGATTCTGCACTTGAAAGCGCCCTGCCGCCCCTACGGCGGCGGCCTGTTTTCGCCATGGATAGAGGTCGTCCGGGGCGCCGCCCGCCTAAACGAAGCCGATTCGCCGCAGGCTGTGGCCGAGAAGCTCCGGCGGCGTCTGCGCCTGATCGGAGTCGACGAGTCTCCCCCGGAGCTCTTGGCCCTGCTCAAGAAGTCAGAATCGCCCCCGATCGGGCCGTGCGCGGACGCGCTCTGCCGATTGGTGCTGGCCGCGTCTCGGCGTACGCCGGTGATCCTCGAGGTCGAGGATCTGCAGTGGATCGACCCTGGGACGCGGGCCGTGCTCGAGCGACTGGCCGAGGCCCTCGGGCCCTCTCGGCTGATGATCCTGCTCACTGACCGGGCCGGTCAGGCGCGGGCGCTGGTCCCCCTACTCGGCCGGCCAGACGCCACCCAGATCGCTTTGCAGCCGCTGACCGAAGCGCAATGCCAGGACTTCGTATCGTCTTTGCTGGACGACGCTTCCGCCCGGCCCAACTCTAGCCGGACCGACTCCGTCGGTGCCGACGCGGTGCAGGCGATCGTGGCGAGGGCGATCGTAGCGAGGGCCGAGGGCAACCCATACTTCATCCGTGAGTTGCTGCAGAGCTCAGCGACCGGCGACGATGGGGTCGAGGATGGGCGAGTCCCGGTGGCCATTCAGGAACTCATGACGGCGCGCCTCAGTGAGCTCTCGGGCCCAGCGCGACGCCTGCTACGGGTCGCGTCGGTCCTCGGCCGGGAGCTCGATGTCGCCCGACTCGAGGCCGTGTGGCCCGGCCCCGAGTCGATCGAGGCCCCGCTCGCCGAGCTCCGGCGTCCGCGCCTGCTGGTGCCCGCCGCCGCAGGGGAGGCCACTTTGAGCTTCTGCCACGGCTTGCTGCAAGAAACCCTCTACGGCAGCCTGCTGCCCGGGCGCCGGCGGCTTCTGCATGCCAAGATCGCCGCGATCCTCGACGCCGAGGCGACCGAACTGACGGAGCGGGAGCTGGGGCGGCGTGCCGACCACCGCCGCGAAGCCGGAGACGTGGACGCGAGTCTCGATGATCGGATCCTTCTTGCCGAGAAAGCCTCGGCGCGCGGGGCAAGCGAGCCGGCGGTGGATGCCTTGAGTGAAGCCTTGGGGGATACCGAGTTCCTACCCTCCGACCACGGGGCTCGGCGCGTCGCCGAGATCATGCTGCCCTTGGTCGAGGCGCTCTTCAGCGTCGGCCGCTTACACTCCATTCTCGACCTCTTCGACGCCTACCCGGAGGTGCTCGACCGGCCGGACGACCCTGGCCGAGTCGGGAGCTACGAGGGGTGGCGAGCTCTGACGCTGAGCTACCTGGGGCGACCAGCCGGCGCGGTCCGCGCGGCGAAGCGCGCGAACTCACTCGGACGCCGCGCTCGAGACGAGTCCGTGCAGGGCCGGGGACGGGTCGTCTTGGGTCTCGAAGCTTTCGCAGCCGGCGATTTTAAGAAGGGCGAAGAGCATGGGCTGAAGGCCATTGTCTTGCTCGAACGTACGGATGACCTTTGGTGGAAGTCCCAGGCCCTGGAGGTCCGAGCCGCCTGTGATCTTGCGATCGGCCGGGTCGACGCCGCGCTCGAAGGGTTGGAGGCCGCGGAGGAGCTGCGGTCCGCGATCGGCGACTGGCGCCTTTCCGGCGCGTGGCTCCGGCTTTACGCGCTCGGCAGTCTCGGCGAGCAAGGCCGGAGCGCGGCCCTGGCCGCGTCGGAGGATCTGCGACGGCAGTGCGTCGATGCGCCGAGCCGAGCGCTCCTCGCGGGTGCGCTCGGCGTGCTCCACTGCCGAGCAGGAAATCCGGCAGACGCGGTGCCGGCACTGACGCGGTCCGTCGCCGGCCTCGAGGATCTCGGGATGCGGCGCCACGGGGGCTGGTTCGGCGCCTGGTTGGTCCGCGCCTTGACCCTTGGCGGCGACGAAGCGGCGGCTCGGATCGCCCTGGACGCCGCGGAGAAAAGTCTGGGGGACGCCGGTTTCGTGCTCGGCGACGGAGAACTCCAACGCGCCCGCTGGGCGCTCGCCCAAAGCCGTGGCGAGGAGGACCAGGCACGCGCGCACCTTGACGAGGCTCGGGCCATATGGAGTCGATTCGGCGTCCGGCTCGAAGAGGAGTCGGGGGCGGATGGCGGCGCCCCAGGGGATTGAGGAGAGGTGGTGAGGCGGTCGCGGCGAAGTGGGGGCAGAGCAGCTATTCCGGAGAGCCTGAGCCGCCGGTTGCGCCCTCGACGCAGCAGATGCACGAATCGGCGGTGCTGAGATCACCCCAGGAACCCGCGACCCTGTTGAGTTCTGCGTCTGTGAGCGGCTCGATCTGGAATTCTTCGACCTCGGCGAGGTCGTCAATGGTGGGCATGGTCGTCATCCAGTTTCAGCCATCCTGCGGAGTGTGTATGGCGGGCTTATACCGTGATGGATGCCAGTCACCTGGAGAGGCAGCGCATGGTGGTCTTTAGTCACAGCGATGCCAGGAGTGATAGAGAGTGATTTCGGTAGCCGCTCCTTTTCCGTCGGGCCATCGAAAATTGCGACGGTGTCGGCTGAGGTGAAGCGCCTCGGCCTCCGCGGAGGCTTCAGCTCCCGGGTCATGCATGGGTTCGGGTTCCTGAACAAGTCCGAGTCGCGCCTTGCGGCTGACTTCCAGAATTGCGGGAAGCAAATGAGCTGCGATCGAGCGTCCACGCACATAGCCGACCATGAGCCCCTGCTCCATAGCCCATGCATAGTCGCCGTCGACAAATCGAGCTATGCCAAGATCACAGTACTGGCTTCCGGCAGGGTGTTTGTGGTCTACAGGCTTGCATTCCACAAAGAGCGCCCAGTGCTCCGATAGGACTTGCAGGGGTTCCTCCTCGTCGGAGCGCAGCTTGAATCTGAGATCGGGTTTCTTCGCCAGCTTGGTCAGATTGAAGTTGGTGACCTCGCTTTGCCTTTCCACGGAGTCGAAGGTGGTGCGGTTGAATCCCGGTACGCTTCCCTTCTGTCGCAGATCATTCTCAATCACAGCACAAAGAGCAGCGGTCAGCTCGTCCTCTTTGTATCGAGCCAGCGAATGGTGCCTTTTTCTCAAGATTTCAAATGCATGCAAGAAGACTCGCCGGATCAGTAGGATGACCGGAATCGGTATTTTCGGATGGGGTAAGCGATAATCTTTTGCCGACAAACCCAAAGCAAAGAGACCGTTGCTCATCCTTGCGCTGCCCCCATCTCCAGACCAAAGGCGCCCAGGTGATGACGGAGAATATGTTGGCCGCAGAGTTGCGCTCGAGTGCGGGTCCACCATCGGCGTTGGTTCAATAAACCGATCACAAGGCCGCGCCGGTCAGGGGCTCGGGCGATGATGCGACTGGCAGAGCGGCGGTTCGCTTCTTGCACGACTTGGCTGAGCAGATGTGGATCCATGGACGGCATCTCGTTACCGTATGAGACGGCCATGAAAAACCACGGGTGTTTCCAACTATCGGGTTGTTCCTTGAGAGCTTCAACACGAGCCTGCTCTCCACAGATTTGGAAGTAGGGATCGATCAGCTTTTTGAGTTCCGACAAAAAAGGCTGCCGGTGCTCACGTCGAGTCCTCTGGAGAGCAGCTCGGCCTTGGCGTCGATAGGCGGCAGCCGCAAAAAGGGTGTCGTGGATGGTTTGGGCGTCGTTCTGATCCAAACCATAGAGTCTGAAAATGAGGGCATCGATCTCAGCCCAGGGTTTCGAGCTTTCATGCTGTAATCGGTGTGCAAGATTCACACAGTCCTGACTGAGCCTACGCCCGAGTTCCTTGGGATCGGGGAACGTAATGGCATCCAGCTCCTCTTTGTTGAAGGTCTGCCGGTCGAAACCAGTGCGACGGCTGGTAAGCAAAGTGAAATAGGAGAGCAAGCTAGAATGAGGCAGCAGGTAGATTAGGGCTGCCAGGATTTCCGGCTGTGGATGTCCGTTGCAGGAGTATCCATAGTAGCTTTGAGAGAAGGTCACGGGTCGGTCGGAAATAAAGGCTCGGGGGGTTTCAGCTCTATCTCCCGGCGATTGGGGGATAATGACCAAAGGAGGCTTAAAGAGTTCTTCAGTTTTGGGCCGATACGCGCTCACTCGCCGACTGCCGTCGGCCTTTGGTAAAGCGTACTTCTCACCATAGGTGCGCAGCTCGGGATAATGGATCGAGAACGAGCCCGGTTTGCGTTCAAAATCTGGAAGATGCCCGAGGAAATCCGCTGGTTTCTGTTTCAATCCGGGAGAGCGATTGTAACCCTGGCCGGTTTTGTCGAGCTTTGGATTCCAGGCCTTCCAAACGGAAGCCAGAGTTTCCCCGAAAGCGGATTGGATTCTTTCCATAAGAGCGACGTCGCGCCACGTGCCTAGGGAAAGGGTTTTCAAGACCCAAGGGTCTTCGATGACACGGGCAACGCTTACCGGCCGAGTTGCGTCGTAATCGATGCGAAAACGGGATTGGCGATTTTGCTCAGGCTCGTATTTCGGCGTGGAATAGAAGAATTGATGGTCTTCTTGGGCGATCGCATTGCGGGCAAATAAAATCCCGAAAGGCATGTCCACAGATTCCCAGACGCCTGTTTTTCTCAAATCGGCGCCATTGATCAGACCGTTGACCGTAAAGGCTCGGAGCACAGCGCACCATGCTCGATACCCTTTGCCGGAGGTGCGTCCGAAGACTCTTGCAGGAAGCGCAAAGGCGATTAATCCTTCATCTTGCTTCGCCCATTCGCCCGCGCGCCACAGGAATGGTAAATCCGGGTTCTTATCCGGATTCTCGTAGGTCTTGGCTAGCTCGGGAAATCCTCGACTTTCTAGGACGCGGCGTCCGATGGATGTAAAGGCTCGATTGACTTCGTCGGAACCTGCTTTGCTGTGCTTCGAGGTCGTTCCGCCTTCCACACTTTGCGCCTGCTCCTCGCGCAGTCGGGTCCATGGTGGATTGCCGATCACGATGTCGAAGCTACCGTCGAGCTCCCGGGGCACGTTCGGACCGAGGCTTCCCAGAGTGAAAGAAGAGCCGCCCTCACCATAGTTGAACAGCACGGAGTTTCGCAGATTTTTGGGGAATTTCAGCGAGTCGGGCGGGCGCTGGGTGCCGTTGACCTCGATTGCGGTGATGTACAAAGAAAGGGCCGCTAGCCGCAGCGCGGATTCGCTGATGTCGAATCCGCGCAACTGATGGTAGAGCAGATGCTGAATCTTTCGAGTGTCGGGGCGCCGTCGATCCTCGCGCCATCGCTCTTTGACCAATCGTCTAAAAGCCAGCACTAAAAATATACCCGCTCCACAAGCGGGATCGAGGACCTTCGCCTTTGTGGGAGCCGACGTTGCCGCGAACACTTGGTCGACCATCAGGGAGGCTATGTTGCGAGGGGTATAATGGACACTCGTCTTCTTTGCAACGTGGCCGTCTACGCGATGACTAAAGCTTTCGTAGACTTGGCTCAATACGCCGACTGGAATATGGGCAAAATCTAAATCGCCCCAGTCCAGCTCCGTTTGGAAACCATCGCCCACTGAGCTCCAGCCATTGATGATGGCGTGTAGGTGATCGAAAAGACCAGTTCCAAGGGTCTCTTCTACATCTTGGAAATATTGTAAGTAGGCGCGATAGCGATTCTCTCGATCCGTCTGGGGCAAGGATTCATCGATCAGCGGAAGGAAATCGCCATTGAATGTGTCGTCGAGCCAAGAGGACGTGTGAGCAGCACTTTCCACATTGGAAAAGCAATCTTTCAACAGCTCGACTGCCGGGCAGATATCCGGTAGCTCCGAGCTTCGAATGATTTTTCGGTCGATCAAGAACCGAAAGAACAGAGCGCGTCCTGCCATCGACAGAATCTCTAAGGAGCGAACCCGATCAGAATCGACGAAGGCATCGATGGTCTGGACCAAGAGCTCATAGATTTTCTTGAAAACAAAATCAGAGCCTTCTGGTCCAATCAAGCCGGACAACGTTCCATGTACGAGATTCTGAAAGAAAAGCGGAGCATCTGAGGCGTTTGCTTGAACGGTATGGACGGGTCGAGAGGTTTCTGGCGGGTGAAAGCTAATGGGATGAAGCTCGAGAGAGCCTGGTCGAACGATACCTAGCCAAGCGGGATCGCTGCGATTGGCTAGCTGCTTTTGCAGGAGTTGAATGGCGGCCGTTTCAAGGGCTGCGGAGTCGTCGCAGGTGTCTAGCAAATAAAGCAGCGCCGTGCCTTGATGTTCCGCGACCGCGTGGGCGCGTGTGGTGGCTTTCGACGGGCCCTTGGGAGGAAGAAGGTCGAGATAGTCGATCTGCTCAGGTCGCGCCAGTGGCTCATCGAGCCGGATAAGATCCGGGCAACCGTAGACCCGCGCGCGTTCAGCGAGGGGCCAGCTGCCGAAGTGATCTGATGTGTTGGCGGTCATTCGACTCGGATCCTCGTCCGGGCTAATAGCTTTATCCCATCGGCATTTAGACGTTCCAAGCACCGATCGGAAGTATCCATGATCGCTCGATGCTGGTCAAGAAACGAGCGATCCAGATCAAGTAAGTAGAGCCCGGCACCGGGATCGGTGCCGGGGCAACGCTGACAGGTCCCGCGATCAACAAGCTATTGGACGCTGGTGCCGTTGGGGCAGAAGGTGATGGTGTAGTCCGTGTCGTTGAAAGCGCTACCGCCTCCGTCTCCATCTCCGCCTCCGCCGCCACCGTCGACGTAACAGTTGAAGGTCGAGGTGGCGTCGTCGAATTGATAGGCGTAGGCGGTGGGGCAGGCTTGCTTTAGGAAAGTGATCTTGCCTTTGACGTCCGGGCCGCTCGCCTGCGTGCCGTCCCAATACGGGTTGGTGTTGCTGCCGGAGCCGTTGTAAGTACAAGCGATGCTGTCGCCCTTGTTGTTGACCTGTCCCGATTTGATGCCCAGGTTGAGGCTCGACCACACCGTGCAGCCGCAGCAGACGCTGTTTGTGTAGTCGGATTTTTCCTTGATGCAATTGTCGGTGTCGCCGTTGCAGCTGTACATGTTGGTGTAGGAAAGCGTCACCGGAGACGTGCCGCCCGGAGGGGTTTGGCTGAAGGTGGTGTTGCAGTTGAAGTAGCCGTCCGCTCCCTGGGTGATCAGCGAGCAGATGTTGACCGGCGTATTGAAACCCAGGAGATCCCCACAGGTGAACGGGCCCGTTTTGCCGTTGGCCCCGGTGGCGGTGAATAGGCCTGGACGATTCGCTACGGCGAGAGCAGACAAGAGGTCGTAGGACAGGCCGCATTTTTGAGACGGGCAGTCCGAATCCTTGGCGCAATAGCTCAATTTGCTCAGGTCGATGGTGCCACCGCTCAGGGCGTTGGAGATGTCCGGCATGGTGACATTCACGTAGTAATATTTTTCCTGCTGACCACCAGCGGCGGTGCCCGTCGGCAGATGGGTGGAGAAATCCCAACTACATGTTCTTTTTCCGTTTTCAGTCGAGGAGCCCGGGGTGTTGCACCAATAGTCTTTGACCACCGGGCCTTGCTTGCCGGAGTCCGGGGTCTGTCCGCTGGTCAGCCCCATGCTGATCGGTAGATGTGCGCCGTTGATCACGCTGACATCGTAAAAGTCGATGGCGGTCTTTTGGAAAGTAAATTCCGCGATGGTGGCACCGTTGCTGGTGCCGGTGGTGTAACCGCAGCCCAGGGCGTTGTCGTCATGGTTGCAATTGCCGATGACGCAGTGGGTGAAGTCGCCCGAGGCGTTCTGGCAGCCGACCCGAGCCGAGGCGCCGCCGCTGAAGATGATGTCGTTCGCTTGGTAAACGGGAATCGCCATCGTATTGGTGGTGACTCCGCCGGGGGTGCCGGCCGCATCCAACATATAGGTTTCCAGAAGATCGCTGCCCCGGTTGGTGCCCGGGCTCGGGATGTCGTAGAAACAATAGGCGGTGTCGTCGTTGACGTAGCGGCAGGTCGTGCCGTAGGGGCACGTGAAGCTCGTAGGACCGGAGCCATCAGCGCATACGTTGGCATCGGCGCCTCCCGGACCGGTGCCCGCCGGTGGCGGACCGACCGTGCCCGACACCAAGCTGAACCAAACGGGCTGATCGCATTGGTTGTCGAAAGTCAGGGTCCGGGTGCCGATCTGCGTTGATGCGGGCGCGGAATTCGGCGGCGTGGGGTAGACCACCAGGGGACCACCGGCGGTTGGGAAAGACAAGGTGTTCTCGGTGTAACCCTGGCCGATGGATTGGAGGGAGATGTTCTCGCAGTTGGTCGCGTTGTTGTCGACGAATTGGTTATAAAGCGAGACGTTGCAGGTTTTAGAGGCGCCGGAGTCTGTGAAGGTCAGGGTCAGCGCGCCGTTGGAGGTGAGACTCTGGTTGAGGATCAAGGAAGCGTTGGTCAGGCTTGTGACCGAGTTCGGGCATTTGGCCGGGTCGCAGGCTACCGTGATGCCCGTGGATCCATTGGGGAAGGTGAATGCCAGCATTTGGCTCTGGGGGGTGATGCCGGTGGTCGCGGGGAAGGTGAGGGTGTTTCCTGTGGTCGCTTGGGGCACGCAGGTGCTGTTCGCGGCGTCGAATTGGGAGCCGGCGTCGAACTTTGCCGTGCACGACGAAAGGGGACCCGTGAAGGTGACAGTGCCGTCAGCGGGAATGAGGCACGAGACGGAAGCCGTACTGTCGATGGTTTTTGTCGCCGACGGACACCCCACCGTGACCCCGCCGTCAGCCCAGTCTCCGGAATAGTCGTCGACGAAGGTCCACGAGACCCCCGAGGTCACTCCCTGCTGGGCCGAGAAGACGAGTGTATTGCTCCCTGTCGCCGCGGGTTTGCAAGTGCTTTTGGCGGCGCTGAATTGAGAGCTCGAGTCGAAGGCCGCGGTGCAAGAGCCGTCGGCCCCGGTAAATGTGATCGAGGAGTTCGGCAGGATCCCACAGCTCACCGACTTGGTGCTGTCGATAGTTATCTTCTCGGAGTTGCCGGGGCAGGTGAAGATGACCGGAAAGTCGTCGGATCGGTTGTCGATGATGAGCCAGTTGACCGGGCTCGGACCACTCGCGCCTCCGGCGCCAACGGGCTGGGATAGGAGGGCAAGCGCCGCGAGCACCGTAAGCGCGGTGAGCACCGCCCGGAAGACGGCAGGGCAGAAGAGGGCCGCGTTGCAACGAATAGCCATGGCTGGCGAGCTCCTTTTTGGGAATGAGATCCTAGAAAGTTATCACGGAATCAGGTTCCCTCCGCGCTCGACGTCTCTCGCCGGGGCCTCTTCGTAGACGGATTTCTTGGTGCAGTGCAGCCGGGGCAGCCGGCGCCACTGCAGTAGCAGCGGCGCATCGTGAAGAGGAGGCGTCGCATCCGGAAACGGAGCAGTCGTTGCCTGTGCACGAGGCCGTGCAGGAGGCCGTGCAGGAGGCCGTGCAAGAGGCCGTGCAAGAGGTCGTCGTGCCGACGGGTTGCGGAGCTACCCCAAATCGGCGAGCGGCCAGGTAGAACAAGAGAAAACGCTCATTTCTGCGTTCCCTAGATCTTATAGACTCACTTCCTGGATCTTATGGACTCTTTGTCCGTTGAATACCACTGGTCCCACCGGGTGTGAATTTAGATGGCACTGCTCGAAAGCTCTGCTCGGTGAAAAACTCGATGCTCTGATACCCGGCGAATAGATAGATGATGTACGAACACGACTTGATTGTCGTCGGTGGCGGCCCCGCCGGCTCGACTCTTTCCCTCTACGCGGCGCGCCAAGGGCTCGATGTCCTAATGCTCGACAAGAAGCGCTTTCCTCGCGACAAGGTCTGTGGCGACGCCCTGCCCGTTCCGGGCCTGCGGGTGCTCCAGGAGCTCGGCCTGCGGGCCGCGGTCGACGAGTTGCCCCAAGGTCGCGCCACCATAGTCTTCTTCACCGAGGCGGAGCGGCTCGAGCCGCCCAAAGTCGCGGGCGGAAGCCCGGTGATCCGCCGCAAGTTGCTCGACGAAACCCTCTTCCGCGCCGCTGCAAATGAAGTCGAGGCCCGAGAAGGATTCCGCGTCCAGGGGCTGCTCCAGCACGACGATGGGCAATGCTACGGCGTGCGCGGCGTCGACGCCGACGGCACGGCCCGCGAGATCACCGCCAAAGTGGTGGTCGCCGCCGACGGCGCCGCCTCGACCGTGGCCATCCAGGCGGGAATGCGTCCCCCCGAAGCGCGCGACGGCGCCGTGGCTACCCGTTCCTATGTGCGCGGGCTGCCCATGACCGGCAACGAGTTCGAGATCTACTACCTCGACGCCTGCAACCCCGGGTATTTCTGGATCTTCCCCGTGGACGACGGCGTGGCCAACGTGGGCGTGTTGCTCTTCGGTCGCACCCGCGTGGGGCGCGAGATATCGGTCAAAGATCTGCATCGGCAAATCGTGGCCTCGCCCCTCTTCGCGTCGCGCTTTGCCGTGGCCGAGGAGGTCGACACCTTGCGCAAGTGGTACCTGCCCATGGCCGGCGGCCGGCTCACACTCCACGGCAACGGTATCCTCCTGGTCGGCGACGCGGCCGGCCTGATCGACCCCTTGCTCGGCCACGGCATCGACTCTGCGATGATCTCCTCCAGGATCGCCGCCAAGGTCCTCGGTTCGGTCTGCGCCGGCGACGACTACAGTGCCGAAGCGCTTGCTCCATATACCGCCTACGTGCATCGACACCTCGGACCAGCCATTCGCGCGTCGGAGCGCCTGCGCTCCGACCTCGCCGGAGAAAAGAGCGTGCGCGACCAAAGCGAGCGGATGAGACTGCTGAACGACTTCTACTTCCGAGGTACCGGAGTCCGCGGCCCCCTCGAGCGCGCCACCTTCGTCGAATCCACAGCCCGCTAGCCCCGTCGTTGGCGGCGATCGGCCGAGAGCTTCGGGCCCGACGAGCGGAACCGGTTCTGTCGGAGTCGGATCGCGCGGCGCCCAGGCGGTAGAGGGCCGCCCTCCTTGGTGGATCACCGACGAGTCATAGATTCCTTGGATTTTTCCCAATCGTTCGCCACTCTCCTCGAGTTAAAAGTTCATAGCTTAAATGTCTCTGGGGAAATTCATGTCCGAGGTATCGAGGCTGCCGCGGCATCGCAGAGTAGCTCTGGGTCTGAGATCGCTCCACGCCGATCGCTTCGTAGTGAGAAGCCGGCAACTTTCTGGGCATCCAGAGAATCACGGCTGCGTCATGACTTGTGTCGTATGCCGGCGGCGGGAACGAGGACGATGAAGATCCGAGAGGAACTCGGCGACGGAGAACTCCAACGCGTCCGCTGGGCGCTCGCCCGAAGCTGCGGCGAGGAGGAACCAGGCACGCGCGCACCTCGACGAAGCTCGGGCCGTATGGAGTCGATTTGGCATCCGGCTCGAAGAGGAGCCGCCGGCGCCCGACGGCGCGGCCGGGGTTGAGGAGAGGTGGTGAGGCGGTCGTGGTGGCGACTATTCGGAGGAGTTGGGCCCGCCGGTTGCGCCCTCGACGCAACAGATGCACGAATCGGCGGTGCTGAGGTCACCCCAGGAACCTGCGACGCTGTTGAGCTCTGCGTCTGTGAGCGGCTCGATCTGGAGCTCTTCGACGTCTGCGAGGTCGTCAATGGTGTTGGGCATGGTCGTCATCCTTTGCTGAGTCCTGGAAATCTGTGCTGGAGGACGCTGGGACGGCGAGCGCACAGCGGCTCCAGGGTCCGTCCAATAGCGGGACATGCCGCGCCGCGAGCCACTTAGGCTCGGTGTTACAATGGTCTGCGGAACCACGCCCGAGGGAATCGGCTTCGGCCCTTCCTTGAACGATGGGTGCCGGCGCCGGTCCCCGACGGGCGGGGTCAAAGGCTCGGCGCTGCGAACGCAGCGCCGAGCCCTTCTAGCTTACGCCGTGGCGATCTCTTCCTTCTGGATGATCGTGGCACCGGCGGTGCAGCACTGGCAGGACTCGGCGGTGCTGGAGTCGGTGTAGCCACCGGCCACGCCGTCGAGCTCTTCGTCGGTCAGTGCTTCGATTTGCAGGTCTGCGATCTCGACGATGTCTTTTTTGGACATTTCATTGCCTTTCTGGAGAGGGAACTCTCCAAAAGAGTGTAAAGGGTCCGGCCGCACCTGCGGTCGGGCTGTTTGAGGGCGTCCTACAACGGACGCCAACGTCAATTCGGTGGAAGGGAGCCCATCTCCTTCGTAGGTACCGGCCTCCAGCATCTCGGGATGCGCGCCACCGGGACTGGTTCAGCGCCTGGTGGGTCCATGCCTTGACCCTTGGCGGCGACGTGGGGGGCGGTAGCCGGGCGGTAGCCAGCCCGGAGAGTCGGTCCGGCCGGTTGGGCTCACGACACAGCAGATGCACGAATCGGCTGTGCTGAACTCACCCGCAGGAACCTGCGACGCCGCCGGCGCTGCGAGCCACTCAGGATCGGTGTGCCGCCGGGCCGCGGAACCACGCCCGTGGGAACCAGCGTCGGCCCTTCTTTGAACGATGGGTGCCGGCGCCGGTCCCCGGCGGGCGGGGTCAATGGCTCGGCGCTGCGAACGCAGCGCCGAGCCCGTCTAGCTTACGCCGTGGCGATCTCTTCCGTCTGGATGATCGTGGCACCGGCGGTGCAGCACTGGCAGGACTCGGCGGTGCGGGAGTCGGGGTAGCCCC
>CBDUGP010000146.1:0-20636 GCA_965366625.1 uncultured bacterium
AAGAGATCGCCATCCACCAGAACCGAAGTGGAGAATCCCCACATGGAAGGTTTGGAGCCAAAAACCTCGCCCACTTGGACGTGCCAAACCTCGGCACCATCGCCGGTCTTCAGGGCGCGTAAGTCACCATAGGATCCCAAGAAGTACACCCACTCACCGGCCACGGTCGGTGTCGACCGAGGACCGTCACCGAATTCGTCAAAATACGTTTTTCCGATCTCTCGGCGCCAAAGTTCTTTGCCCGTGCGGGCATCAAAAGCCATCGCCAGCTCTCGCCCTTCGTCACCGCCCCCCGCCGACGACATGGTAAAGAGGGTATCTCCTTGCAGCACCACGCCTGAGAAACCCGGGCCGATCTCGACCCTCCAGAGTTGCCCGGGGCCGGCTTCCGGCCAGCTGTCGGCGAGACCTCGATCGCCTGAGATGCCGTCACGGGCCGGGCCACGAAATTGAGACCATCCGGATTCCTCGACAGCCTCCACGCTCACCCCACAGGGGACGCCAAGGCATAGGGCGATAGTCAACATGCCTGCCGCGAAGCGAGCAGTGAAAATGTGTTTGATCATAGAAAGCTCCAGGGCTGGGCCTCTGAAACCCGGCCACAGCTTGAAGGGATGTTGATAGGAAGAGATGAAACTCGTTTCGGGTTCCGCGTACGCCATTCTTTATATGACAGGGAACGGTCGATTGAAATACACCTTGGCCAAGAGGCCGACGGCACAGAGCCGTACCTTCTTGAGTTCGGATCGGCCGCAGCCTTTTCGGTGCAGGCGGGAAATCTCTGAAGATCAGGACGACAAAGGGCCGAACGGTCTCAGTAGCGGTACCCGGCGCCAATGCTCCTCTAAAGCTATTCGATGGGTTTCAGGCAGCTCGATCCGAGATTGAATTCTGGGCCAAGCCTCTCGCAGGCGTTCGAGGGTGGTAGTCACGAGGTCGCGCATCTCAGGCCTTGGAAAGCCGGCTTTGTCGGCACAAACCTCGAAGGTCTCAATCTTGAGGCTGTTGAAAGATTTGGTGGCCGCCAGGTTGAGGGCAAGGCCCTTGTCGAGCTGCGGCCAAGCCAAGGTGCTGATCTGATCATAGAGGGGCGTCCATTGGGCCTGGACTCCGTCCGGGTAGAGCAGCGACCAATTCTTTAAATGGGCGTCGTTGTTGCCACACGCGACGACGAGGACTAGCCTGCGGACAAATTCTTCAGCGGCGTGCCTGCCTAAAAGCCGTTGGCTGAGGGCGAGCATGTTTTCATATTTGACGTTGTCGTATTTCAGACCCGGCGGGCAGCCGATAACCTGGGCGAAGTCTTCCTGGTGGATGCGTCGATCTCCCGTTTCACTCCGGTCGTATCGACGAACCGCCAGAACCTTCGTGCCTTCTAGGGCATACTCAGCAGCGGGAACATCGAGGCTTGAAACCGGATAGAGGCGACATTCGGGAACCTCGAATCCGGCCTCTCGAGCCCACTCCATCATGGCATGCTCGTTTTGTGGCAGCTGGGCGTATTGGGCAGAATCGAATTTAACGATCCAATGCCCCAACTGATCGCGTCCGGGCAAGGTCAATCGCTCGTTGGCCAATACCAATGAGAGCTTCATTTGGACTCCCGCGAGCGAGAACCGAAGCCCGGGCGTTTCCTCAGATCGCTCCCGGTTGAATTTCGAACCGTCGTCAGATCCTGAGACAAGGCCTGAAGCACGTTCGGACTCTGGTTGCCAAAGTCGCTCGGGACGAGCCTGAACAGCCCCGGGAAGATCCGTTCCCAGGGCTGCCAGAAAGTCAAAATCCGTGCCGGATGTAATACCAAAATGTTTACCCAACACGTCTCTCAACAAACCCTTTTCGGGCACAAGATTGGCAAAAAACGCCGGCAGCGTGCCTTGGCTTCCTTTGTAAGTCCGATCGAGATTATCCTCGAATCTTTGCCCGAGGACCGGTCTTTGGCGGGCTCCCTTATAGGAGTCGAGGAACCGAAAGGAATAGGAAAAATCGGCGTCCTCAGCCAACTCTCCCACGTGGAGATCGTTTAGAAAAACATCAAGCTTAGCCATGGTTGCCCTCAGAGATACCCACCTCTTCCAACAAGAAATCTACGGAGGGTCGATCCGAATGGGTCCAAGCAGCTCTGATATCTCTCCATTTTTGAATTTCTTCCGTAAGCCGTTTAATCCGGTGCTCAACGGCTGCGCAACCGTCTCCTGCACGTAACGCACTAGCCACCTCTCCGTCCAGCAAATGAGATCGAAGACGCGCGCTTTCGATCCCGCTACGACGAATTTCTTGATCGACCAGATTGGAAAGATTATTGGGCGGATGCAACATACGGTTGCCTGGGTGACCGAACAACTCGGGTCGATCCTTCAAAGCTCTCTTGGGAACGAGGCGGCCAAAGAATTTGGTATCATGGACCTCGATACCGCCCGCTAGGTCCAAAGGCAGGCCCCTTTCCAAATCGAGTGGTTTCTGCCAGCCCAGGGTAGACAAAACCAAGCGGCTGCCTGCTTCCCGGGCGTCAAAGGAAGAGGGTAAGACAATTTCCGTCTCGGTCTTTCGGCCTGAAAGCTCCAAGATTCGCTGCACACTCAGCTCTTCATGCTCGTCCACGAGTCCGATTCCCCGGCGTTGAAACGTTGCTTCCGCCATGTCCGGAGGGCTGAAGAAAATCCGCCAGAGCCACCGGGACAATAATATTCTCGAGCGGGAGCTAGGATCCGGATGCAAGCCGAAAAACCGAGACAGGATCTCCAATGGATGGGATCTGGGCAAAAAGCGAAGATGGGGAATATCCGAGTCTTTCCTAAGGAAAGAGTAGACTCGACGCAGCGCGGGTAGCCCGTCTCGGACCGCATGTTTCAACAGCTCCGGCTCGCGGCGATAATGCTCCGGTAACGTTTGAGTCGTATCCCCACCCTTCAAGGCGACCAAACAAGACATGAGCCGAGAGGCTTTTTGGCTGCCCATCCCGAGCTTTTCCAGCTCTAGGGACAGATGCTCAATCGTCGAAGGGGCGTCGGCGCTGGACCCGAAGAGCGCGTCGTGAACTTCCGACCAGTCGAGGCGCATTCCCGAATTGTTGGTGCGATAGAAAATCTTTCGAAGAATTTCGTCGTCGTCACTCTGAATGAGATACATGGGAACTTTGTATTCTCGAAGGCGTTTGCCCGCCTCAAACACCGCACGACGAAGATCCGCATCGGAGCCGTGGGGCCAGGAAAACATCCATTCCGACAACTCGGCGCTATCGAGCAATTGGTGAGCCGGCACTCGGAGGCCTTGCCCCTCTGGGCCCGGTTCGCCGTGAAACGAGCCATCTCGGGGGTCGAAGAAGACCCTGTAGATCGAATCTGATTCCTCGGACTGAGGTTGGGTCAACGCGGCGGCCAGGCTGGTCAATCGTTGCTGTCCGTCGACAACCCACCACGCTTCCGACTTTTCAGGGGCATCAATCCTCAAAGGCCCCAGTCGAACCACCTCCGCTTCACCCGGCCGATTCGAAAAAAGAAGGGAGCCGATCGGATAACCTTGGTAGATGCTGTCGAATAGATCCAATACATGCTCACGTTCCCACTTGAGGCCGCGTTGGAAATCCGGAATCCGAATTTGCCCAGCCACGGTTTCGCGGACGAGTGCTTCCACGCTCTCAGTGGTGGCGATCGGTCTGGTCGGCGGATTTGAACGGGAATGCATGGGGTTATCCAAGACGAAGAGTATGTGGGGAGAGCCGGGCGCTCGGCGCGCTCGTGGCGAAGGCACCTGCACCTTCTTGGCCCCAACCGCGACTTCTGCGGCAGTGTTTACACCGGCGACGACACGGCATCTCCTGACCGAGCCACGTTAGGCCTCAAGATTAGCATCCATAACAAGCTGTGGCGGAAGTCTCGCGCCGGCGAAAGCTGCGAGTTTTTCGCCGAATCGAAGCGTGAATACTGCAGCCTCGGCCAGCCCCCCTCCCCACTTGGTATCTCGGAGTCGGACTGCCGGTGCCTTCTGATTCAGACCCAAAAGCATGGCTGTGCAACCACTCCACCGACATCGACTATCCCAGCTGCGGCAGCTCGTTCTACTGCAGGACTACCGGCGGATCGCCAGCTCCTCGCCCTAACCGCGAGCCGACAGCCTGGTATCCGGCACTACACCCATCCCTGACGGTCGTGTTCGCGGATTACGGGGCCAGGTTCAAGGATTCCAGGTTCAAGGAATCCACAGGCTGTAAAGACTCCGACGCCCGTTCCAGGGCTTCCCGCAGCTTGTGGAGGTCCGCCGGCTTGGACAAGAAATCGTCCATCCCCACCTCTTGGCAGCGCCGGCGGTCTTCGTCCATCACGCTCGCCGTGAAGGCGATGAGATACGGCTTCCGGCCGTATTGCGATCGGATGTGCCTCGCCACCTCGAAGCCGTCCATGCCCGGCATGTGAAGGTCGAGCACGACCACGTCGAAGGTTTCCTCGGCCATGGCCTCCAGCACGGCCGGTCCCTCGGCCACGACCTGGGCGTTCTGACCCAACTCTTCAAAAAGTAGTTGCACCACCCATTGGTTGATCGGATTGTCTTCGGCCAGCAGGATGCGGAGCGGTACCGAGACCATGGAAGGATCCAAGGGCACGGTAGTTTCCGCCGGCGTGGGCTCGTCGGTCGTGCCGGCTGTCGGCGGATCGTCGGCGATGTCCGCAGTCACGCTCAGGCTGAAGCGGGACCCCTGGCCAGGCTCGCTGGTCAACGTCAGCTCACCACCCATCAAGTCCGCCAGTCGACGGCAGATCGCCAAACCCAGCCCCGCGCCCCCCACGCGACGGGTGGAGGTGCTGTCTACCTGCACGAATGGATCGAAGAGGGTCTCCTGATCCTGCTTTGGGATACCGATACCGGTATCCGTCACATCCACCACGAGTTCCACTCGTCCCTCGGCCACGGGGGACCATCGAGCGGTCATGGCAATACTGCCGCGATCGGTAAATTTGAAAGCGTTGCCCACCAGATTGATCAGAATTTGATAGAAGCGATCGCTGTCGCCCAAGATCCAAATCCCTTCGGGATCTTTGCCCGGGCCTTCTACCCTGGCTGACAGCTTCAAACCCGTCTGTCGTGCACGAGCGGAAAAGAGCTCGAACACATCGTCGAGAACCTGTTGGATCGAAAAGGGGGCCGTGCGCAGGGTCATGCTGCCGGCCTCGATGCGCGACAAATCGAGGATCTCGTCGATCAACCGCAACAGCGACACCGCGCTGCGCCGCAGGGTACCGGCCATTTTCTTTTCCCGCACTGGCATCTCGGCTTGGCCCAGAAGCTCCGCCAAACCCACCACCGCGTTCATCGGCGTCCGGATTTCATGGCTCATGACCGCCAAGAATTCGCTCTTGGCCCGGCTCGCCGCCTGAGCCTCATGCTTCGAGCGCTCCAGGTCTCGGGTGCGCTCCCGCACCCGCTGCTCCAGGTCGCAAGCCAGCACCTCGAGTTCCTGCCCCTCGGCCGCGATCCGGCGTGCCAGGAAGCAGGACGCACCCGCCAGAATCAAAAAGATGCCGAGCCCGAATCCAATCACCTCGTGGACCACCAGCAACCACTTCATTTGTTTGAGAGCTTCGGTGACGAGCAAGATCAGCACACCGACCGCAGATAGGCCGAGCCAGCGTCCGCCTTCCGGCTGCTCTCTCCAGGCATCCAGGCCGGCTCGAACGGTGGCAACGCAGAAGGCCACCAACCAAACCAGGTAGAGAATGCCGAACACCGAGGCCGACAACGGCGTAAAAGTGGTCGCCATCAACAGCGCCCAACCGACGGCCAGCACTTTGGCAGCGGCAAAGGTGGGTTTCGACTTGAGCTGAGAGAGGAATAGCAGCACCGACAGCAGCAGCACGCCGGCAGCCAAGAGATTCAGCATCCTCAAACCGGCGAAACCCCACAGGCCGAAATGACCCCAGAATTTCAGCAGTGTCGTGCACAGACCGTTGGTCGCCAACCCTAAGGCAAAGAGGGCAAACCAAAAATTTCCCGGATGGCGGCGGTAATAAAAATAGATCAGCCCGTGTAGAAAGAAAAACCCCAAGGCCATACCGCCGAAGCCGAGATTGGACATCACACTCAAGGCTCGGGTGTATTCCAGCTCGTCCACGGCCCGAGACGCCGAGTCGATGGAGGCAACAAAACCGGCCCCCTGCATCCGTGCCAGCCAGTCACCGACCCAAGGTCGAGCCGCATCGGCGCAGGTGTAACGGATGCTCAAGCGGTGCTCGCCGCCGGCATCGAGGCCGAGTGGGATCGGGATAGCCCGCGGATTGAAGGGCTGCTCGCCGCCGGGATCGACCGCGAGCCGGCCGAAGGTCCTGAGCAGGCGACCCTCGAGGTAGATCTCCGAAGCCCCCGGGTGCTCCAGACGCAGGGCAAGATCTTTCAAATTCGCCCTTGGGTCCACTTCAAGGGTGATTTGGTACCAGCCACCGGCCATGGGGCCGGGGGCTTTTTGCCCGAGTTCGGCGAATGAGCCCGCTATCGGTCGCCAACGCGGATCCGTGACTAAGGGAGGCAGGCTGAGGGTTGGATCCGGTAAGTAGCGCCAACCGCTCTCCAGCACCACGGCCGAGGAGTCGTATTGGCCGCCTATGGAGATCTGAATCGGTGCGGTCGGTCGATCCGAGGATTCCTGAGCTTGAGATCCTTCGGATTCTGGGGAACCCAGCAAAGCCGACACCACGGTCCAGCCAATTAGCAGAAAGCTTAGAAACGGTCGCTGAGAAACCTTATTTCTAACTCGGGAGCCATCGGCTAAATCGAATTCGATCACCCGCCGAGGCTATCACGGCGGGGCTCCGCAGAGAGCCCTGGGGGCGGCACTTAGAGGGCGGTGCTTCGCCGGCCGCGGCGACCCACCCATCCGAGTTCACCGCTCACCCATCACAAAACCCGTGGTGTCATGCCGTGACACGATTTCCGGCTCCTCTACGCCCCGTAGGAAGACGGCGAGATTCGATGCTCGCCGAGGCTGACATCTCTCATCAGTACTCACTCTTCCTAGGAGCTTCCCATGTCACCGATCAAACGCGGCCCATCCAAGCCGAACGTTGAATATCTATGCTTCGAGACTCGAAAGACCCGACTCAAACCCCCGTTTGGCCGCTACCTGGCGATGGCGGCAGGTCTCCTGCTCGGCGTATCGACGATCCAGGCCGATGTGACCTTCAGCGATCTCGTCGCGGAACGTAATTTGGCCCCGACCAGCCTCAGCCTGCAATCGTTCCCCGGCGCCGATGACCAGGTCAATCGCTTCAACGGTGCCTTGCGATATTCCATTCCCATCGGTCAAAGTTTCCCGCTTTCCACAGATTTCGACTATCAGCTGAGTCTTGAATACACCTCCTCGGTGTGGGGCTTCGACACCGACAGCAGCGGGGTCGCAGCCGAGCCCCAAACCCATTTCAATGCGGGTATCGGCTGGCAGCTCTCCTGGGGACGCCTGCTGCCTCCGGCTTCGACCCACAACCCGAGCAATTTCTGGGTCTACCAATCGCCCGGGGGCCGGGTTTCCCGCTTCTACTCCACCCTGAACGACGGCGATGCCGCTGAGCAGAACGTGTTCTACAGCCGCGACGGACGATTCCTGCGCTTGCGCACGGGGCTGAACGCAGCGTCGGTGGATTTCCCGAACGGTCAGACCCGGGATTTCACCCTTCAGGGCACGGCATGGCGGCTGGCCTCCTGGTCCGACGCCTCGGGTAATTCGGTGGGCATCGACTACTCCACTCCAGGCCGGCAGGTGATCACCGACTCCCATGGGCGGGTCCACCGGGTATTTTTGATCCCTGATCCGGCAGGTCATTACAGCGAGCTGATCGATCGGATCGAGCTGGCGGCTTGGAACGGCACCGTCGCCACCTATCAGCTGGCCTACGACACGGTGATCGTCAGTCGCCCGAGCCAGGACAGCTCGTCCAGCACTGCGGCGACGGTCTCCCTGCCCGTTTTGAGTGCCGTGACTCGCCCGGACGGTACTTATTTCTCCGTCGACTACGACACCGGCACGGGCGACGAATCCGGACGTCTCAGCTCCCTGCGCCTGCCCACGGGCGGCACGATTTCCTACCTCTACGACACGATTGCCCTGCCTTTCTACACCGGTGCCGAGCACACCGCCGACGTTACCGGCGTCAGCCGACGGGCCATGGTCGATCATCAAGGTTTAGAGCTCGGCGCGTGGGATTTGCAATGGCAAATGGATATTCCGAGGCAACAAGGGTCCGTGGACCAACCCCGGGAGCTGACCACCTCCGTGATCTATCCTGAGGGTCATCGGCGCGATTTCTATTTCTCGGTCTACGTCAGCGGCAATAGCGCCAATAACCAAAACCCGGCGAGTCTTTTTTCCACCAAGAATTACGGTCTGCCCATGACCGCCAACGGCAAGAGTGGCGCCTTCTTCCCTTCGACCACGATCGTGGCCGCCGATGGCCAAGCTCTGAGATCGACCCAGCTCCGCTACACCACGGCCCCCTGCGACGGGTGCTACGACGTCAATCCCCGTCTCGACCGCTTGCGGACGATCTATCACGACGACAACCATTGGACCGAAACCACTACCTTCACCCAATGGACCGGGCTCGGCCAATTCGGCCGTATCGCCCGCTTCGACAGCTCCTTCAGCGTGCCTTATCAAGTGACCGAGGTGGACTACGCGACCGCGCCGCCCGCTTCGACTTCCCCCTGGATTCTCGGTCTATTTTCGGAGCGGTCGGAATCCTACGGCAGCGAGACGAGTGTCGAGCATTTCTGCCACGACAGCCAAACCGGTCGGCTGCTGCGCCGTCGCCGGCTCGCCGGGGCCACGGCCGCGGCCGGCGACGTGGTGGAGGTCTATGGTTACGACAGCGCCGGCCATGCCACCTCCACCCACTATTTCGGCGGTGACGTGCAGGCGGTGGGCACCACCAGCGACCTCTGCACCCTGAGCCTGCCTGCGGCAGAGTCATATGCCGCTTATCGGTCCTACAGCTACGGCGTGGTCGACGAAAAGGGATGGCTCGCCGCCGACGGCTCGGTGTTCATCACTACCTACGCCGCGACGATCGATGCCAATACGGGCCGGGTCAACAGCTCCCACCAAGGCGACGACCTGACCTGGACCTATGCCTACGACAGCCTGGGTAGGTTGGTGTCGGCCACCCCGCCCGCCGGCCACGGTGGCGAGCGTGTCAATACCTATACGGCCGCGGCCGACCCACCTGCCGGTCCCACGACCTCCAACGATCCCTACGCCTACACCTCGCGCGAAGTCCGCGAGACCGACGGCTCCGTGCTCAGCTCCACCATCACCCGCTTCGACGACTTCGGACGGGTCCTGAGCCAATCCCGGCAAACCCCAGCGGGATGGGCCACGACGATCTACTCCCGGGATGCTCACGGACGGGTTTCGGCGGTCACGGATCCGGCGGGTCGGATCACCCAATGGGACGGCCGCGACGAATTCGGACGTCCCTTGCGCAAAGTTCCACCCGAGGGCGCTCAACACGAACGAATTCTCACCTATGCCGGCAAAGGCTTCTCCACGGAGACCTTCAACATCGGCAAGCAATGGGACGCCGCGACGTCCTCTGTGGTTGAAATCGATCGCACCGTCAGCCAACGCAAGGACCGCCTGGGACGGTTGATCGAAAAAACGATCACCGACGCCGACGGTCAGAGCCGCACCGAAACTTGGTCCTACAGCCGAAGGGGCCACGGCACGGCCGGCTCGATCAGCGACGGCACCACCACCCACACCTGGACATCGGCAGATCCGGTGGATGGTCGAGGTTTTGTCGCCACCGATGCCTACGGCGACCCGATCACCGGTTACGACGCCCTTGGCAAGCTCACCGAAGACGACTTCGGCCAAGGCACCCTGGTCCGCCTTTACGACCGAGCAGGACGCTTAGTGGAAGAACGGGAGGGTTCCGCCGCAGGTCCTTTGTGGGTAAAAAACGTTTATGGAACGGCAAATGACGGCAACGATCTTAAGAAAAACAAATTAATTCAATCGATCCGGGTCAACCGAGACGTACCGCACATGCCCGACGGTTATGTTCAGGTGCAAGACAACTACAGCTACGAAGGTGACGGCGGCCGAGTTTCGTCACGGGTCACTGCCGTGATCGCAGGCTTCAACGCCGCCTTGCCGTTGTTCTCATTCGATTCCACGGCCGGCTACGACGGGCTCGGCCAAACCGTGGAACTCGCTTTCCCCGACTGCCGGGTAGATCTCGGCAATCCGGCCGTCTCCTGTGAGCGTCTGCCCGAGCGAACCTTGGAATTCGATTATCAATACGGCTATCTGACCGCCCTCGATTCCACGGTCTCCGGCGTCGGCGAGAGCTGGATCGAGCAAATCGACTACGCCACCGACGGCTTTGTGACTCGACGGGTTTTCGCCGATGGTTTCATCGAGACCTCTACGCCCGACTTGAGTGGTGGAGGTCGAGTGGAACGGCTGACCATCGAACACCCGGGGCTGGGCACCTTCTACGACAGTGGAACGGCGGTTTACGACGGCAACGGCAAATTGGTGCAGCTCGGCGCCGACCGGCATATCTCTGATTTTGCCTATGCTCTCGACCTCTTCTATCCACCTGCCGATGCAGGCATACCACAAACCGTCGTTCAAAGCTCGTTAAAAGACATCTACGGCCTCAAGAAACGCCGTTTCTACAAGGTGCCCTACCGCTACGGCACGCTGGGCAGCGCCGACGGCGAGGAAGATGTGTGGGAAATCTACATCTACGGTCCTGGGCACCGGACCCTGTGGACGCGCGAATTCAACGACTACGACGCCTACAACTATGGTTATTCCAAAGACCGCTGGCAGCTGACCGACCTCCTGGGCCGGCGGGTGCGCGAACGGCAGGGCCTGACTAATTACGTCGGCTCACAGCCGCGCTTCGACGACGCCACAGTCGAATCCGTAGGGCTTGCGGCCCATCAGGAAAGCGCCGACACCATTTTCCTCGACGGCAAAATCCTGGGCACCAGTGACAACCGATTCTCCACTCCCCAACGCACCTTCATCCATCGGGATATCCGCGGCAGAACCTTGGCGGTCACGAATCAGGACGGCGAGGTCGAGCACCACGTCACGATCCTCTACTGATGCCGTGCCTACCGTCCGCCGAACCCAAGACCTTTCCATTCAAGACCTTTGCCTTGCCTAAGGATTAAGCCATGAAATATATGTCACAAAAAACGTTAACATGGATGGCCGGTTTGCTGATTTTCGTCCTCGGAATCACATCCACCCCTTCACCCCTGTCGGCCACCCCTAACCTCAGCGGCAACCTCGCCGACCTCTTCACCGTCGATCCGGTCGCTGACTGCCCCAGCTGCTCGGCTGCGGAGCTCGACACCTTGCAGCAAGGCCTGTCTTTCGCTTTCACAAGACTGCGTCGAGAAAGCCTCAACCACCAAGGAGAAGTCTGCGTGGTGGAGGGCAGCTTGATCCGAGATCTTGCGATTCTGACCTACACCGAGCTGCGGCTCACCGGCCAGATCAGCCACGGCCGTTGGTACGACCTGATCAAGGCCAAAGCCAAGATTTCCGGTGCTTTATCGCCCATCACCCGCGAGATGCTCTTGCTCCGATTCCAAGATCTGAGCGCCGACCGCCTGAGCAGCTCGAGCCCAAATCTGGGCGGGGCCTTGGACCTCTACGGGGCCGCTTCCTTCGCCACGGTCTTCCGATTGATGGCCGAAGATCGGTGGGACGCCGAAGACTGGCTGGCGGAACTCGGCCGACCCATGCCCTCTGCTCGTGCGGGCAACGCTAAATCCGCTCAAACCCACGGAATTCTCAACCAAGCGATTATCGCTTCCCGGGCGGAAGACATCTGGATGCACGGCCAGCTCGGACACCTACTCAGCCTTCCGGACGACTTCTCCACTCCGGCCGTGGCGTCCGCCGTAGATACCCTTCATCAAAGCTATCAGTCGGCCATCGACAGCAACTTCGCCACGGTCATGCGCAACGGCTGTGGCGTGCAAGCCGGAGCTGCCATGCTGGAGCATTTGGCGAACGCGGCGACGGCGGCGACCACGGCGGCGGCAAAAGGGCAAGGTCAGCGATTCCAAGATGACACAATCGTTGTGATCGAGCTCAGCCCTGGGCTCTATGTCTACGTCAACCTGACCACCGGCGAAGCCTTCCTGGTTCACGACGTCATCACCGTGACCGGTGATGCTCCCCCTGGGGGGCCTACGCCGGGCTCACCGTTCGACAACCTCGAACCGGAAATCGGCGAGCCCGACCTCGGCCCTGGAAGCGTCGGCACGAATCCGTCCCCTCCAGGATTCGGGCCGACCGCACCAACCGGCCCTTGGCCCAAAGAGCCCGCTGACCCTCCCTGCCACTGCCGCCACCCGAACTGGGCCGAACTCATCAAATCACCACTACGCCAATGGACAGAACATACTGTCAACGTTTCCGAAGACGACCTCGAATTTCCTTGAGCATGAAACTCGATATGAAAAATCGTGATGGATTCCGGTTTTATTTTTCGCTGATAGAGAGGTCAGTGCGATACTAGTCTGTAAGCTCCAACTGACTCGTGAGGATCTCCACCATGCCGGCACCTTCGCCGATTCTGCCCCCTGGCCCCTGGAAGACGCTCGATGCGATTGGCGGTGGCGAGGCGCCGTTTTACGTCATTCCTTTCGACAAAAATGGCAATACCGTCGCCCCCCGGACGCGAGACGCGTTGCTCGCCGATCTCAGCACCCACCGCTATAGCGACATCTTTCTCTTTTCCCACGGCTGGAAGAATGCCTGGCCGTCGGCGACCGATAAATATGAGAGGTTCATCGCCGAATATCAGAGCTTGCGCCGAGACCACGGGCTGACACTCAGCCGCGACGACCGGCCGCTGCTGATCGGCATCTTCTGGCCTTCGACCATTCTGATCGACTCTGATGAGCGAGCTCCGGAGATGGCCGCTAGCGATCCCCAAGCCGCCAGGGCCACGGCAGCCGACGACTATCTGACGCAAGTCGGAGAGCTCGCTTCCTTATTACCAGCGGGTGATGTTCAGCGCTTTTATCAGCTGGCACAGGAAAACGAGGGACTCGGCGACGCAGAGGCGCGCGAGCTGGCGGCCATGCTGGCACCTCTCTACCCGGACGACATCGAGGGGGCAGGTGGTGACGGCGCCAAAGAGACCTCGGAACTCAGCGCCGAAGACGTGCTCATCCTCTGGCGTTTGCTCGAGCCCCGGGACGCCGCCTCCGAGACAAGCGGCGGGCTGGTTCCCGGTTTCGTCGATCAGCCGGCGGGAGGCAGATCATCCTCAGATGCTCAACACGCCGATGCACAGCCGGAGGCGGCCTTTCTCCGCAAGCTATTGCCGCGCAAGCTCATCCGTCAATTCACGGTCTGGAAGATGAAAGACCGCGCCGGCAAGGTCGGCACCCATGGCGTCGGGCCTCTGCTGCGCGCCGTCAAGGACCGTGTGCGTGACGCTCGAATCCACTTGATCGGACACTCTTACGGCACCAAGGTCATTTTGTCGGCGCTGTGCTCCGAGCTGTTTGCCAACGGAGACGGAGCCGTCCACTCCATGCTGTTGCTGCAACCCGCGATCAATGGTTTCGCGTTTTCTGGCGATGTCGCCGGCGAGGGATTCCCAGGCGGTTACCGCTCTGCTTTAGAACGTGTGCGCATGCCCATTCTCTCAACCTTCTCACGCCACGACGTGCCGCTCACCAAAGCCTTTCATTTAGGAGTACGGCGCGAACTCGACCTTGGCGAACTCAGAACAGCAGCTCGTGCGCCGAGCCGTTTAGCAGCCCTAGGCGGCTTCGGACCCCAGGGCATGCGCTCGGACGAGCATCGTGAAATCCCCATGGCGGCGCCCGGTGATGCCTACGATTTTCCGCCGGACGGCCCCAAGATCTACGGCGTCAACGCAGACCGCTTCATCAAAAGTCATTCGGACATCATCAACCCGGCCACCGCCTGGGCTTTGTGGAGCCTGGTGAGCGCATCCGAAGGGGACGATTAACACGATGTCCTCAGCCCGTTGCACCCTAAAGATCGGGCTCGCCCGGCCCCAGGGCGGCGACCGATCTGCTCTCGAATACACCTTCAAATGGCATTTGCCCGGTCGAGAAACCGCCCAGCCTGTGATCCATTTGATCGCCTCCGAGCAAGGTCTTCCCGACGATCCGACGTCAATGGACGAGTTCGAGAGCTGGCGCCGGCGAAAGCTGCCTGACGACGTGGTCGAGAGCCTGCGCCGGCCGCTGCTCGATCACCGGCCGGACACCGTGTGGCTGGACTTCGAGCGCCCCCGTGCCCATCTCACCCTGATCCCTTGGGAAATGCTTCTGCAGCCGCTCTTTGACTGCGCTGTAGCCCGAGTCTCGCCGCTCGGTGATATCGCCGGAACCCCGGCCGATTTCGGCCCCCGTGCCCATCCGCCCACGCTCGCTCTTTGCGCTTCCATGCCGCGAGCTAAATCAGATTTTGACCTGATAACCCTCGTCTCTCGAACCGTCCGGAGCTTCGTCGAGGCAACACCCAACGTCGGAGCGATCCATGTTTTTGTCGACAGCGACCAGCGCAGCTCCGTCTCCCTAGAGTTCGAATCGCTGCTCAGCGCGGGACTCGAAATCGAAATCCACGACCCGAACAAAACAGAGGTCTCCGGCCGCCGAGAGCAGAGCATCGAGGATACCGGCGGAGCGATCGTCAATCCGTGGATGACGTGGATGGCAGAGACCCTAGTCGGTCAACGCATCGATGCCGTGGCCTTTTGCTGCCACGGCTACCATCGCTACCGCAAAGGCGCGTTGTCGTTCGCTCGCTCACCGCGGGTCAACGATGACGCCGCATGGTCGCGCTTCGTCGGTGGTGAGCAACTTTCGGGGCTCCTCGAACGCCTCGGTTCGCGGCTCCTGATGCTTCAGTCGCCTCCGCACAACTTCAGCGCTCCGGGACTCTTTGCGGTCGCCGAGGTGATCGCCCAACTGCGACCAGGCACAGTGGCGATCCACGACGCTTCCATCGAGACGGGTTTCGACACCCTCTCCACGGTGTTTGCCCGAGCGCTCGGAGAGCGTCAGGTCGAGATCCCGAAGTCGGCGGCGCTGAGCCTCTTCATGATGCCGGGCCCTTCCAGGCCGGGCCCTTCCAGGCGATATCGAGGGCTGACACCTCAGGAGGCTTTGGAGATCCGGTACGGGAGCCCGAGCCAACCCAAGGGCGTCTTAGACTCCACGGCTCCCCGCCGGCCGAGGGGTGAGCGGACCGAGATGGACCCTGCTCATATTGACTTATCTGACGCTGAAGTGTTTGAAGATGACGTGTTTGAAGATGCCCGGCCCGCGAGCTTTACGAAATCTGCGCTCGCCTTTGATGAACGAATAGGCTGGGTCGCCGCGAGCAAGCGTAGAATCGAGAATTCTCGCTTTCAACAGGAACGCTCTGCTTCACCGTCAGCCAACGCCACGCGGGATGGCGTAGAAGATGCCCTGGAGCTGGTCGCCCAGTTGGTGGCTAAGCATAGCGGGGAGTCGACATGACCCGCATCGTGATCCATTTCCAGCCGTCCGACGACGATACCGACCGCTTCTCCCTAACCGCACCCCCGCTCACCGTCGCTGGAGTCTCCCGCAGTCTGCAATCACGCCTTCAGCTGCGGCACGATGCAGAGCCTTTCAGTCGGCTCGCCAACCCGGATGTCTCCGACGGCCTGGTCACGCAGATCGGCACCGCCCTTTACAACGAGCTGGCCCGTCATCCGCGGGTCAAGGCGGGGATCGAGCGGGCGCTGCAAGACGGCAGCCCCGACGATCCCCATCCCATCTATCTCAAAGTCGACACGGTGGTCCCCCGACCCGACATGTTGCCTTGGGAAACATTGTGCCTCGCTCGTACAGGCACCTTTCTTTCGCTCGACGAATCCTCACCCGTGGCGCGCATCGCCGACATCGACCCGGCGGAGGACATCGAACGCCTTCTAGACCCGCCGCTGCGCCTCCTGGTGGCGATCAGCGCCGCCGGCATCGACGGCAGGCCTGAGTGGCGGGCGCTTTATGATGCGCTTCGCGATCCAGCCACCAAGCTCGGCTATCGGCTTCGGGTCTTGGTCGCCGACCCCGATCTGAAAGCGGCCGTCGAAAGCGCTGCGGCGACCGATGCAAACGTCGAGGTCCAGACCCTCTCATCCGAGGACCTCGAACAGGCCGTCGCCGAGTTTCGTCCACATATCTTGCATTTCTTTTGTCACGGCGACCTGGTCGGCTCCTCTCCAGTGCTCGAGTTGGCGACCCGCAGAGATGTCGTCAGAGATGAGCCGCGCGGCAGCTTATGGCTGGAGGAGACGGATTTTAGGAAATTCTATCGATCGGCCAAAACGAGCGCTTTTCTGGTGGTTCTCAACTGCTGCTTGGGTGCGGCTTCCGACGCCGAGACACGATCGCTGGTCGCCAGCTGTGTCAATGCCGGCTTCCCGGCCGCCGTGGGCATGCGTGAGCCGGTCCTCAACAACGATGCCCATCTCTTCTGCCATCACTTCTATCGCTCCCTGGTGGCCTACCTCGACGCAGGCCTTCAAGCCGACGGCTCGAACCTAGAGGTCGAGCTGGCCCCCTTGCTAGCCGAGGCCCGGCGGCAGCTATGCAAGAAACGTGGACGACTGCTGAGCGCCGCGGGCAACGTCAAGCAGTGGAGCCTACCGGTGCTCTACGTGCGCCCCGAGCCGTTTCGCCTGCTGCGCCCATCGGATCAGTCCAGCCTGAACGCCCCACAGCTCGTCCGGGCTCAAGCCACCCTCCAAACCTTGCAACAGGAGCGGGAAGCCATGGCTCGCGACCTTGCCCCGCGCGCATTGTTGGAGGAAATGGATCAACACATCAGCCGACTGCGAGACCGGCTGACTGCATCCGCGACTCCGGTGACACCAGCGGCCCCGTCAACACCGGCGAGCCAATGACCTAGGAAGCTCGAGATGCCACTCGAGGATCAACTGCAGCTGAACGCCCATACCGGTGGCTCGTCACCCTCGACCTCCGGATCGCTCGACACCAGGGCAGCTCTCCGCTGGGCGCTGCAAAAACCGCTCGTGAAGGAGACCTTTGCGCGACCACCGGCCGATGTCGACCCCAAGCATTGGTGGGATCCGCGCATCGGCTATGGGATCGTGCTTCCGGAAACCGACGGCCTCACAGCTGAGCAGCTGAAAACCGGCAGCGACGCTCCCGAGCCGATCGTCGAGCTGCTACGAGAACGTCCGGAAACCGCAGTGCTGCGCTATCGCCGAAGTTTTGAAGACTCTCAGAGGAAAATGTTTCTGAGAAATTGGGCGGCAGGCTCCGACATCTCGCTCGAGCGCCCGCCGGTGGGCGTCGGTCCCGGCGAGATGCCGAGCTATCTGCTGATCGTTGCGCCGCCCGGCGACGACGCCGGCAGTATTCCGTGGGATCTGCAATACATTTTGAACGCCGAGCGCCGTGTCGGCCGTCTCGATCTCGACGACGAAGGCCTAGGAAACTATGTCAGACACCTCGTGGACGATTGGTCCGATGCCGGCTCGCACGTTGAACGCAGCGTCATCTGTGCGATCGATCACGGCGGCGACGACATCACGGTGCTGATGCGCCGGGCGATTGCTGAAGCGGTGGTCGAGCGATTCCGAGGGGACGACGATCTCAAGGACCATGTGACTTACTTCGACGGCTCGCAACAGCTGCTCGAATGGTCCGACTTCATCAGCGCACTCACCGCCCAGCGCCCAGCCTTTGTGCTCACCACCAGCCACGGCAAAACCGAGCCGGCCGACGACCTGGTAAAGATGGCGGCCGACTTGGGTCTGCCGATCGACCAGCGCTTCAAGGCGCTCGATCTCGACGCCCTGCTCAATGCTTGGAAAGGTGACGGAGCCATCTGGTATTGCCACGCCTGCTGCTCCGCCGGCAGCGATACACCGTCCATCTTCGCCCAGCTCTTTGAGCCCGGCTCAGAGCATCGGACGACCCTCGACGCCATCGCCGCCCTAGGCGCCATGAGCTCGCCCCTGCCTAAGCGCCTGCTCGGCTCCAGCAACCCCCTACGCGCTTTTGTCGGTCAAGTGGAGCCGACTTTCAATTGGACCCTGCGCAACCCGCAATCCAAGGCCCATCTTACCGACCCTCTATGTCGCTCGCTTTATCGTCGTCTTTACCAGCCCGAGGGCATCGGCCTCGCCATGCGACCGTGGTACGACACCTTGAGCACCCTCTACGCCGAGTGGGACGCGGCTCAGCGCGCATTCGACCGAGGCGAAGACACCGAAGAACTGCTTTTTTACCTACGCCTCGCCTCCCGCGACCTACAATCCACGGTCATCCTCGGCGATCCGACCGCGATCTTGCCGAGCCTAGGTTGAGCACTTCCCCAGGCTATGGGCTAGTTATTCATATCGGAGCCTTGGCCCCTACTCTCCGGCCGGCTCGTTTCCCCCGAGCGGATGTTCCGGGAGGGGTTGCACTTTGGGCCGGGCCTCCCGGCGTCGACGCTCAGGCACGAGCCCGCGCATGGCCTCGAGCTTGCCGAAGCACAACAAGCGATCACCGACCTCCAGGACTCGGGACGACTTCGGATTTGGGATGACGGTCGTGCCCTTCGTCAGGGTCAAGACAGCGATATCCTTTTCCCGCAGCCCGGAATCTCGGATGCTCTTGCCCAAGACGTCGGCACCTTCCCGAACCAACAGCTCCGCCACACCATAGCCGGTGCTGACCGTCAAACGCTGACGAACGTCGAGTTCCGGGAATGCCACTTGGCTGGCGATAAAGTCGACCATGGCACCCGCCACATCCAAACCGGTCGCGGTCTCGATGCCCTGAAGGCCCGGGGAGCTGTTGACTTCCATCACCAGGGGCCCGTCGTCGCCTTCGAGCAGATCCACCCCGGCGATCCGCAAACCCATGATCTGCGCCGCTCGCACAGCGACCCGTTCGTACTCGGGATCGAGCTTCACGACCTCGGTGGTGCCGCCCCGATGGACGTTGGAGCGAAATTCATCGCCCACGGCGCTCCGGCGCATCGCGGCCACGACCCGATCACCAATCACGAAGGCGCGAATATCTTTGCCTTTGCTCTCCGCGATGAATCGTTGGATGAGCACATTTTGCCGAGTGCTCTGAAGGGTCTCGATCACCGCCTCCGCCACCTTGTTGTCCGGCGCGAGGATGACGCCGATCCCCTGGGTGCCTTCGAGCAGCTTGATCACGACCGGGGCGCCGCCCACGCCCTGGATCGCCGGAATCACATCGGCTCGATCGCGGACGAACATGGTGCCGGGAATGCCGATGCCGTGGCGAGACAAAATCTGAATCGATCGTAGCTTGTCCCTCGAGTTGGCAATGCCGGCAGAGGTGGACGGAGTGTAGACGTCCATCTGCTCGAATTGGCGCACGACGGCCATGCCGAAGAACGTGATCGAGGCTCCGATTCGAGGCAAGATCGCGTCATAGCTCGAAAGCCGCTTCCCCCGATATTGCAGGTCTGGCGCCTCGGCGGACAAATCAATAGCGAAGCGCAAAGTGTTGAGCGTACGGACCTTGTGCCCGCGCTCTTGCGCTGCGGCTTTGATTCTCTGAGTGCTGTAGGCGTTGGGGGATCTGGACAGAATCGCGAGTTTCAAGATGGGAGTCCTTTCATCCTGGGATGGTGGCACTGAAAGCATGCAGTGATTCGAATCGACAATGATTCCAGAAAGGCACCGGAAGGTACCAGAGGAAGGCAGGAGTCTTCGGCACGGGCAGGCTAAGCTTGTTCTGTCTCTAAAGACACCTGACCGGACCATCTGGTCACATTTGTCGGAAGAATCATAGCCATCTCGAATTCTGCCGGACCAACCTTGCCGACTTTCCGCGCAAGCCGTCGACAAGGTTGGAATATTCGCGAACCGGAATCCTTGGAAGCTGTGCGGCAGCCCGGAAGGATGCAGGGCCCGTCCTGCAGAGACAAGGCTTGGTTAGTAACTATTTCCTACAGGCAGACACAGCACTTCGTGGACGAGCAATATCCGTCGGTGCTGCCATAGGTAAAGTGGCAGAACTGGGCACAATTCCAATCCGTATTGCAAGCGCCCGGACAAAAGGTTGACTGGCCATTGCATACAACCAAACCGCAGCCTTGACCGGAAGAGATACACGTGCCGGTGGGGCTAGAGCAGCTCACACTGCCGCCATGAACACATGGATACCATGCAGAGCAACCTGCCATGTCGACCGTCGGATCTTCAAGCAGATTCTCAAGGAAAGGTAAAACAGGTGAAGTGTCCGATGACGGAGAAGAAACGTCTTTCTCTGATTCGGAAACCTGATCGGCGGTCGGTGCCACCCCTGGGCTCTGTGCCGTCGTCTGAACCGGCGCTTGAGCCGGCGTTTGAGCCATTGTCTCTACCGCGGTGTCCTCGGCCCCTAAGCAAGGGACTGCAGCCAGGCAGATGGATAGAAAGATAAATAGGAAGGATTTTTGTGACATAGATACAAATCTCCATGAATTATGACCAATCATACCTCCAAAGCAGCTCATGATATTAACAAGTCCATATAGATTATCCACCATGAGCATCCACGTCAACCGACATGGGCCTGCGTCACAGATGTGGGGCGACAGCTCTCAGCTTGGATATTGAAGGTCG
>CBDUGP010000147.1:0-20148 GCA_965366625.1 uncultured bacterium
TTAGAATCAGTACCCGACCCTCCAAAACCGAGCTTCAACTGTAGAAGATCAGTCTGAATCGTCGCCCGAAGCTTGCTGCCTTAGAGCCAGGGCCCGCCTAACACTCGTTTCCGCGTGTTGGGGATGGCCGAGCCGTCTCTGAATAATGCCCAGCTGAAGATATATCGTGCTCAATAATCCTGGATTCTGATCTGGCTCCACTAAATCCCGGGCCTCTTCCAACAATAGCCTGGCTTGATCAAGCTCTCCCATCTCCCTCAGAACCACACCAAGACTGTGCAGGTCTTGGGCAATCTCGAGATCACCTTCCGGCAGGTGCTCTTTTCGCAGAGCGAGTGAAGATTCCAGAAGCCTCTCAGCTCTGGGATAGTCCCCAAACCTTCGTAAAATAGAGCCTAGAACACTCTGCATGCCCGCGAGCCGAAGCGGCTGCCCCGAAAGCTTTGAGTCCAATGCATCGGCACTATATTGGAGCAGCTCCAAAGCACTGGTGTCCGGAGAGAGGGTTTGGTCGGGATCGGCGCCTTCGAACATACTGGTTAGAAAGTCGCTGATCGCCTTCGCTCGATCCCGCTCGTCTTCAGCCATAATCACGGCTTGGTTGGCCCGCTCAGCTTCGCGGGTCGCTTTTTGGTAAAGCGTAAAAACAACCGCCAAAATGGTCAACAGAAAGAGAAATGAGACCACCACTCCGATCCATTGTAGACGTCGCCGTCGGAAACGTTTGGGCCCGTCAAGGATGTGGCGAATTCGCTTCGCGGTTTGCTTCGCTGTCGGTCGAAGCTCAGGGTTGCGCCGCTTCAGCTCCACGATGAGCCCTACCAGAGCTGGGTTTTCGTCCTCCATGGGCCGGGTTTCAGCGTTGGCCACCTGGGCCAGCAATTGATCAGCCTGCTTGCGCTCATAGGCTCGGCGTCCGGTCAGTAATTCCTGCAACATGACGCCGAAGGAATAGAGATCACAGGCAGCGGTCACGGAGTCGCCGCGGGCTTGCTCAGGGCTCATATAGTGAAGCGTGCCCATCACGGACCCCTTGCGGGTCAGAGTCGTTGGCCCATCCAACAACGAATCGCTCTGAACCTCGGCTCGGGTAGGGAGATCCGAGGCGGTCCCTGGATCCCCGGTCTCGGAATTCGCAGTCTCGGAATTCGCAGTTTCCGAGATGAAGATCGGCGCTGTGGTGTCTAAAGGGACCGAGGCGTTGGTTAGGAGATCAACGGTTTCGAGAGCTTCCTTGTCGAGAACCGCGCCATTGAGCACTGTTTCGGGCTCGTCTAAAAAAGTTTTTGAACTCGCCTCCTCTTGCAACTCCTGCATCGTTGCCTGCTCTTGGAGAACCGTGGAGATACCGAAATCTAGAATCTTGATCTCACCATCCGGGGTCACCATGACGTTCTCTGGTTTGAGATCTCGATGCACGATTCGCTCGTCGTGTGCAGCGGCTAAAGCCCGGGCAATTTTCTCGGCCAGCACCAAGGTTTCTTGCCGGTTGAGGTCTTTGGCTTTCAAGCGATCTCGCAGCGTCACCCCATCCACCAGCTCGAACACCAGATAGTTGGTTTGCTCCCCCTCGATTAGGTCATAGACCTTACAAATTGCCGGATGATCAATCTGGGAAAGCAGACGGGCTTCACGCAGGAATCGGGCTCGGACCCCGCTATCCGGGCGATGCTCAGCACGAAGAGTCTTGACCGCCACATGACGTTCTAAACGGGTATCAAAACCTTGATAAACCTCACCCATGCCGCCGGAGCCGAGCAACTCCACAAGGCGGATGTGGCCAATACTTGTTCCGACTTCTGTCGCGGTCGTCGAACTAGCCAATCTGGAAACGTCCTGACTAGGTTGCATTCAGGTTTGCCCCCGGCGGGTCGGCGCGGCGTCCTGCGCGCCTCGCTAGGAACTCGCGCCACCGTGTGGCGTGGTGTAGTCGTCACAAAATGCTGATGTGTAAGGTCTCAATTAGCTGAAGCCCAATCACAGCTCTTCCAGCGGGCGGGACGCTTTATTTTAACTTTTTACCCCAATTAGGTCTAGTCTCTACGCCCCGCCTTCCTCACCACATTCGTGGTTTCGATAGGTATTGAGAACCCACTGCTCAACATCTTTGATGGACTCCCATCAGCCACTGCGCTTTACGAATAGTACCTAGCCGATGGCCGCGACGGTGCACGCGACGGTGCCCACGCCTGCGCACAGGCCCTGACGGCCGGGGCTAGGCCCAGATGTTCATCTTGAAGGAGCGCACACTATGAAGTCTCTATTCTCCTGGCTTTCCCTCTTCCTACTTTGCGCCGGCCTAGCCGGAATCGCGACAGCCCAAGGCGAGAAGCCGGGCGCCCCACCTACCCCTCCCGGCATGTCGAGAGACGCGGGCTCGGGCCCCAGCAAGGCCTTTCAGCTGCGCTCGGCTCAAAAGGATTCAGTTGGTTTTTCGTTGAGCGCCGGCTGGAATTTGATCTCTTTGCCCCTCGAGCCCTACAACACCCAAATCGACAGCGTGCTCGCTTCCATCGCCGGCAGCTACGATCAAGTCTGGGCCTACGACGGCTGCGACGGCGTCAATCCGTGGCGGTTCTATGACCCGGCCGATGCCGCTGCGAGCGACTTGACGACCCTCGATCATCGCTACGGATTCTGGATTCACCTGACCGAAGACGCGACGCTGACCATCGACGGAGATCCCCCCGCCAACACGGACACGCCGATTTGCGCGGGTTGGAACCTGCTCGGTTACCCTCGAAACGCTCCCTTGCCGGTGACCGGCGCGTTGGTCTCGATCGTCGACGCGGTCGACCGTGTTTTCGGTTTCGTGCCCAGCGTCGGCAGCTCCTGGCGTTTCTGGGGATCCCTGGCGCCCGCCTGGGTCAACGACCTGGACGCCATGGCTCCCGGCCACGGTTATTGGGTGCTGGCCAATGCCGACGGCACCTTTACCTCGGTGGCTCCCGAGCCGCCGCCGGTGATCAGCAGCCTTGACTTGCTCGAAGGACAAGAGATCACCGCGCCGACACCGATCAACGCGACGATCGACACCACCGCCCAGGTGTCTTGGACCCTCGCCCACCGACCCGAAGGCGAGAGCACATGGTTTGAATTTGCTTCCGGCGAGACGCCGATTGTGAACGCTCAGCTCGACCCGACCTTGTTGCTCAACGGCATCTACGAGATCCGTCTCGAAGTGCGCGACGTGTTCGGTCAGTCGACCTCGGCCGACGGCAATGTGATCGTCGATGGGGCGATGAAACCCGGCGTGGTGACCCTGTCTTATCCCGACATGGTGGTGCCCATGGCCGGTCTGCCGATCACCGTCATCCGCACCTACGATAGTCGCGACAAAGGACAAGGTGATTTCGGTTACGGCTGGCGCCTCGAGCTCGCCAAGGGTACCTATCGCAACAACCGTCCACCCGGCGAAGGCTGGAATATCACCCTCAGCGAGACGGTCGGTCAACCGCCGTGCAGCAGTGCGGTCGAGTTCTTGACCCATTTCACGGACATCCGCTTAGGCGACCAAGGATTCTTCCGCTTTGCCCTAGCCGTCGACGCTTTCGGTTATGCCAGCCAGGTCAACGGCGGCTGCTCCGGCGAAGCGCACTTCGTGCAAACCGGAGGACGCCCCGGCGCGACCCTGCACATCCTCGGCAACACGGAGGTCTTTAGCGGCGGCCTGACCACCGATTTGGTCGACGCCTCGACTTTCGAGCTCTACGAGCCTCAGAACGTGCTGCTGACTACGCCCGAGGGCATTGAATACGTGCTCAATCTGGAGGATGGCGTGCGACAGATCAGCGAGCCCAATGGTGCCACCGTCACCTTTGCCGACAACGGCATCCACCATTCCGACGGTCGCAGCATCTTCTTCGAGCGCGACGCCGAAGGTCGTATCCGTTATTTGATCGACCCCGCCGGCCAGACCGTCAGCTACACCTACGACTCAGCCGGCGATCTGGTGGCCGTCACCGACTTGCTGGCCGAGACCACCCGCTACGAGTATTTGGCCGGGATTCCCCATCATCTCACCAACATCTTGGACAACGACGGCCAGGTCTCGCACACCTTCGACTACGACGAAGGCGGTCGCCTGGCCTTCACCTGCCCGGGCGGCGGTGATTGCGCGGAAATGCAGCACGACGTCGACGGGCGGAGCGAAGTCGTCTACGACTCCACGGGTCGCGCCACAACTTATACCTACGACGACTACGGCAACGTGCTGACCCAGACCGATTCCCTCGGCAACACCACCTCCGTGACCTACGACGACTTCGGACGCATGACTTCGATCACCGACGCCCTCGGCGGCGTGACGACTTATGGCTATGACGAACGCGGCAACTTGATCACCACCACCAAACCCCACGATCCGGCGGAGCCGTCGGCTAACTACACCATCACTCGCACTTACGATAACCAAGACCGAGTCACCGCCATCGACCTGCCGACCGGTGGTGGCTACCGTTTCACCTATGCAGGCGGCGATCGGGAGGCCGAGATCACCGACCACGAAGGCAATGTGATTGTTGCCCTCGGCTACGACGGAACGGGGCGCAATATTTCAGAGACCGGCCCATTCGGCACGATCAGCCATGTCCTCGACTCCGCCGGCAATGCGGTTCAAACCACTGACGTCTTCGGACGCCAGGCACAGATGACGTTCAACAGCCTCAGCCAATTGACCAGTATGGTCGACGTTCACGGTCGATTGTCCACCTACGAGCATGATCCCGCCGGGCGCGAGACCCACGCCGACTACGGTAACAATATGGTGTTCGACTTCGACTACAACGACACCAAAGGGCAGGTTTGGACTCACGCTGACGGCCCGACGACCGGTCCGATCGATCGCATGATCGACGATCAAGGCCGACTCTCCGGCTGGCGTATGCCCTCAGGTGCCGAAGTCCACTTCGAGAGGGACCCCTCTGGACGCCTTTTAGTCCAACAAGACCCAATGGGTGGCGAACTCACCTATTCCTATGACGGCGCCGGCCGCCTAGGAAGTCGGACCGACGCACGGGGCGCCACTACCTCGGTAGTTCGCGATGCCTTAGGGCGAGTAGTCGAAGCCGTAGACGCGCTCGGCAATTCCAGCGAAATTACCTATGGAGTCGACGGCCGTATCGCCAACCAAACCGACGCTCTAGGTCGAACCTTTTCGTTCTCGTCAACGCCGACTGAAACAGTCACGACGGATCCGCTGGGGCGGGAATCTCGGATTCTCTACTCTCCTCTGGGCTTACCCGAAACCTGGATCTATCCGGATGGCTCGCAGATTTCTGCCGAGTATCTTCTAGGCAGCACACTGCTCAAAGCCGAGGAGTTTCCCGTCAGCGCGACCAACGAAGCGGGAGCGCAGCGCCAACTGGCCTATGACAATTTTGGACGTCTCGTCTCAGTCGCCGACGAGCTCGGTGCGACGACAACCTTTAGCTATGGCGAAGAGCTGCTGCTTTCCGTAACCGGCCCAACCGGTGAGATTCGCAGCTTCACTTACGATCAGCTAGGCAATGTCGCCACGATTACGACGGAAGACGGAGGCACTTCAAGCCATATCTACGGCGACGACAACCGACTCGCTTCTAGAATCCAGCCCTCGGGAGCTACTTGGCAATACAGCTACGACTCTGGTGGAAGGCTGACTTCGCAGCTATCCAGCAACGGTGAGCATGTTCAGCTGGACTACAACCTCGGCGACCAGATCGTTTCGATGCAAGATCCCACCGGGACTACCAACTACTCCTACGACTTGGGCGGCTTGCTCAGCACGATTGACTTTCCCGACGGCAGCTCCATCGCCTATCAGCGCGACCTGCTCGGACGCATCACATCTCAGACGGTCAGCTCACCTTCGGTCGCATCGCTAACCACGACATACACCTATGACGCGGTCGGCAATCTGCTCTACGTCACCGATCCCCTGGGCGGGCAGACTAGTTGGACCTACGATTCGGTCAACCGCCCCACCACCCGTGTCTTGCCCAACGGCATCACGACCGAGTGGACCTACGACCTACGTGACCGTGTACTTTCGGTGGTGCATCGGAATGAAAGCGGCATCGTGCTCGCCTCAGCGACCTATGAGCGTGACATTTTAGGCCAGCCTACTCAGATCACCTGGCAAGACGGCACGTGGGTCGAGGTGGCCTATGACAACGCACGTCGGGTGACTGCGGAGCGATTCTTTCAGGCCGGTGGCTTGCTTGAGGAAGAGTTGCTCTACGGCTACGACCCGGCTGGGAACCGTGTTTCACGGTCTGACGCTCAGGGTGCCCACACCTACACTTATGCCGACGGCCATCGGCTCACCGAAGTGTCCGGGCCGTCACCCGAGAGTTACTCCTACGACTTGGACGGCCGCCTTGCTTCTCGAACCCGAGACGGGTCGACTCAAAACCTTTTCTTCGACACCGCGGATCGCTTGGTTTCGGTCACGCAGGACGGTCTGACTATCGCCGATTACGCCCACGACGGCCAACGGAGGCGTGTCGTGGCGTCGAGTGGTCAACGCCGTTTCCTGGTGGCTCCCAGTTCGGACGACAATCTTCAGCACACCCATTTGGTCACTGACAACTTCGGCAGCCTAGCAGCAGCCTATGTTTGGGCCGGTGATGAGACCCTGATGCGCTTCGGTCCATCCGGAACGTCCTACTACTTGACCGACGCCATGGGTTCGGTCATCGCTCTGGCAAATGACACCGGAGAGCTGACCGCTCAGTTCCGCTACGACGGTTTCGGCAACGAACGCCTCGCCGAGGGCGCCGAGGCCACTCCGCCGGCCGCCGTTGAGGGCGATTTCCGGTTCCATGGCCAATGGTTGGAGGGAAGTACGGGGATTTATCACTTTCGAGCGCGGGACTACGACCCAAGGACCGGATTGTTCCTGAGCCGCGACCCAGCCGAACCAATCACAACTCGCCCTGAAACGTTTCATCCCTATCGTTTCGCCGACGCCAACGCCTATGCCTACAGCGATTCCTCAGGGCTCTTCACCTTGATCGAAATCAACATTTCCATCAATCAGATCAGCAGCACCTCCGCAATTAAGGCAGCTTTGGCCCAGCAAATCCGCAGAATGGCAACAGAGGCGGTCGGCCAGATCACCAGCGAGCTTCTCTACAAAGCTATTGGCAGCATTGCTAAGAGTTTCTTTCCAACCGACAGCGTCCCATTTATGGACATCATAGAAAGAAGAAGGAGCGGTCTTAACAACTCTCAGCGAGGAAAATTCTTTGAAGATTTGGTGACCGACCTGATCTGTGGATTCCTCGGAGACAACAGCATCGCAGATCACATCTTTCTTGAGGTTCCAATCAACGGGACGACCGGCGAGGCCATCACCAATGGGCAGAATTGTGCCAGGCAGGAAAATGACCGTCAGGACTTTATTGGTCGCCGCATAAACCCTGCTTTGACTCCCAGCAATCCCGACTTTCTCTTAAGTCCGGTCCACCCAACGAATCAAAGAGCGTACCGAAAGAAGAGCTGGATTATAGGCGACTTCAAACGCTCTGCATCGTCGGTCGGCGGCAATATTCCCCAAACTCGGGCGATCGTGAACCATGCACGTCACTATGTCTACGGTAGCGGAATTCTCTTTGTGGCCTGGCGTCCAGGAAACCCCTCGGGAGGAGATCTCGCGGCGGCTAGGGCTGCCGGCAGGTTTGCAGGCACATTTCCGTTCATCATCACAATCAAACACCGCAATTAAAACGATTACCCATCTTCGAAATATTTAGGGAATTATCATGAATCAAAAACAGATACAACAAATGGGCAATCGGCGAAATATCCTTACAACCCCACTCTTGCTATTGTTGACGCTGTCCAACGTCGCACTCTTCGCCGACGCCCCACCCCTACCCCTGCGGGTCTACGGCGAGCTACCCGGCCTCGAAGCCGGCGCAACGGTCGCCGCCAGGGTCAACGACGTCGAATTCGCGACGTCCACCAGCTTCACCGACGCCGACCGAACGGTCTTCATCGTCGACGTGCCCGGTGACGACCCCAGCACCGGCGACGTCGAAGGTGCGACCGATGGCGCCACGATCACTTTTCAAATCGACGGCATCGACACCGAGGAGACCGTCAATTGGTCTCCGGGCATCGCCCTCGCTACCGATCTACACCGGATTCCGACCGCGGGCGGGCCGACGGCCCACGATCAATCGTTGATCAGCCTGGAAGACGTGCCCCTGGCCGTGACCCTGCACGCCACCGATTCGGACAGCCAGTCGCTGAGCTTTCAGATCGTCGGCGATCCTCAAAACGGTGTGCTCAGCGGCATGCCGCCCAACGTGACCTACGCGCCCGACGCCGATTGGAACGGCGTCGACAGCTTCACCTTTGAAGCCAGCGACGGCACCGACACGGACCTCGGCACGGTGAACATCACGGTCGATCCGGTGCCCGATCCGCCGCGGCTCGACCCGATCGCCAACCTGGTGATGGTCGCCGGATCCAGTCTTTCGGTACCGGTGATTGCCGTCGATCCCGATGGCCACGTGATCACCCTCGAAACCGAAGGTTTGCCGACCTTCGCCGATCTGGCGATCACCGGCAACGGTACGGGTGAGCTGACTTTCTCCCCCGGACTCGGTGACGCGGGCTCCTACGGCGCCCTGCGCATCACCGCCACGGATAATGTTTATATCGACCAGATTCTGTTCAGCCTCGAAGTCGAACCCTTGACCGGTCCGCCGATCGCGGACGACCTCGACTTGGGCACCGCGGAAGACCAGCCGCTCGCTTTCGAACTGGTCGCGGTCGATCCCGACGGCGATCCGATCACCTATCAGATCACCTCCGGCCCCACCTTCGGCACCCTCGAAGGCACGCCGCCGACCCTGACCTACATCCCCAACGCCGACTTCTTCGGCACGGACGCGCTGACCTACACCGCGTCCGACGCGACGGAGAGTTCGGAACCGGCGACGGTCAGCTTCACCGTCGACCCCGTGGCCGACGCACCGCGTCTCGACGCCCTTGAGGATCTGACGATCAACGAAGGCACGGTGCTCAGCTTGCCGATCACCGTCGTCGACCCCGACGGGGACCCGATTCAGCTCTCCGTCACCGGACTGCCGGCTTTTGCCTCCTTCGTGGATGCGGGCGACGGCAGCGGATCGCTCGACATCGAGCCGGGTTTCAACGACGCCGGCACGTATCCGGGCATCGAGGTCAGCGCCACCGACGGCAGCCTGCTCGACACCTCCATATTCACCCTCACCGTCGACGACTTCCAGGCACCGCCGACGGTCGCCTTCCGCCCCGCCAAGGGCATCAACGTGGCTCAGCTCGGCTCAGCGACCGTAGAGGCATTTTCGAGCCAATCTTCGATCAACGGCCCGGAACGTGCCATCGACGGCATCAGCAACACCTTGTGGCGATCCACCAGCAACGGTAACGAGTGGATGCGACTGAGTCTTGCCGGTGATCTTCCCCACGTCATCGAACGCGTCGTTTTACGCGGCCGCGGCCAAACCTCGGGAGCGCGCAACTTCGAGCTGCGGGTCTCCACCTCCGACGGAGGCGACGACTTCATGACCGTCGGCAGTGGTGAGATCCCCCAAGACAACGTCGACCACGACTTCATGATCGCGCCGGTCCAGGCGCGACGAGTGGAGCTGCGGCTGGTCGACAATTGGGGCCACGGCTCGGTGACCGACCTCTACAACTTCGAGCTCTGGACCCGCAACCGTGAAGGCGGCATCGTGTCCCTGATCGCCGACGGCGTGGCAGGCGGCGCCACGGTCGCCGGCTTCTCGAGTGAGCGACAAGACCCAGAGCGGGCTTTCGACATCAACGACAACAGCCGTTGGGAAAGTGCCAACGGACAGATCATCGACCAATGGCTGACCGTCGACCTGGCCGGTGACGAGGCCCAGCTGGTGGATCGCGTACGACTGATCGGCCCCTCGATAGGCAGCTCGCCGCGGAATTTTGAAATCCGCGTGTCCGCCGACTCTGCCGATCCGGCGCAAATGACCACGGTCTTCGAGGGCGAGTTGCCCGCCGGCGGCCAGGCCCATTGGTTCTTCTTCGAGCCGGTGCAGGCCCGTTACGCGCAACTCTTTATCCACGATACCCACAGCGACATCGGCTGGGTGGGCGTGGCGAGCTTCGACGTCTACTCGCCGAGCCTCGGCTCGCCGACCGTGCCCTTCGACGATCACTCCTTCGATGCCGACGGCACGATCGTCGATTGGAGCTGGGATTTCGGCGACGGCGGCACGTCGACGGAGCGCCATCCCGTGCATAGTTTTGCGGTGCCAGGCACCTATTTGGTCAGCCTAACCGTCACCGACAACCAAGGCCAAAGCTCCATGTCGAGCCGCGACTACACGGTGCTGGAGCCGCCGCAAGCAGCTTTCACGTGGACGCCGGCCGCGGTGGTCGAGGGTGATCTCGTCCGTTTCGCCGACCTCTCCACCTCCGTGGACGGCCAGATTCTGGCCTGGCATTGGACTTTCCACGACGGCTCCGTGCGCACCGCCGACGATCCCACATGGTCCTATCGCGACAACGGCTCCTGGCCGGTGACCTTGGTGGTCACCGACAGTCAAATGCTGACGTCGAGCCTCACCTTGGAGGTGCCGGTCGCCAACGCTGCCCCCAGCCTCAACCTCATTCCGCCGACCGGTCCGGTGGTGTGGGAAGAAACGTGGATTCCCGGCCAAGCCAGCGCCACCGATCCAGGGGCGGACGACCAAGACAATCTGCTCTGCCACTGGGATTACGGCGATGGCGAAACCCTCGACATCACCTCCTGTTACGGCACGGATCCGCGGCTCGAACACAGCTACGGACTGCCAGGCCTCTACACGGCGACCCTCACGGTCACCGATCCGTCGGGCGCCACGGCAGAAGGCAGCTTCGAGCTCGAAGTCCAACGGCGGCCGAGCCGCATCACCCTGATCGCCCAAGACGACGATCCGAACTCCCAGGAGTCGACGATCCGAGCCCGGCTGCTCGATAACTTCGAGCTCGACCTAGCGCTCGAAGGTCGCACGGTCACGTTCCGGCGCGGGGCGCAGGCGGTCGACGCCATCACCGACGCGAACGGCGAGGCTGAAGCGATCCTGGCCTTGATTCCAGACGACACCGACCCGGTGGTGGTCGAATTCGCCGGCGACCCGCTCTATCTCGCCGACACCGGCGAGCTGCAACCCACCGGAACGGTGCTGGCGGGCGTTGGCGAGGGTCAGATCTTCGTCTACGACGAGGCGGGGCAATTGCTCGACATCCTCGACACCACCAGCGATTCCAATGAACAGAGCGGCATGTGTTTCGCGCCGGACGGCCGATTGCTGACCACCAACTTCGGCACCATCGTCAACGGCAACGCCTCAGTGACCTACGGCAGCATGAGCCGATTCGATCGCTGGGGAAATCGCCTCGACGCGGTGTGGACCGGGGTCTTGAACAGCGAGCATCCGGAAAGCTGCGTGGTCGACTCCAACGGTTTCGTTTACGTCGGCTCGGTCGATGCCGCCCCCGGTGATCCCATGCTGCGCCAATACGATCTGGACGGTCAGCTCCTGACGTCGTTCACCCCCGAGATCGAGGATCGCGGCATCGATTGGATCGACTTGGCGGCGGATCGCTGCACGCTCTTCTACACCTCAGAGGGCAGCCGTGTGTTGCGCTTCGACGTCTGCACCGGCCAGCAACTGCCCGACTTTGCCACCGGTCTGGACGACCCGCTCTTCGCCCTGCGCATTCGGCCCAACGGCGAGGTCATGGTCGCTTCTTTTGATCGGGTCTACCGCCTATCGCCCACGGGGCAGGTCGCGGCGACTTACCTCGATCATCTCGGCGGATTCTTCGGCCTCAACCTCGATCCGGATGGCACTTCGTTCTGGACGGCCGTTTACCACGGCGGTCGGATCTACCGGGTCGACATTGAAACCGGCGAGGTGCTGAGCACCTTCCAACCCGGTCCGTTGGTGGGCCCACTGTCGGGTCTAGCGATCGTCGGCGAGCTAACCGCCGCCGGCAACCGAGCCCCGACAGCCAACGCCGGCGGCGACCAAGCCGCGGTGGTGGGCGACACAATCACCCTGGACGCCTCAGGGTCCTCAGATCCCGATGCCGCCGATACGCTGACCTACGATTGGAGTCAACTGTCCGGACCGGTGGCGACTCTTAGCGCAGCCGACAGCCAGGTGGCAACCTTCGTGCCCAGCGAGCCCGGAGCCTACGTCTTCGAGCTGACGGTCGACGACGGCACGGCGTTCGCCACCGACACGGTAGTGGTCACGGTCGAAGCAACCCAAGGCTGTGCCGTCTACCCCTTTGCCGTCGATTGGACGGTCTTCAACGGCGTGGCCATCGGTTGGCAGGAGATACAGGTCCCGATCGGCATCACACCTGGGCATTTCGGCTGGCTCAGCTGGCTCGGAGCCGACGACAGCTCGACCCTGGCGACCAGCCTGACGCCACCCGGCGACAGCCACACCTACATCCACCCGGCAGACCCCAGCGACACCACCCTGTCGACCGGAGATTGGATCCACATCGTCGGCGACCGAGCCGACGAACAAGTCCTGCGCGACGCCCTCGACGCGCTCATCGGTCAAGACATCGTCGTGCCGATTTGGGACTACTTCTACGACGGAGGTAGCTACCAAAAATTCCGCGTCGGCACCTTCGTCGGCGTGCGAGTGGTGGGTTACGACCTGAGCGGCAGCGACCTACTGACGATCAACTACCTCGGTGAGGTCAGCTGCGGGTCACCCTGAGCAACGCCCTCCGAAGCCGACGACCTGTGATCAACAAGGCCCGGACGCTGCCATGCGGCGTCCGGGCCTCGTAGCCCCCTTCAGGGCTGCTTCAGGCCGGTAGGTCTAGGGAGCTTCCTCCTCTCCCGCAAAGGTACCGCCCTGGTGAGGCCCAGCCTTAAGTCCAGTACTGGTTTGCATAATCTTTCTCCTCGGATAACTGAGTGGTTGGATTAACTTCAAAATTAGCAAAACCTCGCTTCCGGCTTCCTATGCGCCGGACTGCTTCCCTCCAACAGACAGGGCGCAATCCCGGACGCTTTCATCCCACCCTGCTTCTCTCGGACACCCTCACCTTGGAAGTGCTGGAAACAGCACACAACAGCAGCCCACCCCATGTTGAGTTCATTATCCGAGACTACTCCAGCAACCGGGTCAGTACATCTCCATGGATCAAACACCGACGGCAGCCACAGACCCTCAAGCGGCTTTTTGCTCAAATCGACGGGGCAAGGCGACGACGAAACGAGAACCTTGTCCTCGGGGCCCGGCTTCCGCCCAGACCTTTCCGCCGTGGGCTTCGGCGATGCGAGCCACCAGGGTCAATCCGACGCCGGTGCCGGAGAAAGACACATCGAGGCGCTTGAACAAACCAAAAACTTGCTCGCGATATTCAGAGGGGATGCCGACGCCGTTGTCGGTCACGACAATCAAGAGCTGCGTAGGTTCCTCCTGCACGTCTATGGTCACGGTGGGGGGTACACTGGTGTTGAATTTAATGGCATTGTCCATGAGATGGCGCAGCATGATGCGCAATCGCTCGTGATCGCCCCACACAGCGTATTCGCCGAGATCGGCCTTGATCACGGCACCTCGGCGGGCGATCTCGGTTTCAAGCTGCCCTTGGGCTTCGTGAACCAACTCTTCAAGCGGTACCCGTTGAGCGCGCTGCACCGACTCTCCGATATGAGCGAGGTTGAAAAGCTCCTTGAGCAGGCGGGTCATGCGTTCGGCGGCACTGTCGATACGAGCCAAGTCCTCGGTCGCCTGCTGTAAATACCCCTCGGCGATGGCCTGGCGCACGAAACCCGTAAATCCCAGAATAGAAACCAAGGGCCCCTTGAGATCGTGGGACACGGTGTAGTTGAAGCGTTCGAGTTCGAGGTTCTGGGCTTCGAGGCTGGCGATCAGCTGCTCACGCTCCGTAGCGGCCTGATGGAGCTTGTCGTTGATAACTTGTAGCTCGCCGGCTCGATGTGTCATGACCCGGACACTGAAAAGATGGGCTCCGAACGCCAAACTGAGGATCACCAAAATCAAAAGGATTCGAAATGTAGTGGTGCGCCAGAAAGGTTGCTGAATAGTGATCGGCAACGAGGCGACCTCGTCTCCCCAAACACCATCGAACCAGCCCGCTTGGGCTCGAAATCGGTAGGTTCCGGGAGCCAGATGGCCGTATCGAACTTCTAGGGACGTGTCCAACACAGGCTCCCCCATGGTCGGTTCAAGCCCCTCGAGCTGCCAACGGACCTTGAGATCCGATTCTCGGCTCAAAGAAATGGTTTTGAATCGAAAAGTTAGAGCGTTCTGACGATACCCCAACGTGAGGGCCTGAGTCATCGAATAGGCCTGGCCGTCGACTTCGATTTCCTTCAGCTCGAGACCAGGAGCAGGGATTTCCCGATCATATAGCTTGCGATAGGTGGACACGCCAAGGTCTGTGCCGACCCAAACTTCTCCCGCTTGGTCTACAAATCCGGCTCCTCGATTGGTCTCCGGGCCGGCAAGGCCTTGGCGGACACTGAGATGGCGCAGCTTGGATCCGTCCCAAATGCGAACCCCGTCATGGGTGCCGAGCCAAACCCTATCTTCCGGGTCTTGAAAAAGGAAGAAGATCGGCGCGGCGAGCTGCGGGAATCCTTTAATCGGCGTCAGCTTGTCGCCACGCAGTTGCGTCGGCCCAGCCATGGAGCCCACCCACACCTCGCCGGACCGCAAAGCAAGGACGCTAAATAGATTGCCTTGTTCGGGACTAGGGGGTTGGGCTGTGCTCCACTCTCCGTCACGATGCATCAACAACCCGTCTTCAGTGGCGACGAAGAAATGACCCTGGGAGTCGATATCGAATCCGCGCACGTTGTTCAATCCTTCGGGCCGCAATTCCAGGACGAAACCCGCAGCGGTTTGGACGAAGAGGCCGTCGGTGCCGGCGACCCACAATCGGCCAGTCGGGTCGCGGGCGAAGGCTCGTGGAAAGGGCAGTTCGGATAACTCGACCGTCACTTGACGATCCGGGGTCAGTCGCAACAAACCCGCCTCCACCGTGGCGAGCCAAATCATGCCTTCAGGGTCGAGCGCCATATTGAAAGCTCGAAAAGCGTTGCGAGGGGCGCCGGCAGCCCGATCAAAGGTGAGGGTGGTCGTCTCGTCGCCTTCCATGAAAGTCACGCCTTCGTTATGGCTGAGCACCAGACTTCCAGGGGTCGGCTCCACGATTGCAGTCACCTCGTTTTCGAGCAATCCGTCATCTCGATCGAAGGAGCGAAATCGACGATTTCCAATGCGATCCAAGCTGCCGGGCCTACCGACCCAAACGCCGCCTTCCTTATCTGTCAAGAGAGCCGTTGCACCGGCTTCCCAAAGGCCGTGCTGGGCGCCGAGCTCAATGGCATTGGAGTAGGAAGGATCAAGGTAGAAAAGGGCCGCAGCATTGCCGAAATAGACCCCATTCGCGGCATCCAAAGTCATCGACATGGAATAGTCGGCGGCCTCTCGGGGATGTAGATCCAGAGACGGCAAATGCAGCGAATCGACAACGACCGTGAGTTCTTGATGTTCGAGGTAACCCAGCCAAATGGGAGGAGTCTCTGCCTGTCTTTGGGGTGCGCCGGGCCGGATCTCTTGGGTGGTCGGCTGCTCCCCGAGCAGCCACAAACGGCTCCGGGAATCGTCGACGCGTTGCTCCCAAAGTGCGTGAATCGGTAAAGCAAGCCTAGACTCTCGCTCCGCCGGCGAGCAGTCCAGCTGCTCTGACGGCAAGAGAAAACACAAACCTCCCTCACCGGCCACGGCAACGCGACCCCGAGTCCGCTCCATGGCGTAGATGGGAGCCCCGGGTTTCGTTGTTTTGGGCCACCTAGGCCCTGAGACGGCGCCGGCTTCGGTGCTATTTTTTTTCGCGGTCCAAAGCCAAAGCTCGCCTTCGGTATTGCCCAGGGCAATCAGGATCTCTCCCGCTGTGTTTCCTTGGATCGCTTCGAGGAACAACGGTTCATCGGAGAACGCGCTTTCCGCGAGCTTCGGCAGCAAAACCCAACGGTTCTCGACCAAACGGTAGAGCTCCGGCTCGCCCCAGCCGATGGCCACCCAGGTTTCACCGAATTCATCAACGGTCAGGGCACCGAGTCGGGTCGTGATCAATCCTTCAGAATATGGCTCGAAGCTCCTGCCATCGTAGAGGGTGACACCCAAACGATTGAGAATCCAAAGCCTTCCCGACGCATCCTGGTCCAAATCGAGAATGTGGGAGCTGGGCAATCCGTCACTCATGGAATAGGTCGACACGGGCAGCTTCTGACCGACACGTGGCAAGTCCCCTTGAGCAGGCTGCGAGAACCCCAAAACAAGGAGCAGCACTCCACCGAGGAGCTGAGCAAGTCGAAAAAAGGCCATCACGCGTCGATTCACCGCTGATTTGAGTGGACCAGCCATGGCAAGCCCTCTCGCGGATGACCATGCTCGAAGAGCCCATTAGTCACTAAGATCCCGGAAACTCAACGAATCCCGGAACCGCGACGAAGCTTGCCTACGAATTAGGTAGGCCTTCATATTATCATGGACGATGTACTCGCTAAACGCTCCTGGCATGGGCAGAAACCGTATTCGCGGCGGCCCGGGCCGACTTTGCCGAGCCTTGACAGCATCAAGACCGACCTGTAGCTTGAATCCAGAAATTCCGCTTCGAAATCAGACTAAAGACCAGCTTCCTGGACGAGATCAGTCCTACGAGAAACCAGCTGAGCCGAGGCCCCACGAGGAGTCGCCCATGCCTTTGGATCGTTTGGATCGTTTTTTCACAGCCGGCTGCCTACGGGCCGCCCTCGTTGTCACGGCAATGCTGGCTTGGGGATGCAACCAAGAGTCACAAGAGTCGCCGCAACCGGATCAGGCCGCCGAAAGTGCAACGAGCAGCACCCAGCATGGCCATTTTCTAACCCTCTCCGATATCCATTTCGATCCATATTTCGACCAAGCGGACGCCTCCAACCCTTGCCCCGGCGGTAACCCGAATGATCCGCCTCCCCCGCTCGCTTGGAGGCTCTACCAAGCCGACGTTTCCCAATGGAAAGGTATTTTGGAAGGCACGATCGCAGCGGGCCAAAACGGGTTGCAAGACACCGTCACCCGCGACACCAACTACCCCTTGCTCAAATCTGCTTTGGCGGCTGCCGCGGATCAGGTCAAAGCTTTACCGGACAAAAAAGTCGACTACGTCGTGATCACCGGCGACTTTCTCGGCCACAACTTCGACAGTAACTTCAGCGACCTTCTCGGCCGATGCGATCCGTCCGCCGGCGATCCCTTCAACGAATATAAATCGTTCGTGCTCAAGACCATGAGCTTCATTGCCGACGAGCTTTCGGCGGCCTTCCCAGACACCCCGATTTACCCCGCCATCGGCAATAACGACGCCTACTGCGGCGACTACGGCGTTTCCCAGGGCAGCGACTTCCTCACCGACCTCAAGGCGATTTGGGCCCCGCTCGCCCAGGTGCCGCTCAACGACTTTTCAAGGTCCGGCAGTTATACGGTCAAACCCGTCAAGGGCTTAGACCTTCAGCTCGTGGTGTACAACAATGTGCCCCTGTCTCGAAATTATCCCAATCCATCCATCTTCTCGTCGTCGGACGACTCGGTTCCGGGTTGCCCCGGCGACCTCGAATCCGAAGAGCAAAGCTGGCTGTCGACGGTCTTGCAAAAAGCCACGGGCCAGGTCGCCCTCGCCTTCCACATTCCCCCCGGGATCGACCAATACAACACCGCCAATGATCAGTCCCTCAGCTGTGATCAGCCCTATGCCATGGCCGATTCGGATTTTGACCTCGCTCGGGATCAAAGCCAACAGCTGATCGGCACCCTCGGGGGAGCGATGAGCAAGATTTCATATGCCATGGTGGCCCACACCCACGTGGACGATTTCCGCCTCTTCCAGATCCCGACCTCACCCGGCAGCCACAGCCCTTTGCTCTTCCATTTCAACCCTTCGTTTTCACTGCGCAACGGCAACAATCCGGGCTTCCAGATTTTCACCTACCAAACCTCCGACGGGACGCTGCTCGATTACACAACCTACTATTTAACCAATCTCAGCAGCGCCAAAATCGACGATCCCCAATCGGCTCCCGACTGGCAACCCCTTTACACCTACTCGCAGGACTACCTCAAAAAATGCGGTTTGGCCGAAGGAAATTACGACGCGGGAACAGTGGCTTCCCTCATCGACCAATTAGGCTCCGATGCGACCTGCGCCAATGAAACCTACAGGCAGTTTTACACGCTGAAGGCCTCGACGGTCAGCGACAGTGAATGGCCTGTTTACCTCTGCTCGCTCAGCCATTTAACCGCTGAAGGCTTCATGACCTGCTATTGCAAAGCAACGAGCGATGGTGCGGCCTAACGGTTCATCTCGGAAAGACTTAGTCGCAGCTGAAGGACGGGGGTTCGATAGGCGGACGCTGGGTGTGTTGACAGGGCTGGTCATCGCTGGATGTCTGGCGCTCGCGGCGAGCAACGCCTTCGTGGTCGACGATGCTTTCATTTCGTTCCGTTATGCCCGAAATCTGGTCGAGACCGGTGAGCTGACCTGGAATCCCGGTGAGTCCGTACCGGTTGAGGGTTATACGAATTTTCTCTGGACTCTGCTGCTCGCTGCGGTTTTCGCCGTGGGCTTGGAACCAGTTCTCGCCTCCCAAGCCCTCGGCCTGATCGCGTTTCTCGGCAGCTTGCTGATGATCTACCGGTTGGGTTTAGAGGTGCTCGGTTCGCCCGGCCGCGCGACGGTGGCCGTCGGCCTTCTGGGCACCAACTACACCTTCAGCTGTTTCGCCACAGGGGGGCTCGAGACCCAGCTCCAAGCCTTCTTGATCACCGCGGGTTGCTGGGCCGCCAAACGAATCGCCGACACCGACACCAAGGTCGGTGGCCTTGCGCTGCTCTCGACCCTGGCAGGATTTGCGACTTTGACCCGGCTCGATTCCTTGTTGCCGTTCGGTTTGTTGTTCGCTTGGGCATGGATTCCATGGCTTCGGACACGCCCTTCCCCCAAAGCCTTGATCATGGCGACCTTGGCCTCTGCCGGTCCGGCTCTGCTGCTGCTCGGCCCGTGGCTACTTTGGAAGCTCGCATATTATGGCGATGTATTTCCCAATACCTACTACGCGAAGGTGCTGCCAGTGTCGCTGGCGATGTTCGGCCAGGGCCTGGGTTATGTTTTCAACTTCATCTACTCCTACCAACTCTTGCCCTTCGTGGTCCTGGCGTTGGCCAAGGCGAAAACCTTGTTGCGCCAGGATCTTTTGGCCTGCTCGCTGGTGATTTTGGCTTGGTTCGCTTATGTGGCGCGGGTCGGCGGTGGCTTCATGGAATTCCGGATGTTGGTGCCGGTGCTTCCGCTCGTTTTCCTCGTGATTACCTTTCTCACGTTCCAGCTGCCGGTGCGGCCGCGGAACTTATTGATCGCCTTCGTGGTGTTCGGCAGCGCCTTCCACGCCGTGAATTTCAAAGTTTCCGCCGAGGTCGAGACCATGGCGAGCTTACGCTCACATCTCGAACCCGGCGGAGAAGCTTGGCCCCAAATCGGCAAGGTGCTCGGGCAGCACTTTGGAGGCGCGGAGAAACCCGTGACCCTCGCGATCGGCGCGGCCGGAGCTATTCCCTACTATTCCCGCCTACCAACCGTCGACACCTTGGGGCTCAACGACCTGTGGCTCGCCCGCCAAAAGCCGATGAAAGGCATTCGACCCGGACACGGCATTCGAGCCGGTTTCGCCTATCTCGTTCAACGGGACGTCCAGCTGGTATTCGGACATCCCATCCCCGGCCCCCTGGTGACACCGACAAAGCCCACTCAGCCGCTTTCGATCCAGCAGCTGGCTTATTACGCACGGGTCGATTTGCCGGCGCTGCCTAAAGGTGCACGGCTACTGCAAATCCCCATCGACGCCGAGCGCGGCATCAAAGTGGTCTACCTAGTGCCTCACCCCCGAGTCGAAGAAGTCATCGCCCGGCACTCATGGGTCACGTGGCCGGTAGAAAACGACGGGTAACTCGGCCGGCCGAGCGCAAGGTGCCCGGGCCAGCCTTGAGGAATCTAGTGGGCTACGTCCGCAAACCTCCGGATGTAGGGGCGGGGCTTGCCCCGGGCTTGCCC
>CBDUGP010000148.1:0-19706 GCA_965366625.1 uncultured bacterium
GCTTTCCGTGCTCGGCGCGCCGCGCCTTCTAGACCTCGAAAAGGCCAAAACTGGATGGACCCTAATTAGCGCCGCCCTCACCCAAACCTCCGGCAACCAAACCCGCGCCGCCGAAGTATTGCAAATCTCCCGCGGCGGATTGATCAAACGCATGAAACGCCTCAGCATCGACCCTAAGGGCTTCTAGCGCGGGGTTTCTAACGCAGGGTTTCTAGCGCGGCCGACACGGAGGCGTCCCCACTCGTAAGAGGTTAAGAGCAGGCGACTGTTAATAAGATTACGCATCGAAAGAGCTATTGAAGGAGCTTGGGTGGCAACGTCTTTCTTTCAGCGAAAACTCGGGCGTCACGGGACGGCGCTGATCGTCAGTTTGGCTTTGGGCCTGGCAGGTGCAGCCGGGGCGTTTTCTGTTCTCGAGCGGTTTTGGAATCCGCTGGGTACCGTGGAGCGGGGCACTTGGGTTCGGCTGCGGGCGGAGAATCCGGAGTATCAGATGCAGGGTTCCCCTTCCGTCGAAGTTTTCAGACTGTGGCAGGATTCGCTCCAGTCTTATCGGGCGATCCTCGGCTTCGCCATCCGAGACCAGGTCGTGCGTTCGGAGGTGGGCGCGCGGACTCTGCAGGTGGCGGAGGTCGGGTCGGCTTTCTTCGAGTCTCTGCCGTCGACCTTGATCGTCGGTCGGGGTTTCGGCTCCGAGGGAGCGGCCAGGGACGGCGAGGTGGTCATCACCGAGAGCTTTGCAAAAAGACGATTCGGCAGCGCCGCAGCAGCCCTCGGCGAGCCTTTGATGCTCAATGGCCAATCCAAGACCATCGTGGGGGTCGCCGACAAACGGCTCGATCTACTTTTGGCCAACGGATCCCCGGTCGACGCCTTGATCCCGATTGACCTTGGCGAGCACCGAAAAATTCAAGTCCTGGCTTGCCTAAAGAATAATGCTTCCATCGCCCAGGCGGAGGTGGAGCTCACTGCCTGGGGCAAGGGACGGCCTGAGCTGAGCACGCAGGAGGGTGGCGTTCGCTGGGTCGTCGTCTCGTCCCAGGACCTCTTGGACACTGCCACCCAGAACATGGCGGTCATGGCATTTTGGGGCGGCATTCTGCTCTTGCTGATCACGGCTTCGATCACCGGCGGGCTGATGGCTGCGCGTCGAATCGGGGAGGCGAAGGAGCAATCCATCCGCTGGGCCGTAGGGGCCGACGGCAAGAGGCTGTTCTTCTCACACGCACGGAAGCTCCTGCTTCTTGTGGCTCTTGCGGTGGCATTGGGCGGGTTTCTGATCCAGAGCGGTCTCCACTTCTTAATGGCCCTTTTGCCACCCGGGCTGTACTTCCTGAAAGGGGTTCGGGTCGATCTCGAAATCCTGCTTTTACTCGGGCTGGGCGGGTGGATCCTGACCCTAATCGCCGGTGCGGCTCCGAGCCTTTTCTCCCGTGCCGGTGCCCGAATCCGAGATCTCCGGTCGGATGCCCGTTTTGGCCACCACTCAGCGGCCGCGAAAATTTTCACCAGCCTGCAGGTGACTTTGATGGTCGCCACAGCCTTCGTTCTCTCGGCGGCGGCTTATTTGCTGGTGGGCTCCATCGTGCATCTCGGCAGCACGGATTTGGGATTCAAGGCCGACGGTTTGCAGACCGCGACGGTTCGGCTAGATTCCGGACCTCCGCGACCTTGCTCGCCCGCTCTGAAACCGGCATCAGCCCAGCTTCGTGGCGTCATCTCCGAGAGATGGACCCAGATCTCGTGGTGGAAGCTGCCACCGGCACCGGATTGATCGCCGAGTCGGTGGCGGAAACCCGCTTCTTGAGCCGTTTACTCGCTTCCTTGACCCTGCTCACCATCGTCTTGGCAGTGCTCGGAATCTACGGTGTGCTCAGCCGATTTGTGGCAGAAAAACGCGGCCAGATCGCTTTGCGCTTAGCCCTCGGCTCATCGCAAAGGGCCGTGCGTTGGTGGATATTAAAGACTGGCATGATCCGGATCATGCTGGGATTCGGCCTTGGAATCTTGCTTTCCTATCCAGCTTGCGAACTGTTCAAGGGTCGACTGTTCGGCGTGGCTGCCGAGGCCCCCGAAGCGCGCCTCTTCGCGCTTTTTGCCATCGGCATCACAGCATTCGCGGCCATATGGATTCCCGCCGGTGAGGCCGGAAGGGTCGAGCCAAACGAGATTCTGCGCAGCCTGTAATCCAGCCGGCATCCGGTCGAATTCTAGGATCGAGAAAAGCCGGCCCTTTCTTGAGGACCGGCTTTCTTCCATTCTGGCCATCAAGGCGATCAGGGCAGAGCAGTCAAGGTGGTCAGGGCAGTCAGGAGGGCGGCACCCAGGGTCCGCCGGTGGGATCGACGACCACTTCCAACGGCAGGGGATCCTCGTACGACTCCGTGTTTACTCGAAAGAAGTGGAATTGTCCGTGGCCTTTCCTGGGATCAAAGAGACCCAAGACCACTTCACCCCGTCCGTTTCCGGTGCCCGCCGAAAAGGGAATGGTGTACCGCAACCCGCGATCCCCGGCCAATTTTGAGCCGACCGCGCCACCCAACGCCGGCCGATGCCACAGGGTCCGCGTGTCGAGATCAAAAATACCGACGTGATCTTTACCTGTTGCCAGCCAATCCCCCACCAGGGGCCGGGCCCGCTCGATGTCGTTGCCGAGATCGTTGATCATTTGAGCGCTTTCGCCTTCCAGCAGAAGGTGGCCGAAGACTCCCGGGACGTCATCCTTGGGCAGGTAAACACCCAGCTCCGACGTCAGCCCTTCAATCCAGCTACCCGCCACCGGAAGATCGCCGCACTCTCCAATCCACCATTGGGCGAGCAAGGCCAAGTGTCCCGGCCGGTCTCCTGTGCTGTTCGGCATAATCGAGAAAACCTGGGTCAACCCGACATCGGATCTCTTAAGGCCAGCTCATGCCAACCGTCACTGTCACGGTCCAGCACCATCGGACGCCAGGTCTGGAATCCCGAGCTGCCGGGAACCCCCAACTCCACACAATACTTCACCTCGGGGCTTTGCCAATCACAAAGATTGAAGGTCCCTTGCCCGGCGTCCCACCAGCCCAGCTCTGCGCCGTGACCGGGCTCGGTGCTTGGCGGACAAGCCACCTCGCCGGGTCCATTTGCGGCGCAAGAAACGGTGGGCCAACGATCTGCGAGCGGAAAGATGGCGGGCTGCACATGCAGCCAGGCACGGAGAGTCCGTCCACCGATGCGATAAGTGAAGCCGTCGCGGCCGAAAAATCCCGCGTCGGGGGTGTAGATCCAGCTCTTGGATTCGGCCCCCGGACTCAAGTCTCCGTAGACCGGCTGCGTGTCAATCGAAAGGGGACCAAAGGCTTGGTTGGTAGGCCGCAGATCGGCTTCGGAGAAGTGGAGGGGGTGGTCCGCCACCAGGGTGAAGATTGGATCAGATTGGGCTTGGGGATCGAGCTGAGCAAAAACCGGAACGGGAGCGGCCGGCAAAGACGTGGCCAGCAAAGCGGCCACACGGGCAGCAAGGCGCATATTGAAGAACATATTCAAATCCTGAGGCACGGGAGGGAAGGGCGGGCACGACGACCCACTAGCAAAAGCTAGGAACCCAATCTACCTAAAAGTCCGAGACTCAACCAGCGTTTGATGCGAAACGCCCGCAAACGCTGACGAAGCAGAGGCTCGAAGATGTGAGCGCCGGTCTCAGGCCGTGGCGGAAGTCTCGTCGATCTTGCCGGCGACGTGCGCCGCCGAGCCGGCCGCGCTCTCCAAAAGCGGGATGCCGGCCAAAGCGTAGGAACCGCAAAACCATAGGCGCCGGCCGGCCTCGTCGTGCACTCGAGACAAACTCGCCTGGGCGCTCTGGGAGTCGAGGGTCACAACGGGCCGTTCAAACCTCGATGTCGCCAGGGTCAGCTCCGGAACCGGGCGCTTCGCGGGATGCACCGTCTGGAAAATCGGCGTTTCTTTGCGCAAGTCACGGTACACCGTATTGATCCACAGGCTGGTCATGGGCCGGTCCCAGCACTCGTCGACCATGTAGTTGACCGGTGACCAATGTTTCTCCTGGGCCGGCATCAATCGACGATCATTGTGCATCACCACCTCGATCGGCGTATACGAAAACGAGGCCAGAGCCGAACGCTCCCGGTCGGTGAGGTCCGACACCAATTCGAGTGCCTGGTTGCTTTGGGTGGCCACCACCACATGGTCGTAGGTCCTGGCACCTTGGCCGCCGATCACCTCGACCCCCGAGGCCCGGCGTCGGATGTCTTTCACCTCCACCCCACACAAGACTTCGTCCGCGCGCGATGCCAGAGCCTCGACCACCGCGCCCGCTCCGCCCACGGCCTTCTTCAGCTTGCGATGGGTCATGCCCTTGCCCATGTACTCCAAGATGACGGATGCGGGAAATTCTTCCAGTTGCTCATAGGTACAAGTGCAGAGCGTGGCGAAAATCGGCATCAAAAGCTTGTGAACAAAAATCGGGTTGTAGGCGTCCCGCGCCAAAAACTCGCCGAGGGTCAATCCATCCCCGAGGTCTGGACCTCTACCCTGCACAAAGTCGGCGGCAACCCGGGCCAGACGCATATAGTCGCTGATGATCCGCAGGCCTTCGCGGGAAAAAAAGGCTCGAAGCCAGGGCTTGGGCATGGAGAGCGGGCCCAAGGTATCGTTCTGGTAGCGGAAATAGGTCTGCCCACCGAAATCCGTGAACGACGCGCTGCCATCGAGCGTGCGGGTTTTGACCCCCGCTTCCGAAAGGATTTCGAGCAAAATCGGGTAGTAGGCCGGGCTCATCACACGGATGGGCACATCGACCTCGACCCCCGAGTCGGTTTGCCAGCCGTGGACTGCCATGCCCAACGCGGGCGCCCGTTCGTAAAGGGTCACGTGGTGATCGAGGCCCAGGCGCCAGGCAGCGCTCAAACCCGCAATGCCCGTGCCGATGATCGCGACGCGACTACCGGTCATCGAGCAGACCTTGAGAGGTGAAGATGAAGATGGATGCTCATCGCCGGCCGAGCTTATCTCTTTCTCGGCTCTTCGCTCCCTACAACCCGTATGGACTTTTATTCAAGACACCCGGGATCGGAATTTACCACCCTTGAAACCGGTTATGGAGACGAGACCCGCCGTCGACTTTGTTTTCAGGAGAACCAACCATGTCGCCGCCGTCCGCCTTGGCCCCTGTGCCGAGATCCGAGCCCCGACCTGCCTTGCCGTCGCACGACGGTCTAGCCCTTTTGCACGAGGTCAGCCGGGAGCTGTCATCGATCCTGCACTCCGAGAAGCTCCTGGGACGGGTGGCGGAACTGGTCAAGGGCTTGATCGACTATCAACACTTCGGCGTCATGCTCTTCAATCCTGAAACCGATTCGTTGGAACATGGCATTTCCGTCAGCCACAACGGCTGCCAAAGCACCAAAATTCAGATCCCCCTAGGGCAAGGCTTGTGCGGCGTGGCCGCAAGCCTTCAAAAGCCCATCCGGGTCGGCGACGTTCGCACCGATGCCCGATACCTTTCATGCGGTGACGACCGGGTCCGCTCCGAGCTGGTCGTGCCGATGCTGATCGAAGATCGGTTGATCGGCGTGATCGATCTCGAGAGCTACCACATCGATGCGTTTGGCCCGGAAGCCGAGCTGCTGATGTCGACCCTGGCTGCCAACCTGGCGGTGGCGTTGGAGAACGCCCGGCTCTACGAAACCATCAAGAGCGAGGAGCGACGCCTCGACCGAGAGCTCAAAGCGGCCCGCCAAGTTCAGGACCTATTGCTGCCTAGGATCAGCCCCTGGGCTCCCGACCTACAAACCGCTGTGGCTTGGTGCCCGGCACGTCACCTCGGGGGCGATCTCTACGACTTCTTGCTCTACGACGAATATCGCACGGGTTATGTCGTCGCCGACGTCGCCGGCAAAGGCACCGGCGCCGCCCTCTACGGCGCCATGGCCATCGGCATGTTGCGTGGTTACGCCGCTGAAAATCAATGCGATCCCGCTTGCCTGCTCTCGTACCTCAACGATGAGCTGGCCGGCAAACAAGTGGACCGTCGATTCCTGGCCATCGCCTTCGCCGTCTACGACCGCCGCGACCACACCGTGACCCTCGCCAACGCCGGCCTGCCCTACCCCTACCTGCTGCGCAACGGCAAAACCGAAGAACTCACCGTCGCCGGCGTGCCCGTGGGCGCCATGGCCCAAAGCGAATATCCCCAAATCACCTTCAGCCTACAACCGGGCGACGCCCTGGTCCTGGCCACCGACGGCATCGAGGAAGCCTTGAACAGCGAACAGGAAGCCTTCGGCGAACCACGCACTCGCCAAACCCTCGAAAACCTAGCCGCAAGACCCGCCTCCGAAATCGCCGACGGCCTGCTCAAAGCCAACGACGACTTCCTAGGAAGCGCCTGCACCCCGTCGGACGACCGCACCATAGTGGTCGTCAAACGCGGTGTGGGCTGAGGTCAGGCCAGCCGAGACCGGAAAGTAAAACCGCCGGCCCTTTCCTCGGCATGGCCTACCCACGAGCGTCCCAACAACTCCATTTCTGTGACGCAAACCCGTAGGGTCACGGGACAGCTCAGCCTTGTCTAACCGGATCTCGATGAGCGGTCTGCTCCTGAAGGCTGGTCTGACTTCGAGAGTAGGAAGGGCGGCTCAACACTTGGTTGATCTTGTGCAACAGGGTTGAGCAATCAAAAGGTTTGCTCAAATAACCCGCTCTTCGCTTGACCTCGTTGAATTCCACAGCGGACGTGACGGAATCGTAACCCGACACAAACAGCACTTTCAAATCTGGATAGAGTTCAGACATACGCTCAGCAAGCTCGAAGCCGTTCATGCCCGGCATGACGATGTCGCTGATTAGTAAGTCAAGATTGGCACCCCCGTGCTGGCCCCCTGGAAAATGCTCCAACGCAGCGGCCGGAGAAGCTTCTAAATGGATTGTAAATCCTTCTAAAACGCTCAACATCTCACCCACAATCAATCGAACTGACGGGTCGTCCTCCACCGCCAAAATGATCGCTCCGGCGGCCACGAATTCGGACTCCTCAAACGTCGGCGGGCGAACCTTTTGATCCGTGAGCGGAAACGCGATGACAAACTCGCTTCCCCGGCCCGGCTCGGATTCGAGATGTAACACTCCGTTGAATTGGCGCACGATCCCGTAGACCGTAGCCAGCCCCAGCCCCGTGCCTTTGCCCGGTTCCTTGGTGGTAAAAAACGGATCGAAAATTCGTTCCTGGACCTCCGGTGACATACCGCACCCGTCATCCTTGATGCGCAAGATTCCATATTCACCGGGTTCTTGAATCCCGAACGGCGGGTTGCCGCCGACGGTGAGTTTCTCGGTTTCGACCAGGATTCGACCATTTTCTGAAATCGCATCGGCGGCATTGATGATCAAATTCAAAAGGATTTGCTGAAAGCGAGTTCGATCCGCCAGGATGGTCGCATCACCGGAATGGAGTTCGAGGGTCAGCTCGATCTTTTCGCTCACCAGCCTGACCAGCAAGTCCTCAACGTCGCGAACCGCGTGATCGAGGGCCAGTGCTTCCGGATCGAGAACCGCCCGACGGCTGAAAGTCAGAAGCTGGGAGGTCAAATCCGAGGCCCTAGATGCGGCCTTAGAAATCTCGTCTAAAAGTTTCTGGATACCGTAATCTGCGGCCTCAACCTTGTGCCGGCTGAGTTCGCAGCAACCGGCGATCACCGTCAAGAGGTTGTTGAAATCGTGAGCGATTCCACCCGCCAGCTGCCCCACCGCTTCCATTTTCTGGCTTTGCCGGATTTGCTCTTCGAGGCGCCGATGCTCGGTCACGTCCCTAAAACTCCACACCCGCCCGATAATCTCTCCGCCGTGCCTCATCGGCCGGGAAAATCTCTCGAGCACCTTGTGGTTTGGGAGCGAAATCTCGTCGTAGCTTTCGGCTTCGGAATCCCTGTAAATCTCATCGACCCGACGCAAGAAGTTCTGCGGATCTGAAATTCTGGAGACCGCATGCTCCATCCAAAGCTGAGCGTCCTCGGGGTTCAGGACCTCGTGTGGGTAGTCCCACATTTCCAAGACCCTACGATTGAAGCTCTTGACCTCCCTTTCCAGGTTGGTCACCACAATGCCGTCACCGGCGGCTTCGAGGGTCGCCTGCACCAACGACAGCGAATGGTTCAGGGCCTCGTTTCGCTCGAGCAACTCTTCCGAGGTCAGCTCCATCGCACGTTCCAAGAGCAACCGATCTTCATCCGCCTGTTCATAGGCTGAGCTGACGGCGTCCAAGAACTCCTTTGGCACTTGCTCGGCCGATCCCCGAAGGAGACGCCGAACTTGACGTTCCAAAAGCTTGTGCATCAGATCTCGGCCAATGTGGTCACGGTCATGGTCTGGTTGTGAAGTTCACATCGAGCGGCTTGCGTGAAGGGTGAGATTTCCCCCAACGAATAAAAGCCGGTCAGCATCGGACGGCCGCCCAACACTTCTCGGACCGCTTCTACCTCTTCCTCAACCCTCTGCTTGAGCACCAGCTTTCGTCCCACACAGCTCACTAACAGAGCCAGGTCAGCCGTGTCTTCAGACAATACCTCAGCACTCACCCGCGCCGCGCCCACTGCGCCGTCAATCAGCCGCTCAAAGTTCGCTTTCATCAGTTGCACGTACGCTCCTTCCTCCAGGTCCCCAGCAAATGTCATGGACTGAGCCGACTCGTCGACTGCAAGCACCGTTCGCACGACATTGGAGCCATCGGAGACCCGAAGGCTTAGGGGAAAAAGTAAGCCGCTGGCGGGAAGCTCGGACGCCTTCTCGCCGAGATATTTTTTGTAAAGCGACAGGGCCGACTGGCCATCGAGTTCAAAGAGCACGTTGCCTATGGACTTGGTTATTTTTCGCTCCGGACCAAACGGATCCCATCCTCCCAGGGAGCCACACCCGACCTTTAACCGATCACCGTAAAACCCAACAGCAGCGATTAAGCGTTCGCGCGGGAGATCGCCTGTGTAGACTAGTGTGTGCCCCATATTTTCGCCATCGCCGGCGAGGCCGCCGGTCACGGTGACTCGACGCGACAACCCCCCGTTCAAACCGGCTACCAACTCGCTGCCATTGACATGAAGACCATCTGACAAGATCAAAATGTGGACTAGATCCTCGGCCCACAACGCTCGGCTGATCGCCTCGCCGGCCTCTCGGCTGCTTCCACCCTCCTCGAGCAAGACCTGATGGCTGCGAAGACGGGTCGATTCAAAGCAGATAGCGGTGGCGACCAGACTCTGATCTCGCACCCAAACGTCTTGGATCTCCCCGGCCGTTGAGCAACCCAACACCATTGCATTGGGATGGTGTTGGCGCAATTCTGCCAGCAGATTCTTTTTTCTGAGCACTCGAGTCGCGCCAAAGATCAAAAGCAAATCCGTGTCTACGCAGGGGCCGGTCGGCCTGCTGGACCAGCCCTCGTTTCCCGTCCACCAGCACTGGGCTACTTTCATTTTCACGTCCTGAACTGATACCACGGTTCTCGATAGAGCTGCTTCACTTTCCATTGCGAATATCTGTTTTGGCCAGAATACCAGACATTCAGTCAAAAGCGCTGTCGGGAGACACTATCGGGAGGCACTGTCGGGAGGCACTGTCGGGAGGCTCATGATCGCGCCGCCGCTCACCCCCAAAGCGGTTTTGAATAGACCCCTCGGTCCGTAAGCTCGGCGAGCAGGCCCACGGCCCGTTCCCGGTCGGACGGATAGGTCAGACCGCACCAAGGCCCCGGTCCCCTCAGGGCTCGGACTTGCACACGCCCGGCTCGTACCAAAGCCTGTACTTCGTCGGGCAATAGACACTCCGAGGTAGGTTCCTGGACGTGCCTGCTGAGGAAACGGTGGAAACGGTCTCGCAGATCGGGCAACACATCTTTGGGCAGCTGCCACATATTCATCGACACCAGCTCGTCGCCGCTCAGAAAGCGTTCGACGCCTTCCGAATCCAAGTAGCGACCGCCGTCACCGTGGCGCCAGATTTCCTTAATTTCCACCATCTCTTGGACTAAACCGGCTTCATCGGGCCGGCACAGAGCCCGAGACACGGGTCCAGCGTCGCTCAGGGTGTCGGCCACCCTGAAGCCGACCACCGCCGCGGTGGGTAACGAGGCATCCCCAGGGCTCGACCTGGAGTCGAAGTCGGAGAAACGGGCGAGTTCTTGAAACGCGCCCAAGGCGTAGAAGTCGTCAGCGTTGATCACCGCAAAGGTGCCATCGATCGACGAATACGCCGCGAGCACCGCCGGCAGGGTGCCCCAGGGTTTGGACCGAGCGATAGGAGTCGTGAATCCGGCGGGCAGGTCGTCGAGCGCTTGAAAAGCATAGGTCAAGGGAACCCGGCGCCCCACGGTGGGGTCGAGCCGGGCCCTGATCTCGAACTCGGTTTCCGCTCGCACCACCAACACGACTCGAGAAAATCCCGTGCGCAAGGCGTCGAAAATCGAATACTCCAAAAGGGTCTCGCCGGCCGGTCCGACGGGCGTGAGCTGTTTCAAACCCCCGTATCGACTGCCGACACCCGCGGCCAAAATCACCAAAGTTCGATTTACGGTCAACTCATCTCCATAAGTTCCATTCTCAATTCACATCAATACGCCTTTTTCGCTCTTTTTTTTAAAGTCTTTTGACTTTATGTCTATCAAGCGATATCGTCTCGGAAATCCTCACCGGTCGCCTGTCGAGAATCCGGTCGCCTCTCAAGAATCCGTCGGTGACGGAGTTCGTCGACTGGAGCTGTGCCCGGGGCTGTGTCCCGTTGCCCACCCTCACCCGCGAGCGTCCGGCGACCCTAACCCATGAAAGGGACCCCTATGAAGAAACTGCTCGCCCTCGCCATTCTGCTCTCCATCGGCCTGATCGCCCCCGCCACGTTCGCGGAAGTCGCTCCCGTCGGAACCGTCGATCTCGGGCTTCTGCCCCTGCTCGGTTTTGAAACGCCCGTGTGGATGGTCGTCGACACGGCCCTGCGTCCCAAACCGTCTCCCGGTCCGACATGGTGCCAAAATCGCAACAGCCAATATTGTAGCTACTCCTGGGACCAAGCCAATTATTGCTGCCGCGGCACGGTGATCATTCCCAATTCCTACTGCCCCGACATCTGCCTCTGATCCCGGCAACCATAGACGGTAAAACGGCCCGCCGAAAGGTGGGCCGTTTTCGTTTCTCGCTGCCTCAACGGATCCCTCAGACACGTCCGGCGGTCACACCGCCGTCGACCGGCAACACGACTCCAGTAATCCACCCCGCACCTTCGCCTGCCAGGTAGAGAATCGCTTCGCTAACGTCCACGGGCTGACCATTTCGACCGATCGGATGAAACGCGCTGAAGGTCGGTAAAACCTCTGCCACCTGCTGCTCGGACAAGAAGGTACCGTAGACCGGCGTTTCCACCACCGCCGGCGCCACCGCGTTGACGCGGATGTTGGAAGCCGCGAATTCGATCGCCAGATTCCGGGCAGAGCATGGACCCCGGCTTTCGCCGCCGAATAGGCCGACGACGGGGTGGCACCCACGGCGTGGTCCGCCCACATCGAGCCCACGTTGACGATCGAGCCTGCCCCGCGCTTCTGCATCTCAGGAATGGCGTTTTGGCTGGCGAAAAACGTGCCCTTGACGATGATGTCGAGATAACGACTCAAATCGTCCGCACTGTGCTCGAGAAACGGCGTGGGCTTGAAAATGCCCGCGTTGTTGACCAACACGTCGACGACGCCGAAACGGTCGACAGCGGCCTTCACCAGCGCCTTTGCCACCTCCTCGTCCGCGATCGAGCCAGCTACCGTGGCGATGCGCTCACCGGTGACAAGTCTCTTCGGGGTTGCTGGGGCTGATCTCGATTAATTCTATTGCTTCCCGAATTTGATAGACTTCATCGTGAGTTCTGGACATTCCCGTCCTAGAGCTGAGGTGGAAGCAAATCATGGACACCCAACTCTCTTTTCTGAAATCCATCGACTTCCTTTCAGACGCCGAAAATATCTGGCTGGAACGAATCGCCTCAGATCTGGAAGAAGTCGGGATTGCTGCTCAGCAAATGCTGTTTGCTGAAGGCGATCCCGCCGACGCCGTATTCTTAATCGTCGAAGGGACTGTTCGGCTTGAGCGACAGGGTTTAGAGATCCTTAGACGCGGCCCAGGAGACTACGTTGGAGAGCTCGCGCTGATCGACGAACGCGGCCGCTCTGCTACGGCTGTAGCAGCAACAGCTGTCCGACTGCTCCGATGGCCAAAGGTGCTCTTTCTGAAGGCTTTCACCGAAGGAGGCGGGCGCCCCGCCCTCAATCTTTGCCGCGGCATAGTCACTAAACTACGCGAGGATTTCCAAAGCTGGTCTAGCCTGGTGAACGATCTCCATACAGCTGGCGAGGTCCAAAGGGCATTGCTGCCGGGAACCAAGCTGCTTCACGGACCATATGAAGTCGCCGCGAAATGCCGGCAAACGTATCAGGTCGGAGGAGATTTCTACGACTTTCGGATTCTGCAGAACGGGAATCTAGTCTTGACCGTCGTTGATATCGAAGGACACGGGATGTCCGCCGCGCTGCTTGCGGCCATTATGAAGTCTCGCTTGGAAGAAGCCCTCCAAGATTCTATTGATCCAACGCAGATCATCCAATCCTTAGACCAAGCCCTGGTCTCTGACACGAGAATCCAACGTCTTGCCACTTGCTGCTTGGTCATCGTCGACCCTCAGAACCGGTTCGTACACTGGAGCAGTGCAGGTCACCTCAACCAATATCTACTACACTGTAATGGGACTCAGGACAACCTGAAGTCGACTGGATGGCCTCTGAATGTTTCAGTTAAAGGCGAGCGATCTACTGGAAGGTTCGAATACGACGATGGCGACACGATTCTTCTATTTACAGACGGGCTTCCAGAAGCAAAAGACTCCTCGGGGAAAGAGTTTGGCGCCTCAGGAATCTTGGAATCCTTATCTCAATCGTCCGACTGCCCACCGAAAGTGCTCTTGGAAGGACTCCTTTCGGCCCTGGACCAGCACTGCCGAAATACCAAGCTCAATGATGACGTGACTATAGTGGCAGCCCGGTTGAGCACTAACAAGCATACCTAGGAGGCTTGCCGTCTAAGTCGGGTTGCCAGCGCCTCAATTTCACGATTCCGACGATGGTAACGAAGTGCTTTGACCCAATGGTCTGCGGTCTTAAAACTCGCCAACGCACCTTGATGCTCTCCAGAAGCCAGGCGCAGCCGAGATTGCTCAAGCAGCACATCACACTTGGCTAGTTTCATTCCGTGAAACTCGGCAAGGTCCCCCGCTTGGCGAAGAAAGTCTTCCGCCTCTTTGTAGCTACCCAAAAAGCGTTGGAGCATGGCCTGAGCGACCAGACCTTGGGGCATGTAAATGACGACATCAACTCTCCTAAGCCCTCTGATTGCCCGGCCCAGGTAGACAGCAGCTTCGCCAGCCTGATCACCTAGGCCTAGGGCAATAGCCTGTCCAAGGGCTGCACGGCCCCTTACCATGTCATCCAAGGCAATACCCAAGGGACTATCAGCTGGCCCCGAGGCCACTCGCTTCGGCAGCTCTCCGCAAGTGCCGAGTTGCTCTGAGAGCCCGACCGGCTCAAGGTCTTGATAGTCAATCGCGGAACCATCCAAGGGTGCAGCAGAGCATAAAAGGAATTCAGCGTATTGATAACCGGGGGTAGAGTACAGAAAGCCATGCCCCAATAGACCTTCTGCTTCCTGAAAGAAGCTCCGAGCCCGATCCATGTCACCGCTATTGTGACAGATATGCCCTGCCAGAGCTTTGTGTACGACCCTTCGATCCAAAGTCCCAAAATCGTCGCTCAACTCGACGCTTCGGTTGGCTAAACGTCGCGCCTCTTTGAGTTCACCTAGTGACAATCGCAATTCGGCAGCTTCTGCGAATGACTTGGCCGCCTCGGCTCCCTGATTTGCCTCAAGGTCGATTCTTGCGCTTTCGAGCAACGGCTCAACGGCTTCGCTGAGTCTCCCTAGTGAATGGAGGGTGAGACCCGTCTCGTGGAGGAGCCAAGAACGATCACCATTGCTCAGATCTGCATGGGGTCGGTTCCATGGCTTTTCAAAAAAATATTCCAGGGCCGTAAGGTTGGTGCTGTAATCACCAAGGACTCTCCAATTGTACGCTTCACCTCTTTGGATACGCTGGCGATAAATTTTCGAAAAAGCTTCTCCGAGGCGCCCACAAAGGGATGCGTGGCGTAAAGAGTTGTATAAGGGCATCATCATTTCGCGATTATCAGGCAACTCGGGGCCGATTGAAGTCAAGTAATCAAAAACCCTTGAATGAACAGCTTGCCAAGCTACATGATTCTCCTGGCGAAGACGATGTCCGAAGTATTCCCGAAGAATCGAGTGCCGGAAGTCCAAGTAAATTGTATCCGATCCGCTTTGCGCAACTAGACTCGCGCGCACCAAATTGCGTATCGCCCGCCTCAAAGCTCCTACATCGCCAAGACCTTCTGCTGATCCAACGGCAATCGGAGGCTCGATGAGATCTTCCACTACCCTCACATCGACAGGGCCCTCAAAGAGACCTAATATTCGAAGCAAACAACCTTCTGGCCCTTCACCCAGCCACTGATCATATGAACTCAGAATGGCCCTCAACGCCTCGTGTCCCGTCTCAGCAAGCTCCGCGTCGGCCTCTGCCAACCAACGACTGGCATCACCACCAAAGACTTCGGCAATGTAAGCACCAAGGAGCGCAACGGCAAGACTGTAACCCTGTACAGATTCAATCGCACGATTGATCTCTGCCTCCGAGCCCCGGACATCGAAAGATCTCAGAAGCTGGGCACCCTCTTCCAACTCAAGCGGGTCTAAGGTTCTTTGACGCACTTCTTCGGGACGATCAACAAAACCTTGCAAGGCTTGGCGGGAAGTAACGACCACCAGACCAGGATTGTCATAGGCCATTTCCCGCAAGAAAAGCTGCATTCCCAGGTCCTTGAATGTGCCGTCAATTCTTTGCAACACCTCGACACCATCCAAGATCAGCAAGGTTCGACGCTGGCGGAGAAGATCGACCAGCACGGCAACTCGTTCCCGCAGTCCTCCGAGGTCTCCCAGGCTGCCTTGAGCGGCCTCGAAGATTCCCTGGCTCCGAGGCTCGAAAAACTGCAGGGCTGCTTGCAGGAAAGAGTTCATCGACACTTCCGGCCGGCTTTGATCGTGGAAGGACCAAACAAAGATTTCCACATTCCTCGGCAGGTGCTGGTGGAGCCACTGATGGATGAATGTCGTCTTCCCAATTCCGCCGACACCAATGATCGCAACAACCCTGGCTCCCGAAGCTTGCCAAACTCTTCCCAGCCATTTCAGTTCTGCCTCCCGGCCTACGAATCTGTTGCTCCCTGATACTGGAAGGCCAGCCAGTCGCTGTCGAAAGACTTGAGGCTCTACAGTTCCTCGAATAGGCACCAATGAGGCTCCGAAGCTCCTCGTGCGCGCTTGGAATACTTCCTGCCCCTTCCCTCTAATTGACAAAGGTGATCCATAGCTCTGTTTTTCGGCATCTGAAAGGTCAGACCAAACCTCTTCCAGGATCAGAACCAGCCCAGGCTTGCATTTTTGCTCCAACCGCGTGGCAACGCTGACAGAAAACCCTTCGATTTCGCAACCCGAATAGCCCAGTTCTTTAGGAAGAGCTTGATAGATCACTGTCGGGCCCTTTGCTATACCAATTCGGAATCTAGGGACTTTGAATCTGGGAGTGCGATCGGCGAAATCACGTGCGTTCTTTTGAAAGGCCGCGCTGAACCGGCTAGCCGTTTCAGCGCTCTCAAGAGCTAAGACAGCACCGTCTCCGCGGGTCTTGCGCGGAGGAAATGGAGGCGCCGCCCCAACTTCTACCAAGCTGTGAGTTATGAGTTTTTGAATTCGTTGGCCAAAATCGACAACTGCGTAGGGGCCAATCTCTTGCAGTTGGCGAGCAAACGCACCGTACCCCTCGGCATCCACCACTACGACGATGGACTCCAGGATTCTCATGCTGCAGCTTTACAAAAGAGTGCCCATGTGAAAATAGAACTGGGGTTGAATCTCATGTAGATGCAACCTGCGACAAGTCTAGACCAGGGCACCTCAAAAGAGCTGAACATCACCAGAATCTTACTCAGATGCAAAATCGCGACAGCTCAATTCAGATTACTGCATGTATTTTGGCTGGGGGGCCACCAGTATTCCCTGATGGGGCATCCGTAATGGACGTAGTCAGGAATGGAAAACGAAAACTCTGTTCCTCGCCATTGGCGGCTCTCAGAACGATTTCTCCTTTCGGGCGGCTGAGTGTCGGCAATGCCGCAGCAAAGAGATTAAGCCCCTTACGCATTCCTTGAGACATGGTGAGACCATACCGGCTGAGTGCAGCCTTAACTAGAAAGTACGCGCCGTCGGGAATAGAACCAGTGAGCCTTTTGGCTCCCACGTTATCTTCGTCGGACTCAGGAAGCCACGCCTGGCCAAGCTGGTCCGAAATGGGTATGGCGTAAGTACGCTCTTCGTCTTGGCTGCGAAAGACAATCGATCCCCCATCGGCAAGAACGGGCAAGGCAGACGCCAAGAGATTCAACCCGATTCGGAGGCCCTCCGAGACCTTGACTCCGAAGGGTTCGAGAGCCTCCTGCACCTGCGCGAGATTCCTGCCGTCAATCGTCGAGTTCAAACGTCGCATGTTTACCAGCCCTAGGCAAAAGTTGTCCAGATTTCAGCCAAGCTTCTCAAGCCCGAACTTCGGAGGACCAAAGAAGGGCTCCTCCAACTCTTAACACGGATCTTCCCAGAGATTATTCCTGTCCCGGGGATAGGTGGTGGCTCGTCCGGGACACAAAGAACAGTACGGAACATCCAGACCTCACAAGGTGTCAAAGCTGAATCCTGGCCTGCTCTTAAGGAGATGAATGCTAAAGCGAGGCAAAACCTAGCACAACTCACGGACCACTTCCACCCATATTTATGCAAAGACAGCCGCAAATAACTGCCAGACTATTCAGCTAGCAAAGTTCGCCTAAGAATCCCAAAGGTGATTCAAGCCAGCTACAGGCTAACAGCTCAGTATTACGGTCTATATTGTGGTGCTAGGAGGGAATTGTTCCCTTCGGCGGGGTTAGGTTGGGAGACCCGGCCTCTTTGGGGCACCAGGTACCAAGCCACCTTGGATAGATATTCCCCCAATCAAGATCTCCTACAAACCACCAGAAGCTGTAGGAGGGGGCTTACGACACCCCTCCTGTTTTCTCAGGGTTCCTCACCGAGGTCAGTACCGTCAGTGCCGTCAGTACCGTCAGTGCCGTCAGTGCCGTCAGTGCCGTCAGTGCCGTCAGTACCGTCAGTACCGTCAGTACCGTCAGTACCGCTGTACCTCTCAAGATCCTCTTCGAGTTCACTGAAGGTTCCCTCAATAGAAGGAACCAATTCTGCAAAACCCGCCTCTGAAATGAAGTAATCAGTGCTGACGTCGTCGCGGACATTCTTAGCCCCTGGCCTCGGGGGATCAATCTCTTCGAGGTCCGATTGGAATGCCAGCCCGAACACCTCGGACTCGAACACGGGCTCAATGATCTTAAGCTCGACGAGCTCCAGGCCCATACCCACAAGCGTCTGAGACACCAGAAGATCTTCGTTGATCCACCGAGATACGACCGTCTTAGCTGAAACCTCGCGAACACCCAGGGTCAGATAGCCATCTCCGTAATCGACGTCCACCAGGTCGTCGACAGGAATCCCAAATAAGGACCCAATTGAACTCAACAAGAATTGAAGATTCTGAGGCGCTGGATCGCCAGCGAGCCTGAATCTAGACCAAATCCTAGTGAGTTCTGAAGTCATATTCCCACGTTCCAGGAGTACAAGGAAAGCGCATCAACGCCTAGTTTGCGAAAGAAACTTCTATGAAAATTCGACAAAAAATGTGAGGCAAAACGCCTGTTGATAATTATCTCACACTCTCCGCCAGACAGACAAGAACTTTTGGACAAAACTACTACATGGCCAAAGTCCAGCTCGCGGAACACAGCTTCCACAGTGCTCCGCCGAGCTGGACGGGTGTCAGATGGTAGGATTTGGAAGGTGGAAGGTACGTTCTCGACCATCCTTCTCTCTGAGGACGAGTTGCCCTCCGCGGGAAAGCACCGGAAACACTGCGGCGAAAAGATTAAGGCCCATCCGGATGGCTTCTTCGAATCCCAAACCATGATTTTCAAAAGTCCTGCAAAGCAGGCGATGGTTGTGGATTGGGATATGAGCATGAACCGGTACTCCTTCAGGGCTCGGATCGGCGGTGCTATTTGAATGCGGGGACTTCATCACCCACCTCCCCTGCTTTCACAGCGGGGGCAGGGTGCAATAAGCTGTCCAACTTGGAAGCCAATTCGCCAACCTTGTCCCCGAGAGTCTCGTTGTATCCACGATAGGACCTTTGGTAGGCTCCCAGATACTCGGGGCGATAAAGTATGCTGGCGCATTGGTCTTCGGGTCGCCAAGAAACGAAACTTTTTTTCGAGAACATTTTTATCTCCTAGTGCCCACTGATAGTGACCCTCGTATCAACAAGTCTTTCAAGAGCCCGCTCCCCCCTGCCCCGCACTGAATGAGTCTGGGCAGACCAAGGAGCTGGCTTCTGTTGATGCTGAGGTGTCACTCACAGTAGGAAACTATCGAAATTGATAAAGGGGCTAGGTAGCCCCGCATCTGCATTGGCGAGTAGGCGAGCATCGTCTTGCAGCCCAAAACTGACCTCCCTCGCGCCCCCCACAAATCCCAGGGCAGGGGTGCCAGCAGCAGCTAGGACACGCTCTCCAGCAGCCGCTCCAAAATCAAGGCTAAGGTCGACGGTAGAGACAAAATTCTCGGGTCCAGCCAGTTGCCTTGGAATGGCGACAGCAGCGTGGTTGACGACGAAAGCCTCGTTGGCGAAAGCCCCGTTGGCTCCAGAAATAGGCGCTCCAATGGCTACGACCGCTAGGGCAAGCGGTTCCGATGCAACGGCCCCCTCTATGGCATGGGTCTTAATCGCAAGGTCTGAACCAAAGGCCGCAAACACCTCGGCAGGACCTGCTGTGGCGAAGGCTGGAGGCGCCCCGAACGCCTTGCTGGCCAGCTCGCTATTGCCCCAAAGATTCTCATCGGCTAAGGACGCTGGCGTAAATTCCGCTAGATCCGCTAGATCCGCCGAAATGGACAACTCGTTCAGCAAAGAATCACCAGGATTCTGATGGATCGTAACGGCGCCTTCGTTCAGCCCGTTAACGCTTCCTAGCACGACACCCTCGGTTCCAGAAGCAAACGAAAGGACTGAGGCGACGGCAATCGATAAAGCTAGCATGCTGGCAGTCTTGAATTTGTCGTTGGTTCGCATTCCATAGTCCTCTCTATTTCGATCGGCCTTGTCGTAGTTTGCAGCTTCTGCACGTCCAACGCGGTCGTAGTCGCCTTCCTTTCGGTCCTGGCGGTTGTATCGGCCGTCCTCTGCACGATAGCTCTCATCACCACCAGCTCGGTCATTTCGGTTCGCGTCATAGCGTTTCTCGGGGTAGCGATCTCGCCCGCCTACATCTCCCTCCTGGTACCCTTCCGGAACCCGATTCGCAGCCGCATCGTCATAGCGTTTCTCGGGGTAGCGACCTCGTCCGCCTACCTCCCCCTCCTGGTACCCTTCCGGAACCCGATTCGCAGCCGCATCGTCATAGCGTTTCT
>CBDUGP010000149.1:0-19617 GCA_965366625.1 uncultured bacterium
ACCACGGCCCTGATCGGGGCCTCGCGCCCGGAACAGGTCACGGATTGCGCGGGTCGCCAGGCGGCCACCCACGCCTTCATCCGCCTCGATCTGACCCCGCCTCGCCTGTTGTCCTCCAACCCGGCGGCCGGTCAGAGCTTGATCACCGCGCCGAGCACCTTCAGCGGCACCTCCGATCCCGACCTGACGAGCGCTCGGGTCGACGGCGTGCCGGCGGTGGTGGACGGCTCCGGCGGTTTCACGGTCAGTCCGTTCAACTGGCAGGAGGGCGCCAACACGGTCACCATCGAGCTGGTGGATCGTGCCGGCAACCGTGCCACGTTCGAACGGGCCTTCACGGTCACCACCACTCCCCTCGAGATCGACATCCTCGAATCGGGTCTGCCCATCAGCCCTGGCCAGGTCTTCCGCCGTTCCGTGGCGCCGATCGCCATCGCCACCGATGGCAACGCCACGATCACCGTCACACTCAACGGCCAGCCAACCGCCAACGGCGGCAGCATCCAACAAAGCGGCTCGTACACCTTCGCCGCCCAAGCCACCGACGACGCCGGGCGCCAAGCCCAAGCTTCGGTGACCTTCGAACTCGATTTGGCGGAGGGTCCGCAGATCACCGTCACCTCACCGATCGACACCTCCACGGTGTCTGAGAATCCGGTGACCGTCAGCGGAACCGTGACCGGCAGCCCGGCACCTCTGACCGTCGAAGTCAACGGTATTGCCGCGGTGATCACCGCCGGTCAGTGGACCGTCGCCGTGCCCATCGATTCCGGGGATTTCGTGCACTTGACCGCGGTCGCCACCGACGGCCGAGGCCGCACGGACGTCGAGTCCCTCAGCGTCCTACACCTCGAAGGCGCCCCCACCGTTTTGATCTTCGACCCCACGGACGGCGCGGTCACCAACCGGGATCGCATGGACGTGGTGGGCTCGGTGGTGATCAATCCCCAAGATCTTCTCGACGGCCAGGTGACCGTCAGCGGACCGGCCGGCGAGGTCCTCGTCACCGTGCCCACGGACGGCGCCTTTGCCGACGGCTCGTTCCGCGCCGTGGACGTGCCGCTGGTGGTGGGCGAAAACACCTTGGTGGCTTCGGTCATCGACGTGCACGGGCGAGTCGGCCAGGCGGCGGTCCAGGTCTTTTCCGATGGCAGCCCGCCGCGAATCGCGGTGTCCGCCAACGGTCGCAGCCTCGAAGACGGCGCGATCTTCGGCCAGCCCGTCCATTTGCGGGTCACCGTCACCGACGATAGCGGCGAAGTGCAAAGCACCCTCGTGCGCCTCAACGGCGGTGAGGTGGCCACGGGCCAAGAGATCACAGAGTTGACCGTCGACAACGACGGTGGTTATTTGCTCGGCGTCGTCGCCCTTGATCGGGCCGGCAACGAAGCCCGATTGGAGCGCTCGTTCGTGCTCGACCGGGGCGGCTGTGGCCTCTCCGATGTCCAGCCCGCGGACGGTGTGGCGGTGACCACCGAGTCGGTGACGGTCACCGGCAAGAGCGGCCAGGCCATTGCCGTCACCGTCGGCCTCGGCAATCAAAGCTTCAACGCCCAAGTGGCCGACGGCACCTTCTTGGTGGGTGACGTGCCCTTGGCCGTGGGCCCCAACTCCCTGGTGATCGAATGTCTCGACGCCGGTGGATCCGGCGGCAGCCAATCCTTGCAAATCGAACGTCTGGCGGCGTCCGGCGGACCGGTGGTGGACATCCAAAACCCTGTGGACGGCGCCCTGCTGTCCACCGATACCACCGACGTTTCCGGCAGCTCTACCGCATCGACGGTGACCCTCAACGGTCTCGGCGCCAACTTCTTCCAAGGCAATTTCGGCTTCGCCGACATGCCCCTCTCCGAAGGCCCCAACATCCTGGCGGCGAGGGCCGTGGATTCCGGCGGCCGGGTGGGCACGGACCGGGTGGTGGTGCGCCTCGACACCAAAGCCCCGTCGATCGGCATTACTTCGCCCGAGGATCAAACCCGCCTCGGACCGACGGGCATCGCCGGTGAAGCGCCCGCCACGGTCGACGTCACCGGACAAGTGGATCTTTCCCAGGAGCCCCACCTCGATCGAGTCGAGGTGTCGAGTTCCGCCGGCTCGGTGATCGCGTCCGTCGATCCCACCACCGGGCGATTCGTCGCCCTGGCGGTGCCGTTGGACGAGGCCGTCGGCGCCGACACGGGCCAGGTGATCACCGCCACCGCTTTTGACACCGTGGGCCATCAGGGTTCGGCCACCTCCGAAGTGTTCTTCGATCCGAGCGGTCCGGCGATCTTGCTCGAAACCCCCGACGATCTGACCCGCTACGGCGAGGGAGCACCCGCCGAAGTAACCGTGCGCGGTCAAGCTTGGGGCAGCGACGGCTCCCAGATCCGCCTCAACGGTCAGACCCTGGATCCGGCTCTGCTCACTTGGAGTGAGCCGGGCACCGACGGACGTCGCCACGTCATCTTCGAAAGCCTATTACCGATTTCCGAAACCCAAGGCGCATTCGGGCTGATCGCCCAGGTGAGTCAGCCGGACGAGCGCTTTGCCGAAACGCGACGCCTGCTCTTCCGGGATTCCCGGGCCCCCGAGGTGGTGGAAACCATCCCCGCCGACGGGGTGAGCGGCGTGGACCCCAACGCCCTATTGCTGGTGTTGTTCAGCGAGCCGGTGGTCGGATCGAGCCTCTCAGGCGCCGATGGCCTGAGCTTGGTCCGTCAATCCACGGGTCAGCCCGTGGCCGCTTCGATCACCCAAGCCGGCAACGCCGTCGGCCTGGCGCCGGCTTCCGCGTTGGCCGCCGGTGAGGCCTACATCCTGCAGGTGGGCGCCGGCGTCAGCGATCCGGCCGGCAACACCTTGGCCGCACCGGTCGACGCCACCTTCAACGTCGCCGACCTAGCCACGGCCCAAGCGCCGACCGTCGATCCCCTGCCGTCGATCATCTGTGCGCCGGAAATCTTGGTCACGGGCACCGCCGCGCCATTCGCCCAAATCCGCGTGCGCGACGCCGCCCTGGAATTCCGTGGTTTTGCCGACGAATCCGGCGCCTTCTCGGTCAGCATGCCGGTGGCCGCCAACGGCTTCCACGTGCTGAAAATCACCGCCCTCGACCCCACGGGTTCTGCCACCAGCCCAGAAACCACCCTGGTGGTGCGGGTGGATTGCAGCGCGCCGCGGGTGATCGACGCGACCCTGGATCGCAGCCTGGGGGTGATCGCGATCGAATTTTCCGAGGCCGTGGATCCGACCTCCGTGTCCATAGGTCAAGCGGCCGACGGCGTTCGTCTGAGGGACGCCGAGGATCCCGGGGCGCCGCTACAGGGCGCCGGGGTTAGCTTCACCGGACCGACGTCCCTGGAGTTACAGCTCGACACCGACCCGGCCGCCTTCTGGCGCGACCGTCCCGTGCGCTTGCAAGTGGGTCCGCCGGTGGCCGACCTCGAAGGCAACCCCATGGGTCAAGACTTCGAAACCGTCTTCTTCCCCGGCGGTGACGACCTTTCCGGTGGCTTCCTCTTCGGCGAGGTCTACGACGACTCGAGCGGCCGTCCCCTGGGCAGCGCCCGGGTGCGCCTCTTCGACGCCGGTGCCGGTCTGCCGGGAGCCGTGGCCGACGGCGCGGGTCTGCCCGCCCTGGTGGACGTCAACACCGAGGGGCGCGGCCGTTACACCATGGCCGGCAGCGTGCCGGCCGCCCGCTACGCGGTGTTGGTCGAAAAAACCGGCTATAGCCGCGGCATCCGTCGCTTGGCCCTCGAGCCGTCCAGCGGTGCCGTGCCCTTCGACGTGCGCCTGACACCCCTGGCGCCGTCGGTCGGCAGCCTCGATCCCGCCGCGGGTGGTCGCCTCGGCGGCGTCGGTGCTGCGGCTCTCGAAGCCGATGCCGGAGCCCTGCCAGGTAACGCGCTAGCGACGGTCCACCTGACACCCCTCTCCGGCCAAAGCCTGCCGGACTTCTTGCCCCTCGGCTGGACCCCGGCCGCGACCGTGGACCTACGCCTGGAACAAGACGGTCTCACCCTGCTCGACGGCGCGGCCTCCCCGTTCGTCGGCGGTGGCGTGCGCTTGGAGCTGCCCCTCGACACCTGGGTCGACGGCTCCGAGACCCTCGTCGCCGTGCAATACCAGCTCGGAGCCGGGGTTTGGACCGTGCTCGACGATCCCCTGCTGCTCAGCGGCGACGTGGTCGGCCTGCCGACTTCGCAGTCCGTCGCCCAGATTTCGCCCATGGGACCGGGTGTGGTGGCGATCGTCGTTTCCGACACCGAGCCGACCTATGCGCCGCCCCTACCCAACGCGGCCGGTGAGCTATTACAAGGCTCCGCGCGTCCGGCCGAGATCCCGGCCTTTGAAGCCGAGCTGACCCTGGATCCGCCGATCATCACCCCCACGGGACGATCGCGAGCACAGGCAGTGGCGCGCTCCGCCGATGGCTTCAGCCCCTGGCCGTCAGGTCTGGCAGTCCAAGCTTTCCTCGAAGAGACTCTGATCCTGGCCGCGGGCCAAGGCCAAGTGCTCGAAGCCCCATTCGCCGCCGACTTGGTGCTCTATCAACCTCGCCTCTCCCTCGACGAACAAGCCGGCAACGCCGACGGCAGCGCCGGCGCCGCGGAATTCATGATTTCGCCGAGCCCACGGGCTGCCCAGGTGCTGCTCGACGTGGGTTATGAGGACGTGCGCATTTATCCCTTCCCGGAAACCGTCGAGCGCGGTCCGGTGGTGGGTCCGAGCGGCGGCACCGTCGGTCAAGCGGACGACCTCGAGCTGGTGATTCCCGAAGGCGCCCTATCCGCCGAAATCGTCGCCACCGCCGAGCTGGTGCCCGTCGACCAAGTGCCGGCGGGCGTGGCCCAATGGGCCGGTTACACCACCCTGGCGGCGGTGCGTATCGACTTCCAAGGCCGAGTGCTCGGTCGCGCGGCCACCCTGCGAATGCCGGTTCCCGAGGGTACCCCGGCGGAGGCAGCCGGCGATCCACGGGTGATCCTGGTGGAAATCGTCGACGCCCCGGACGATCTCCGCGCGGCCTTCCCCAAGCTCACCGCCCGCAGCCGACGTCAAGGCACGGGCCCACAAGCACGCATCGTCGCCGGCCCCGACTCTAACGCCAGCCTGCCCCTCGAAGGTCTGGTGCGCGAGGGTCTCTATCTGGTGTTGCATGCCGACGCGCCGATCGGTTTCGCCACCGGCTCCGTGTCCCAAGGCAACCTCCCCATCGACCGTGCCCGGGTCACCGTGGCGGGCCTCGGCACCGCCGACCTGAGCCGCGGCGGCGGACGGTACAACCTGCCCGTGCCGGCCGGCGCCGTCCAAACCCTGCGCGCCGTGCACCCGGAAACCGACGAACTCGGCACCGCCGACACAACCGTCGCCGCCGGCGCCGTGACCCAAGTGAATATCGCCCTCTTGGCCACGCCGCCGACCATCGTCGCCTTGAGCCCGACCAACGGCGCCGTCGACCAACCGACCCTGGTCACCGTGGCCGTGCAATGGAGCGAGTCCCTCGATCCCACCAGCGTGTCGCCGGGCGCCTTGCGGGTGCAACTGGCGGACGACAACGGCAATGGTGTCGGCCTATTCGCCAACGGTGAGGCCAAGCTCACCGCCGACGGCGGCAGCCTCTACTTCGACCTCGACCGTCCCCTGGCGCCGGGCCGCAATTGGGTGGCCAGCTTCCACGGCGGTGTGCGCGATTTGCGCGGCGCGGCTTACAACGGGCCCGTGCCCGTGCAGTGGCGTTTCAGCACCTCCACCGTGGTCTCTCCCGGTGGTCAAGTGGACGCATCCAAATTCCACATCGAGGTGCCGGTGGGCGGCGTCTCACGGATTTACGCCGATAACGACGCCCTACCACGCGCCCAGCTCGGCCAGGCAGCGTGGACCGTGGTGCCCTACGCCTTCACCCGTCGCGGGCTCGACCCGGTCAGCGTCAACTATCCGGCGACCCTGACCGGCAGCTTCGAAGGCACGATCGGCACCCCGGGTTATGAAATCGAAATCGGCACCGAGGTGTGGGTCAAAATCCTCGATCCCCAAGGTCAGGTAGCCGCCGACTTCCAGGTCGGCCCGTTCGTCAGCGCCGACGGCAAAGGTTTCGTTGCGCCCGCCGGCGAGGCCCTGACCTTCGTTTCCGCCGACGGCATCCGAGTTGCCGTGCCGGCGGGCGCCTTTGACCGCGCCACCCTGGTTCGGGTGGAGCATCTGCCGATCGCGAGCCTCGGCCTGAGGGTTCCCCAAGGATTGGCCGTGGGCGCCTACGTGCGTCTCGACTTTGAAGGCGAGGCCGCTAAAACTCTGCGCCTCGCCCTGCCGGCCCCGGCCGGTGCGGCCCTCGGCAACCAAGTCTTCGTCGGCGAGGCCGTGAGCTTGTCGTGGGGACGCCGGATGCAGCTCCTGACCTACGGCACCGTGGTCGACCGCGGCGGTCAATTGCAAATGACCAACGACGCCGACGCCCAACCCGAGCCCGACTTCGGCGCCGCAGGCTCCCTCTTGCGCACCCCCAGCGGGTCCAACAAAACCGAACACGAAGATGAAGAGGACGAGCCCACCTGCGCGGATGAGCAAGAAAGGGGCGGCAACTGCGCCGGCTCCCAGCTATTGGCCCAATTCACTCGGCGCTCCCAGGCCGCCTGGTACTACGAGAGTGGCGCCGATTGGGCCATGATCGCCGGCCTAGCCGGCCCCTTCGCCCTCGGCCAGGGCGCCGCTTTGGAAGCGATCGCCAACGCCATCGACGACCTCTTCGTCTTCATTCCCAGACCCCGTGACACCAAGGGTGGATTCTGGCTCTTGCCGGTGGTCAGCGACCAACCCTTGGTGATCCAACGCCGTGATTCGGCCACCGGCTGGGTGCTCTCCGAAGAGGCCTACGATCCCATTTCCCAGGGTGATCCGGTCACCATCGCCACCGTCGACCCGCTCCAGGGCTCGGATCCTGCGCCGCCCCTTTTGGTGTCGGCCGCGCCGTTCGAATTCCTGCGTTTCTCGGCGCCGCCCGAGGACACCAAAGAGCGCTTGCGGCTGGAAATCGAGGCCGAGGCCGACGCCAACGACCGCGTGACCCTCAAAGGGGTCAAGGACTTTGACTTGCCGGCCCTGACCACCCTGCAAATCTTCGACCTGACGCCCCTCGTGCCCAAAGACGAAGACTCCGAGCCCAAAGCCCCCGAAGAAGGGCCCAAAGCCCGACTGTGCGAGGACGACGACGGTTGGGAAACCCCGAGCTTCGAAGGCACCGAAGACATGTTGTTGGTGATCGCCCGGGGCGATTTGGATCCGTCGGAAGTGCGCGCCTTCAACTTCCAATTCGACCGCGCCTTGAAGGACCTCGAAAACGAGCCTGTCGAGGATGTCGCCAAGCTCGAAGACCTCGGTCCCGCCGAAGATTGCTCGAGCTCCGGCCACTCCGGTTATCCCCGCGACGTGCCCCTGCTGCTGACCCAAGAAGATGCAGGTCGACGGCTGGTTCTCGAGCCGGCCAACACCTTGCCCGGCGGCCACCGTTACCGTCTGCGTATTAAACCCGAAAAGCTCGTGACCACCGGCGTCGAACCGCCGCAGACCTATTGGGACACCGCGCCCAAGCAATTCGAATTCGCCACCCGTGACATCGAGGGGGATCCTCTGGGTTCCCTGAGCGACGACATCTTCCCCTTCGACGACGTGCCCTCCGCCCGCGACATGTTGCGCTTCGGCAACTTGCTGCTGGCCGGCTCCGACACCGGACGGATGGTGGCGATCGACACCACCGACATCTCCGAAGACGGCAAATTCGAGCCTTACGCCATCTCCGCCCGCATCCACCCGGGCATTCGCACCTTCGCCACCGACCAGCACAATCGCCTCTTCTACCACTCCCTCTTCGGTGGCGTGTGGGCGATCAAAACCCTGCGCATCGAAGACGTGCGCAAAGGTGAAACCGAGTGCCCGCAGGAAATGCCCGATTGGGCCCAGCAAGCCAAATGTTTCGTCGACACAGAAGGTGCCGTGCGGGTTTCCTACATGCCCGGCATCGGCGGACTCTCCCACTCCGAGTTCTTGGCCCTGGGCGGCCTGCCCGGCGGCATGCCCTCGGATCTCGAAGTCCTGACCCAGGACGAACTCGGCAAACCCCTGGAGCTCGAAGCCTTCCTCGACGCCTATAAAGGCGAGACTCTGGACAACCTCGAAGCCGACGACGAAGGTTTTTACACCTTCGATTTGGAGCTTTCCAGCACCTACAGGCGGGGCAAAAACGGCCTGATGGAGCCGTCCTACCAAGACGACCCCAAGGCCACGCCACCGGCGGTGCCCGAGTTTCGCAAGCAAACCTGCGACGCCGAGGAAGATTGGGACCGCTACCAACGGGTGACCGTCGACAACCTGACCACCGGCCAGAGCTGGTCGCTCGACATCGAAAACGTTTGGCCCAAGGACGACGAGGCCACGGGCGACGGCACCGCCACGCTCGAAAATCTGCGGGTCCGGCGCGGTGACCAACTTCAAGTGCGCTACAACCTGCGGGCTCTGGGTTATACCTCGGTGGTCGGCGGCGGCATCTCGATCTTCGATCTCAACCGCGGCTATCGTTTGATCCACCCCTTTACGTTCCAACAGCAGCTGCACCAATGTGGGCGCCGCCTGGGCCACTACGCCGGCACGAGCATCGAATTCCCGGATTGCGTCGACCAGGACGTGGGCATCCAGCCCGAGGGCATTCTCTGGACCACCGCCGTCGCCCCCCAGAGCCAAACCGGCGCCTGCGAGGAAGACGCCGGCGAAGAGGATCCGCCACTCCTGCCGCCGTTCCTCGACCCGGGCTTCAACGACGACCCCGACACCGACGAAGAGGCCCTCGAATGTCGTGGCAAAGGCCGTATCGATGTCTACTCGCCCCTGCTGCGGGTGGGCCTCATCCACACCCAAGGTGGCGGTAGCGACGAGGACACCCCGCCGCTGCCCGGCGAAGACGACCTTTCGGGTCTAACCGACCCCGGCGCCCTCACCCTGCAAGAGATGGCGGCGTGCATTCAATTCATCGGCGACAACTTCGCCTGGTTACGGGATGTGGTCTTGGCCAACGACGTGGAATGGCTCGACCGGGGCATCCGCGGCCGGCTGTCGGGCCAATTCCTGCCCGAAAACCCCACCGGGGAGCCCAAATGGAAACGGGGCGACCTGCTCTTCGCCTCCATGGGCATGGCCGGCATCTTCGTGTTCGACGTCTCCGAGCGCAAGCTCGACGAGGCGCACTTGGTGGGTTACCTGCACCAGGAAGATCAAAGCGCCCTATTGCTGCACTACGACCCGCGCCAAGGCGTGGTCTACGCCGGTGGCAACGACTATGACCAAGAAGGTAGACCGCCGATCATCAACGCTTGGGATGTGCGGTTCGTCAACGCCGCGCCCAATACCGAGATCAAACCGTCGCCCGCTTACTCCCTCGAAGCGCCGTGGAGCACCGGGCACCTGGGCATCGACCCCACGGGCCTGGGCCTGCTCTACACCTGGAGCCGTGAGAACGGCCCCGTAGCCGTGCCCGTGGATCGTCCGAAATTCAGCTTCAGTGGTCTTTACCTGCCGGAAGAGGAAGACCTGCCGCCGCCCGACGAGCGCCAAGAAGGCGATGTCCTGCCGTCGATCCAGAAGATCACCTCCCTTTTCGTGCCCCTGGGTGTGCCGCGGGTGGTCAAAATCGAAGAAGACGAGCAGGAACGTCAAGAGCAACGGGACGAGCTGGAGGCCGAATACACCGCCGCCTTCAAGGTGCGCTTGGCCTTGCCGGGATCCTTCGGCGAGACTTTGACCGCGAGAGTCGAAAGCTTGCGCACCCTGCCCGACGAGCGCCACCTGGCCAAAGACGACCTGGGCGCCGCCCTTCAACCGCCGGGCGGTCCCGGCTGGCCCGAGACCTACACCACCGTCACGTTGCGTCGTTTGGGAGTAGACGCGGAGGAACAAGGCGCCGACCCCGACACGGCCAACGGCGAGGGTGGACGTTTCTCCGACGTCTACAATCTCTACGAATCCGTGGAAACCGTCATCTTGATCGCCGATCCGCGCGCCCGCAAGGATTACAAGCTCCAGGATGTCGACGATCGGCTGTCCGAAAAGCTCACCCTAACCGCCGACGAAAAGGGCCAATGCCGCAACTGTGACTGGCCCCAATACCTGCCGGATCCCAAGGGCGACACGCCGCCCGACGAGGACGAGCTGGAAAACCTCCAGGAGCTGTTGGCGGGCCGCTGGGTGCGCGCCGTGCTCTTCGTCGACCCCGAATCCGACAACCAAGTCCAACAGAAAACCCAGGCCGCCCTCGACTTCTTCGAGGACCAGGGGGACAACTACCCCGCCCCGGCCGGTTATATCGAAGTGGCCGCCGCCGCCGCACCGGTGCCGTCACCGATCCAAGCGAGCCTGGCCACCCCGCCCCAAAATCCGGCCATGTGGTCACCCGGTGAAGCAGGCGTTGCCGTGGAGCTGCCCGGCGGTGATCTGCTGCTCTCCGCCGCCGATCACGTGGTGGGTGGACGCGGCGTGCCCTTCACCTTCGACCGCGTCTACCGCTCTCACATGTTGGGTTACGGCCCCTTGGGCAGCGCCGGCTGGAGCGCCAATCTCTTCGCCCATCTGCGCGAGATCCCGACCACCGGCGAGGTGGAATACCACGACGGTAAAGGCCACGTCTGGCGTTTCTACCCCAACGCCGACGAAAACGCCCCGGTGCCCGACGACGACCTCTACGATGAAGACCAGGTCGCGTCGTACAACCCGCCGGCCGGGGTGTATCTGCGCCTGCAAAAGCTCAACGACGGCAGTGGTTGGCGCCTGCTCGGCCGTCAACACGATGCCGCCCGCTTCGACGCCGCCGGTCGCCTGACCAGCGTCAGCGACCGTCACCGCCAGGGCGCGCCGGCCGACGAGCAAGGCAACACGCTGCACCTGCGCTACGACGTCTTCGGTCAGCTGATCGGCGTTACCGACGACCTGGCCCGCACCTACTCCTTCGAGTATTTCGACGATCCCAAACCCGAGGACGAAGACGGCGACGGCGAGCTCTACGGTCTGCTGAAGAAAATCACCGACTTCGCCGATCGCGAGCTGGAATACGAATACGACGACCAGCGGCGGCTGACCAAGGTCAAATATCCCGAGGTCAAAAACCCCGTCGATGAGTACTCAGAATTCTCCTACGAAGGCGAGCAGAATCGCCCGTTCCTGGAATACAAATACGACCCGCAACAGGGCGTCGTGGATTCGGACGACGATACCCGGGCGATCCTGCACGGCAAATACGCCGAGCTGCGCCTCTCCGAGGTCTTCCTGCCCGACTTCCTCGAATCGGGGCAACGGGTTCCCAGGGTGCGCTTCGAATACAAGCGCGAAACCGGACGTTTCGACAGGGTCGGCTTCCCCACCCCACAAAACGCCAATACCAGCGCCAACAGCGTGGAATGGCAGCTCGAAATCACCGGCTCCGCGACCTCCGACGCTTCGGTGTTGGAAGCGGTCACCGTCCGCGCACCGTGGGATCACACCGTCGACTACACCCTTGAAGACGGCCGCACCACCGAAGTAGAGCAGCTGCTCGAAGTGGCCCAAACCGATGGCCAGCTGATCCCCGATATTCCCGTGCGTACGGAGTTTGAATACGAAGACGACGGTCGACTCAAGAAGATCAGCTACCCCGACGGCGGCGAGCGCATCAACTGCTACGGCGATTCCGACGGCGAGATCGGCGGCTGCGAAGGATTCGCCAACAACGACACAGAGCTCGACCACCTGGCCAAAGCCAACGTGGTCAAGGCCTTGGTCCGCTCCACCGACGACGATTCCAAAGGCACCGCCGACTACGAGTTGATCGAAGTCTCGGCCGAGTACCAGGACGACAATCTGGTGTCGTCGGTGACCGACGGCCTCAGCCGCGGCATCCAGCTGGCGGTGCCGACCGTCGATAAACAGGAGCAGATGTCGTTCGACACGGAGAACGTGGTCAGCACTTTTGATTTCGACTCCTTCGGTCGCGTCAAGGAATTCCAAGGCGGCAGCATCGATCCGATCAAGATCGATAAGACCTTCCACAAAGACGCCGGGGAGAAAGAAGACGCCGGTCTGCTCAAACGCCTGAGTCGTGGCATCGCCGACGAGATCTGGAGGGATTTCGATTACGACGATCAATTCAATGTCGATGAGATTGAGACGTCACATGGTGTTCGCTCAGAGACCGAATACGACACCTGGGACCGCCCGGTGCGTGTGGTTTCCGGCCTATCGGACGGCCGCTACAAACCGGTCGGCACGACTGAATGCAGCTTGGAAGACGGCGCCCGTCAAGAGCTGGCCTTCGATGCCGCCGGCCACTTGATCCGGCAACGGGCCTTGCAGGACTTCATCGACTTCGCCGGTGCGGTGCAATGCCGTTGGGTAGAGACTCGTTACCACTACAACGCCCGCGAGCAAATCGTCGATATCGAGCGCACCCACCTCGCGGATCCCGGTCAGCCCGGCCGGGTCATCCTCGGAGCCACCAAAGTCTCCGAGGCGGAATACGACGAGCACGGCCGCATCTTCAAGCAACGGGTTTTGAATCAGCTGGATCCGGCTCTGGAAACGGTCTATCGCTACGACGAAGCCGGTCGTGCTGTGGCCGTCAAGGTAGGAGATGCCGGTGAGCAAGTGCGCGGTTACGACCTCAAGAACCGCGTCGCGTACCAAACCGACGGCGACAAGGGACTTTGGCTCGGTCGTTACGACGCCTGGGACCGCCTCTACCACCAGGCTCACCCCACCGGCGCTTACGAGCTCGCCTTTTTCGACAAGTCGAGCCGACTGACGAAACAAGAAAGCTACGACGCCGATCCCCTAGGGGATTCCGGAGATCCCAAGCTCTTAGCCCTACAGCGTAGCCACTTCAACAGCTTCGGCGCGGTGGAACGGGTCGCGACGACCTTGATCGATGAGGACGAGCAAAAGCAGGTCCTGATCACCGAGCAGGAATTCGACGACGCCGGCCGCCTGAAAGCGATCTGGAGCGGACCGCCCAAGAGCGAGGACGCAGAATGCCTGGACGTGAGCCTTTCTTGCCTCGACACCTCCCAGGCGCGGCGAGAAAAAGAGCGGGTCTATGAGGTCGATACCGGTCGAGTGATGGAAGAGCGCTTCGGCGGTGAATATCAAGGGGATCACCTCTATTCCCAGAAATACGAATACCACCCGGACAACGCCTCCCCCACGCCCGACACCGTGCGCTTCTTCGAGTCCGTGCCCGACGGCGAGCCCGGTCTCATTGAGACCCGCAGCAGCAGCTACGAGCGCGACGCCTTCGGGCGCGTGATCGTCGAGCGACGTAGCGATGGCTCGGTCACTTACACCACCTACGATCGGACCTCGAACCAGCCGATCCGAGTGCGCACGGGCGCCGACGCCGAATCCCGCATCAGCTATGACGGCGTGGGCAAGCAGATTCAGGTCTTCCGACCCAGCGGACGCGGTAACACCCTCTATGCCTACGACTTTGACGGCCGCTTGATCCGCCAGGAAACCACCACCGACGAAGACGGTCAGCCCTGGGTGACCACCTTCACCTACGATCGCACGGGCCGCGCCGAGCAAGTGGATTACCACGACGGCACGTCAGAATCGTCGACCTACAACCCTGACAATACGGTGGACACCTTCACCACCCGCGACGGCATCCTGGTGACCCACATCTACGACGACGCCAATCGAAGGCTGTCGTCGGTGCCGAGCTTCGAAGGCGGCGAGCTGCCGGGCAGCCTAGTGGAACTCGACGCCGGCGACTTCGCGAATTGGGACGAACTCTCGCGTCCGACCTCCCTGGGTCGAGGCAGTGATGGACGTCCAGACGAGAATCCGGCTTTGACCGTGGCCTATCCGTCTTATGACCTTGCGAGTCGCCCCGGCGAAGAGCGGGTCGGTGCTCGCGGGGCCATGGGCTGGACCTACGACCTCTACAGCCGTCCGACCGAGCTGACCCTGCCATCGGGCCTGAGTCGGGATCCCAACGGCTCGTTCCAAGGATTCACCCGTCAATTCGACACCCTCGATCGCGTCTACGACATCAGTGGTCTGGGCGCCCTGACCCAGGCGACAGCGGGAGTCACCTGGCATTGGGGCGGTGCCGGCCGTCTCTACGGGCTCGACACCAAGACCGGCCTGGGCACCGCAGCCCGCTGGGGTTATATCGAAGGCGCCGGTCCCCAATCCCAAGGCGACCAGCCGCCGTCGTCGAAATGGAAGCTCGGCACCCTAACCTGGGGCGCGGGCGCCGGCAGCGGTCCGGCGGCAGCCACCGAGGTGCCTGAACATACTTGGGGCCAATTCGCCTTCGGCTGGCGCGGCATGGACGGCGATCCGCGCGACGGCGCCAAAGTCGGCCGCCAAGTGAAAACCGGCCTCGACGCCGGCGGCATCGACCTCTTCGCCGGCATGGGTTGGTCTTGGCAATACGACGGTGGGGTCAGGCTCACCGAGGCCTACCCGGGCCGCGGCAACCTCACCGGCGACCGTCCCCACGACACGGCCGGATTCGTTTACGACTACGGCAAGGGCGACGAGCTCGACCGCATCGTCGACCAAGCCGCGGGCACCATCGGCAATGTGGAAACCGGCGCCTACGGCCGAATCCTCAGCCGCGACGGCGCGAGCTTCGACTACGACGGCGTCGGCCGCCGCACCGAGGACGACCGCCACGTCTATCGTTGGAATTGGCGCTCGGAGCTGATCGAGGTCACGGTCAAAGACACGTGGCCCTCCAACACAGCGCCCGGCGATCAGGTCTCCCCCTACGCCGGCCACCAAATCCGTTACGCCTATGACGCCAAGGGCCGGCTCACGAGCCGCATCCACCGAGGCCCCGCGCCGGAAGGCGGCGGCGAGCGTCCGTTCATCGAACGTCGAGACTACGTGTGGGAGCACCAAGGCCTGGTCTCCGAGATCGGCTCCGGCGACGTCGACGCCACCACCAATCGCTGGCGCAAAACCTACGTGCCGGGCCTCGCGGGTCTGGACGACGCACCCCAGGTGATGGTCGAAAACCTCGCCTTCGGCGGCCAAGCGCTCTACACCTACCTGCGCGACGAGCTGGGCACGGTGATCGGTATCGTGGCTGAGGAAGAAAGCTCCGATCCCGCGAGCCCAGTCGTCCCGGCCCGTTATCTCTACACCCCCTACGGTGAAGCCAACGTCGAAGCCGGCCCCGAAGTGCGACGCTCCCGCTTCGACGCCGGCGTCACCGACGTGGCCGGCATCCCACAGGCACCGGGCCCCGACCAAAAAGCAGGCGCCCTGCGAGTCAGCTTCTCGAGCGCTCTCGACTCGGGCAGCCTGAACAGCTCAGTGATCGTCGAACGCCAAGGCTTCGGCGGCTGGCAATCGGTGCCGGCGAGCGAGGTCCTGGTCGGCCTGGCGACAGAGGAGCCCTCCGACCTGCTGGTCATGCTGCAAAGCGGCTGGGACCTCGGCACCGACTATCGCGTCCGCCTGACCACCGACCTGCTCGACACCAACAGCCGCAAGCTCGGCACCGAGCAAGCCCTCGAATGGGCCATCCCCGGTGCCTTCGAAATCAGCATCGCCTACGACCAACGCTTCCCCGCCGGCTTCGACAACGCCACCGCCGCGTCGAACACCCTAGGCGGAAGATTCCCCGGCGGCCAAACCAGCCTCTTCCAAGGCCTCTGGACCGACCCGGTCACCGGACTCAACTACGCCAGGGCCCGCTGGTACGACGCCCGCAACGCGTCGTGGATGTCCGAGGATCCACTGGCAGATATCGACTCGCCGAATCTGTATGCGTTTGTGAGCTGGAAGCCACACATGTCGGTAGATCCCTATGGCCTGCGCGAAGGAGACTGGTGGGACATCCGGAGTTACCGTGGAGCCTGGGGGAAAACCGGGAAAGAGCTTTGGAACGTGGCTTCCTTGGGCACCCTCAATCGAGTAGAGCAACAAGACAACCTTGGTACTTGGTCGGGCTTGGGCGAGTCCACCTTCAACGGAATTAGAAGCATTTCCAACACCGCCTCCTTCGGCCTTCAAGACTCCATCTACGAAACCCAGATGGAAGAGGGCCCTGGCGTAAAGAGTATTGCAAAGGGTGCGGAACAGGCAGTAGTCGATCTCTTCCCTATTGAAGAAGGCGCCGAGATTGCTGTCAACTGGGATCAAATGACGCCGGAAGAGAAGGCTAGGAACGGATTCACTGCACTTTCGAAGACCGCCGGCGTGGCCGCCCTGACAGTAGGCGGAGTCCAGGCTCTGAGGACCCAGCGAGCTCCAAGGCCTGCAAGGGAGCAGCCCACTGGTGGAGATAGCAATGTGCTGAGGACAGGAGAAGGGGCTACAGCAGCCGAGCTGGCTGCCAGCCGAGGTGGACCCACCGGCGGAAGACGTGGCCAGGCACAGAGAGATGCAAGGGCGCGAGAGCTCGAAGCAGCTGAAGAGGCCCATACAGGAAACGGTCCTGTAGAATACCAGTGCTGGAGATGCGGGGAGACATCAACTAATCCCGCCGATATGCATCTGGGACATCGCAACGTGCCGACTTCAGAAGGCGGAAATCTAAGCCCGATTAATACCTGCCTTGAGGGAGCAGCGTGCAATCTGTCGGCAGGCAATCGCGCAGCCCCCACTCCAGGAATGTCGTGTGCAGAACGAGGAGGTTGTGGTGCGCCGTACGGCAGAACTAACAACACTAACCCCAGTACCGGCGGTGGCGGATCGTCTTAGTCACGGGAGCAGATGAGCATGCAAGAGTTGAGATTGCGAGTACCGGATACGGATCGCGAGATCGTAGAAAAGCTCGGAGCCGAGGAGATTGGTCCGAATCGGTTTCGACTTTTGCAGACTCCGGGTGTGATCGAGGGAATAGCAGCTGGTGACGAGATTGAGGTAGCCCCAGATCTGGGGTTTAAGATGATCCGGCGGGGCGGAAACATTGGCGTCTGGTTCTTTCTTGAGCAACCGGGCCAAAACAAGGGGCCAGCCGGCACAAAACTAAAGAGCGAGGTGGAACGGATCGGCGGTGCCCTGGACGGTGGCGGAGTGGCTTCCTTGGTTTTCACAATTCCCCTTGCTGTGGGCTTTCCTGCCGTTGAAGAAGTAATGAGCAAAGCCTGCAAAGACAACCCGGGATCCTCATGGATGTATTGCAACGTCTACGACCCGAAAGACGGTGAGACCCCGTTGAATTGGTGGCTGGAGTAATTCGGCCACAGTTCACCGGGGTAGTGCTGCGGTATATCTGGGCAAGGGATTGAGACATCTAGGCTCCAAGAGTGTCCACGGCGGCCTACCCGAAACCGCTGTATGTGGGCAGGAAAAAGTTTCGTTCGAAATACAACCTACCAGAACCATTCGACCAAGATTTGATTCTCCGAAAGGGTTGTTCGCCAAAGGCTTCCCGGGGTAGCGCTCCGCGCAACCCCGGGCTGGGCATAGGACCCCCGTTGGGATGCGTGAGCCGCCATGGCTCAGAGCTTAGTCACAAACGGTTCCTTCCGATGCCGGGTATGTGGTTATCGACATCGGACCCCTACGGGTGAATCCTGCCGCCGCCTGAAAAAAATGGCGCTGAGTCATACCGGTGAGATTCCACTCCGTCCGACGGTCGGTAAGCCGGACCTATAAGCCAAACCCATTTGATGGGCGGCAGCTATTTGGGCCTGCTGATGGGTGCTCAGGGGGCATTGCCCTTGATGGTCCTCGATGAACGACTTCAAAGAAAGCCTCTCTGCTAGGATCGAGGGGGGTAGATAGACTCGGTGACGCCCAATAAAGTCGCTGACCTGGAGTTCCAATGACGCCTGCCAAAATCGAAGCTCACTCCCTCCTCGAAAAGCTGCCGGATGACTGCACTTTTGAGGATATTCATTATCACCTCTACGTGCTCGAAAAGATCCGTAAGGGCCTCGAAGCAGCCGATCAGCAAGGTAGCCTGTCTCAGGAGGAAGCCGCGGCACGGCTGAAAAGATGGGCTATCGCCTGAGGTGGTCCACAGAGGCATTTCGCGCGACTCTCCTCCCTATGCCTCTGTCGTTGTCGACAAGATCCTTGAGACCGCCACCAAGATTGAAAAGTCTCCGAGGTCGGGGCGAATAACCCCGGAGCTTGGAGTCGATGAGATTCGGGAAAGGTCTGTCTATTCTTATCGGGCCATCTACAGAGTTGGGCCTGGAGTCGTTACGCTGGCCGCCGTCATCCATGGAAAGCAGCTATTGGGGGAAAGGGAATCCTCGCTGAAACCCTAAACGGCAAGCTTGCCGCCGTCACCGCGCACGAAGGATCTGAGCTGCTCGCCGAAACCCAAGTGGAGCGCTGAAAGCGGCTCCCCCCGCCCGGCTAGGGATCGGATCGTGGTTATTGGGCGCCGTAACGCTTCTGCAAGAGCCTTTTTGAGGGAACCCTCTACCTTTTTGCGCTTTCGGATTGAAAAGCAGCGAGTAGCTCGCCGCCAACCGGAGCATCGACACACGGTCTTTGACCCCATTGGTGCACCTCAAATTCGATCCAGCAAAGAGGGCTCCCGTGACTTCCAGAATGACTTTACAACCGGCCTCGTAACCCTTGGCCCGGTTGAGGCCCGAAGAGGTTGCTGGCTATAGCCGGCCCGGGGTTGCGAAGCTACCCCGGCGATCCGGAGCGCACGGCCAATCGATCCCTCGGAGCGCACGGCAAAACCAGGCTCCCCGGGGTAGCGCTCCGCGCAACCCCGGGCTGGGCATAGGAACCCCGTTGGGGTTCGGGACCTCGAACGGCGAGCTTCTCATACACCGAAGGGGTTGCTGCCAAAAGCCTGGGGCGCCCGGCTAGGGGTTGCGAAGCTACCCCAGGACGTTTGGGGCGCCCGGCCTCTCAGTCCCACAAATACCGCTCATCATAGTCGACACCATACTTCGCTAAGAGCCTTCGGTACTCGTCCATGAAGCCTTCCTTCTGGTGGTGCTCCACTTGACGCCTAATATAGGAATCAACGGCCGGTACATGCGACGGGCTGATCGAAAATGCACCATAACCACTCTGCCAATAGAAGTTCCGCAAATCCGGCGATTGTTCCTTAATCCACAACGAGCTCACGCGTTTGATCTCTTTGACCATCTTTGAAACCGAAATCGTTCGACCCAACGTGCAGAGGATATGGACGTGATCCTCAACACCGCCAACTTGGATAGACGATGAGCCAAGGGTCCGGCAGCAACCCGAAATCTTCGCATGGGCCTGCCGGCGCAGATCGTCTTCTTCCAGCCAAGGCCAACGGTTCTTGGTCGAGAACACAAGATGCACGTAGATCTGGGCCAGAGATTGAGGCATGTCAGCTCCAAGAGTGTCCACATTGGCCTACCCGAAACCGCTGCATGTGGGCAGGAAAAAGTTTCGTTCGAATACAACCTACCAGATCCAGCCCAGGCTCCCGGGGCACAGGAACCCCGTTGGGATTCGAGAGTTCGACCGGCGAGCTTCTGATACCCCGAAGGGGTTGTTGGCCAAAGCCTGGGGTTGCGAAGCTAACCCAGGAAAGCTCCTCCCGGGGTAGCGCTCCGCGCAAACCCCGGCTGGGCACTGGAACCCCGTTGGGATTCGAGAACTCGACCGGCGAGCTTCTGATACCCCGAAGGGGTTGTTGGCCAAAGC
>CBDUGP010000150.1:0-19232 GCA_965366625.1 uncultured bacterium
TCAGGCTGCCGGCGGCGGTCAAGTTGCCGCCGGTGTCGGTGGTTAGGGTGCCGCTGCCGGTGGTGACGTTCAGGAAGGGCATGGGCCAGCCGGGCTGCTCGACGCCATCGGGAGCGATGCCGTCGTTGGTCACCGGCAACACGCCGCCCGTGGCTTCGGCGTATTGGTTTTGATCTTCAAAGGAGAGCAGTTCGCCGGTCTTGGCATCCACCAGGGCTTCCCAAGTTCCGTGGTCGCCTTTGAGCAAAACCTTCACCGACCACACCAAGCGCATGTCGTAACCTTTGCCGAATTCCACGCTCTTCGAGGTATTGCCGGCAGCCATGGGCACGTAGATCAGTTCGGACTTGGCCCAAAAACGATCGATTTCCAGGTTGCCCAGGTGGTTCTGGGTCGCACGAGCCGCTTGGTGCTCGTTGATCCGCGGCCCCTTGGCGGCCAGCGGACGGTCACCCCATTCGTGAATGCCCATGAGGATCAAGTTACCGTGGTTGATCACCGCGGAAATGTGGCTGCCGCGGACCGGAATGCCACCGAGGGTGCGAGGCGCATGGATTTGAATCAGCTCACCGCCGTTGTGGGAGGCGATCCGGTAATCCGTCGAAAGCTCGGTCAAGTCGATGTCGAAGCGAGACTTGTGGAGGTCCAAATATCCCACGAAGGCTTGCCATGCGGTGTCATGCAGGGCTTTTTCCGATTGCGGGGCCGCCTTACCGAGATCGGACCAACCGAGGGAGTTGCCATCACCCCGGCCGGGCAAAAGCGGTGTGGAAGGGGTCAATGTAACGAAACGTCCACTGCGTTGATCCACGCGGGCGGTGGCCAAACCTGCGCCCAAATCGAACACGTTCTCGATGGATTTCTCGGCGGCAGCGGCGGGCAACGCATCTACTTTTTGAGGAAAGGCGTTGAGGGTCAGGTTGGGATGGCTGAATGCTTTGGCGCTGATCGATGCTGCCTTTTCCGGCGCCACCTGGGCCGGGGCAACCGTCGAGGCCAACAGGCCGAGCGCCAAAGCCAATCTACACGTGCTTCTAAAAACAATCTTCATTTCAAATCCTCTCTACTGAGGGTTGGGGGGAACACCCACGGCATCCGTTCCGCGGGCACATCATCCTTCGAGTCGCGAAGACTCCTCCAAACGGGGCTTAACCAATAGATGCAGAGGGATTGAAAAAAATATAGCCCTGGGAAAGATTCGGTAGGTTGTTGGGATTTGGTGGCTGGCAATGGGTGGTGGAAAAGTCCATTCCAGACAGCATCTGCCGACGGTGATCGAATTTCTGCCGGTTCGCTGCTCTGGGAGCCATGGAAGGCGGTAAGCTTCAGGACTCACCGGCTCTCGGCAAATTCGGCTGGTGAATCAGGCGTGTCGGACGCGCCATATTGCTGCCGGTGAATGAGCGATCGACCACGGACGTAGATCCCTAGCAGGGAATGAAAACGCGATAAGAAACGGACGGCCAGAATGAGCAAAAAAAAGGGCACTCCCGCGTGGATTTGGATCGGTTGCGGTTGCTTCCTGTGCATCGTTTTGATCGTCGGGGCGATCGGTGGATTGGGTTTCGCTGGTTTCAGCTGGGTCCAAAGCTTGGTGGAGGATATGGCAGACCCTCAAGCCCGTACCGCTGCGGCGTTGGATATGCTCGGCGCTGAAACGCTGCCTCCCGACTACCATGCCCGAGCTTTCTTCAGCCTGCCGTTTCTCATGGAGCTGGTAATCCTCTCCGACGGCCCGCCGCCCGTGGCGATCGAGGCCGAGGACTTCGAGGAAAAGGCCGAGCAGCTCAGCAACCTGGTGTTGACCGGTGAGAACATGGGCGCCAACACGCTGATCTATCTCAAACTGCGCAAGCGGAACGCCGAGGATGCGATCGAAGACGTGCTCGCCGGACAGGGGAGAGGCAATACGGATATCGACCTGGGAGTGGAATTCGAGGCGGCTTCAAGTCTCGGTCAGGGGGAACTCGAGGTCCACGGCGAACGGGTCACCTGGCGCGCCTACCGCGGCCGCATGGACACGGTGGGCGGCGACCACACCGGCATTTTCGCGGCCGTTCAAGTGTTCTGTGCTTCGTCTGAGATCCACGACCTGCTCTGGTTCCAAAAAACTCAGACCGACACGGTCTCTACGGCAACGGCGCCTGCGCCGGCAGCTCCTGCGACAAGCTCTTCGACGACAAATTCTTCAACGGCCTCGGATAGCGCGCAAATAGCAGCCGGAGCGGCCATCGTCGAGACGGTCGGCACAGATGTCGAAGCCATCGACGAAACCAGCACGGAGGCGAGCGCCGAGCCGCAAGTCGACGTCGACGATGTCCAAGGAAGCCCGGCCGACCCCGAAGCCCTATCCACGCTCTTGAGTTATTTCCACGTCTGCCAATGACACGTCTTTAGATGACACGTCTGTAAATGACACGTCTGTAAATGACACGCCTGCCGATGAACCGACGCTCTTCGCCCCGACAAGCTTCCGCAGCAGCTCGAAAGGCGGCTCCAAGCCGCCGAAGGTGAGATATGGGAAATCCCAACGATCCATCCGACGGGCCACCAAGCCCTTCCCCTCCGCACCTCTCGAATAACGACGGGCCAAATAACGACGGCTCGGCCTCAGAGACCATGTCAGGCGGTTTGGACCCCAAGAGCATTGAACGGGCAATCGCCCGGCAAAGGCTTCGTCGACGCATTTCCTGGCTCGGCTGCGGGTGTTTTATCGTGCTCGGCGTGTGTGCCGTGATCTTCGCCGTGGTGGTCTATCAAGGAGCGAAAAACCTCGCCGCCGACTTCGCCGACCCTGAGGCGCGAACCCAGAAGGTGCTCGATGCCCTCGGCGCCGAAGACCTGCCGGCCGGCTACCACGCGGTCCTGGCGGTGGACGTTCCCTTGCCTTTCGAGATGGTTGTGCTCAGCGATGAGCCGTGGCTCTTAGAGCCCGAGGCCGAGCCCGCCACTCCGACCAACCTGCCGACTTTCAACGGCGTGCCCGGTTCAAAATTGTTCTACTACATTCATATCCAAGCCGAGGATCGGACCGGCAACGACCCCTTCGAGCGCGAGTTCAACTCGGAGAAAAAGCTCGGCCAGGGCGATCTAAAAATTCATGGCCAGAGGGTGGCCTGGGAAGCGCACCGCGGGCAGGGGCTGCGTCCCCAGGGTCATCAGGACGGAGTATTTTCTCGATTGAGATTCGAATGCGCCGACCGTCAAACACGCCGCGCGGTTTGGTTCCACGAGCGCTCGTCGTCGGATGAGGACGGCTCATTTGAGGGCACGCCCGCCGATCCCGAAGCGATCACGGCATTTGTGAACCATTTCCGGGTCTGCGGAGTGCCCGAACCCGCCCCGTCACCGTAGGTCGCCTATCGCCCTGCGCTCCGTGCACCTAATTGGGTTCTGTCCAGAAATGCTTTCTCGGTAGGTCGGCGCGGCGCCCTGCGCGCGTCGCTCCGAACTCGCGCCACTACTGCAGTGTCGTCGCAAATTGCTGATGTTTAAGATCTTAAGCCGATCTATACGCTGCATCGCTCAGACACGCTCGCTTTCCGTGCTCGGCGCGCCGCGCCTTCTAGATCCTCGGAAAGGCCAAAACTGGACGGGCCCTAATTAATCCGCTGCGCGCCAAGGCGGGCAGACTCCCCATTCCGGTCTTATGGATTCGTCCAATCGGCGCACGGTGGCGTCGCTGAGTTCGCAGCTCATTTTGGGAAAAGCAGAGAAGGTGAGGGCGAAACCCGTGGAGTGGGAGCGTTCGAACCGCTGCGCCCCCAGGTCCGACCAAGGCACGATCAGGGCTGGATGAAACGCCCTCAACAACAGCCCCCCACGCAGGTAGAGCCCACGCTCGGCAACCCCGAGGTTCAACGTGCCGGTGAAGGCGAAACCGTTGAAAATCGCCGATTGAAGACCGAAACGGGTGCCGTCGAAGGGCTCTTTCAGGCGGTAACGCTCCGCCAGCTGATCCCAACGATTTCGCTCCGCCGAGATCCGACACATATAGATCCACATGATGCCCACGGAGCCCGCGGACACGAGGATGGAGATGAGAAAAATCAACAGAGCTTCCTAAGTTTTGAGCAAGGCGAGACTGCTTGGCACGGGCTGCTAACCCAGCTCTTCCTTAAGCCAGGCCCGAGCCCGCTTCCACGTTCTTTGGACCGTACGCAGGGACATGTCCAACGCCTCGGCGGTCTCTTGTTCAGACAATCCGGCGAAAAACCGACACTCCACGACCCGCAGCATGCGCTCGTCGATCTCGCCGAGACTTTCCACGGCATCGTTGAGGGCCAGAATTCGCTCCGCTTCCTCACGCGCACCCACCTTATTTTCGTCGAGTTCTTCGGGCGTTTCGCCTCCGCCTCGCTTTTGGGCGAATCGCTTGCGCGCATAGTCGACGATGATCTGCCGCATGGCGTGTGCGGTGATGGCAAAGAAATGCTGACGATCTTGCCAACGGGCCTGATTCTGATCCACCAGCTTCATATAGGCCTCATGGACCAACCCGGTGGTATCCAAGGTCTCGCCGAAACGGGCGCGCCGAAGCTGCCGGTGAGCGATGTTGCGCAGATCGGCATACACCAAAGCCACGACCTCATCGAACGCCCCTTCGTCGCCGTCCGCGAAGTCTTTTAAGAATCGTGTGACTTCTTTCCGATCGATTTCCATGCATTGCTCCTTGGCGAGGCCCGTTGCGAGCCCTTCGGCGTGCCCAAGCCTATACCGCCCCATGGTCCACGGGCCACAGCGGCGAGCCACGCGGCGAGACACAGCCCCAGAGACGCGGTTACAATGCGGGCCATGACTCAAACACCGGTGATTCTCGGCGTGGCCGGCGGCAGCGGGTCCGGCAAGACCACGGTCGCCCGACAAATTCTCGATAGCGTTGGTGAGGATCGACTCGCCTTTCTGCCCCAAGACATGTACTACCGCCATATTGAGTGGCGGGACCAAGCCCATCAGCAATCTCACAACTTCGACCATCCCGACGCGGTCGACACCGAGCTTCTGGTGGAGCACCTAGCGGATCTCAAAGCGGGCCGCTGTGTTGATCGGCCGGTCTACGACTTCGTTCACCACGGCCGGGCCGAGCGCACCGAATTTGTAGCGGCCCGACCGGTGGTGGTCGTCGAAGGCATCTTGCTGCTGGCCGAGCCGGCTATTCGCGAGCTACTGGATTTCAAGATTTTTGTAGATACCGACGCCGACGTGCGTTTGATCCGCCGAATCCGCCGGGATATGCGCGAGCGCGGGCGGGATCTCGAAGACGTGCTGCGCCAATACCTGGAAACCGTTCAGCCCATGCACCTCGAATTCGTCGAGCCCTCGAAGCGCTGGGCCGACATCATCGTTCCCGAAGGCGGCCGCAATCGCATGGCCATGGCCATGATCACCACCAAAGTGGAAAAACTCCTGGGCGCCACCTTGGGCTGAGCCGCCATCCCACGCCCGCTGCATTTGTGGGCCCACACGAAAGGCCGACCTATGACTTCTTCCCAGAATCAAGCTCAAACGCAGAGTTCAGGAAAAGAAATCCAAGCTCGACTACAAAAATCCATGGCAGAGCTGACCATCGACAGCATGGTCGACATGAAAAACACCCCTGGACGGGTCGGAGTCGCACTTTGCGGTGGGGGATCCAGAGCCATGTCCGCAGGTCTGGGCCAGCTCAGGGGTCTCGCCCACGTCCGAGCCGAGAACGCCGCCCAGGGCGCACCTCCCCTGCTCGGTTTGACCAAAGCCATATCGGCGGTCTCCGGCGGGGCTTGGCTGAGCGCTCCGTTCATCTTTCTACCGGACGACGTCAGCGACCAAGCCTATTTGGGCACCTACGTCGACGATCCCGGTCGGTTGGTGCGCCGCCGACGCCCCAGGCGCCCAATTGCTGAGGCGCTCGATCAATTGCCCCAGGGTTATGCGGGCGGCGGCATCGGCTCGCCGCGATTCACGGTGGTGGGCCTAGCTTTGCAAGCCGTGTTGCTTAAACGGTTCGCCAAGGTCCCCACCCATCGCCTTTGGCAAACCATGATCGGTTTAAATATCCTCAAACCCTACGGCCTTTACCGAAAACAGGGCAAGAGCTTCGAGCCTTCGACTTCCTTCTCCTACGACGCAATTACCCATCGACGGGAACTCGTGGAACTCAATCCCGACCTGGCCGATTACCCCGTTCACTTGGTAACCGCAGGGCAAGATCGCATTCGCCGCCCGTTTTGGATTTGCAACACCTCCATGTTCGTCAATGAGCCCGAGGCAGAGGGTCAGCAGCTGGTACCGGTCCAGTCCACGCCGCTTTTTACCGGCATCCTTTCCAATCCCGAGGGTGTCGACGCCAACGGCAAAGTCGTGGGCGGGGGTGCGGTGGCCAGCTTTGCGTTCAGTTCCGACTTTCAAAAAGCCACCGATTCTATCGCCCGGGTCCAGATCCGCCGACTCTTCTCCCTCAGCGATATCGTCGGCCTTTCGAGCGTCGCCTATGCCGCCGGGCTGGAGCAGCAGATCGACCAATGGCGTAACGATCACGTGCCGCTGGCCAAGGTGCTGATGGAAAGGGACGAAGAGGTGGAGGCTTGGTTTGAGGAGCATTTCGAGTCCAAGCTGCCCCAAGCCCTGCACAACCTGCTGCATCGACCGACCCTGAGAAATTTCATCAAGAAATCGGGCATCGGCACTCGGCTCGGCACCAAAATCGACGCCGACCTGCACGCCGCCATCGAAGAGATCCACCATTTCATTCCCGAAGAAATGTATTGGCCCGTCGCTGACCCAGGAGATGGTCCTTCAGAAGAAGGCGGCGAAGAGCTTCCGCCTCCGGTGGCAACCCGCTTCGCCGATGGTGGCAATCTAGAGAACACCGGTGTTGCTTCACTCCTAACCTATTCCGACGTCGACCGGATCATCGCTTTCGTCAACTCCCCGACGATGATGGAAACCGTCGATATCGGTGTGCTTGCACCGGTCGATGATCAAGGGGAGGCCAAAGAGATTGCCGACACCCGGATTCTCATCGACAGCCAAATCTCTGTATTGTTCGGTTATCAGGCCCATCGCGAAGGACTCGGCTATCAGCTCTACGTCGACGCCGTGCCGGAGGAGGTCCCCATATCCGAGCGCCCGTTCCAGGTCGACCAGGTCTTCCCCGCGCAGGATTTCCCGGCTTTGATGCAGGGTTTGTGGGCGGCATCCCACGGCCGGCAACGGCCTGCAATTTTTGAGCAGACCCTGGAAACCGTGGAAAACAGAACTTTCGGCGTGCGCGGGGGTAGAAAAGTCAGGGTCCTCTGGTTTTATCTCGACAAGATCCAAGATTGGATGGACCTTCTGACCGACGACGTGCGCGGCTTAATGCATGAAAAAGGTTATGAGAGCTTCCCTTGTTTCCCCACCGATCAAGGGTTGAACGCGACCCAAATCAACCTATTGGCCCACCTCACCAGCTGGTGTGTGGCCGATCCATCCAATCGCGCCGCCTTCCAGCGCATGTATGAGCCGTAGCAAGCCCTGAGGGCGCGGAATCGGAGATCTATGACCCCAGAGCGCATTTATTTGGTCGACGCCAGCCCGTATATTTTTCGGGCCTTTTTCTCGGTGCCGCCATCGGTGAAAACGCCCGATGGTAAACCCAAGAACGCCTTACACGGTTTTTCCGGTTTCTTGCTCAAGCTGATCGCCGACGATGAGGTTCGCCACATGGCGCTGACCTTTGACCGCAGCCTCAACACCAGCTTTCGCAACGAAATCTACCCGGAGTACAAAGCCCAGCGCGATCTACCGCCCCCGGAACTCGAAGCGCAGCTGTCTTGGTGCGAGAGCTTGGGCAAGGCGCTGGGCATCGCCACCTTTTCCCACGATCGCTACGAAGCCGACGACCTGATCGCCACGCTCTGCGGACCACTCGAAAAAGCGGGCCATGGGGTGGTGGTCGTGACCTCCGACAAAGACCTGGCCCAATTGGTGGGTCCCCAAGTGAGTCTCTACGATTTCGCTAAAGCCGAGCGCTACGGAGTCGCTGAGGTACAAGCAAAATTCGGGGTCCGGCCCGGTCAAATCGCCGATTATCTGGCATTGGCAGGTGACAGTGTCGACAACATTCCGGGGGTCGCCGGGGTAGGCAAGAAAACCGCCGTCGCCTTATTACAAGCCTTCGACGATCTCGACGCCGTCTACGAGGACCTCGACCGGGTTGCCGGCCTGCCCATCCGAGGCGCCAAATCGCTGGCTGCGCGCTTACGAGATCAACGGCACGAAGCCTTCCTGTCGAAACGCTTGGCCACCGTGGCCGACGACGCACCGGTCAGCGCCGAAACCGAGCAGCTGGTGATCCAGGGTCCCGACGAGAACATCTTCGATCCCCTGGCCGACGCCCTCGGAATTGAACGTTTTGCCGAACGTGCCCGTAAGTTTTTCAGCTCCCGATGAATTCTTTTTGATTCTCAACCACACCGATTTGAACCCGATTTCAGCAGCGATATCAGTGCCACCGACATCTCTTCCAAAGCGCTGATCTTGCTTGAGCCTTCATCATGCATCTACGACACCCCTTACGCTCAGCTCTGCTCGCTTTGTCCGCGGTCCTTATGCTGCTCACGGCTTGCGCTTCGACCCTCGACAACGAAGAGCTGAAAGTCATCTACAACCAGTCCGCCAGCATTCAATATCCGGATCGTAACCCGGTGATCGTCATCCCCGGCTCGTCGGGCAGCCGGCTGGTTCACCACCCAAGCGGCCGGGTGGTTTGGGGTGCGATCGGCGGCAATTGGGTCGACCCCTCCAAACCTGAGAACGTTCGGCTGATCGCCCTACCCCTGAGGCCGTCGGACCCACCCACCGAGGTTGAGCCCGATGGGGTGATGGAATATATCCAGGTCCGTTTGCTCGGCCTCGAGGTCCAGCTCAAGGCCTATTTCCACATTCTCGCCACCCTCGGAGCCGGGGGTTATCGTGACGAAAACATGGCCCAAAGCGGCGCGGTGAGCTATGACGACGACCACTACACTTGTTTTCAATTCGACTACGACTGGCGAGCCGATCTGGTGTCCAATGCCGCTCGGCTGCATGCATTTATCGAGCAAAAACGCCGCCAGGTCAGGGCCCAGACTTCCGAGCGATTCGGCATCGATCAACCCGACATCAAATTCGACATCGTCAGTCATTCCATGGGCGGTCTTCTGACCCGTTACTACCTGCGCTACGGCGCCCAGCCCCTACCGGCCGACGGTTCCCTGCCGGTGCTCGATTGGCGCGGCGCCGAGTTTGTGGGCCGTGCGATTCTAGTCGCCCCGCCCAACGCCGGATCCTTCAAAGCGGTGAACCAGCTCATCAACGGCGCCCGCAACGGGCCGGGATTGCCGAGCTACAACGCCACGATCATCGGCAGCTTTCCGGCTTCCTACCAATTGTTGCCGCGTACCCGACACGGTGCGGTGGTACGCGCCGACGACTTGGGCCAACGTGTAGATCTGATGGACCCCGAGGTGTGGATCGAGCACCGGCTCGGCCTCTTGCACCCCGACCAAGACGTGAATCTCCAGCTCCTGCTGCCAGATGTTCAGGATGGCGACGAGCGCCGGCAGATCGCGATCGACTTCCTGCGTCGCCAATTGACGGCAACCGATCAATTCCATCGCGCGTTGGACTTGCCGGCCATCCCGCCGGAAGGCACCGAGCTGCTCTTGATCGCCGGCGACTCGGAGCGCACGGGCGAGGTGGTGGCCATCGATCTCGCTGCTCAACAGGCGAAGGCGGTGGAATTCGGCCCCGGTGACGGCAGTGTTTTGCGATCCAGCGCGCTCATGGACGAACGCCAGGGCAGTGTGTGGCAACCGCGCTTGGTTTCGCCGATCGCCTGGAAAGACGTTCTTTTCATTCCCGGGCGGCACTTCCGGCTGACCAAGAATCCTCAATTTACGAACAACGTGCTCTATCGGCTGCTGGAAGATCCCCGCAGGCCCCAAACCTCTCGGCCCCCGCGCTTGAAGACCGAAAGCTCGCAGCCTGGAGACCTTCCGCCTGAAGACCTGCCGCCTGGAGACCTGCCGTGAAAGCCCTTTACCTCGGCCCCGAAGGCCCGAAGCTGCGGAGGGACCATCCACAACCCGTCCGAGGGCCCGGCCATGCCTTGATTCGAATGCGAATCGCCGGCGTCTGCTCCACGGATCTCGAGCTGATCAAAGGCTATTACGGTTTTCGAGGGGTACTGGGCCATGAGTTCGTCGGCACCGTGGAGCGAAGCGACAGCGGCCACCTGGTGGGCCGCAGGGTGGTGGGGTCGATCAACCTGGGCTGTGACGAATGTCCGGAATGTTGGGGCCACGGACCTGAGCATTGCCCGAATCGCAAGGTGCTGGGAATCGTCGGGCATGACGGAGCTTTTGCCGAATTCTTGACCTTGCCCGAGAGCAACCTGCTGGAGGTACCCGACTCCGTGGCCGACGAACACGCGGTGTTCACCGAGCCGTTGGCGGCCGCCCTTAGAATCCGGGATCAGATTCGTGCCCGCCCTTCCGATCGGGTGGCGGTCGTGGGACCCGGACGTTTGGGATGCCTGATCGCGCAAGTGCTGGCCCTCGACGGCGCCGACGTCACCCTGCTCGGCCGGCGAGTGAAGTCTTTCAAACAAGCCGGCTCCTGGGGTCTCACCACGGGTTTGGTGGCGGAAATGCCGGACAACAGCTTTGATCGGGTAGTCGAAGCCACGGGCAACGAGGCGGGGCTGGCCCATTCGCTGCGCTTGGTGCGACCCAAGGGCACCTTGGTGCTCAAAAGCACCTTTGCCGGCGCGGCCACCGTCGATCTGACGAAGTTGGTGGTCGCCGAGATTCGTGTCATCGGTTCCCGTTGCGGTCCCTTCGAGCCCGCCTTGCGATTGCTGGAGCGCGAAGCGATCGATGTCGCGTCCATGGTCCACGGCGAGTACCCGTTGGCCAAAGCTTCCGAGGCTTTGGAGCATGCAGCTCGTCCGGGTGTCCTCAAGATCTTGTTGACCGGCTGACGTATCGTTCGAACCCTTCAACAGATTTGGCCCGTCTCACTGAACAAGATACACTCCGTCCACCGAACGCGGTAGCCGTAAACACTCGGTTTCTCAAAACCGGCGGCGACGAATTCCGCTCCGATCGCAACTCACCCCATTGGAAATTTATGGCTGACGGTAAGACCCTTAAGAAAGAGCTCCGCCTGCTCGACGTTTATGCGATTTCGACCGGAGCCACCCTAAGCGCCGGATTCTTCCTGCTGCCCGGGATTGCCGCCGAAACCGCCGGATCGGCGATCGTCTTGGCCTATTTGATCGCCGCATTGCCGATGATCCCGGCCATGTTCTCGGTGGTTGAGCTGGCGACCGCCATGCCCCGTGCCGGCGGTGTTTACTATTTTCTCGATCGCAGCCTGGGTCCGATGACCGGAATGATCGGCGGTTTGGGCACCTGGTTGGCCCTGATTCTCAAAGTCGCCTTTGCCCTGGTAGGCATGGGGGCCTACATCGCCCTCTACGTCGATAATCTGCCCATCAAACCGGTTGCAATCGGCTTGGCCATCGCCCTGGGAGCCCTCAACCTCTTCGGCACTAAGAAAAGCGGAACCTTTCAGGTTTTCCTTGTCGCTGGGCTGCTGGTCGCTCTCACCGGATTCATCGGCGGTGGCCTACCGCTGATACGGCGGGAACACTTTGACGGCATGCTCGACGTCGGTACCTCGTCGATTCTCTCCACCGCCGGTTTCGTTTACATCAGCTATGTGGGCATTACCAAGGTTGCAAGCTTGTCGGAAGAGGTCAAGGACCCGGAGCGGGTCTTACCCCGTTCGGTTTTCCTCTCCCTGGGCACCGCGGTTTTGGTCTACGGGCTGGGCACTGCAGTAATGGTCGGCCTGGTTCCGCCGGACCAATTGGCCGGCGACTTAACCCCCGTGGCCACCGCAGCCATGATCGCCTTCGGCCCGATCGGCGCGGCGATCATTTCCATCGCCGCCCTGGCTGCCTTCACCTCCGTCGCCAACGCTGGAACCCTCTCCGCATCCCGTTATCCGCTCGCCATGGGCCGGGATCATTTGATGCCCCGGGCCTTGTATCGCCTGGGCAAGAGAGGCACTCCGACCCTCGCGATCGGGGTGACGGTCGGTTTGATTATTTTGGTTTTGGCCGCCCTCGACGTGGCGAAGATCGCCAAATTGGCCAGCGCTTTCCAATTGTTGATGTTCGCGCTCGTTTGCTTGGCGGTGATCGTTTGGCGAGAAAGCGGGATCGATTCCTACGACCCCGGTTATCCGTCACCTTTCTACCCTTGGATGCAGATCTTCGGCATCCTCTCCGCCTTCGTGTTGATCGGCGAGATGGGCTGGCTGCCGATCCTCTTCAGCGGCGGTCTAGTGGTGCTTTCGGTGATCTGGTTTCGGGTTTACGCCCGAGATCGAGTGGTGCGTGAAGGAGCGATCTACCACCTCTTCGAGCGCTTGGGTCGGCGGCGATATGAACCCCTCGACACCGAGCTGCGGGGCATCTTGAAAGAAAAAGGCCTGCGGGCTCACGATCCTTTCGATGAAATCGTCGCGCGCAGTGAAGTCCTGAGCTTTGAAGACAGCCCGCCTTTCGATGACTTGGTGAAGCAAGCCTCCCAATTGTTGGGCCATCGGACGGATTCCAACGCCGATGCGATCACCGAAGAGATCCAACAGGGTACCCGGGTCGGCGCCACCCCCGTCACCAAGGGAATCGCCCTGCCCCACATTCGAATTCCAGGGTTGCAGCGGGCAGAAATGGTGATCGTGAGATCCGTCAAGGGAGTCGCGATCACGCCCGACCTGCCGTACGGCGGTCAAAATCCCGGTCAGATCGCCCACGCTATTTTCTTTCTCGCCAGCCCGGCCGAGGATCCGGCCCAGCATCTGCGGATTCTTGCTAATCTAGCTGGACGAGTAGAAAGCCAAGACTTCCGTGAGGAATGGTTCGCGGCCAAAACTGCCGACCATCTCCGTGAGGTCGTGATCCACGACGACAACTTCCTCACCCTGCGCTTGCGCACCGACAATCCCACTTCTTTCTTCGTCGGTAAGAGAGTCGGGGAGGTCGAGCTGCCCGATGAAACTCTGATCGCCATCTACCGCCGCCACGGCGAAACCCACTTTCCGAAATCTTCCAGCGTGCTCGAAGCCGGGGACCGAATCACAATCATCGGCACACGGGCAAATATTCATGCGCTCGAAGACCGTTTCGAGGTCTGATCCTTCGGGGGCGAACCTCGTCGGGTTGTCGGGCTCTCGTCTAGATTATGCGTTAAAACGGTGTCTCGCCGACCCATCGATCCAAGACGGATCCTTCTTCGGTGGTGTCGTACTCGACATGGTCCGGTAATTAGCTTTAGCCTTGCTCCGTCTTCAATGGAAGGGTTTCAACCGATCGGTCGAAATAGCATCATTAGCGTAATACGAACCGTTAGGGTCCTTCTCTATGATTTGTCCATGGGCGCGAGATAGCCGCCCCGGAAGTCCAAATGAATTTTTCCCGTCCCTTGCTTTCGTCGAAGACCTATCTTTTTCTTTTTGAAGGAATCCGCCATGATTACCACCCGTTTATCCCTCAGCTTCTTCGCTTTGATTTTCATCGCTGCCCTTTTGGTGCCATCCACAGCTGCCTTTGCCGGAGGCCAGGCAAAGGTTGCCGTCTGCCATATTCCTCCCGGCAATCCTGCCAATGCCCACGTCATTGTCATAGGTGCTCCGGCGGTTCCCGCTCACTTGAACCACGGCGATACTCTCGGAGCCTGCGATGAGCCCGGCGATGACGATGGTGGTGACGGCGGTGGTGACAGCCCCGACGGTGGCGACGGCGGTGGCGGCGACTGCGCAGAATGCGGCCCTGACGGTGGCGGTGAGGGTGACGGTGGTGGCGGCGGTTACGGCGAGGGCTGAGCCCAAAGCCTCAAAGAACTAATGACGCCTCTAGAAAGAGCCGGGCCCGAGCCCGGCTCTTTTTTATGTGTTGCTACAATTGCCGCGGGATGCATTGTTTCAAATCCCACGCAGACGAGCGCGCATAATCGACGAGTACGCCAAGAGCAAATAACCTCTACTCCGGCCGCGCCAGAAACTGTGGCGTCTTGAAACCCATCGGTCACCCAACCCGAAAGCGAATCCGGGCTGAGCCCTTGATTAGATCTGTACCGACGAAGAGGCCCGGGTTGAACTCCACCGACACCCTGAAACGCACGCTCTACTTTTCTTGGATGATGTTGATGCTGCCGACGGCGCTGCTGATTTCGGCTGCCATGACGGGAAGAATTGAACGTCAATACGAGGTGCTCTCACCCGAGAGCCGCGTGGCCGTGGGCCCGACCCGATCATCCCTTCAGGACCTAGCGGCGACCTATCGTCCTAATATGTTGCTCAACGAGTCGACGCCTTCGCCCGAATTACTTTGGATATGGTTTGAGGCGGTCGATGCCTCAGACCATATCGATCTGGTTTATTACTTCGTGTGGGAAAATGAGCTTCATCCTGAAAAAACACTCAACAAGATTTACTCTTTATTCAGGGCCGCCTACTTCGGCTACCCTTTATACGACATCGAGTTTTTCCAGATCTCCGTGGATAAAGCCAACGGCTCGGTAAAACAAGTCCTATTCGAAACGGCGTGTGAAAAAGGATTCTTCCAAGAGATTCCATTGCATTGTTCAGCAAGATTTTTAAGGGAATCCGACTCGAAGTTTACGCAAGAAATAAGATTTAGAGACGGCCGGCTCTTGAAGCAGGGAAAGATCAGTCCCGCGTTCAATGGCTCTAGGATTACCGCAGCCGTGCAAACGTGGAATCATCTTTCGATTCTGTTAAAACCTCCCGAGATCCAACGGGCATCTTGGAGAGAACTCGACGCCCCTCTGAAGATCCTCAGCGCCGAGGACTATGCAAGCTCAAAATTCGCCCGTAAGAGCCAGGGAGATCACAAGACATCCGACCGAAAATCAACCCTAGCCATCTCGACCCTAGTCATTTGGCTTATGCTGACTCTCGGACCTTTGAAGGTCCGGGCAAGGTTGGCGAGACGGCCGGTGATAAGTTCGCCTTAGAGCCCTTGAAAGAAGCCTCGGGATGATCGTCAATCGGCCGAGCGAGATCTGCTCATCCCCTGTGGAGCGAGCTTGTTGTCCCCCGACGGATTCGAATCGAGGAAATCGCGAACTGACGCGCCCAGGGCCCAATCGTTGGTTGGAATTAAGCAACCCTCGGCAAGTTGAGGCGCAGGTGGTGAGCCCTTCCTAGAGTATTTGTCGCGTCTTGAAGTAACGGTTTCCTTACACTTGGACTCCTGAAGCTCGGTCTCGCAGTGCACTCATGTGACTCGTTATTCGCATGAACCAGGTAGATCTCGCCTCAGGAAGCTAGGGAATACTTTCCAAATAACTGATCAGTCCACTGTGGATTCGGTTGGTTTGAATGTCACGGGTTGCATTTCTTACATGAATGCTCTTCGCGACCAGCCATGGACGGATGAGAAAGGATTCAATATGTTGAAAGCAGTAACAACGGCGCCCGGGCGCCAACATTTTCTAGCAGCGCTCATCTTAATATCAATATGGGCTCCGCCTTCCTCGGCATTCGCGGCGATAGAGCCCTCCACTTCTCCCAATCTAGTGGGCTGGACAACGCCTACCGAATCCGGCATGGCCAATGCCAGTACGACCATTACTTTCAGCGAATTTTCGATAGGGACCAACATTTCCACTCAATATTCCAATCAAGGCATTGTCTTCGGAGGAGACAGTCCATTCATTACCACCGACAGCTCCAATCCGACCAGCCCAGTTCTATCGGGAACGCCCCAGTTCGCCGGAGCCATCGAGGGTCGTTTCGTCAACCCGGAGGACGGTACGACTCCTATCACGGTCACCTCATTTTCCCTTGATGCCGGCTACTTCGATTCGATCGGTTCGGTTCGGGTTTCCTGGTTCGATCTTTCCGGCAACTTGCTCGGCCAGCAGGTCAATGCGACCTTCGGCATTGAAACCTTTCTCATCGAAGATGAGGGGATTTCCTCTTGGAGGATCGCTACTGTCGACGAGGAGCCTGCCGGATTTGCTATCGACAATGTTTCTTTCAGCCCCGAGAACCGGATTTGCTTCTACGCCAACACCGGAATTCCCGGCCATGGATTCGTACAATTCTTGCCGATCTTCGGCTCACAGGCGGGCCAAAAGGGGCTGGTGCGGGGTAAGTACCCTGGCAGTTGGAATCTCTTTACCGGTAATGGCGTTATCAAGAACGACCGCAAGAGGCCGTGGGACCAACGGATTTGCTATAGGGTCACCATCCAGCAATACAACTCGGCGGCGGCCAAGGTAAACCTCAAGCAGAGTGGGCCGACGAATTACCGGTTGATCAAGGATCCGCCGGGAAATTGCGTGAATTGGATGACTGACGTTGCTGATGCCGCCGGGTTGACGTTGCCCGACAAGCTCGGCATCTTTGGTATCGGTACCCCAGGTGAATTTAGTCGTTCCCTCCAAGCTTTGGGACAAGGTGGTACCTTCCAAGGAGGCACCGTGGACATCAATCCGAATACCGGCATTGGCCCCGACGGTGATCCGGTTGCAACAGAAATTCCGAACAACTGGGACGCCGAAGAGCTGGCTTTGAGATCTCACGCAAACCCGGTCGGCCTGGCAAGCGATCTAAACCTGAGCTTGAATTCCTTCGACCTGGGCGATCAAACAGGAGGTCCTTCTTGGACTGTCCAGCTAAACAATCTAGTTCTGGATGAGATGTTGGTATCGGTCGATTGGGGTGACGGCTCACCGCTCGAAGGCCAAACAAACCAATTCGCGCACACCTACGCGCCCGGAAGCTATACCGTCTCTATGGCAGTGATCAACAGCGGTGATATTGACTACTACTTCTGGGATTTGACCGTCACGAATTTGCAAGATGCGGACCCATCACTCGGCTCCGCGATCGACATCACAGTGCCGACACCAACGCCGGCCCAGGGTAGCAATCCCGGATTTGATGAAGACGTTTCGGATCTCGAGGCTCTATTGGAAACACTCATTTTCAGAGATGGCTTTGAGTCCGGAGATACCAGCGCGTGGGTTACCACATTCCAGGGGGAGGTTTCGAAAGAGTAGTCGTCCGCTGATGTGCTGAAAAAATGCAGCTAAGGCCGCGGTCGGGGATTCGGCAACTCGTCGGGGACTCGGCCGCGATCAAGTAGGGGAGAACTTTCCAAAAACCCAACGTTAAATTTCCAGGAGCAGCAAACCCCTACTGCTCTTGGTAAGCTCTGATGAGCTTACCAAGGCAGGCGTCTCCGCGAAGATCAGAGTGGTGGACTCGATTCACAGGCGCTTCGCCTGGCGGATCGGGTGCGGTCCAGGTCTCTTTAGTCATTCTGGAACGGGGCCAACACTATGAAGCTGAATCCCACAGAGCTGAATCTCACGGAGATCTCTTCACATCAACGTTTAGTCCGTTTGGACCGGCCGGGCTCTGCCGATCGATATTCGACGGGTTTCGTGGTCGATCACAGCCCGAATCTGATCTTGCTCCATCTCTTTCACGACTATCTGGACTTCGGGTTTTCCATTCTCAGGGTAGGTGATGTTGAAGGGCTGAGATGTGGCGAATTTGAAGAGGCCTTCGAAACGATCTTGAGATTCCAGGGGGAGGTTTCAGCGCCACCGAGTTCGTTGCCGCCCATGGCGGATCTGGAATTATGCCTTCAATATTTTGTCGACCACGAGACTTTTATTTCGGTGGAGTGCGAGGAGATGTTCTCGGACCAGGATGAAAGCAGCTTTCTGGTTGGGATTCCCTCAGAGGTCGACGGAAACAAGCTCTGGTTCCTGGGCTGCGATGCCAAAGGACAATGGGAGTCCGAAGAAGAGGCTGTTGAGATCTCTCAGATCACCGCGATTCAATTTGCAACCCCTTATCTCAGCACCCTGCTCAAATACATTCTGAGCTTGAGCGGTGAAGAAACCTAGGCCGGATTCTCTCGAAGCGCTTATTTCGCATTCACTAGATCCTCTATACTGAGTAAAACTTTGCCTCTCAAGGATCTAAACCGGTCCGGTTCGGGACCCAGCTGCTACGAGGGGTGAGAGAACGGATGTAGGTGTAGATCTCCGATGCCCTGGCTTCAAAATACCCTGGCCGCCCTGGCTTCGATCGTGGTGATCGTGTCGGTTTTCCCCCTGTTACGTTCTGACCTTTGGTGGGTTCGCGCCTGGGACTTTCCCCGCGTTCAAGTTTTGCTGGTGGGTTTGGTCATTCTGGTGGCCCGCTTCGCCATCCGGGTGCCGATGACCAAACCGGACTGGATCGTTTACGGCTTGCTGGGTCTTTTTCTTACTTTGCACGCCGGCCGTATCTTCCCTTATACGCCATTGGCAAAGAAACAATCCTTGGTCGCCAAATCGATGGATCCGGACCGCACGCTGTCGCTGATGGTGGCGAATGTTCTAATGCACAATCGGCAGGCTGATCGCCTGGTCGATTTGGTCCGAGAAGTACAACCCGACCTTCTCTTCGTGCTGGAGCCTGATCATTGGTGGGCCGAACAATTGGTGGTGCTCGAGCCGAGTTATGCCTATCGGATCGAGAAGCCCCTGGAAGATACCTACGGCATGATGCTCTATTCGCGGCTAGAGCTGATCGAGCCGGAAATACGCTATCTGATGGATCCGGGGGTGCCCAGTTTCTTCGCCCGAGCAGTCTTGGCGAGCGGCGAGTTGGTGGACCTCCACCTTCTGCACCCCAAACCGCCCTATCCAGCCGAAAGCCTGGAAACCACCGAGCGAGACGCGGAGATCCTGATCGCCGGTCTGGCGGCCAAAGCGAGCGGTTTCCCCGCGGTGATCGCAGGGGATCTCAACGACGTCGCCTGGTCCCACACCACGCGCCTCTTCCAAAGAACCAGCGGCATGTTGGATCCACGGATAGGACGCGGTCTCTACAGTACTTTCCACGCCAAAATTCCGTTCATGCGCTGGCCGTTGGATCACGTCTTCCACAGCGACCATTTCAAATTGGTGCGCATCGAGCGGTCACCGGCGATCGGCAGTGACCATTTTCCGGTATTTGTCGAGCTGACTCTACACAAAGAAGGTCCGATCCACCAGGAGGCGCCGACGCCCAGGGGCGACGACTTCGAAGAGGTCATCGAAAAGCTTGAAGATGCGGCCGATATGTCGCCCAATGGTAAACGCCTGGGAAACGCACCCCGGAAGCCGTACTACCCCAGCGATTGAGAT
>CBDUGP010000151.1:0-18804 GCA_965366625.1 uncultured bacterium
TTCTGCTAAGTCATTGAAAACATTAGACCGGGTATCGCTAACTGCGGAAGTTGGGTTAGGGGAGATCCAAGTTGGCATTTTGCTAGGAAATAAGTCGGCCAGAAACCACCAAGCCCTAAACCAATTTCTGGATCATCCTTCGGTGTATGAGATCCCAACGGACCGCAGGATCGGAGAGATTTACGGCGAGCTGCTGGTGGCGTTGCGTGGAGCTGGTACACCCATTCCAACCAACGACATCTGGATTGGCGCGGCGGCAGTGGCCACTGGTTCGACGGTGCTGAGCTACGATGCACATTTCAAGCGGATGCCGCGGGTCCGATCGCTTATCTTGCCTCAACCGAAGACTAGAGGTTGAACCCCGATTCCCGGGGCAGCGCTGCGCGCAACCCCGGTCTGGGCAAAAACAGTCGAAAGGCCCTCTACTGGGAGCGCCGGCGTCCCGCCGGCTCTTCTGGCGTGGATGGTTAAGGTCGGATACCCGTGCAGAATCTGCTACTCCGAAGGAGTTGTTGTGCAGAGCCAGGGGTTGCGAAGCTACCCTTGGATGGCGGGCCGGATACCCAACTCCTGGAATCTCTCAGCCTTGAGGACGAAGCTCCGGGTGTTTAAGGCCGGTGCCGCAGTTGAACAGGATGACCCGTTCGTCGCGACCGACTTCGCCCCGCTCTTTCAATATTTCGAGGGCACAGAGTGTGGCCGCGCCTTCGGGGCTCGGGTCGATGCCTTCGGTGGCGGACCATCGGTGCATGGCGGTCACGATGTGCTCGTCCTCGACCGCCAGGGCGGTGCCGCCGCTGTCGCGTATGGATTGCAAGATCAGGTCGTCGGCGAAGGCGTGGGGGACCCGGATGCCCGGGGCTAGGGTCTGGGCGCCTTGCCAAATTTCCGCCTGGTCGGAGCCCTCGGCCACGGCTTTGACGATCGGTGCGCAGCCGGAGGCTTGAACGGCGACCATCCGTGGACGCCCGGAGCCGATTTTGCCCATGGCCTCGAGTTCCTCGAAAGCCTTCCACATGCCGATCAAACCGGTGCCGCCGCCCGTGGGGTAGAGGATGAGATCCGGCAGCTCGCCGCCGAAGTCTTCCCACAGCTCGTAACCCATGGTTTTTTTGCCTTCGACCCGATAGGGCTCTTTGAGGGTGGCGACGTTGAACCAACCGTGGTCCCGGCAGCCTTCTGCGATCCAACGCCCGGCATCACCGATCAAACCATCGATGAGCTTTAGGGACGCACCGTAGGCCCGTACCTCGTCCATGACGGCTTTGGGCGCGTCCTTGGGCATGGCCACGTGGGCGGTGAGCCCGGCGCGTGCCGCGTAGGCAGCGAGGGCGGCTCCGGCGTTGCCGGCGGTGGGCACCGCCAGCTCACGGACGCCCAGCTCCAAGGCCCGGGAGACCGCCGCCGACAGTCCCCTAGCTTTGAAGGTGCCGGTTGGATTCCGGCCTTCTTCCTTCACCCACAGGCCGGTCAGCCCTAGCTCCTTGCCCAGCCGGGGGCAGAGCAACATAGGTGTCGAGCCTTCCCCCAGGTTGACCTCGTTGGCCGGATTCTGAATCGGCATGACCTCGGAGTATCGCCACATGCCCCGCGGACGGTAGGCGAGGCTGTCGAGGGTCAAGGTTACGGCGGCCTTTTCAAGGTCGTAGCGGGCGAGCAAGGGGCGCCCGGAGTCCGGGGCCACCGTGTGTAGCTCGCCGGCTTTATGGGTTTGGCCGGTCCGAGAGCATTGCAAATGGGTCAGGGTGGAAGCGGGACGGGTAGGAGGCATGGCATCCTTCTCGATAAAAATAGCTTGGGTGGTCGGTCAGATGGTCAGATGACTCGGTCGTTGCCGCCGTCGATCGGTATTTGGGCGCCGGTGGTGGCTCGAAAATCATCGTCAGCCAGAGCGCAGGCCGCGCGGGCTACGTCTTGGGAACTCACCTCGCAACCCAAGACGTTATTGGTTTTATAAGCCTCAACGGTGATGCCGTATTTCTCCGCACGGGCGGCCAACACCTCGTCGGTCCAAAGAGCGGTATCGAAGACCCCATTGGGGTGTAGCACATTGACCCGGATGCCATCCGCCCCGAGTTCTAGGGCCGCGACTCGTGCCAATTGGGTCAGACCGGCCTTGGCGGCGGAATACGCGCCGGCGCCCGGCCCCGGAGCCGGCACATTTTTCGAGCCGACGAAAACCACCGACGGATCAAATCCATGGCGCAGCACCGGGATGGTGGCTTTCAAGACCCTTTGATGGGAGGTGAGGTTGATTTCCAGGGAACGGTTCCAAATCTCGTCGTCGAGCTTTTCGATCAGCTCACCCGGCGGGAAGGTACCGGCGTTGGAGACCAAGATGTCCAACCCGCCGAAGGTCTGCACGGTCTGCTGAAGGGCGCGCTCTAGGGCTTTCGGGTCGGTGACGTCACAAATCAGCCCCAAGGTCGACCCGGAGGCTGAGGTGGAGGAGCCGAAAGCTTCCACCGACGGATCGAGATCCAAAGCGACGACGGCGGCACCCCGGGCGACGAGCTGCTCAGCGGTCGCTTTGCCGATACCGCTGGCCGCGCCGGTGACCCAGGCGACTTTGCCCTGCAGCGGTGGTGACGATCCCGCCTTCTTGAGCTTGAGCTGCTCGAGTTCCCAATATTCCACCTCGAAAATGTCTTTGGCCGGCAGGGCGGTCCAGCCCCCGAGGTGCTCGGCCCATTGGATTGCCCGCCGAGTGTGGTCGACAATGTCGGAAATGATCTCGGTTTCCTTGATCGATCGGCCGAAGGCTAGGGTGCCGTGGGCGCTTGAGCCGAGCCCTTGCCATAAAGCCCAGCGGGGAGCGGGGTCGAGCCGACTCAAGGAGCCGTCGTTGTGGGCATCGAAATACTGCTGGTAGTGCTCGGCGTAGGCGGTGAGGGCCGAGCCCGGGTCGGGATCCAAGATCACCGGCACCCGCTTGGTGCGGATCACGTGGTCCGGGGTCAATGGACCGCGGGTGGCGATCTCGGCAGCGTCCGGCCGATCGGCAAATCCGCGCGCTTCGGCGGAATCGTCGAGGCGCGCATAAACGGGAAATCCGCGCAGCTTGCCCACCCGTCGACGGATGGCCGCCAGGTCCGGTGGGTGCAGGCGCGGATTTTCGTCGGCACCGAGCCGGGGCACGGACCAGGCACCGGAGGATTTGAGGGCTTGCTCGGCGGCGTCGACCATTTCGATCATGCGCTCGTAGCTTTGGCGGCCGTCGTCGTGGAAGGTGAAAACGCCGTGACTCATCAACACCATGCCGTCGACCCGGCTCCAATCCGTCTCACGGGTCATCTTAAAGATGTGTTGGGCGAGCACGAAACCCGGCATGATGTAAGGCACAATCAACACCGAATCGCCGTAGAGATCGCGAATTCGGGATTCACCGTCGGGGGTGTTGCTGAGGGTCACCACCGCGTCGGCGTGGGTGTGGTCGACGAATCGGAAGGGCAGAATGCCGTGCAAAATGGCCTCTACCGACGGGCCGGGTGCGGAAGGGTCGAGCATGGCGCTTTTTTGCACCCGCACCATGTCGGAATCGGCCAAGGTCTCGAAAGTCGCCAAGCGCTTGAGGACCTCCAATCGAACCGGGGCAAATCCCTGGGGTTCAATGGTCGCCAAATCCCAGCCGCTGCCCTTGACGTACAGGACATCTACCGGATCGCCGAAGAAATCCCGGTCCGCTACTTTCACCGAGGTATTTCCGCCGCCGTGCATCACCAAGAATGGGTCGTTACCCATTAGGCGCGAGGTGTAAACCCGTAGGGCGAGCGGGTTGTCGAGAAGCGATTTCGCTTCCTCATCGTTCCATCGACTTTTCATTTCTTTCCTCCGAGGCGGAGGCTACGGCAGCCGGCGAGTCGACGCAACCCCGCATGGGATTTCACGGCGGGGCTAAGGGGGCATCCACGACCCTTCGAGTCGAGACCATCTCAGCAGCGAGACGATCTCAGCAGCGAGACTTTCTGCCGAGCGGTTCAAACCTTTTGCGGTCGCGCGTCGTCTCAAGGGTCAAGACTCGACCACTCGTCGGTGGGCTCCACCGGCACGACCCAGGAGACGATCCCATGATCCAGAAATTCGCCGTTCGGAAGATATTCGTAACCTTCACCGCCCTGTTGTTGATCACCGCTGCCGCCAATGCCCGCTCGTCGGTCAATAAATCGGTCAACGTGGCGCCGGGCGAGACCCTCTCCGAGAGCGTCAGCAGCGTCAACGGCAGCGTCAACGTCGGCGCCAACGCCGTGCTGCAAGGAGAAGCGGAAACCGTCAACGGCAGCTTGTCGATCGACGACGGCTGCCAAACCCGTGATCTCTCGTCGGTCAACGGAGCGGTACGCGTAGGCGAACGTGTCCAGGTGGACGGCAATGTGAGCACGGTCAACGGAACCCTGCGGATCGGCGATCAATCGACGGTTTCCGGCAACGTGGAAACCGTCAACGGCAGCATCGACCTGCGCGGCGCGACCGTGGAGCGGGATATCGAAACCGTCAACGGCGGCATCGTGCTGGATCAAGGCGCGATCGTTCGCGGCAGCATCATCGTTCCCGCCACCAACAGCCGTGGCAATAAGAAATGGCGCGGCACCCTCGACATCGAGCTGCGCGGCGGCTCCAGCGTCGCCGGTGACATCCGGGTCGAAGACGAAGACCGAAAAGTGCGCGTGATCCTGCGCGACGGCTCCACCGTGGGCGGCCAAATCCAAGGCGCCGAGATCGTACGCGAGTAAACGCAACGGCTCGTCGCGAGCTTCTTGAGCAGAGTTCGAATGACCGGCCGGATCCCAACTTGGGATCCGGCCGGTTTTTTCCTCGATTCCATCTCGAAACGAAAGCCGACGCCAACCCGTGCCCACACATCTGTAACGCAGTCCCTCTGCTGGGAGCGCCGGCGTCCCGCCGGCTTTTCTGATATTTACCGCCAAGGGGCCAGTCCTTCAACAGCTTGATGGTCTGGCGAATAAATCATGGCCCACCGGCGTAAGGAACCCATGGTATTCGACGACCCCATCTTCACCCTGGCGCTTTATGGCTTCGTCGCCATCTCGGTTGGTGTGATCATCTACACCGTCGTCGAGACCGCATTCAGGAACCACCGACTCTCCACCCAAGACCCTCCTTCGGACGAAGAGCTAGAGGAAGTCGAAGCGCTACGCCGTCCGGGCGTGCTCAGCCTCGGCGGCCGCGATTCCGCAGCGGCCCGTCATTTCGAAGCGCCGATCCGGCAGAATCCCCATAGTCGATTCGGCGGCGGTCAAACGGTAAATTCTCCTCAATCACCGGCCGTGGTTCGAAGATGGCGAGACAGCAGAACGGAGACGTAGGCAGAGGGCGAGCACCAGAATCGAAAGCGAGCGATCCTACGCGACGGCTCGACCGTGGGCGATCAAATCCAAAGCGCCGAGGTCGTGCGCGAGTACGCAACGGCTCGTCGCGAGCTTCTTGAGCAGTGTTCGAATGAGCGGCCGGATCCCAACTCGGGATCCGGCTGCGTTGTTTGAGGGGAAGCTGAAGCCCCTGCGAGTAGTCGACGAATAGGGCTGCTGCCCTCTTGCGTACTTCAGCCGATTTATACATACTCAATGCGTATGGAAGAAAGAATCCGGCTTATCTCTGCACGGAAAGCGACCCGAAAAGAGGCCAAGAGTTATGCGTGACGAATACGATTTTTCGAAGGCAAAGCGGGCGAAGGAAGTGCCCCACCTCACCAAGCTCCAAGAAGAGATGAACGGTAAGAGTCGAATTACTATCATGTTGGACAAAGACATTCTTGTCGCTTACCGCTCAAGGGCAAAAGTCGAAGGGATCGGTTATCAGACTTTGATCAACCAAACGCTTCGGCAGACCATAGGGTCGCGCCCAGTTGATGAAGAAACTCTTCGGAAGGTGCTTCGGGAAGAATTAGTTTCTCGGTAACAGAAGCCATCCGCCAACCCCGTATGAGGCATACCTCTGTGGTGGTCGGTTTTGTGCCTAAATAGATAGCGCAAAAGGCCTACAGCTACGGCTGCCCCTCAACGCGAACCCTAGGAGGCTATCCAAGTAAATGCGCAGTTCCGTACTAAGATTATCCACAACTCGCACCGACCTGGATGTCCTATTTTCGAACACCGAGGTCGTTCTAACCAAGAGTGGTGGGAATATCTCTATATGTGACGACGAGGATCCAGCGGTTCACCAACAAGTGCTAAATAGTTTCCTTGAAGATCACGGAGAACACATCAAAGATCTCATGGCTTCCGGAGCGTCTGCAGAACTTGATCTCGGGCTTGGTGTCGGTTCGGCTGAGCAGTTCACGGCCTCGGCTTCTTTCTCTCCAACTTTTTTGAGGCGTATTGCCGAATGCGGTGTAATTCTCCGGGTTTCAGCCTATCCTGTATCTGACGATGACTAGCGTGCTCGACACGCCGTCTCGCAAAACGTTCTGTCCCTCTTCACACGCTTGCCACCGTGCAAGCACCGCTTGAACACCAGGTAGGAGAAACGCAATGGGCTTCGTTATCGAACCGATCCCTCAACCCGAGAGCTTGACCGCACTCAAACCCCTCCTTGATCACAAAGACGACACGGAATTCGTCTCGCAGCTTCTGGAGTCGCTGAAGAACGCCAATGAGCTGGCGCAGAACGGCGGCCTCTATCAACCGCTTTACGATGCGCTGCCGCTCAAGGGAATGGACGGCTGGCCGACGACGTTCGAGGAGTATGTGTATTACCTCTGCGTCTACAGCCGTTGGATTCCGCATCAGAGTCCTGACTCGGCCTGGGCTGACCCGAGCAACCCCAACGAGCACCAGGAGGTCTATGACTACCTTTGCTGGTTTTACTGGCTGATCGACCAGCCTCTCGACAGTCTCGACGGAGGAGTTCTCCAGGATATCCCGTGGTTCGCCGATTTTCTCGTTCTGTGGGCGGATGATTGGGGCAAATTCCTCAACTCGACGGAGTCGTTTAACGACGTCGTTCTCGATAGTTTTCGCAAAGAGTCACCGGAGTATCGGATCGAGGATTCCATGATCCCCGAGGTGCGAAACCCCGACAAATTGCGCCCCAATGACCCAAGCGGGCGCTGGTTCTCGTTCAACCAATTCTTCGCCCGCCAGCTGAACCCCGGATTGCGACCGATCACCTATCCTTTCGACAACACCGTGCTCACGGCGCCCGCCGACTGCACCTACAAGCAAGCCTACGAGATCGACGACACGGGCAGGATCGAGCCGGCCATCGTGCTCAAGGGCACCCACACCTACGCCACCGTTCAGCAGCTGCTCGAAGAGAGCGCCTACGCCGACGCGTTCAACGGGGGTCACTTCATCCACCTATTCCTCGGACCGTACTCGTATCATCGGTTTCATACCCCGGTCGCAGGCAAGGTCATGGAGTGTTATCCACTGACCGGTCAGGTCTACCTCCAAGTTTCGTTGTCGGATGGCCAATTCGAAGCGGCCGACTCGGCGGACGACGGCTATGAGTTCTTGCAGGCGCGTGGGGTCATCACGATCGATACGACGGGTTCACCGTACGGGGATATCGGAGTCGTCGCCGTCATCCCGGTCGGTATGTGCCAAGTCTCCGGGGTCAACATGACCCATGAGATCGGCACAGAGTGCCTCAAGGGCGACGAGTTCGGCTATTTCACCTTCGGCGGATCGGACACCATCGTCCTGACGCAAAAGGGCACCAACCCTCAGTGGAACCCGGCGTTCGTCGAAGGGACGAGCTTCTACTCGCTCTACGGCACCCAGTTGGCACGGGTCACACCATTCGTTTAGACCCTCTGGGTCAACTCCGAAGCCGAAACGCTGCTTGAAATGAGACGGCCACCGCGATCCACGCGGTGGCCGTCTTATTTTCGAGTCGTGGGTTTTGGGTTCCAGAAGGCGTAGCCGCAGTAACAAGAGCAATCGATCGGATCGAAGTCAAAGGGCCGCCACGCCACACTACATGATCGTGATGCCATGAAACGTTACCTACATGGGCTGGTAACGTTCTCGAAAGGCGAATTGTCCACGAAAAGAAGGGTTTTCTGGCTCAAAACATGGCACTCACCTTGCTCAATTAGTAGGCGAGACGAGGTGGCCACCCTTTCTCAGTCGTTACACACAACAAAAACTGAGTTGAGGGAAAGATCATGTCCAACAGTCAAGAAAATGCTTGTGAATACCGCTTTGGAAACAAATCACCACGATTCCGTCCGGCCCGTGCATTTTTCAGAATCGGCCTGGTTGCTTTGCTCGTTCAGAGCCCGGTCTTCGCTACCGATCCTATCGACGTGGATCCGGACCCAGATTTCGCATCCACCGCGAAGACGATCTTCGTCGATAGCTCGGATGGATTGGATATGGAGAGCTTGGCGCCTGGGTATTATTTGATCGTCGTGGTAGGCGACGACGGGTCGGAGCGATCCTTTGAGGTGCGGGTGGATTAATTAATTAACCCGATCCGGCTCGATTTGCCGACCCTTCAGCAAGTCGGTCCAGGGCCTCTTTGACTTCGGCAGCGCCTGACGCATCCTGAAGGGTGGAATAGGTGCTGCCGGCCTGTCTCAGCAGAGACTCGGCGGCTTCAAGCTCTTCCAAATCCAACAATAGCAACGCCAGCTTGCTCTGACTCCCGGCGGTGGTCGGATGAATCTCGCCGAACACGCGCCGGCGTTTGGTGAGGGCCTGTTCCAAGTAGTGACGAGCTTCGGAGTAACGTCCTGTGGTGTGGAGAACCCCACCGAGGCTACTTTGCACGTCGGCGATCCGTGACGGCTTGGTCTCTTGATCCAGGCTGTAAATGCTCAAGGCTCGGCGAAAATGGCGCTCCGACTCAGGAAAATCGCCCAACCGCTTATGGGCCGCCCCTAATCCGTAGTAAATGGCTGCGGTGTTCGGCGTGGTATCCAAGGAAAGGGCGGCCGATCGCTCGAGGGCCAGGTCGTAGATTTCTAAGGCTTCCCGAGTTTTGTCCTGCCGATTGAGGACGGCGGCCAGATTCGCCAAGGCGTTGAGTTCGTAAGGATCTCCCCGCTCACGCCACAGCGGCAAAGATTCCCGAAAGAGCGCATCAGCCTTTTCAAGCTCTCCCCGTGAGTAATAAGAGCTTGCGAGGTTGTTGAGATCGATCGCCAGCTTGCGGGGATCCTGAGGCTCCAAAGCGCGACGGTGCTCCAACGCTTCTTCCTGCAAGCCCAGGGCATCGTCATAAAGAGCCAGCGCGTGGTAAACGGTAGCCAGGGTTCCCAATAGGTCCGCCCGAATTTCAGGTTGGTCGCTCAGGTCTTTTTCGAGTTCGTGGCGTCCACTGTCCAGGATCCGCTTCAGGTCGATCTCAGACCCGGCATTGCGATCGGGCTCTATGGACTTGAAGAAATTCAGGATGAACTCGTGGATTCGCTCCGCTTGGGTTTTGGCTTGTTCCGCTTCGGCTTGTTGCTCCACCGCGTGTCGCCACAGACCGGTGACCGCCAAACTAAATGTCAGCAACAAGATCGTGAGCGCCAGGGCTAATTTGTTGCGGCGTGCGCTTTTTTTTAACCTCCCGAGTCGAGTGCCGGGCCAGGCGCGAATGGGCAGATCGTCGAGATGCAGCTGAATCTCTTCCGCCAGCTGGGCGGCGGAGTCGTAGCGATCCCCGGGTAACTTGCTCAACGCTTTGAGGGCGATCGCGTCCAGGTCGCCCGCCAATCGGACGGCATCTCCACGGCCTGCATCGCCACCGTCTATGCGCTCGCTGGGACGAATCGGGACCTTATGGCGAATGGCGTCAACAAGATCCGGCGTAGAGATTTTCGGTCGATAGTGAGGGTGCCGGCCGCACAAGGCCTTGTAGAGCAGCACGCCCAGGGCGTAAATATCCGTGCCGATGGTGATCGGATCGCCGTTGAGCTGCTCCGGGCTCGCGAAAGCGAGGGACATGGGTCCCGGTCCTGAGCGGCTGTCGGAATCGGCTTCTTTGACCCCTTGGCGGAGGAGCTTGGCGATGCCGAAGTCGAGCAGCTTGGGCTCGCCATCGGCGGTGACGAGGATGTTGCTCGGCTTGAGATCGCAGTGCACGATCAAGCTTCGATGGGCGTGATGCACGGCGGCACAGACTTTCTGAAACAGCTTCAGCCGGTCGACTAACGGAAGCTCGGCACACCCTCGGTCGAAAGGCTCCCCCTCCACGTATTCCATGACGAAGAATGGCAGGGTGCCGTGAGTGGCCCCGCCGTCGAAGATTCGAGCAATGTGGGGATGATCCAGGTCGGCGAGAATCTGGCGTTCGGCGTAGAAGCATTGCAGGGCTTCTTCCGTCGCCTCCGCTGGGTGGATCATTTTCAGGGCCACCCGCTGTTTGAAGTGATCCTCCCGTTCTGCCAGATACACCGCGCCCATTCCACCCTCACCAATCCTACGAAAGATCCGGTAGGGGCCGATCCGTTTGCCTACCAAGCTTCCGTCGGACGTATTTTTTGACGTGGCTACGCCGAGTAGGGCGGTGGTTTCGTCGGACTCTTCTGGATCGTGACCCAAGGTTTCTTCAGGATCGATCATGCCGGGAATCTTAAGTCATAGGATCCATTCTGGATAAGCCGGCTAAATCTGCGAGAGGTTCTGCTAAAATCAGGGCGTGCGCTTAAACCTTGAAGATGAAACCCATGTGACGACCTTTGCCCCGGATTCGGCTGGGGTTCCCACGTCCGCGCCCATGCTGACGATTCTTGCTCATCCCGATCCCAGTCGAGTGGGTGAATGTGTGTCGCTAAGGGCTCTTGGCGCGGGAAAAGAAGTGCTGGTGTCCCGTGCCGAGCCGGCTTTTTGCCCACCTGAAGGGAATTTCGATGCCGCAGACGGCTCTCCGTTGGGAGGACGTTTCCTAAGCCGTCAACCCATTCGATTGCGGCCGGATCGCCGATCGGGTGGCATCCTGATCGACCTACGCAACACACGGACTTTGGTCGAAGCCGATGGCAAGGATCTAGAGGAAGGGCATTTCTTCTCCCCCCAGGAGGTTGTCGAAGGGGTAGTCCTCCGGCTGGCGAGAAAGATCGTGTTGTTGTTGCATCGGGGTCCCGTCCCTTCTCCCGAAGGGCCACCTCCGTCGTTTGGTCTAGTCGGCGCGGGCCTGGCTATGCAGCGTTTGCGGAAAGAGATCCGCAAGCTGACACCGCTCGAGGTGCCGGTTCTCCTGCGCGGCGAAACAGGCACCGGCAAGGAGCTGGTGGCGCGGGCGCTTCACGACCACAGCCCGCGCAGAAACGAACCGTTCGTGGCGGTGAATATGGCCGTCCTCGGTCCATCCTTGGCCGCGTCCGCCCTCTTCGGGGTCGAGCGTGGAGCCTTCACCGGCGCGGACCGCAAGCGGCAGGGACATTTCCAGGCTACCCGGGGAGGAACGCTCTTCCTCGACGAAATCGGCGAAGCGCCCCCCGAGGTTCAGGCGATGCTCCTGCGCGCGCTGGAAACCCAAGAGATCCAGCCCGTGGGCAGCACCGACTTCACCAAAGTGGACGTGCGAATCGTCGCCGCCACCGACGCCCGCCTGGAAGAGGCCATGGCCTCCGGCGGATTCAAGATGCCCCTCTACCACCGCCTCGCGGGTTATACCGTGTACTTGCCTGCTCTCCGGGAGCGTCGGGAAGATTTGGGGCGTTTGCTTTACTTCTTCTTGCATCAAGAGCTGACCGTCCTGGGGCAACCACCACTCCAGGGCTGTGATCGTCCGTGGCCGCCCGCGGAGCTGGTCGCCCGCTTGGCCAAGCATCCATGGCCGGGCAACGTGCGCGAGCTGCGCAACGTCGCCCGTAGGTTGGCCATCTCCGGTCGCGACGAGCCGTTACCCGACCTTGAGCTGTTCCTGCCTCCACTGCTCCTCCAGGAAATGCCTGGCACCGCGACGCCGGAGCCCGTCGCGCCCACGTCGTCCAAGCGTCGAGTCCTGCGCAAGCTGGAAGACGTTACGGAAGCAGAGCTGCTCGACGCCCTGCGAGAAAACCGCTGGCACATTCAAGCCACCGCCGACGCCCTCCGGGTGTCGCGACCGAACCTCTATCGCTTGATGGAAGCCAGCTCGTCCGTCCGCACCGCCCACGAACTCGACCGAGATGAAATCCAGGCCGCCGTCGCGGAAGCGGACGGTGACCTGGATGTTGCTGCTTACGAGCTGGAGGTGTCTGTGCTTGGGTTGAAGCGGCGGATGAAGGCGTTAGGGCTGGATGTGATCAAACCTACGGACTCTAAGGCCCCTTGAGGTCTGGCACGATTTTGAGCCAAGATCGAGAATTCGGTAGGACGAGCTGACTCGCCCGGACTTGAAGATGACGTCCGGACTATGCCCGGACGAGCTGAGGGGGCGTTTGAGCCCAGCTCAAGCAGCTGATTTTCGAAAGTTGGTTCATGCAATAACGTGTTGGGAAACACCTTGGATCTCAGAGTTTTGGGGGCGGGGCTTTGGCTTGACGGAGCAAGCAAGGTGAGTGGCGAGATGAGCTGAAACTATACTACCGCTTGGCATGGTCCTTGCTTGTGGTCTGTATATTGAGCCTGAGAGTGTCGCTGTGAAGAGCGACATGAAATCTGAATGAAGGGCCACGCAGATCTATGATGGGTTGTTAGGACATTGCTCAGCCCATCGAGGGTGGCTCCCTTTTACGAAACCGAGGAGTAGTAGTCATGGAAAAATCCACCACGCATCAAGGATCCCTCGCCGCACTTTCGGACAGTGATTTCTATTTCCGAAATATAGACTTAACGAATAAAAGAGTTGTTGTGGATTCGACGCGGAATCCGAGGACGATAGTGCTGGATTTTTCAGGTATCAAAAGCAGTATTCAAAATGTGGTTATCAACACCGGCCAAGGTGGTAGGGAGAGAGTGCGGAAAGTTGCAGATTATCAGTATCAGCTCAACATACGATCTCAGGTGAAGAACAACCGGCTGCAACTCATGACCGTTTCAGTGAAAGATCCGAGTCTGCCGGCAACTGACTATCCCATTTATATTAAGGACAAAGCCTACGTGAGCGAAGCAAGTGAGAAGTTGAAGCTAAATGAATATGTGGAGATTGTCGTTGAGCCAGACGGAGGTGATGGCTCAGATGGGGTTGCTTGACGCCCTATCGTCTATCTCGGCGAAACGGCGATCCAAGTGTAAGGCTTCGGGCGATCTAGGTACTCTCACTAGGATTTCAGTGACGCAACGCTTGCCTGCCGTGATTGGCTTCTTGGCGTCTCGGTAAGATGCTTGGAGCCATAGGGCTGCTTCCAAGTGCAAATGGACCTGGGCCAGAGACGAAGCGAGCTCTTGCTCGTCGAGGGCGAACGCTCGGGTGATCAAGTCTGCGGCTTGGTCGAGAGCCGCTTCCGGGCTCTTACCTTCTAGCCGGAGCCTGCGAGCTTCTAGGGTGAGGAGACGACTGTAGGATTGAAGGGTCTCAAGGTGTTCGGGGTCGTCGCTCAGAGCATCTTTGAACAGCTGCGCTCCGTCCTTGATGTAGCGGGCAGCTTGAGTCACCTCCTGATTCAAATGGTGCTCAGCTCGGAGGCTCAGCCCATCGCCCACGCACTGCAACGCGTTGGCGCGATGGAGAGTATTTAGCGAGCGCCGGCAAAGGGCTTCTGACTCCGCGGCAGGTGTTGTCGGATCCTCCCCCTGCCTTAGAGCCAGCTTCCCGGCCAATATTTCTACCTGCCCGGCATTGAGTAGTGCTACTGGGTGCTCCGGAGCCAGCTCCAGGGCCCGAGCATGGGCTCTGCGAGCCTCAGTCAGAATAGATACAACGTCGAGTCCACGGTTGAAAGCATCGAAGGCCCTCAGCCGAAGCAAGCCTGCCAGGCCGATCCAGGGTTCGAAGCGGTCTGGAGCGAGCTCGACGGCCCTTCGGAGATCAGTCGTTGCACGCTCAATCAAGGTACGATCCACAAGACGCCAGTCTTGGGTAGCTTCTTGAGCTAAGCGTTGGCGGGTAAGTCCCATGTAGTAAAACGGTTCCATATTCTTAGGTCTTAGACGGTGGGTTTGCTCGAAAGTCTCGGAAGCTCGCTTGAGCAAAGCTCGGCGGTTGCGTGAGTCAAGGTTGGCAGAATTAAAGAGAGCTACCCCTAGATTATGTAGCGAGGCAAACGGCTTGGAATGTAACTCTGCAGCAGAGCGGTAGGCATCGATCGCTGAATTGAAAGCCTCTTCGGCGGGTATCCCCTGGTCAGCTTGGTGGCCGGCGATGGCCATTCTCAGAATGCCCAGAGACGTAAAGTAAGCATAGTCTCGATTTGCGAGCGAAACTTTTTCGAAAGCCCTCGCGGCTAATTGGTACTGGTCAGTAGGGTCTTCGCCCCTTTTGCGCTGTTGCCGGCCCAATTGCTCGTGGACTCTGCCCAGCTCGAACCAGAGATAGGAGGAGTTCTTGCGGATAACCTGAGGCTCCCTGCTCAGTTTCAATGCGGTTTTGAGGTATGGAGTCGGATCCTGATTCCGCTCAACCGCATGATGGGTCGCCACCAATTCAAGCCGTATCGCCCACAAGGCAATTTCCGGACTCTCGGGATTGACGAGTCTGGCGTTTTCCATGCGATGTCGGGCTTTTTCAATCAGGAGCTCACCTTCCTCAAGTGATACCAAACCTAAGCGCACGAGTAGACCAGCTGCCTGAGCGTCGTCGATGAGGAGACCGGTATGGCTTGGAGCTACGGACAGGCCACGTCCATATGCTCTTCGGGCAGCTTCGAGTTGATGTCTGGCAGCAATGGCCTCTTCCGCTTGGCTTTTGCGGTGAAGGCTGACGGCCCAGCTACGGCGAATGTCTCCCTCGAGGCGCCATCGCTCATACGTCCAAGAGGGTGCGGGTGGTGCGTCTGTCAGAAGCTTGAGCGCCTTTTCGGGATGGCCATCGTGAAAGAGTACGAGGGCGTCGAGCTGAGTTTGGTCGTCAGCTCCTCGCGACCGAGCACCACGAAGCAGGTCGAGAGCCGGAGATCCCAGGGAGAAGCGTGCTTCTCTTTCGTTGTCGCTAGTTTCTTTGAACTTTCTTTCGAGTTGGCGTGCCAACTGTTTCCCGAGATTCTCGCGCTTGTCTTGTTCGCCGAAGCGCTCGAAATGGACTAACCGATCCCGATAAATTTCCGACAGATTCCGACCCAAATCCGCGGCGATCTCTGACCTCTCCGGATCCAGCTCATAGGCCGTTTCCAAATACTCCTGGGCCTCTTCGAGCTCATCCAACGCTAAATGTCCACGACCCATGGCGTGGGAGGCCAAGGCGCGAATCACTGGATCCCGATCGTCTAGGCTAGGACGGATAGCGTCCAGACGAGCCCGCAAAAGCTTGTGATCCTGGCGCACGTCATGCAAGGGCACGAGGTGAGAGTATCGGGCGAGGGCTTCGATTTCTTCCACCTGCGCCCCAAATCGACGGGCCGCTTCTTGACGCTCCCCGGACCGCCAAGCAGACCATCCACCCCACGCCAAACCGGCGACCGCCAGCATGGCCGCCGCCGACGTGACCCTCACGGCCACTCGATGACGTCGCATCCATTTTCCGAATCGGATCAGACGGGTCACGGGTCGCGCGTGCACGGGCTCGCCCGCTAGGTAGCGCTCTAGATCTTCGGCAAGAGCCCGGGCGGAGTCGTAGCGACGGTTTTTGTCCTTTTCCAGGCATTTGAAAACGATCGCCTCCACCTCGGCGGGAATTTCTCCCGACGGCAACCGTTCCGGTTCCTCGTGCACGATGCTGACCAGCAGCGGTGTGCCCTTGCCGGAATAGGGCGGGTGTCCGGAGAGAAGACGGTAGAGGGTGGCGCCGAGGGCGTAGATGTCGGTGCGGCGGTCGAGCAAGACGCTGACGCCTTCCACTTGCTCCGGCGCCATGTAGGCCGGGGTCCCCACCACCTCACCGGGAGCGGTGAGCATCTCGCCACCGACGGGACGGGCGATGCCGAAATCGAGCACCACTGGACGGGGCGGTGCGTCGGCCGGCTGCTCTACCAGGATGTTGGCGGGTTTGAGGTCCCGGTGGATCAACCCTTGTTGATGGGCGGCGTGGACCGCCTCGGCCACCTTGCGCATGAGGTCGAGCTTGTATTCGAGGGGTTCTCCCTCCGCCGCTTCGTCCAACCGGACACCGTCGAGGCGAGGCATCACCAAATAGGGCTCGCCGGCATCGTGGCCGACCTCGAAAACCGGGCAAATCCCGGGGTGGGCGAGGGTGGCCTGCAATCGACCCTCGCGCACGAAGCGTCGCCTAGCGGCGGGATCGGCCCGCAGCAGACGTTTGATCGCGACCCGTCGTTCGAGCTGAGGATCCCAGGCCTCCCAGACTTGCCCCATGCCCCCTTGACCCAAAAGACGTTCCAGCTCGAATCGATCGAGCTGTTCCGGCTCAGATCTGGTTTCCCCTTGGTGCTCGCCAACCCCGGCTTTGAGGGTCCGGGATTCCTCGGGCAGCACGGATTGATCAACAGTGCTTTGATCTTCCAGGTTCATGGCTTTTCCCTCTGATTGAGACCGAGCTCCGTCAGCCGCCGCTCGAGAGCCCGTTTCGACACACTAAGACGCAACGCTGCATCGGCCACGTGTCCGTCGACCGAGGCGAGCGTGGATTGGAGCTCTTGCTTTGGAATATCCGAGGCCAAGCGGAGGGTCGGATGTCGACGCACCAGCTTGTAGAGGGAAGGGCGACCGATGCCGAGGTGTCGGGCGGCGGCCGCCGGCTCAAAATCGCACGCGGCCATGGCCTCCTCAACTTGGGCGTCGTTGAGCTGGGACGGACGCCGATAGCCGCGCTCGTCTGAAGGCTCTGTTGGAGCCGGATCGTCGAAGCTCCCGGACGGATCAGGAGGGCAGGGCTCTTCCGAAGCGGTCTCGGACGTCGGCCGATCCTCCAGTTCTACGGAATCCTCGGAGGGAGCGGACAGATTGAGCTGAGCAAGCAGCGGGGGATCGTCGCGAAGCCGGCCCTCTTCCCGGCTGTCGATCACCAGCTGGCGGACCACATTGGCCAACTGACGGACATTGCCCGTCCAGCTCTCCCGCGCCAGATGCGCGATCAGGCTCGGTGGCAACCAAGGGCGTCCGTCGGTGGCGGGCAAATTCAAGCGGTATTCTTCGCCCAGCTCCCGCAGCACCGGGCGGGCCAAGTGCACAAATAAGCGGCCGATATCTTCTTTTCGTTCGCGTAAAGGCGGCAGCTCCACCACGTAGGCAGCCAAGCGGTGAAGCAGCGGTTCCTTGAAATCACCACGCCGGGAACGGGCCACCAAATCGGAGTCCGTGGCCGCGATCAGCCGGACGTCCAGGGAAATCGGCCGGTGAGAGCCCACGGGCACCACCTGGCGGGTCTCCAGCACCCGCAACAACATGGCCTGCACTTCCGGGGTGGCTTCGCCAATTTCGTCGAGGAAGAGGGTGCCTCCCTCGGCGGCCCGAAAGAACCCTTCACGGGCTTTCTCGGCGCCAGTAAACGCGCCCTTGGCGTGACCGAAGAGCTCAGCCGCAGCCAGAGCCGGCGACAGAACACCCAGGTCCACGGCGACGAAAGGTTTGGCCGCGCGACGGCTTTGACGATGGAGCGCCTGCGCCACCAGCTCTTTGCCGGTGCCGGACTCACCGCGGATCAGCACCGGCACGTCGAGATCTGCCACCCGGCCGACGGCGCTCCGCGCTTTCATGAGGCCCGCGGAGGCTCCGACCATCTTCTGATCTGGAGATTCGGATTCCGATGCCGAAAAGTAGGATTGCGGCATGCGGTGCAACAGCAGGGCGATACGGCCGGCCAGCTCGAGGGTGACGCCCAGCTCCAAACGCCCGTTGGACACAAAGGCGACTTCGTCGACGGTCTCGCCGTCGAGCAGCAGCACCGTGGAGCTTTGGCCGCGGACCAGCTCCAGTCCATGCTCGGTCGAAGTGATCTGCCAGGGCTTTCGACTGAGGTAGGGGTCGTCGAGGGGACGGTCATTCCAGGGCGATCCGGGGGGAGAAAAACGCGGGTGGTGACGACCCAGCTTGGCCGTGCCCTGGCGTTGTGGACCAAGCCCGGTCAAGGCGGCCCGATCGCCGACCCGGCGGGGCTCCGGATGGGAAAGCACGGTCAGTAGGAAAACTGTCGAATCCTCGGCCGACAGCTCATCACCGAGCGGTCGTCGGGTGGTTTCCTCATTCTGGATAGCTCGATGGGTCATGGGGCCCCGGATTCCTTGCTTTGGGTTCTTTGGGTCTCCGATCATAAATCGATAGCCCTCGGATCTAAAGCGCGGTCCCGGTCACCGACCGGTCGGGTGATCTACCGAGCGCGTTTCCGACTCAGACTCGCCGAAGCCGCGACCTCTGGCGGCTGGTATTGCAGATCGCCGCCGGTGTTTCCCATGGATAGTTCTGGGAAGGTTCAATTCCGAGAGGCAGTGAAACCGAGGGGGGTGGGTAAGTTCTCACAAGTACCGGTGTTATGCCCAGCTGGGCATAATCGGTGGGTCACTTTTGAAAAGGGCTCAAGGACGGCGAAGCTGCGCTCATAATGAGCGTGTTGGCGATCCTTGGGGGGTTGCCTACTTGATCGGGGGGACGATCGGAATTGTGGCCTGAACAAGGGCACGAACTTGTGAACTCGACTCACTGAGATGAAAGTAGACAAAATTGTAAGTGAGCTCGCGAAATTTTTGGCATGGGTTTAAACCTAGAAGACGAAACTCCGTGACGGCCTTCCCGCCGGAGCCGAATGTTGAACCTCTCCTTTTCAAAGGTTACGGACGGGCTACAGTCTGCCGCAGTCGAAAAGCTAAAATGTAAAGCAGAAATGGGCCTGCGTCACAGAAATGGGTACCAATCACGCAACCCGCTGTTCCCAGTAATC
>CBDUGP010000152.1:0-17772 GCA_965366625.1 uncultured bacterium
TTTCTTCTATTTTGGCCGAATTTCTTCAGGAGCTATGCGCTTCTGTTGGGTCTAGACTAGCCGCCCGCTGCAGGGGCGGCCAGCTCGGCTCGGGTTTCCTCGGGCTCCGAAAATTGGGTCTCGTACAGCTGCGAATACAATTCCTTTCGGGCTAGGAGCTGCCGATGCGTCCCTTGCTCGACGATCCGCCCCTGGTCGAGCACAAGAATCAGATCGGCTCGAATCACGGTCGATAAACGATGGGCGATAACCACCGAGGTGCGACCTTCCAAAAGGGTGTCCAACGCGGCTTGGACCAGAGCTTCGGAGTGGGAATCCAAGGCCGACGTGGCTTCGTCGAGAATAATCACCGTCGGATCTCGCAACAGCTCCCTGGCGATCGCCAGACGCTGCCGCTGCCCCCCGGAAAGTCGGACTCCACGCTCACCGATCAAGGTATCGAACCCCTGGGGTAAGTCCTCGATGAACTCGAGGGCGTTGGCAGCTCGGGCGGCGGCTTCGATGCGCTGCCGCGAGGCGCGGACCGAACCTACGGACAGATTTTCAGCCACCGTCCGATCGAAGAGAAAAACGTCCTGAGGAACGATGCCGATGCGGCTGCGCAGGGATTTCAAAGAGTACTCTCGAAGATCCACCCCGGCGATCCGAATCGCCCCTTCGTCCGGGTCGTAGAAACGGGAGAGCAAGTGGGAGAGGGTCGTTTTGCCGGCCCCCGAAGGTCCGACCAGGGCGACCATGCTGCGAGGCGGAATGCGGACATCGATATCGTGCAGCACGGTTTGATCATCCTGGTACCCGAAGCTGACACGCTCGATCTCGATGCCCGCGTTTTCCTTGCTCAGCCGCTGACCTTGGGTCGGGCTGTCGAGTTCCACATCCGTATCCAGCAGCTGAAAAATTCGCTCGAGGGAGGCAAAAGCCGTCTGGAGAGCAGGATTGGTTCCGGCCACGGCGGTCACTGCCCCGACCATTTGCTGTAAGTACATGAAAAACGCGAACAGCTTGCCGACCGTGAACGAGCTGGTAACGATGAGATACGTGCCGCCGGCCGCCAACAACGGCGGGACGAAAGCACTCACCATCCGAAACGCTTCACCGGTCATCAGATGATAAGTCTGACGATCCACATCAGCACGCACGCAATCATGAAGGACGCCGGCGAATCGCAACGTCTCACGACCCTCGGAGGCCGAGCTTTGGATCAGATAGTGCCCGGAAATCCCTTGGTGCAGCGACTCGCTCACCTTCGACCATTTTTCCCTCGAGATGCGGCTCTTGCGACGCAAAGTGCCAGAAATAAGGAATTGAAAGGTAAAAATGAATAAAGCGAAGATCAGGGCGCAAAGTGCCAAATGCCATTCCAGCCAAAACAGCAGGCCCGCGAAGACGACCGCCTTCAGGCTGTTGACGATGGCGGCGGCCAAGGTGCTCGGCATTACCCCTCCCAGCTGCCCCACATCATCGAGCTGACGCGACATGAGGTATCCCGTTTCGGCGCCGCTGAAGAAACGCAACGGCAATCGCTGGACATGCCGAAAAAGCCGCAACCTGAGTCGGGGAACGATCCGAGTCGAGATGAGGATGTTCCAAAAGCCGCCGAGCACCCGAATCAACACCGCGATCACGGTCAGGCCCAACAACAATCCCGCCCACATCAGCAAATCATCGACTGTTTGGCGTTCGACCGCATCGTCTACCAAACGCTGAATCAAATAGGGCGTAAGCATCCCGACCGGGATCTCCAGCAACATTAGCAGCAAGAGCCCGGTGGAAAGCTTCAGCTGGGGCCTAAGGTATGCAGAGAAACGCCGGAATAGGTTGAATGATTCCTGGTGGCTCATGGTTTTTCCACACGGGTTAGTGGGGCGCCGGTCTTCTGCCCTCGGTTGGATCTATTCGAGTTCTCTATCTGGTATTATAGTACAAATACTCCACGCAGATACTCTGACTAAAACATTTATCTCTTCGCAACCTTTTGCTCTATAAACCCTGTTAATTAGAACATTGACAGAAGTCAATTTAGGCTTTAGACTTTTAGGAAACTAGATCCTAAAGACTGAATTCAGGACATTAATCGTCCGGAATGATTAACATTTTTGTTTCCTGAATCTTGTAGGGGAGGCATGAAAGAGCGTTGTCCCTGTAGATCTTCGTCGCCTGAGGCGGCCAATGCCTAAGGTATTATGGAGCAACTAAATTGCGTAGTTCTGATGGCACGTGGGTAGAACATCTCGGACATACTTCTTTTGAGGTATCCCGCAACGGCGTGAGGGTCCTGGTCGACCCCATCATCGTGCGCCAGGACTTGGAATTTCGGAGAGCCACCCATCCCCGTTGGTACTACGATGATGATCGCGGATTCGACGCGGTCTTTATCTCCCACGGGCACAATGATCATCTACACCCGCCCAGTCTGTTGGGGCTCGATTCGGCCACGCCGATTTACTTCTTCGACGAAGAAGCCGCCACTTGCTCTTGCGTAGATGACGAGAATCCCCAGATTCTCCTGCCGGCCTTGGGCTTCCATGACATTCACGCCTTCCGCGATGGCCAATCCATCGAAGTGGGGGGGGGAATTACCATCCACATCTTGCCGGCCCGGGAGTCGCTCGAAGGAGAAGAGCAATGCTGCTTCATCATCGAGACGCCGGATCTACTGATGCTCGACGCGGTGGATATCAAGGACGCCCCGGAAACCCGACGCGCGTTGAAGCCGTTCCGCGGAAAATTAGATCTGGCCTATTTGCCGACCGGTGCAGCCCTCCAATTTCAAGGTTTTTGGAACCAGATGGACGCGATCGAAGCGGTTCGCCTCTGCGAATGGCTGAACCCGAAGCGGGTTGCGACTTGTGGTGGGTCACTGTCCTTGTCGGAACGGCCGAGAACCGAGACGCTCGAGCGGTACCCCAAGGACTTGGTCGATTGGTTCTCGACCGCTTCCGAACGGCTCGGCACCGACAAGCTTCTGGCCCACCGACCGCCAGTTCGTCTGCGATTCGAGAACCACGAGCTGATCACTTCACTGCCGGTCACTCCCAGCCTGCGATTCGCTCCACGCAACGGCCTCGACCGGCCTCAGGCGCCGCTAGCCGCCATGTTCACCGGTTACCATCCGCGCTGGCCAACAAAACGGTGCTACTGGCCAGGCGATAACTTGCGAGACTGGTTGTCCGCCCTGGCGCCGCTGAAAGATTTGGCTCGAAGCTCGATCGCCGACCTGAGCGCCTTGTTGCAGCGCTGCGAGCCCAAGCTCAATAAAAGTCCTTTTAGCCAGTTGGCGCCTACTACACTCCGCTACCTGAACCGTCATCAGTTATGGGATACGGCAGCGGCCATGTCTTCCCATATCCCCGACCCGCCGGACGATCCGGACGACTTGGACTTGAGCTTCTTTGCGGTCGTTGAAGCGATTCTCGAAAATCAAAGCAGGCTTTCCGCCAACAGGTCTTCAAAAAGATCAGCTGTGGAAAAAGCAGCTTCGAAAAAGTCGACTTCGGAATTCCGCCAGGATCTCCGGATGTGCCTGTGGATCGACCGTCACCTTTTCCAACTCCGGCGCCTCGGTCTACGTCTAAGCGGCCTCGCCAGCTACCCGGCACCACTGGCGAAACGCCTGGTGGAAGAGCATATTCAGGAGCTGGAAACCACAATCGACCAACGACGTCCGTTGTTAGGCTGCCACCATCTGCACCTCGAACGGGACCAGATCGAACTCTACACCGGCGAGCCACCGAACGAGGACGTGGCGGGCCTGCTGTGTTACGCCACCGTAGATGGTCTGAAGCATCGCCAACTGTCACAGATCGAAAACCACGTCCTGGGTCTATGCGACGGCCGCACTTTTGCCGAGCTGGCCGAAAATGTCGGCTCCGACCTACAGATTCCGGACGACGACGCCCGGCCCGGGATCTTTGGGATTCTGGCGGGCCTGTCCAGGGAATCCGTATTGTTGGTTGATTGGAGCCATCGATGAGGCCTTTTTGCGAGAGCCTCTACTGCCGGGCATCCGACCCCGAGAGCGACAAAGCTCTGCAGCTGCGGATTCAGCAAATCCTCGGGGCTCGCCTTCAATCCCGCCTGGAAAAAACCGTCGGCCCCGACTCGGATCGGACCGACGGCGCGCACCGGGATACGGTGAGATTCTTTGAGCGTCTGGCTGCGCTCGGCCACGGGTCACCCGAGTCGGCCGCAGCCGTCGCGCGCCATTGGTCCACCACCTTCCTCTTGGCCCGCCGCGAGGAGCTGGGCGACAGCCCCCAAGGTCGCCGGGTCGCCGATTCCTTGGCCGGCCTCTTTCTCGGCCTGGTCATCCGGCAGGGATGCGGTCCCAACCTGAGGATCGAGACATCTGCGCAAGTGCTCGACCTGATCGCCGGGCAGGTCCTTAGGGTAGAGGCCTTCGAGGTAGATGGCCCAGCCGCTGCCCCTGAAACCACCCCTGAAAGCTCAGTGACCTGGCACCTCTCAGAGTCTGGTGTCGCGGTAGACGTCAGCGGCCGCCGCTACGAGATCGACTCCGAGGATTGCGGATCGATCCGCCGAGTCCAAGCTGACGACTCGGGGCCTTGGCGCTTGCCGATCTTCTCCCACCCCGAGAGGTTCGGCCACCCTGGAGTGCCACAAAGCTCAGCTGCCGAATCGTCGGGCCTCCTGAGCCTCGGCCAATCTTTGACCGGCGCTCACGCCTTGTTGAGCCAAGTCTGGCCCGAAGTGGTCGAGCAGCTGCCCAAGGTCGTGCCCGCCTTTGTCGAGCTACCGGGCGACCACGGCTCAAAAACCCATTTGTCGTGCAGCTACGGGCCGGCCACGCCCATTTTCCTCAGCCGGGTCGAGGACCCTGCCCTGCACGCCGAAGATCTGGTTCACGAGCTTCAACACGAGCGGTTCTATGCGGCCTTCGGCCCAGCGGATTTCGCTTGTTTAACGAGCAGCGAGAAAGCATACATCTCGCCGTTCCGTTCCGATCCCCGTCCCTTGCGAGGGTTATTGCTCGGGTTGCACGCTTTCGTTGCGGTCAACGAGCTACGGCTGCGTTTGCTCGAAGCGGAACTCGTCACCCGCAGCGACCGAGGTCTGAGGTACTTCGCCAAGAGCCACGGCAAGAACCTCTTCGCTTACCGCACCCTGATGGAATTCGATGTCGCCGGTGCGCGGGGACGCGTGCTGATGGCAGAAATCGGTGAGCAGCTGGCCGGCCAGCATCGCCGGTTGGTCGACACCTTGCCCAAAGGTGGCTTGACCGAGGTCGAAGCGTTTTTGCAGCGCCACGTGGCGACCTTCGAGGCGCGGTCGGATCTTCTCAATGCGGCCCCTCGTTTCTGGGCGCTCGACGAAATCGCCGCGTTCACCTCGCCCCATACTTTCAACCACCCAGACCGACCATCCATGGAGTTCGTCCAATGAGAACCGAGGGTTTTAAATATCGCGACCAATGGTTGCCCAACTACTTCCCGTCCAAGGAAATCGCCCCGGGCCGTCATCTCCGCTTATCGCGCCACGGCACGACCCAGATTCTGACCCCCGAGCAGAATCGCCAGCTCGATGAAATCTTTATGGAAGACGAGCTTTACGAACGGCTCGAGCGCACAGGTCACATTCTCACCAAGACCAACGCTCACGACACCCTCGATGCTCTCAAGACCTGGCATACCTTGACTTATCGAGGCCCTGCCCTGCACATCGTGGTGTTGACCAAACGGTGTAACCTCAATTGCACCTATTGCCACATGAACCCCGAGCACATCGGCTCCTCAGCCGATGCATTCGACATGAAACCGGAAGTCGCCGACGCGGTCATCGAATTCGCTCTGTCCTCGCCGAGCCCGTTCATCAACTTCGAATTCCAGGGCGGTGAACCCTTCCTCAACTTCGAAGGCATGAAATATTTCGTCACCGAGGCCAAACGCCGGGCGGCCGAAATCGACAAACGCATCGATTTCTGTGTCGTCTCCAACCTGATGTTGGTCAAAGACGAACAAATCGAGTTTTGCCGCGACCACGGCATCAACGTTTCCTACTCGCTGAACGGTCCACGGGAGCTGCACGACCTGTTCAGACAAACTCGCTCGGGCACCGGCTCGTTTGATCGGGTAATGAAAAGAATTCGTGAGATTCAGGAAAGATTTCCGGATGTGCTCAGCACCTCACCCCTATGCGTGATCGGTGGCGACAACGCCAAAGACCTGATTCCGATGATCGACTTCTACCATGAGCAAGGTTTTCAAGGCGTCGCCATTCTGAAGCTCAAATATCTGGGCAACACGGTTAAAAAAGACCTCCGTTTCGACATCCGGGAATTCTTGAAATATTACATCGAAGCCTTGGATTATTTGGTCGAAAAGAACAATCAGCTCGGCGCGAGCTATTCCGAGCGTATGGTTCGAGTCCTGTTGTCGAAAATCATCGGCAAATTCGACTGCGGCTTCGTGGATTGGCGCAATCCGGTAGGCGATTTCGGCAGCGCGATCACCTACGACTATGATGGCCATATCTTGCCGTCCGACGAGGCCCGCTCCTTGCGCCAGGAATTCGGGCTCGGCAATGTCCTCGACCACAGCTACGACGACCTGATCCGACGCCGGGAAACGTTCAAGTCCATGAATCTGTCGCTCCGCGACCGGGATTCCACCTGTCGGGAATGTGCCTTCAATCCGTATTGTGGCGTGTTGCCCGTGCTCGACTACGCGCGCACCGGTAACGCCGCCCCCGTGCCCCACGAGTCGGAAGAATGCATTCAGACCCTCGCGTTGCTCGATTGGTTATTCGCCCGTCTCGAAGAGGACCCGATACCGCTCTTCCGCATGTTGCCGGGCATGGACGATCGACTGGTGGCGACGGCGGCCGAGATCGACGCTGCAGCCGCGGGAGGTTGATCCGGTGACCGGACCTCTCGATGCTCGTTCGTCTGTAGCCACATCAAACGCGCCGGATCCGCTCTTCTCCTTTCCCAGCAAGATCCAACTCCAGACCATCAATCGGTGCAACTACTCCTGCCCGATGTGCCCCTATCCGACCCTGGCGGCGCCGCAAGCAAAAGTTGAGCTACCCACCGAACTCTTCCACCGCCTGCTGGCGGAGGTTCGGCAGGAAGGGGCCCGGATCAAGCTGTGCTTGATGCTGCAAAATGAACCCTTGCTCGACAAACGCTTCGTCGACATGCTGGATGCCGCGCACCGTGCGGAAGACTCCATCGCTTCCGTGTCGACGGTTTCGAACGGCAGTGTGCTGAGCAAAGAACTCTTGGACCGGCTTCTGGCCTACGATCGCTTTTACCTCACCATCTCGGTCAATGCCACCGACCGCGAGCGCTATCACCGGATTCATGGCAAAGATCTCTGGCAGAAGATTCACCGGCTACTCACCGACTGGCAGGGACAGCGGGATCGGGTTCGCCTTTCGTTCGTGGTCGACGACCATTCTGTTCAGGAAGCGACCCGGTTCCAGGATTTTTGGGGAGGTCTGGGTTACGCCGTCCGCTTCGTGCCCATCTTTGCGCGGGTCGACACCCTGGCGGTGGAAGCGCCGATGACGGCGGTCGAAACCTCGTACGGGCATTGCCACTACCCGGTCGACACATTGACGGTGCTCGCCGACGGCGGCGTGATCATGTGCTGCAACGACTGGCAGCATGACGACCGCTTCGGCAACCTGCACGAGATGTCGATCAAGGAGCTGTGGAATCAACCGGATTGGGTCGCCGTCCGGCGCTCCGCGATTGGCGGAACCTTGCGCGAGGATCGCGAGATGTGTCGCTCCTGCGACTACCCCCTCAGATCCTCGACCCGCATGCAGCTGGAGGCGCGGCTGTCCCCCGAGGGCGCCGACTCCGCCACCGGCAGCTTCCAGAGTCACGGAACCTACCTCCGGCCCCGAGGGGGTCAAAGCCACGTACCGCTCTTGGTGTACCACCTGGACCCTGCCGACGGTAGCGTCTACGCCTTGGTCGAGCGAGGCCGAGGCTCCCTACCCCGTCTGGCTGAACTCGAGCTGCGCATTGGTCACCGCGGCTCCTTCAACTTCGGCTCCTTGGAGCCGATGTGGTGCCGTGCCGAGGTCGAAGCCTACGATCAAGGCCCCCAAACTCACGATACGCGCACGGTCAGAATCCGGTTGGACCGCGAGGATCCGGTCTTTGGGCTCTTACCGTGGTACCACGCCGATTGGCAATTGGCTCCAGAAGCCTGCGAGGTGCCGTATTCAGCGTGATTGATGATTTTAGAAGTTGGAATTTTAGAAGTTGGGTGGACACCGGCCCCGTTGCTCACCGTTAGGCGTGCAAGCTCGGCGGCGGGCGATGAGACCGGCACCCACCCTGAAGCGTCGAGATGTCTCGACACCCCTTTGTACGTGCCATTCTATAAGGAGATCGAAAATGGCAAACAACAGCTCGAACTTGGGCGACCTCAGCGGCCAACAATTGGACAACTTGCGTGGTCAGCTGAAGACGTTCGTCGGTGGCGGCCTGTCCAACGCGGTCGGCAACACCGATACGCAACAGGTTCCGGATCAGGACGTTCCGCACACCAGCCACTCGGATAATGACGGCTGGGTCTGATAACCAGAGCCTCCTTTGGGCGACTCCTCCTTCCTCGTTCTTACGAACGGTGAGGGAGGAGCTCGCCTCCTCATCGACCCCAAAATGGCGTCGGGTCGTTGAAGTCATCGATGTCTCCGGCTACCTCGCATGCCGCAGCGTATTCGATCGACAGCGGGCGGCCGGTCGCCTGATGGTCCGCCCCGCCAAGCTGAGCCAAGCCTTGCTCGCGATCAAGGATCTCGGTCTAGCCGCCTGCGCCGGAGAAACTTTCTGCCAATCCGCCGAGCAGCAGGTCGAGGGTACCGAGCACGCCGGAAAGCTGCTCACCGATGCCGAGCCGAGTTCCGCCTGGGCGTTTCTCTATTTCGCGTTGGACGAGGAGCTGGCCGAGGGAGCAATGCAGGTCGAGCAGCGGCGCAACGACGAACTCTTCGGACGACTTCTCGGCTATCCAGAATGCTGCATCCAGGCCTACGTGGCGGGTCGAAGCAAAGGTCACGACCGAACCGCCTGCTCGGTCAGCAGCCTCGGACCGTTTCCTTCCCTGCTCAACCCGGCCCTGCAGCCTCTTTATGGGATTGGGTCACCGATCTTCCACTTCCCGTGCAGCTTAACCTGCGCGAAATCCTTGGCGCTTGCCCAGAGCCGACTGGCGGACCTCGCCACCGCCGCCCCCAGCGCTTCGCGGCTGGCTGCTTTAGGCGCCGGTTTGGCCATTTACGGACCCACTTTGGGTATTGCTCTAGTCACTAAATGGCGTGATTTGGGCCGCGGCCGATACGAGCTGCGCCGCTTGGTCAGTCGAAGCGAAACCTCCCGCAATTTTTTCGGTCGTTGGCCAAGACCTGTGGTTTGCCTCGAAACGCCCCACCGCTTCACCTTCTGCAACGCTGGACCGGTCGCCCGATCCGACACCCGCTCGGCGATTGCCGTCGGTTGCGACTCTTCTTTTGCCTGTTGGATGGAGGCTTAACCCCCCAAAACAGGCCGCAACGAGCGCCACCGATTCGACCCAGGAGATTCCCATGACCCGCTTGGATCCATCGTCCGAAAACATCACAGAAGCTTTGGCCCGTGCGGAAAAGGCTCTTCGACGGGCGCCAACCCCCGAGCTGATCGCCGCGGATACGGAGATCCAAACCGTCTACTCGCCCTGGGTCGCCGCCGCCTGCTTGGCCGCTGCCGTCGAAGCGCACGGTCGAGAGGCACACGGTCGAGAGGCACACGGCCGAGAGACACACGGTCAAGAAGCACACGGTGAAGTAGATCTGCGCCAGAGCATGGTCGACTTTCTGACCCATAGCTTTCGCTCCGACAGCTCCACATCTTTCGGATGGCCCATTTCCACGCTGGAGCCCCGGCTCGACGACGATACGAGCGATTTTGCCTTGGCGGCCCTGATCGAAGCCCGGGTCGACGGACCTTGGCTGAGCTTGGCTAAACGGCGGATCGACACCCTTGGGCAAACTTCCCCTCGAGACCCTGAGGCCGTGGTGGACATCGTGCATTTGACACGGCGCCTTTGGCTGGCCGCCCTGGTGAGCCGGCAAGTCGAGCCCTGGCGTTCCCAGATCTCGGCATTTCTCACGGCTCGCGGCCTTCATTGCGGCCTGGAAAGCGCACATTTTCGATCCCCCTTTCTCTTTGCGCTCGACTTGGCCCGATGGCTTCGAAGTTTGCCGAAAAACGAGCAGGGAGACTTAGCGAATCAAGTCGTGTGGGAATGCCTCTGGCGTTTGGATGAGACGGCGGGAGATGCCCACGAATCCGCGGCTGCCATCTCCGCCCTGCTGATCCTCGGGCCTTTATCAACTGCTGTCGACTGGTTTCGCAAGCTGGAAGGGCCGATCTCGGAGGTATTGACGGGCCAAACGGATACGGGGCTGTGGGCACCTGGTGCATTGATGGTCGACCCGAGCCGAGTTTTCGGCTCGATTCAGCAGACGTCCTATCAATGCATGGCGGCCCTCCACCAATATGAGGCGATGCGGGCAGCGCACGCATTGAATCCCCCCGAGCTGGGTTGGCGAGCCTCTCAGATGGCCAACCCCATGAACCGAGGTAAGAAATCCGAGACCTACGGCGTTTGGCCGGGCACCATGGAAACTATCCTCGAATCGGCGGCGGGGCGCGTCTCCCATGCGCTGATCGAGCCGCAGGCCTTCGAAGCGTTGCGCGGGCTCTGCCGTTGGCTGCCGGCATCACTCGGCCACAGCGCCGGATTCGAGGTGCGGTTGCAAGACGGCCCCCGATACGCAGACTTCCTGATCTGCCTACGGCCGACCCAGGGGGCTCGAGAGCTGATCGCCGGTCTACGGCCCGAGGTACAGCTCAACCCGACGCTCTTGGAGCGTGTGGAATGGCAACGTTTGAGTAGTTTCTGCCGCCAATGGTCTGATCAGAACTCGCCCCTCAACCGCCACCTCGACGACTCATGGCTCGAATTCGACTACCAGAGCGATGATCAGGGACGCTGTGGGGCGGGTTGGTCCGAGGGCCGGTCGCCCGTTCCCTGTCTATACATCGGCCTGCCCGACCATCCCTTACCCTCCGGCGACGAGCGCGGTGTAACCGTCGAGCTCTATCAGAGCTTGGTCCAACAGGCGTTCGACGCCCTGGATGTACCCTTGGCTCCAGGTATTTTGGAGCAGCTTCAAGATCTTATGAGTCGGGTTCCGACCGGAGGTTATCCTTTCGCCATCGGCTTGATGATGTCGCGCACCATCCGCGCTGTCCGGTATTGCGTCAAGGGCCTGGCAGCCCCGGAGATCCTCAACTATTTGCACGACGTCGGCTGGCCGGGTGATGAGTCGCGCTTGCTACCGTGGTTGGACTTCCTCACCGAGCTGGGAGCGGAGCGAGTGCACCTGGCCTTCGATGTCGCCGACTCCCTGTTGCCCAATCTCGGAATAGAAGTCTCGTTCGCCGACCACCGCCCACCTTCCGAAGAGCCTCGGTGGCGTCTTTTCATGGACGAGCTAGTCAGCCAGGGGCTGTGCGACCGAGAACGGGCGGAAGACCTATTGAGCTGGAGCGGCAAATTTCACCGTCTCGAGGAGCCGAAGCCCGGGGTATTCGGTGCCAGCTATTACGATAGAGTTCTCGGCCATGTGAAGTTGGTCTTCAAACCCGGCGAGCCTTGTCACGCCAAAGCCTATTTCGGCGTTTGGCGAGTCGTGGGGCGAGGCTGGTGGACGGCGCCGGCGCGCACGGATTCCGGCTCAACCTTGGACCTTGGGCTCCCTCAGGCCACCGTTACCCCTAAAACGACCACCCTCTCGGAGTGAAAACATGGACCTGGTCACAGCAGGCGAGCCTCTCGCCGAAGAGGATCACTGGTTGGACACGGTCCTTCGGCACGCGGTGCAACCTCCGATCTACACCGGCGTCGACGACTTCGAGGTCCATTCCCTGGTCTGCCACCGGCATCTGCTGTTTTACCTCTTCGCCCTGCGAGCCTTTATCCGGTTCTCAGGCTCGTGCCCGTCGGTAATCATCTACAACGACGGCAGCTTGACCGACGAAGACCTTCAGCTGTTGGCCGACGTGGTGCCGGAAGCACGGATATTGCCGGTGGATCAAACGGATGTACTGGAGGCGATAGGAAATCGCCCCGGGTGCCGGGCCTTGTTCAAACACCATCTTCTGGGTCGGCGCCTCTTGTCCAGTTGGTTCCATGGACGAACTGACCGCCTGCTCTACCTCGACTCTGACGTGCTCTTCTTTGCCCCGCCGACCGAACTCATGGGCTGGATTCAGGACCACCCATCGCCCCCCCACTCACTCTATAACCGCGACTCGAGCTTGAAGGGCAGCGTGGTGCTCGACGACGCGCAAATCCGACACTTCGGGAGTCGGCCGCTCGAAGCCTTCAACGCCGGATTGCTGGCGACCCGGCGCGACATTTTCGATCTCGATCTGATCGAAGCAGTGGTCACCGAGCTGTGCGCCCGAGCCGACTCCGAGAAACACTCCAAGAGTTCCGAGAAACATTGGCTCTACGAGCAAACCGTGCTCGCTGTTTTGGTCGGTCGTCACGCAGCGCATCCCCTACCCGATACCTACGCCTTTCAGAACCACGCCAACGCCCATCACTCGATTCGGCCTGAGAATCTGATTTCAAAACACTATTCGCGCCCCGTTCGCCCTTCCTTCTTTACCGAAGGGGTCCGATTCTTGCTCGAACAAGGGAGACTCTGAACGTGCTCGATATTTGGCTGCGAGATCTGCGCCTGTCCGCGCGTGGCCTGCTGCGCAAACCGGTTTTTTCCTTGCTCGCCGTCCTCACCTTGACCTTGGGGATCGGCGCCAACTCGGCCATCTTCAGCATCGTCAACGGTCTTCTGTTGCGCCCATTCCCCTATGACCACGCCGACCAGCTGGTCACCCTTTGGAGTTCGTGGCCGGAAAAGGGAGTCGAGAGGGGCTCCCTCTCTTGGCCCGACGTCGAGATTTTGCGCGAGCAAGACCGCATCTTCCAACACGTCGCGGCCTTTCATCTCAAAGACGTCAATTTGGACGTCGACGGGGTGCCGTCGCGTCTCTCGGCGGGCGAGGTATCTCCAGAATTTTTCCAAACCTTGGGCATCGCGCCCAGCCGGGGTCGGAGCTTCGAAGCCTCGGACTCCGCGCGCCATCCTGGGCATGAGGTGGTCCTTTCTGAATCCCTGTGGCGAAGCGTTTACGGCGCAAGGGAAGACATCCTCGGCCTGAGCGCAGATATCGACGGATCCCCGCACACCATTGTCGGAGTGGTCCCCGGTCGCGTCGACCTACCCCAAGGAGCTCAGCTCTGGCTACCACTGGTGGTGCAAGAACAGCAGGCGACTGCCCAAATGAGCTTCCTCAGTCTGATCGCCCGTCGCTCGCCGGGAACAAGTCTGGAACAAGTGCAGGCCGAGCTCCCTCGATGGACCGAAAAGCTGCGCTCAACCCATCCCGAGGCGTGGCCGGAAGAAAGGTTCCTGACCGCTTTGGATCTACGCCGATTGCGGGTCGGTGAACTCCGAACCATCCTGGTGATTCTGATGGGAATGGTCGGTTTTATTTTGCTCATCGCTTGCGTTAACGTGGCGAATCTCTTGATCGCTCGCCACGAGGACCGACGCCGAGAAATCGCCATCAGCATGGCGCTTGGGGCACAAAGACCCCAAATCGTGCGCCGGCTGATGTGGGAGATGGCCCTGCTGGCGCTGGCAGGCGGGCTCGGCGGGCTACTGGTGGGCGCCTGGGGTGTCGCCAAGCTACCGGCGCTCCTACCCGTGGAACTGCCCATCTGGCTGAGCTTCGAACTCGACCTCAAAGTGCTGGCCGCCACCGCCGGAGCCGCCCTGTCGACGGTCTTGCTCGCCGGCCTGGCACCCGCTTATCGAGCGGCATCCGCCGGGGTCGAGCAGGGGCTGCGCGAGACCAGCCGCGCCACCACCTTGGGACGCAAGGGGCGCCATGCCCTGGTGGTGGTCGAGATCGCATTGTCGCTGGTGTTGTTGGTAGGAGCCGGTCTCATGACCCGCAGCTTCTGGCAGCTGCGACAAGTAGACCCGGGGTTTGCCACCGAGGGCACACTCGCCTTCGAAGTCGACCTCTTCGGCGGACGTCCAGCCTCTCCCGACGATCGGCGACATCGTGTCGATGCCATCGTCGAACAGCTCAGGGCCTTGCCCGGAATCGAATTGGCGGCGGCAGCCGGCAACCTACCGTTGAGCTTCTCGGCGCAGAGCACCAACTTTTCGGTGCTCGGTCAAACCCCGGAGCAAGCCCGCGGCAACCCACACCCAATCCTGAAGCGAGTAGGAGCCGACTACTTCACCACCCTCGGCATCCCAGTCTTGGCCGGTACCGACGACCTGAGCCACGGCAATGCCGTGGTCGTCAACGAGGCTTTCCGACAGAAGGTTTGGCCGCAAGACCCTCCTCTCGGCGCCCAATTGCGCCGAGGTGGGCCCGACTCCTCCGAGCCCTGGTTGCAAGTGGTCGGGGTGGTCGGCAACGTGTTGGACTTCGGCCTCGACAAAGAAAGTCAACCAACTCTCTACCTACCGGTCCGCGGTGAGGTCCCCCAACAGATCAGCTTCGTCGTGCGCACTGGGGGCGACCCCACGGCCTGGGTGCCCTCGATCCGCCGGGCCGTGGACGAGGCAGCCCCCGGCGAAGCAGCCCACGAAGTCCAGGCTCTTTCTGCCCTGACCGACAAGGCCTTGTGGCGTTGGCGAATCTTGACCTACCTCTTCTCTGCTTTCGCGGTAATCGCCCTGATCCTGGCGGCGGGCGGGCTCTATGGGGTGGTTTCTTATACCGTCGCCCGGCAAACCAAAGAGATCGGAATCCGCATGGCCTTGGGCTCCTCTTCGGGCCGGGTCTTGATCATGGTTCTGCGCCAAGCCCTCGGCCTGACCGTCCTCGGGTTGTGCATCGGCCTGCCTTTGACGCTCGCCATGTCGAAGGCGATGGAAAGCCTCATCTTCGGCATCGGTTTTGCCGATCCCTGGACCTACGGTTTGTTGATGACCGCCCTCCTGTTGGTGTCATTGGCAGCCGGCGCGATTCCGGCACGGCGGGCCACACGGGTCGATCCGAATAGCGCCCTGAGAGCCGACCCATGAGTTCGAGCCGGCAACGTCCGGCGATTTTTCACATCAACGGCATCGGCGACTACATGCTGGCATTGCCCGCGGTGCGGGCCGTCGTCGTGCGCCCGGATACCGAAGCCCTTGTCATCAGCTCCTCGGGGGCTCACAACCTGATCTATCGAGATCTGCCGCCGGCCGCTCGGTTGCTCGAGGTCGACACCCCCGATGGCCGACGATTCGACCCCGACTCGATCCTCCAAGAGCTGGACACCTGTGACAGCTTGCTCTCCTTCAGCTCTTGGTATTCGAGCGATCTGGACGTCCTGGTCCGCTCCTTCCGAGCCCGCGGGCTGCCGACGATCGGCTACACCCCCGAATTCGACACGATCGTCGACGTCCGCGGCGTCGAGCACGCCTTCGACCTTCACTTCCGCCTCGCCCAATACATGGCTGTCGAAGCCCGGTTTACGGATCATGCCCACGCGTGGCCCCTGGATTCGAAAGCCCGAGAGCAAGCCCGGAGCTTACGTGCCGAGCTGGGCGCGGCGCGTTTGTTGGTGATCCATTCCGAAACCACTCGATCGGATAAAGAATGGCCGGCCGAACGATGGCAAACGCTCTTTCGTCGGCTGCTCGCCGAGCATCGAGATCTCGTCGTTTTGATTCTGGATTACGCCGATCGAGGCCTCGTGCCCGCTGGAGCGGACCGGGTGATTCCGTGCTCAAGGGTCGACCTGGAATCGGCCTTTGCCTTGGTGGAGGCCGCCGACCTCTTCGTCGGCGTGGATTCGTGCCTTTTGCATGCCGCGGATTTCGCTCGCGTTCCAGGCGTGGGCCTGTTCGGCGCGACCTCGCCGGCGCGCTGGGGTTTCCGATTCTCGCCCCATCGCCATGTGGTGGCCGACGGCATGGGCTCCATTACCGTGGACCAAGTCCTTGCCGCCGTGAACGAACTTCTCAGGGATCAGAAGACCCCGTCGAAAATCCGCCCCCGCCAAGACCTACCGGGCCGATCCACACCCATTGCTCAGGATCAAGCTCACGATCACGCCTGAGCGGCACAACGCTCGCGGAAGGTCACCAAGGCTTCCAAAGCGAGGGCCGTCGTGATCTCCGGCGATCCATACCAGCAGCGGGTTTTGGCCGGGGGTGCCGGCCCACAATAATAAGCCCGTTGGGCCCATGATCCGTCGGCAGCTTGGGACGCCAACAAATTCGCCACCGTGGCTCGAAGGTCTTCCGGGCAAGAATCGTCGACAAAACGTGTGCTCAGGGCGACTCGAGTCGCCAAGGCCAAAGCAGTTTCAAGTTCATTGCCGTAGGAGCCGTCCGGCTGCCGAAACCTTGCCACTTTCGCCAGGATGTCCGGCCGTCGATGGCCCAACCTGCCACAGCCCGCCTCGGCGGCCCGCGCCAGCGCATAGTAAAGGGCTAGGGGATGTAAATAATAACCGTAGGAGACCGCTTCTTCGTCCTGATCGAGCACCGATTCCAGGTAAGTCACCACCGGCTCGGTTTCGTCGTCCTCGCCCAAAAAGAGCAAGGCGTTGGCGTTGACGATGCTGTCCACATCGTTGGGATGGGGTGAGTCCTTCGGCCGCATCCAGGTCAAAAATCGTCCATCATCATCCCGATATTCCAACATAGCTCGTCGACTGACGGCGGCCAGCTGGTCGAGCACGGGCCAAATATCTCCGCCGATTCCCTCCCCCAAACCGCGCTCGGCGAATCGCTGAACGAACCCTCGGATGACATAAGAGATGAGCGCCGTATCGTCAACGTCCGGGCCGAATTGCATCGGCGTGAGGCGAGTCGAATAGCGCCAAACCCCTGGGTCGACAAGCTCCGACAGGAGGAATTGGACCGCCCGTCGCACCGCAGGATATGTATCGGGATCGGTGCCTTGCGAATCGGCCTTCTGATCAACAGCCTTGTCATCAGCCTTGTAGAGACCGTGCAATACGATCGCAGTGGGAAACGTGGCGCTTTCGACGACACAATCACAAGACAGCTCGGGGTCGGAGCAAACAAAGGTTTGAAACTCGCCCGAATTCAATTGACGGTCCACAAGGAAGCGAATTGCCCCCGAGACAGCCGCTTGCAATGTCCGAGCATCCTGGGCTACTGGGGTCATAAAGCCTCCACTGGCGACAAAAAGAATTTTTGCCTGATCTTTTAACATTCAATAGGCCAAGTATAACAACTTCCATTTAATCGCGGAAGTCCTCCCAAGGCCGTAAGCTTGCTAACCGCAGGTGGCAAACGCCGTGGTGTCGGAAATCGGCGCGGCGCTATTGAGATCTGGATTGGTATAGATCTTGGTGCAGCCCGTCTGGGTATCGCGGACGTCGATGGTCATGCCGAGGGTCGTGCCCGCGGCGCTGAACACCCAGAAGTGACCGTTCTCCGCGCAACCGTCCAACACTTTCAACAACACCTCGGGATTCGACAATCCAAAGAAGTGGAAAATCCCTCCTTGGGAAATGCCGAGACTGTCCAATGGCACGACCTGAGCCTCTCCGGACAGCCCACCACCGAGCACCGAATCGTAGCTGACCTTGACCTCGAAGCGCCGATCACCGGGTTCGATGTCGATACACAGGGTGGTGGGTCCTTCAATGCACGCCGCGGTGGATCCGGTGCAGCCGGTTCCGCCACCGCCGCCGC
>CBDUGP010000153.1:0-17772 GCA_965366625.1 uncultured bacterium
GAACCCGAGTCGTTCGAGGCATTTGGGTCCTCGTCCGATGTCGTCACCACCGCGTCGACCAAGATCTCCGTTCCCAGGGGCGCTGAGATATCAACGAGAACTTGGTACTCCAAGGAAGCCTGCTCGCCGGGTGCAAGAGCCGGTACGGAGCAAAGCACCGCTCCCATGTCTTCCGTGCAGTCGGACGACGCCGAGAAGCTCAGCTCGGCCGGCAGCACGTCGAGCACGGTGCTGCCGAAGGACGACGACGGTCCGTCGTTCGTGACGGTGACCTGCACGGTCGCGATCTCGCCCGCACCCACGTTCCGATCGCCGTCGACGAGAACCAGCAACAGGTCGGTCGATGGTTCCAGCGAGTCGGTGTCGGTGGCTTGGTTGTTGGCGGCGTTGGAGTCGAGCTGATCGGCGGTGACGAACGCCTGGTTCACCAACGTGCCACGTGCGTCCGGATCGACGTCGCAGTCGAGTGTGTAGGTGACCGACGCGCCGGTGGGCAGGAAGAGCGTCTCGTCGAGATCGCCCGCCCCGGCCGCGGTATTGCCGGTGGCGCCGCCCGACGCGACGCTGGTGAAGGTGCAGTCCAGTGCCGCCGGCAGCACGTCCGTCAGCGAGACGTTGGTGGCCGCTTCGGGGCCGGAGTGACTGACCGCGATCGTGTAGGTGACGCTGCCGCCGGGTGTCGCCGTGTCGACGCCGTCGGTCTTGGTGACGGCGATGTCGGCCTCGGTGCGGAAGAGGCGCCCCTGGATGCTGGTTTCGTCGTCATCGTCGCCCACGGGAACGTCGGATTGCCAGACCACGAGGAAGTCGCCGGAGGGGAGCTGGGCGAATGAGTTGCCGTAGCCGCTAAGGCTGCTGTAGTTGGATGTGCTGGCCTGGAGCTCGGCGCCGAGACGCGTGCCGTTCGAGTCGAAACGGTCGACGACCGGCGCGTAGTCGTTGACTCCCGCCGCGCCCTGGGGCGTGCCGGACCACACGACGACGAAGTCGCCTTCGGCGCCGACCTCCACTTTCGGCTGGTAGGCGTAGCCGCCGGTATACGAGTTGACCTGGAAGTCTCCGCCGATGGGGTCTCCCGCCGAGTCGAAACGTCTGGCGACGATCGCGCTGTAGACCGTGTCGTCGCCCGGGCTGCCGCCGTAGTCGAAGAAGGCGACGACAAAGCTCCCGTCGTCGGCGAAGTCCACGGACGGCGAGAAGGAGCCTCCGGTGGTGTACGAGTTGACCTGGAAGTCGCTCGCCAGTGGCGTGCCGTCGGAGGCCAGACTGCGAGTCTGGATGCTGTCGAACGGATCGCCGTCCGGCCCGGCGGAGAATTCGCTGCTCCAAACCACGCGGAAACTGCCGTCGGGCGCTACGCTCAGATCTGGCTCCTGCTGCTGACCGGCCGTTTCGCTGTTGACCTGGAACGGCGACCCCAAAATCGAGCCCGTGCTGTCGAATCGCTGTGCGTAGATTTCGTTCGTCAGCAGACCCTTGGTCGATCCGGAGTCGCCCATCGACCCCGGCGGCGTATCGGTGGCCCAGACCACCAGAAACCCGTCGTCTCCAACTTGCACGTTGCCTTGACCCGAGGTGTCCGTGACCTCAAACTCTTCGAATTGCGGCACGCCGTCCGAGCCGAAGACCCTGCCTCGGATCGTGTTCACACTGTTCCAAACGGCCACGAATCGACCATCGGTCCAGCTCGAGACGCGGGGCGAGCCCTGCCCACCGGTGGTGTATGCATTGACCTGGAACGGGTCGCCGATTGCGGTGCCGCCGGAGTCGTACCGCTGTCCCTGGATACTGCCGAAGCTGGAATCGGTGTCGAAGGAGCCGTCGCTGGTCCAGACCACCACGAAGCCCGCGTCGTGGGCCGCGACGGCGGGTTTATCCTGGTAGCTCGTCGTATAGGTGTTGACCTGAAACTCGTCCCCGGCGGCGACGAGCTCCGGGTCGGGCCCGGAAGCGTGGATCGAGAGGGCCGCGAACGCCAGCGTTACGAGAGCGATGGGGATGAGTGAGTGGGAGCGGGTCATGGGCGTCTCCTGAAGGGCGATCGTATGGGAGTGAAGTCGGTAGATTTGGAGACTTGGCTCACGGCACGCTCGACGACCACACCGACACGTCCCCCGACTCGAAGCCGTCGTCAAAGATCAGGGCACAAGCATTGGTGGCATCGTCGTCGTCGCAGTCGAGGTTGGCGCAGACTCCATCGCCATCGCCGTCACCCGTGGCGTTGTCGCCGAAGCAGAGGTCGGAGTCGTCGCAGACTCCGTCCGAATCCGAATCGCCGGTGGCGTCGTCGCCGGTGCATTGATCGCAGCCGTCGGGCACGGTGTCGGTGTCCGAGTCGATGCTGTCGTCGAAATCGGGACAGAGGTCGCAGACGTCGCCGGCACCGTCGCCGTCGGTGTCGTCCTGGCCGGGATTCGATGCCTCGAGGCAGTTGTCGCAGGCATCGCCGACGCCGTCGGTGTCCTCGTCGGCCTGCCCAGGGTCGGCGTCGTTCGGACACAGGTCCGGCACGTCGGTGACGCCGTCGCCGTCGCTGTCCCGGGCTTCGAAGGCTCCCATGTCGCAAGCGTCGAAAACGTTGGCGACGCCGACGATGTCCTGGAACCGTGCCAGGTCGCGCGCGTCCTCCGTCACTGAGGCCGTGGCACAGCTGCTCGCGTCCACCGCCCAGGAAGTTTGATCGACGGCCGCCGTCGGCACGCACCCACCGTCAGGCAGCGTGGTGAGGCACCCGTAGTCGTCCACCGGGTAGAGGGCCGGATCGATGCCGGTGACGTCGCCGACCTCCGACACGTCGCAACTGACGTCCGGATCCTGCGCCAGATTGAAGCCTCGGGAGGTGAACGTACCGTCTGCACGACAGTCCTCGTCGGTCGCTGTGCCGTCGGCATTGGTCACTGTGTTGCCACTCAAAATCGAGCCCGCCATCTCCACGGTGTGCCCGCTGTCGACGAACAACCCCGCTCCGTACGCCACACCGTCGGGGATGCCGTCAACAGCGGGTCCCGCGACCGCCTCGTTGTCGGTGATGGTGACCGAGGACAGATCCGACGTGCTGGAGCCGGCGAAGAAGATGGCGCCGCCTCTGACGTCGAAGGCGAACATGCCGCCAGGCATGCCGCGCGCGGCCTCAGCCCGGTTGCCGGAGAAGGTGACATTGCGCAAGTTTCTGACTCCTTCTCCGAAGACCGCGGCACCGCCCGCTGCGCCGCCGACAGCGCTTTCCGAGGCCGGGACCAGCTGATTGTCGACGAAGGCACTACGTTCCAATACGTCGATCTCGGCCAAAGCCACGAGTGCGCCGCCCGAGCCGCCGCCGAGCTCGCCGCCACCGCCGAACCGTCCTTCGATGCGACGAAATACACTGTCGCGCACGACCATCCCGCCACTGCCGAGCAACCAGGCTCCGGCTCCCAGGACACTCGTCGCAGCTTCACACACCACGTCCTCAATGATCAGACGCTCGACCAGGGCATCCCCGAGAACGAAGAGCGCTCCGCCCGCGCAGTCGTCTTCCGACGTCACGTCGAGATTCGAAAACTGGACGTCACTCATCACCACGTCGTCGCCGAGACTCAAGAGGGCGCCCCCGTTCACCCCGGATCCCGCCATGGCCATGAGGTTGCGGAATCTGGTCCCGCGCAGGGTGAGGTCCGCGGCAACGCTATTTCCGTTGACAAAGCCGCCTTGCAGGAGCTGATCGGCCGTGAGGGTGAACGTGTCGAATTCTGCGCCTTCGAGCGTCATCGGCCGCAGAAAGTGGAGGGCCCCGCCCTCAACGCTCTCGCCGGCCGACAGCTCGAACCCCAGGAAGGTGGTACCCGAGATCGCCGCGGAATCGAAAGTCGTCGCGATCGCTCCGCCTTCGATCGACCCGGCGGCGTCGAGGGTCAATCCCTCGAAGGCGCCACCCGTGACCGTCAGGATTCCTTCGTTGATGAAAACGACTCCGCCTCGGATCGAGCCTGTGGTGGCGAAGGCCGCGAGGTCGCGGTAGGTGACCCCGTTCAGGGTGAGCGAGGTGACCGCGGTGGCGTTGGCATAGAGACCGCCGCCACCGACCGTGCTCGGATCATCGGACACCAGACAGCCCTTCTCGAAGCTCAGGCCCTCAAGGGTCAGGGAACCGCCTTCGTGGGTCAAGAAGCGGAAGACCGGGTCGGTGGTGGCAGCGTCGCATGTGAAGTTCGGATCTCGCTGGATGACGCTGCCGAGACCGGCGGTGATGGTCAGGTCGTCGGTGACGTCGGGCAGACCGGCGCCGACGCCGTCGTAGACCGAGGATCCGGGATCGGCGGCGATCAGGGTGACGTCGGCGTCGAGCACGATGGTGTCGGCTCCAAGGTCACCCGCCGGGCAGCCGCCCGTGGCGGTGTCGGTATTGGCGGCGACGATGGCGTCGGCGAGCGTGCAGGTGGTGCCGTCGGCGGTGATCGTGGCGGCGTGGCCGACTCCGGACAGCAGCAGGGTGATCAGGGCGGACAGGATGAGCTTGTGATTCACGGGGTGTCTTCGTCCTTGGACATGGTGGGCTCCATCGGGGGCGTGTAGGCACTCGATATGCAAGCGGCGTTCCAGCTGAACGCAAGCCCATAGACGTTCCGAAATGGGCTCAGAGCCCCTTGCCGAGAACATCGTGCACGGCACCCATTGCGCAGTGCGCACGTAGTTCACACCCGGGGCAGACACAAGGTCCCTGTTTCGGACGATTCGCCGCTGAAACAGGTCTCCTGGCGGATGGACTCCAGCCGATGGGAATGAGCTTTCCTCTCGTTACCGGTCGAACCGAGGGGGCGATCCCGGGGCGATCCCCGCCGCCTTTCACATTCATGGCGCCGGGATCTGGGCTGTGGGGCTGGAAGGCCTCAGCGGGCAGTGCCTCGGTCTTTGGGTGACCGGTCTTTTCGTGACTGGGCTTTGAGCAACCGGTTGAAAGAGTAATCTGGAGTGCTCCAGTGTAAAAGATTTGGGAGCCAGACAGCGGCTATGCAGAAATCTGCACTCATCCTGAATCTGCTTTCCTAGAAAAACTATGAAAGACCGATCCGTCAATTCCGCTTGGGCCCTCAAAACCCAGAAAGTGAGGCGGTGCGATACCGCTGCAGCTGTTGAATTTGCATGAGGACCTTGAGGCCGAAGGAAGAAATCTGGTGAGAGCAATGGGAGATTTGGACTCCCTACTGCGCTGTAGAAAAAAACCAGGAAGCAGACGCACTGACACGGAGTTTCCTTTGGTGCAATTTCTAGGTATGACTCAACTAGGAGACGCAATCCAATGAGCGAGTATGTCCTTCTTCCCGCCCGTGGTTTGACCGCCCGTAGCGCTTCGCTGTCGGCAACGACAAGCGACTTCTTTCGCGGCCTTGAGGCGGCGGGTCCGACAGTGCTCGAGTCGGGCAGTGGGCCACAGCCGATCAGGGTTTTGGACTCGATCCGCGAGGACGGTGCCAAGCTGGTCGAGATGAGCGAAGCTACGGCAGCGTCGCTTCGTGCCAGTCAGCCCGACGTGATCATCGCACCGGTGATCTACTACCAGCTCGCGCGGTTTGCACGTCCCGAGCCGCGGGGCGTGACCACAGCTCTCAATGTCACTGCCGCCCAGTCGACGACCCTCCGGATCCGGGTGACCGACCGGGTCACTGGCGACCCCGTCGAGGGTGCCGACGTGGTGGGCTTCACCGACTTCGCCAATCGTTTCGGAGCTGGTGCTACCACCAACGCCCAAGGCCAGGTGGAACTCGACTTCGGCGCCGCTCCGGTGCAGCTCGAACGGTTCTACGTCTTCCCGCCGCTGGTGGGCTATTGGGGCTTCTTCGAGGCGGATGTCGAGCTGACCGACCGCACAATCGAGATAGAGCCCATCGATTTCGGCGTCGACGACGCGCTCCGTCACTTCCATGGCGCCGGCGATCCCAATGATGGCGCCGGAGTCCGGGTAGGGGTGCTCGACACCGGTGCCGGCCCCCACCCCGACCTAGTGGTCGACGGCTCGGAAGGCAACGGCGGCGACATAGATAACGGCGACGGTCACGGCTCCCATGTGGCGGGCATCATCGCCTCCCGTGGCGTGGTGCCGAACGGTGTCGGTGGCGTGGCCCCCGGGGTAACTCTCAAAAGCTATCGGGTGTTCTCGGCGCCGGGGGGGTTGGCACGCAACTTCACCATCGCCAAAGCGATCGACCAAGCCGTAGCCGACGGTTGCGACCTAATCAACCTCAGCCTCAAAATCGACTTTGCCTCGAACCCTTCGGGAACGGGCTTCGACCAGGTGGTCCAATTCGCGCTTCAGGACGCCCGCGACGCCGGCTGCCTTCCGATCGCCGCTGCCGGCAACGACGGGCGCTCGCCGGTGGATTTCCCGGCCAATGATCCCATGGCCCTTGCGGTCTCGGCCCTCGGCCGTATTGGTACGTTTCCGTCCGAGTCTACCGAGGCGTCCGACATCGCGCCGCCACCGGGGGACGATCCCGCCAACTTCATCGCCGACTTCTCGAACGTCGGACCTGAGATTGACCTCACTGGTCCGGGGGTGGGCATCGTGTCGACGGTCCCCAACGGCTACGGTGCGATGAGCGGCACCTCGATGGCCTGCCCTGCGGTCACCGGCATGGTGGCGCGACTGCTGGCCGAGCAACCCAAAATCCTCACCCTGCCCCGCGACGCCAACCGTTCCGCTGAGATCGCCCGGCTTGCGCTCCAATCCGCTGGCTCCCTCGGATTTCCGAGCGATCTCGAAGGGCACGGGATCCTCTGAAGTCGTCGTCGGATAGTCTTGATGGCAATGACCGACCAATTCGTACTACGGCTTCGTTCCCGAGGCAGCGTCCGAGACGACGAGATCGAGCAGCTTCAAGGGCTGGGCCCCTGCAAGCTGCTCGACCGCTCGCCGCGCATGCTCCAGGTCGAAGCCGACCGCGCCCTTCTCGAACACTTTGTCGACCAATCCGACCGTGACTGGGCCCTGATCCTGGATCCAGGCCTTGAGTACCGGGTTCCTGAAGAAAGACCCCGGTCTAAAAAGCCTGAGTAGAGCCTTGAAATAGGGTAGCCTTTGTGGCGATCGGCCTGGCGCCCGCTGGGATCTAGAGCTGGTGGGTGCTCAGTCGTCGGGGAGACTGCGTCTCTCTTTAATCATCGCCTTGAATCTCCCACAAAGGGCACTCGCGGAATGGATCCCAATGGTGCGCGATCCACGGGGATTGGTGCCTTCCACACGCCATCCCCAAATTTAGGCCAGGTTGAACGCTTTCGACAGGAGGGTGAGCGTTTTGTTGGCCATTGCCGGTGTGCCGGACATGGAAGTCATCAGCTTGGCGATGTCGGCCCGCTCGATGTCATTGACTTTTCGCTTGCCGAGCTTCGGCAAGATGCAACGGCCCCACAGCTGCCGGGCTCGCTTGGCGCTGCGTGGTTTGTTGTTGATCGTTGCGTGGTCTTTGATGTGGCGGTCGGCGAGGTCCCCAAGCCTTGGGATTTGGTTGGCGGCAAGGCGTTCTGCGGATGGGCCCTTGCCTCGTCGCACCGACAAAAACACCTCCTGCGCTGCTTCGCGCGCATGGTGTAGGGCATCTTGCCGTATTGACCTATAGGGTGAAGAATCGCGTGGCACCGAAACTGGTCATGGATTCGTCCCAGAGGTAGCAAGCACCTGGACCCTGGTATTCGGCTTCGTCAATGGTGCGTTTGTTGAGCCGGACTCTCATGGCCGGCTCCGATTGCTGGTCCCGGCACTGGAATCACTTGGGCCTGGGCGATGGGGGCAAAGGCTCAGAGCTGGCGGCTTAGCTGATCCGACTGGGGTATGGGCTGGATTTTGAGCAACCCAAGAGCAGCCAACCGGGGAAGAAAAGGGGCGTACAGTAGCGTTCAACATGGGACCACAGTATTCGTGGAAGCCCTGTTGATTCAACCAGTTAGGGGAGTCTGGAGTAAAGCTGGGGAGAGAGAAGAAAAGGCTAGTGGTTCCGGGACTAGGATTCGAACCTAGATAAGCAGCTCCAAAGGCTGCCGTCCTGCCATTGAACGATCCCGGAACAGGAATCGGGGTCGAGGGACGAGTCGGGTGGGTGGCGAAGGGGAGATCACATTGTGATCTCCCCTTTTTAAGTCACTGCTTATTCGTCGTCGGGGGGTAGCGGACGGCCGCCGCCTCGGCTGGGTTTGCTGCCGCCACCCCACCATTGCCAGCGCAGTCGTTGGGACACGGGGCGGTCGGGTGCGTCGACGGAGAGGTCGACCGGGGGCGGCAGGGGATCGACTTTGGTCGGTGTGGAGCCGCGGTGCAGGGCCGACTCGTTGCTTTCCGGTTGCCGTTCGTCGTAGTCGGTGTTGGGTTTACGCCGACCGCCGCGTTTGGCTTGGTTGGGGTCCCGTTTCGGCCGCGCGGCCCGTGCAGGGCGTGGGGGACGATTGCCGTCGTTGTTGCTGCCGCCGCCGGATGGACGGCCGCGCTTGTTGGAGACGCGGTTGCCTACGGACTCGTCGGCGGCTTTGTTGCTACCCCGATCGGGGCTGCCGCCTCCGGTGCGCCGCCGCCGGCTACGGCGCCGGCGAGGTGAATCGGAATCCGAATCGGAATCGTTGTCGGGTCCGGGGCGACGAACCGGCCGGCTTCCCTGGGAAGCGGCTGCGCTTGCCGGAGCCTGTGCCTCGTCGGAACCCGAGCGTCCACGGGAACGGCGGCGGCGACGGGATCGGCGTTTGGGGCCGGATCCGTTGTCGTCGTTGTTTTGATCCCTATCCTCTTTGGGGGATTCGCTCACAGGGGCCGCGGACTTGGGCTTGGAGGTGGAGGCGGGCTTGGAATTCGCCTCTGCCGCGGCGCCGTTGCCGTCGTCTTTGCGACTGCTACGGCGTCGCGACCGCCGCCGGCGTCGTGGCGCGGCCTCGTCGTCGGATCCTTGGTCGTCCTTGGGTTTGGTCGTCGGGCTTGCTTCTTGAACTCGACCGGTGTCCTGGGACTGGGAGTCGTCGGAGGGTTTGCGACGGGAACGTCGACGGCTTCGGACGGGTTGGTCGTCAGAATCGTCTTTGCTGCTCGAGGCCTTGCGCGTGTCGGGAGCACGTTCGGTCTTTACCTTTTCGTCCCGTTCGACTTTGGACCCGCGGTCCGTGCGCCGCTTGCGCCGCTCGGGCACGCTCAAGTCGGCGGCGCCGATGGCGGCCACGGCTTTGCCGCCGGCGCCTTCGGCGGTGCTGCCGTCTTTCTGCACCCAATCGACCCGCTCTTCCGTGCGCCCGAGATTCGGAGCCGACACGATCTCGATGTGGATGCCGTGGTCGTCCTCGATCGAAGCGAGCAGCTTCCGATAGTGGTTTTGCAGCGAGTCGGCAATTTCAGGGTGCAAGGCCAGGGTCACGGAATGCATCAGGCCGGTGGCGGCGCGCGCTTCGATTCTCGACAGCAGGCGTAGGGCGGCGAATTCCGGAGTGGGGGTGGAGCCCAATCCAGAGCAAGTGGGGCACGGCCGATGGGTGCGCAAGCGCAGGGCTTGTTTAATCCGCTGGCGGTTGATCTCCAGCAAGCCGTTGGGGCTGATCTGGCCGACGCTCCAGCGAGCCTTGTCGGGTTTCATGGCGTCGCGCAGGACTTTTTCTAATTTATTCTGGTGCTTGCGCAAGCGCATGTCGATGAAATCGACCACCACGAGACCGCCGATGTCCCGCAGGCGCAACTGGCGAGCGACTTCTTCGGCGGCTTCGCAGTTGATCCTGAGGATCGAATCGTCGTGATTGTCGTTGCGGGTGGCCCGAGCACTGTTGACATCAATGGCGGTCAAGGCTTCGGTTTGATCGATGACGATCATGCCGCCCGAGGGCAGGGGTGCCGAACGCTCGTAGATGCGATCGATTTGGGTTTCGAGCCGGTAGCGCGAGAAGAGCGGTAGCCGGTCCTTGTAACGCACCAACTGGGTCTTGGACCGGGGCATGAAGGCCTTCATGTAGGACTCGGCCCGTTGGAAAACGTCGTCGCTGTCGACGATCACTTCGCCGATTCCCGGATCCAAATAGTCGCGCAGGGCCTGGACGACCAAATCCTGATCGCTGTAGATCAGCTTGGGACCTTTGCCCCTGGCGGCCTCGGTGCTGACCTTTTTCCATAGGCGAAGCAAGGCCGCGAGGTCGCGGTTGAGGGTCGTTTGATTTTGGTCGAGGCCGTTGGTGCGCACGATCACGCCGTGGGTGTCGGGCAGGGTGAGTTTTTTGAGGCGATCCCGAACCTTTTTACGGGCGTCGTCGTCGACCACTTTGCGCGAGATGCCGCGCACGGAGTCGAAAGGGGTGTGGACCAAGTAGCGGCCCGCAATCGCCAGGTTGGTGTTGAGGGCCGGGCCCTTTTGACCGATGCCGTCTTTGGTGACCTGCACCAGGATGGGCTTGCCTTTTTCGATCACCTGATCGATGCGCGGCCGACGGGCCTCGGCGGGTGGTTTCTTGTGGTAGGCGGACGGCAAGACGTCGGCCACGGGCAGGAAGCCGTGGCGTTCTTCGCCGATGTCGATGAAGGCTGCGTTGAGGCTGGGTTGCACGTTGGCGACGACACCGCGGTAGATATTGCCGCGGGTCAGCCCGTCTTCGGCAATCTCTACCTGATATTCCTGCAGGATGGTGCCGTCGACGATGGCGACGCGCAATTGTTCGTCGCGCGTGCCGTTGATGAGCATTTTAGTGGTCACGGATGGACTCCGGTGCCGTTCATGCCGGCGGCCTCTTGGGGCGCTCGCCGGCGATGGCGGGTCGAGGGGGCGGTAACCAACGGGCCGTTTCTATTTCGGCCGATCATGGGTTCCCGAAGGTGGTCCACAGCAGAAGCAAGGCGATGGCGATCATCGACACAATGCCGACGACGGACAACGCGATCAAAGCTCGGCTGGGTCGGAGCTCGGGGGAGCTCACCAAACGGGTAACCGCCCACAGGTTCAGGGTGAAGTAGATGGGGGAGAGGAGTAGTCCAAAAGCTCCCACGCCTTTGACCAACATCGCTGGGTCGGGCAAAAAGGCGAGGATCGCCATACCTCCGAAAGTTACGGAGAGTAGGAACGTCCAATAGCCACGGTCGACTCCTCCGCCGGAGGCCGGTAGATCCCGAAGGACCCGCCGGGCGGCGATGAAGGAGCGCGGAAATCCGTCCATCATGGTGTAGCAAGTCGTAAACAAGGCTGCAAAGGCCATGAGCAAGACGATCGGTCGCATCCATTCTCCGAGCACCTCTGTGTAGAGGCGGGAGAGATTCAGCGCGACGTCGGTGCCCTGGGGGACTAAACCCCTGGGATGGAGCACGGTGGCTCCGAGGCAAACAAAGAGGACGGCAAGACCGGCCGACAAACCGTAACCGACTCGAAGGTCGAATAGGCCGCGGCGCAACAAGGTCTTGCGCTCCGCCGAGTCGAGCTCGGCGTGGTTGCGAAACCGTCCTTGTTCCAAAGACCAAAGAGACTGCCAGATCGAAACCGCCACTGAGGTCGGCATGAAGCCGAGGATGGCAGCGACCAGCAGGAGAGAGCCGTCGGGCATTGAGGGGGAGGCCATTTGCGTTAGATCCACCCAAGTGGGTGGAGCAGCCACAAAGGCCACCGTCGTGCCGAAGGCCAAGAAGAGCAAGAGCCCGACATTGACCGCGCGTAAAGCTCGGTAATGCCCCAGGGCTAAAAGCAGAAGCAGGATCGAAAGCAGCACCAAGCTCCACAGGGGCAAGCTCAGGCCGCCGACAGATGCCACCAAGAACGAAGCGGTCAAACCCACTAGGGCGGCGATCAAACCGATCGCTTGAATCGTCATGTCCACCAAGCCGAGCCAAATTGCCCACTTGTTGGGGCCGGGTGCTCGGGCGTAAGCGTCCAATAAAGATTCGCCGCGGGCTGCTACGTATCGGGGCGCAAATTCGAAAGCGGGATATTTGAGAATGTGGGTCAGCACCACCAACCACACCAACTGAAAGCCGAATTGAGCGCCGGCTTCGGGGCTCAGCAAGATATGACTGGCACCGACGGAGGTTGCGGCCAAAAGCAGGCCCGGCCCCATGTGGCGCCAAGAAGAGGAGTCCAATGCCACGCTCAGATCTCACGGGCCAGGGGACCAGCGGCTCTCGCTGGGCAGCGAGCGGTGAAAGGTGAATGCATAAAGTCAACGATAGAAGAGCGGAAAACGACCGGGATCGCTCTCGTGCATCAGCTCATAGGCGGCGTCGAAGATTTGTTCGACGTTGGGTTTCGACCAATAGTCGCCGTCGGAGCCGTAAACCGGGCGATGGTGGGCACCGGTCAGGGTTTTAGGGGGCGCGTCGAGCCAGTGGAAGGCTCCTTGTTCCTCAACGATGTGTTGAGACATGTAAGCCGTCGCGCCTCCGGGCACGTCTTCGTCCACCAACAACAGCCTGCCGGTCCTTTTGACCGATTCGAGGATCGTGTGGTGACGATCGAAGGGTAATAGGGTCTGGACATCGATCACCTCGACGTCGATGCCACGTTCGGCCAAGCGCTCGGCGGCGGTCAGCACCAGGCGGCAGCAGGCGCCGTAGGTCACCAAGGTGATGTCGTCGCCCGCTTTGAGGACTTCGGGAACGCCTAAAGGCACCGTCATCTGGTCGATGTTGGAAGGTAACTTTTCCTTGGTTCGATAACCGTTCAAGACCTCGATGAGGATCGCGCTGTCATCGGATCGCAGCAGGGTGTTGTACATGCCGGCGGCCTGGGTCATATCCCTCGGCACGCAAACATAAACGCCTCGCACTAAACCCAGAATGCCCGACATGGGCGATCCGGAATGCCAGATGCCTTCCAGGCGATGGCCGCGGGTGCGCACGATGACCGGTGCTTTTTGGCGTCCGGCGGTGCGATAGCGCACGGTGGCCAGATCGTCGGCGATGATTTGCAGCGCGTAGTGGATGTAGTCGAGGTATTGGATCTCGGCAATCGGGCGGATGCCCCTCAAGGCCAAACCGATGGCCTGGCCGAGAATGGTGCATTCTCGAATGCCGGTGTCGGAGACCCGCAGGGCGCCGTATTTGGCCTGCAATCCCGTAAACCCTTGGTTGACGTCACCCAATTTACCCAAATCTTCGCCGAAGGCCACCACTTCGGGGTAGGTGGCTAGGGCGGCGTCGAAACAATGGTTGAGGATCTCGAAACCGTTCTTGAGCGGGGCGTCGGCGTCGAAGCTCGGTGCGACGATCGGAACTTTGAGGGCGGATTGCTCTGTTTCGCTGTAGAGATGGGTGCCGTAGCGCTGATAGTTCTCAGCATTGCGCCGGCTTTGCCAGGCGGCCAAGTGGTCACGAGCTTTGGACGGCTCGTCCGCCAAAGCCAAGAGGGCGTCGCGGGCGGCGGTCACCAGATTGCGGCGCATGGGGCTGGGTAGACGTCGCAGGCCCTGGACTATTGTCTGCAGACGCTCTGCCTGCCCAGAGCCGTCGGAGGTTTGCTCGATCAGATGAGCGACCTCCTCGAGTTCTTCACGGATCGGGTCCATGAATCGATTCCAAGCGGTTTGCTGGGCCTCGCGGACCTTTTCGATCGATTCTTGTTCGATCGAGTCGAGTTCTTCGGCGCCGGCAAATCGTTGGTCGAGAATCCACTGACGGAGCTTCTTCAAGCCGTCGTGCTCGGATTCCCATTCGAGCCGTTCTTTAGATTTGTATCGCTCGTGGCTGCCGGAGGTGGAGTGGCCTTGGGGCTGGGTGAGTTCGACCACATGCACGATAGCCGGGACGTGCTCGGCTCGGCAGGCTTCCGCAGCTTGTCGGTAGGTACGACACAGGGCTTCGTAGTCCCAACCTTGCACGGTGTAGAGATTGTAGCCGGGGCCGCCTTCCTCCCGCCGATAGCCGGAGAGCAGGGCGGAGAGGTCCTCTTTGGTGATTTGGTGCTCGTTGGACACCGAAATGCCGTATCCGTCGTCCCAAATGGAGATCAATGCGGGGGCGCCAAGGACCCCGATGGCGTTGACCGCTTCCCAGAAGGGCCCTTCGGCGCAGCTCGCGTTGCCGATGGTGCCAAATGCGATTTCTGAGCCGTTGTTGGAGAAGCCGTCTAGGCCGTTGAGCTCGGGAACGTGGCGATAGAGCTTGGAAGCCTGGGCGAGGCCTACCAAACGGGGCATTTGCGAGGCGGTGGGTGAGGTGTCGGCAATTGAGGTCTTGAGATCAATGAGGCGCCGAAATCGGCCCTCGGAATCGAGGGTGCCGGTGGCGAAGTGGCTATTCATTTGGCGGCCGGACGACGCGGGCTCATGCTCTGGATTGGGGTCGGCGTAGAGCTGGCTGAACATGTCCTCGATGGACATCATGTCGGCGGCCATCATGAAGGTTTGATCACGGTAATAACCGCTGCGGAAGTCTCCGGGTTGAAAGACTTTGGCCATCGCCAATTGGGGAAGTTCTTTGCCGTCGCCGAAGATTCCGAACTTGGCTTTGCCGGTCAGGACTTCTTTGCGTCCGAGCAGACTGGCCTGCCGGCTCTCACAGGCTGTCTTATAGTCTTTGAGAATTTCTTCGCGTGTAAAGGAAATCACTACAAAATATCCTGAATTCAGCTTGCCGGATGCCACCTCGGTGGCACCGTCTTTCAGATGGCCCAGCTTTAGGAGCTTAGGCGGATCTGAAGGTCAGCCCTGAATGTCGATCTTAGTTTTCATCTCGGACGGCGAACGAGCCACTGCTCAGGGCCGTCGGTCCCGGCTTCCCATCTCGTTGCTTCAAAGTCGTTGGACCGGACCTCGGACGGACAAATCGTGACAGAAATGGGTCTCGATCGTCTTCGTCTCGGGCGCCTTCGTCTCGAACACCGTCTTCATCATCAAGCACCGTCTTCGTCTCGAAACACCTAGTGTGAGCGGCTTTGTTTACCGGCACTTAGGCGGAGGTCGCGGTGCGGTTCGGTGCGCGGAATCTCCCTTGGAGAATCCACGGGGACCATATCACACGAACGCGAATTTTTCCTTCATCTGGGCTAAGACACGGCTTTGCGATATCCTACGCTGCCAACAGGAGAACCTAACTGAATGACTGAATTTTCTGAATCCTTCCTTAAAGAGATCCCCAAGACCGATTTGCATTTGCATTTGGATGGGTCATTGCGGCTCGAAACGTTGATTCAATTGGCCAAAGAGCGAAAGGTCAAGCTGCCGTCGGAGACGCCGGAGGGACTGCTGGAGCTGGTTTTCAAGGATCAGTATCGAGATTTGCCCGACTACCTACACGGTTTTGCCTATACGTGCGCGGTGCTCAAAGACGAAGAGGCCCTGGAGCAGGTGGCTTACGAGCTCGGGCAGGACAATCTGGCTGAAGGCGTTTCCTATATCGAGGTACGGTTTGCCCCGCAGCTGCACGTGAGCAGCGATCTGGGCATTGGACGGGTGATTGCCGCCGTGGACCGCGGTTTGGACCGCGTTCGGCGCGAGCATGAGCAAACCGAAGAGGTGAAGTCGGGCAAGGTGTTACCGTTTCGCTATGGCATCATCACTTGTGCCATGCGCATGTTCACCAAGGGATTTGCACCGTATTTCGCGCAGCTTTTGACCGTGCTCGACAAGTGGCCGGCGAAGAAAGTCTACGGGGTCGCGTCGCTGTCTTTGGCGCGGTCGGTGGTGGAGGCTCGGGACGAACTCGGTTTGCCGATCGTTGGATTCGATCTGGCGGGAGCCGAGCACGGCAACCCGGCCCAGGACCATGTAGAGGCCTACGAATTCGTCAAACGCCATTTCATGCACACGACGGTGCACGCCGGTGAAGCCTACGGGCCGGAGAGTATTTTCCAGGCGATTACCGATCTACACGCGGATCGGATCGGCCACGGGACGCATCTTTTCTCTGCCGATCAGGTAGAAGCCGAGGATCGCGAGGGTTACGTTCGCCAGCTCTCGGAATATGTGGCCGATCGTCGAATTACCCTCGAGGTGTGCATTACCTCCAACATGCAGACCATGCCGCAGTTGCGCAGGGTCGCCGATCATCCGTTCGGTCGGATGGTGCGGGACCGACTTTCAGTGACGTTATGCACGGACAATCGCCTGGTTTCTCGCACCTCGGTGTCGCAGGAAATCGATCAGGCGTGTCGTGCTTTTGATCTCACACCGTATTTGTTGCGTTCGATTGTGATCCACGGATTCAAGCGCAGCTTTTTCCCCGGCAGCTATCGCGATAAACGTGCCTACGTACGGCAGGTGATCGACAATTACGATCGCGTTGCGGCCGCTCACGGCATCGACCATTCTGAGAAATACTGAGCACAAACATGGGTGAGTTGACAGGCAAGCAGAAACGCTATTTGAGGGGTTTGGCCCACGATCTCAAACCGACGGTCCACATCGGCAAACACGGGTTGACGGAAGCCCTCTTTGAGAACGCCGAAGAGGCTCTGGAGCACCACGAGCTGATCAAGGTCAAATTTATCGATTTCAAGGGCGAGAAATTGGAACTCGCGGCCCAAATTGAGGATCGATTGGACTGTGAGAACGTCGGCAAGATTGGCCACCATGTGCTGTTCTTTCGCCAGGCGAGACTGCCTGAACGGCGTCAGATCAAATTACCGAAGGCGGCGAGCTGATGTTGCTCGGCACACGGCAGGTCGCTTTTCTGGACAGGATGTTCCGTCCGATTTCGGTTTGGATGCCGCCGAAGTGGACGGTGCGTCTTTATTCCGGCGGTCGAGAGTCGTTCCTGGAAGATCTTGTCGAAGAGCGTCCCGATCGGGTCAAGGTGCCCGGGGTCCAGAACGTCGAGCTTTGGGGTTTGAAATTCAGATCACCCCTATTGAATGCGGCGGGCATGTTCAAGACTGGCGTGGGATACGATTTGGTCGCCCGCCAAGGGGCCGGATCTTTCCTCGCGGGCACCACTACGACCAGGTCCCGCTCAGGCAATCGCAAGGACGGAATCGTGCATCCGTTCGCTCCCTATCCACGTTCCGGAGCAGCTTCGAATTGGTTGGGATTGCCGAACCCAGGACATCGGAAAGTTGCGCGGACGCTCGCGCGTATTCGCAGGGCGGATGGATGTCCCGTGGGTGCCAGCATAGCTGCGGATCCCGGCCAAGACATCCCCTTGGAAAAAAGGCTCGAAGACTTGGTGACGGGCCTCCGCCTTTACGAAGAGGCCAGGGTCGATTTCATTGAGATCAACGAATCGTGCCCAAATACCGGCGATGAAGAGTCGACCTTCGAGGACTTGGAGGCGCGTCTCACCTACATCTCGAATAATTTCTTGGCTAAGCGTCGGCGACCTTTGCCGGTGGTGGTCAAATTTTCCAACGACACAGAGTTGTCCCAGGTTCCCCGGTTGTTGGATACCTTGATCAATTTGGGATTCGACGGCGTCAACTTCGGCAATACCACCACCAAATATCGACGGGTGCGTGCGGAGTTGGCGAAATCGGAAATCAAGCTCTTCGATTTCTTCGTCAAGAACTTCGGCGGTGGAGTGTCCGGCCGGCCCCTGCGCGAAAGCTCCCTATATTTGGTGAGCTTTGCGGGGGAGCATTTGTCCGGCCTAGCCCTGGACCGGGAATTCCACATCATCCGCACGGGTGGGGTGGAGACCGCCAAGGACGTCAAGGATTCTCTGAACGCCGGCGCGTCCCTGGTGCAGTGGTATACGGGTTATTTTTCGGCCTACGGACGTCATGGGCACGAGCTGTACCAGAAGCTTTGGGAGGACTACCACAAGCCACCTGAATAAGGGACCGGGGCGAGCTAGGGCCTATCCAGATTTAGCATCTCGGGGGTCGGCCCGCTGACCTGCGGGCGGCGCTCCTAACGCTGCGGTTCTGATCTAAGGTA
>CBDUGP010000154.1:0-17263 GCA_965366625.1 uncultured bacterium
CGACGACCCACCCGTGGGTCGTAAGTGAATTGAATCACCAAGCCGTCCGGGGCCAGGACGTGCTCGATCTCGCGCACAATTTTGGTCACGGTCTGGGCCGGCAGGCTGCGCAGGGGCAGGCTCGACACCACCGCGCCTACCTTGCCGACGTGATCCCCCAGGAAGTTGCGCATTTCGCCGGCATCACCCTGCACAATTTTGACCTTCGGAAATTGCTCTTGAAGCCGTTTGGCCAGGCGTCCGGAGTGCTCCACCGCCACTAAGCGTTCAGGGTCAATACCTTGTTCGAGCAGAGCCCGGGTGACCGGACCCGTGCCGGCGCCGAGTTCGACCACCAGCCGATTGGAACTCTCCACGAACGAAGCCATGGCCGCGGCCAATTTGGGAGATGAAGGCGCGATTGCACCCACCCGCCGCGGATCGTCCGCCCAGGCGGCGAGGAAAGTTCGGAGGGAGCCCCTCTTGGGTCGGCCGAGGTTGGTTTCGCCGGCAGTGGGTGGCGGAGAGTCGGGTGGCAGCATGGATTTTCCTAGAAAGTGAGAACTGAGCGAATTTTTGCGATTGAACCACAGAATCCGGGTCGAAGCGAGGATCTGCTATTACCTTGGCTTACGGTTTGGATTCAGGATTGTTACAGCTACCCTTTTCGGCTCTGCGACAGTTTTTCCTTAAAGAAATAGACTACCGCCGAGATCATCGAGAGGATGAGTGTGATCTCAAAGACCAAGAAGATCAGCTGCCGACGCTCTAGGAAACTTCCACAGTCGGCGAGTTGGCGCTCGTAAAGCCGGGCGGTTTCCGCCACTCGCTTGGCGGCCGCCAAAACCTCAGGCTTGTGGAGGTGGCGCCCCTGGGTATATCCCGACGGACCTTCGTGGTAAGCCAAGTAGAGGTTGAGGGGATCCGAAAGGTTAATGTCGGCGCTCTTGCTCAGCCGGTGGGCATACCAACCGACAAAATCTACCGCGTCCGAGAATCGATCCCTGCGCGCCCGTGGCCTTTGGCGTCGAAGCTGGTAATCCCGCCAGGTAGAGTCGAGGGCTTGACTGTATCCGTAGGCGGTCGACGGTCGAGGTCCGGGCAGAATCCAAAGCATCGTTCGACGCGGCGGCCTGATCCTCGACCGAAATCCGGATTCATGGCGGATGAATGCCATCAACAGGGCTTTAGAGGTTCCCCATCTCTCCTCTGTCCGCCTCGCATCTACAAACCACGACGGCCTTTCTCGGAACATCTCACAGACGTCCCTAGAAGGTAGTCGAGGATCGGCCGATCCTGCCAAACCCGCCAAGCACATGAAAAAGATCGACATGCCGATCACCATGCACCGATGGGCGAAGTCCAGCCTGCGCCATGATTTGGCCAACCAGCGCCCGCCGGATCGCGATCCTCGCCTAATCTGCCGCCAGAGAAAGGCCCGCATCCGCAGGTGAAGCGCCAAGGGGCTCCGGGGCGCTCGGCTCTTTTTCTTGGGGCTCCTTCGAGAGGCCGACAAATAAATCTCCGTAAGATTGATCGATCTCAGACGTTTCCCTTACGACCCGGCCGAAGCCTCCTGGGCGTCAATCAATGAGCGGATCTGCGCACAGGGGCTCCGGTCGGGTCGTTTCTATTGTCCCGTAAATGATGCCGAGCACCAAGGCGCGGAAAAGCGCCAAGCGTCTACCCTCCGAGCCCGTTTGGCTCGAAGGTAGGCCACTGAGCAAGTCTCGAATGGGATCGCCGTGACCCGTCTCCAGGCCCGTTTTGTGATCAAGGATGCTTCGGGGGCCGACGACTGACGACCGGCCGTGTGTTGGTAGGCGTGTCAGTTGACGATGAATGGCTCACTGAGCACGAAGGGGGCGATGCGCACCTCAAAGGCTTCGCCCTCTTCGTTGACCATCTGATAGGAGCCTTCCATGGTGCCTGTCGCGGTTCCCAGGGGACAACCGGAGGTGTATTCGAAAGTCCCGCCCGGCACCAGGACCGGTTGCTCCCCAACCACGCCGGGCCCTCGAACCTCTTCGACCTTGCCGGTCTCATCTCGAATGATCCAATGGCGCGACAGCAGTTGGATGGTGACCGGCCCTTCGTTGGTGATCGAAATCGTATAAACGAAAAACCATTGCCCACTCTCGGGTCGTGAGCGGTTCGGATCGAAGAGCGATCTTGCATCGACTCGAACCCCTTCGGTGATGGCGACCGAAGAGAAGACTTCCTGCATGCCTGTGTCGGTTCCGTTCATTCGGGAATCCTAGCAGGTCGAAAGTATTCTTGGGCCACTACTCTGGATCTTTTCGGTGTGATCAGCACGTTTTAAGGCCTCCTGTTTCGGTCGAGCAACTGCCGGTCAAATGTGGCCTATCTCCCTTTTGGTTCCACAGCTCGAATCGATAGCTTGCCGCTCCTCGGTTCACAAAGAGTTCAGGCTGGGAGGGCAAGAAGGTTGGGGTCTTGAACCGCGCCTCCAGCCGACGCAAGGGTTCGCGATCGCCGGAAGCCCGGCGGCGGCTCTCGATTTCGGCCAAAGCCCTCGCCACCAAATACATGCCGTGGGCGATGGGACGGCGAAATCCGAATAATCGCGCGCTCCAAGGGTAGAGATGGATCGGATTGTAATCCCCTGAGGCGGCCGCATATCGGCGTCCGGTTGCGGCATCGAGGTTCCACCCCTTGGAATCGGTCGCCGGCGGCTTAGACGACGAGACTTTTTTCTCTGCAACCTTCTTTTCCGCTTTCCGCCCATGTCCTCCCCCCCGAGCGAAGTTGGTGGAAACCGATCGAGCAACCTCAGAGCCGCCCTGAAGAAAGAGGGTCTCTATCTTCACTTGCCTGCCCTTGGCCACGGTTTCCAGCTCCAAAGCTCGCACCCGAAGGCTCAAGCTGCCTTGGGTCTCCACCGGCCCGAAGAGTTCGAAGTGATTGCCCACGTGCACCATGCCCAACGCCTTGAGCGGAAAAGCAGGGTCGGTGACCAACATGACCTGGGGAATGAAACCCGCCACGAAGAGATAGGACAACGGAAGGCCCTCCGTCGGCGGAAATTCACAAACCTCCAGGTAGCGTTCGAGCTGTGGTCGTGAAATGGGTTGCTCTTCAAGATGCAGCTCCGGCAAAGCCTCGATACCGAGAGGACGCCGCCGGGGAACCACAGCCCGAGATATCAGCCGCCAAGCCGAGGGTGGACGCAAAACGGTCTGAAGGGTTCTGGGGTCGACCATGGACGGAATCTAGCGAGTTTGTCTAATTTTGGCCACCTGGAGTTCGCATTAGTGTGCTGAGGTCTCGCCCAAGGGATGCCACAGAGAGCGAATGCCCGCGGAAGTGAAGGATTGGCGAGCAGCAAAGGCCAGATGGCATTTATAATCGGTGCATGGACCTCGACCAACCCTCTGACGCCAAGCCCAAACAAGACCCCGATGACCCAGGGTCGTCCACCGACTCACGGCCCAAGATCGACCCGTTGTTCGTGGGGATTGGCGGTGGCATACCGCCCCAACCCTTGACCCCCAATCCCACCGCGCGACGCCAACCCCCACCCGGGGTGCCGACGCCGAGCCGGGGATGGAAACGGGCCAGGTTGTTGGTGATTTACCCCTTGGTCGCAGCGCTATTGGCCGCTGCCGCCGGGGTCGGTGTCGCAGCTTCCATCCGGCGGCCGGAGGTGGCCGAACTCGACTCCTTCGTGCCCCGACTGGTGACCGAGGTATTCGATCGCCACGGCGCGGTGGTCCGCACCTATTCACGCGAGAATCGAATCATGCTGCGGGAGGGTGAGTTGCCCGAGGTATTGCAAAACGCCATCCTCGCCACCGAAGACTCCAACTTCTTCCAACACGGCGGCATCGACCTCAAAGGTGTGGCGCGTGCGGCGGTGACCAACTTCCGTGCCGGCCGGATCAAAGAAGGGGCGTCCACTATCACCATGCAGCTCGCCAGGGCTCTCTTCAGCCTGACCCGTGAGCAAAAATGGTGGCGGAAAGTGGAAGAGGCCTTCCTGGCCGTGGAATTAGAAAAGAGCTACAGCAAGCAGCAATTGCTCACCATGTACGCCAATATGGTCAATCTCGGCCACGGCAATTACGGCATGGAAGCCGCCGCCAGGGCCTACTTTAATAAGTCGGCCGGAGACTTGACCGCGGCGGAGGCGGCGACCCTGGCCGGCATCCCCCAACGGCCCAATCACTTCAGTGTTTACCGGCGCCCAGAAGAAGTCGTCCAACGTCGAAATTGGGTGCTGAAGCGCATGCAAGACGTCGGGTACCTGACCGAATCCGAGTATTCCGAGGCGGTGGCCCAACCCCTCTTGGTCTCAAATCGACGGCAAAAGAAAGAACTCGGGCCCTATTTCACGGAAGAGGTTCGCCGCCATTTGATCGATACCTATGGCGCCACCGAACTCTATGACCGCGGCTTGCGCGTCCAGACCACCCTCGACCCGGCGATCCAAGCCGCAGCGGAACGGGCCGTGCACGAGAAGTTGGTCGAGCTCGACCAGGGCAAGGGTTGGCGGGGTGTTCCGGGTCAGATCGAAGCGGAGAACCTGGAAGAGGTGACCCTGCCGTCGTGGGGTGAGACCTCCGTGGAGGCCGGTCAGTGGTTTGAAGGTCTGGTGATCGGAGCCGATGCTCGCAAAGCCTTGATCCGCTATCGCGACGCCACCTATGAACTCAAACCGGAGGGTTTTAAATGGACCGGGCGTAAGCGGGCCGATCAGTTGCTGAAACCGGGCAATGTGGCTTGGTTTAGGCTCGAAACGCCGGACGACGAGGACGAAAACGGCAGTGAGGACGCACAGCCCGAGCTTTACTTAGCCCAAGAGCCCGAACTCGAAGCCGCAGCTTTGGTGATCGAGTCCGCGACCGGCGCGATTCGAGCGATGGTCGGCGGATGGGAATTCGAGCGTAACGAATTCAACCGTGCCGTCCAAGCTCGCCGCCAAATCGGCTCGGCTTTTAAACCCTTCGTTTTCGGTGCCGCCTTGGAAAACGGCTTCACCGCTGCCGACACGCTGTTCGACGGGCCCGCGGTATTCCATGGCGCTTCAGAAGACGATCTCTACAGCCCGCGCAATTACTATCGCAAATATTACGGCATCACGACCCTGCGAACGGCGTTGGAGAAGTCCGTCAACGTGGCGTCCGTGAAGCTCATGGACATTGTGGGTGTCGATCGCGTGATCGACTTCGCGCGCCGTTGCGGTATCCAATCGGATCTGCCCCCCTACCCCAGCCTGGCCCTCGGCGCTGCGGACCTTTCTCCTTTGGAGCTGGCGGCGGCTTATGCCGCAATCGTCAACCAGGGCATTTACGTCGAGCCTTACACCATCGAACGGATCGAAGCACGCAACGGTAGGTTGATTTACGACCACCTACCGCGGGCTTCGAAGGCCATGGAGCCGGAGATCGCATTTGTTTTGACCAAGATGTTGCAAGGAGTTTCCCTGCGCGGCACCGCGGCAGGCAAGCTGGCGCGATTGCCGATCGAAACCGGCGGCAAGACCGGCACCACCAACGCCTATACCGACGCCTGGTTCGTGGGATTCACTCCGCGATATACGATGCTCTCCTGGGTGGGATACGACAAGAAGAAATTCATCGGCAGAGGCATGACCGGAGCCGCAGCCGCTCTGCCCATTTGGAGCGGTTTGGTGGAGCAAGGCTTGGTGCAGGGGTGGTTGACCGAAGGAGAAACCTTCGAGCGACCGCCGGGCATTGAGACCGCTTGGATAGAGGCGACCAGTGGTTTGTTGTGGGGTCCGGGCGGAGATAAGAAGATCCAGGAATTCTTTGTCGAAGGCACCCGGCCTGAGCGGCAATTCGATCAGGAGTGGCGGCGGATCATGTCTTTGCCATGGTTCCAACAGGAACCCTTCTACCTGCCGAAGGAAGGGGAGCGAATGCCGAGCCAGATCGCCGATTGGGGCGCCGTCCGAGAGGTTTGGAAGCAGAAAGACAAGGACGAGGACGAGCAACACGAGGCAAATTGAAATCTGGCTCAGCCGGCGTCTGATCCGTAGCGCTTCCACAACCGAAGATTAGGCCCTTCACGGGTGGTGCGGAAAGCTCGGCCTAGGGAAGTTACAAAAGGGCTCTCGGCCGCCGGCACATCGTTGATCTGCTCCACCAGGATCGACGATAGGGGCTGAACCTCGCGGGTGATCAACCGCTTGAGGACGCCCCAAATCCCATCGAGGCGAGGATGGTCGGGGGTGACCCGGATCTCCAGCTCTTTACCCCGTCGCTTCGACACCAAGACCAGATCGTGGCCGTGGTAGACCAAATGGGTGGTGACCAGCCGCGATGGAAGCCCGGCTTTCAAACCTTCCAGCTCGACCCCACAAAGTGAGGCGGGATCGGCGGCATTGAGGCCGAAGACCACGTCCTCGACCAGACCCTTCGACAGACGACGGAATGCGCCGTGGGCCATGAATTGAAGACCCCGCGGGCCGTGGAAGAAATAACCCGCCAAGACCTCGCCGGAAAGCTCCATGAGCCGCAAGGTGCGGAAAATGCGGCTCCACTGAAAAACCGGAAGCTCCCTTTTCACCAGCTCGCGGAACAACACGCCGTAGCGGGAAAGCAGCAATCGCACCCGATCTTTGACCTGCTCCTCCAGCTCGAGCGCATCGCTCGGCGGGCCAGGGGGATCGATCTTCAACCAAGAGCCCGCTTTGGGGCTCGACAATCGCCATCCGGCTGCCCGTCTCGGTCGGGCGCGACCCCCGCGCAGGCGCGAGGTCTTGGAGCGTGAGGCCTCTGGATCGGGTTGGAAATGATTCTGGATCCCTTGGCGTACGGCGATCCAGGTATCGTTGATCACCCTGCCCTGCCATGCCGCGCTCCAAAGCGCTGCCTCGACCTCGGCCGCCGAGCTTGCTGACTTTCGGGCCAGCTCTTCGGAAGTAAATCGGGCGCCCGTCACCGCCAAGGGTTTGAGCAGGTCGGCGGGCTTCGCCTCTGGGTCCGACTCCACTGGGTCCGATATTTCCGGTTCGAACTCTTCCAGTTCGCACCCTTCGGGTTCGAGAAAGAGTTCCAGATCGGAGTCGAAGCCAAAAGTGACCCGCTCTTTGCCACATCCCAACCACGATAAATCGCTCTGCTGCATGGCCGAATCCAGCCACGAGGGATAGTAGGGGTCCAGGCGGGCGGGCAAGATTTCCGTTTCCCAAAGACCCACCGGCAAGGGCAGGCCGAAGAGCTGCTCCAGACGGTCTTGCAGCCCTTCGAGGCCGTCACTCGCCGCGGTCAGCCCCTGCTGTTCGGCCAAGAACAGCGGTAATTCCGTGGCCGCCCGAGGCTCGAATTGGGGCCGGCGTTCCTGGCGCAGCCACCTCAGCAGGATCTCCAGGTTTTCGGCATCGCAGATCTCGTTCAAGCCCGGGCTGCCCGTGAGTTCATCGATCACCACGGTCCGGCTGTCGAGCAGGGGCTCGAGAATGCCGATCCACCTATCGTCCCCAAGTCCGAACACCGCCTTCAGCTCGTGGATCGGCATCGGGCCTTGAAAACGAAGCCACTCGGCCACGGCGGCGGAGAGATCAAACCCCCCCACTGCTTTCGAATCGTCAGCCGTCAGGGTTAGTCGGCCTGACGGTGGATGCCGATCGAAGTCGCGCGCCACCGAGCCGAAAGTCTGGATAGATTCCGTGCCGAGGTCTTGGAAGGCCCGGCTCAGCCGTTCCAAACTTGCCGGCGTGGCGATGACCGGAGCTCCCCCGGGCAGCTGAGCCCCGACGATCCGCGGATCCTCGGCGGCCGATTCGATGATCTCAGCCTCCGTCAGCTGATGATCTCGAGCCATGGCGTCGAGCAGATCCGCCCACTCCGCCGACGGAATGATCTGGCGTTCCTCGATCCAGAGCACCAGCTCGTCCCCCGGTGCCGGTGCATAACCGGGCGCAAGGCGCTGGACTTTGGCGCGAAAATCGCGCACCAAGCCCGCCGGGATTCGCGGTCGCAAATGGGAGGAGTGGATCAGCTCCTGCAGCACATCCGAGCTGACCCCGGATCCCTGACGACCGAGTTCGGGGCTGTCGTCCTCGTACATATATTGGTTGGTGTATTGCCACACCAGGCCGGCTGCCAACGGCGATGGTCGCTCGCTGCGAGCTTCCACCAACGGAATCTGTGCTTCCCGCACCGCTTGGACCTTCTGCTTCAGGTGGGGCAAATCGAATTCGTCCCGCAGGCAGGTTCTCCAGGTTTCCACCAAGATCGGAAAATCGCCGTAGTCGAGCACGCTGTCGAGCAATTTCTTGGATTTTTGTCGGCTCAACCACAGGGGCATGCGTTGGCGGAATCCCGCTTTCGGCAGCAGCAATGAAATGCCGGCCGCCCAGCGGAAGCGGGAACCGAAATAACCGGTGTTTTCGAGGCAAGACCGCAGAAGCTCCTCAATGTGGTCCGGCGGCACCAAGGCGAAAAGCTCCGACGCTTCCACGTGTTCGGGAAGCCGGGCCATCACACAGCAATCGTCGCTGAAAATATCGATGGGATCGGGATAGGCCGCGTCCCAGGCGGCCTTCATCACCATGGCCAAAGGCCGGTTGACGGTGCCTCCCCAAAAAGTATGGAGGATCACCAGCTCGCTGCCACCTTTTCCCCCCGTGCGGTCGCGACAACGTTCCACCAGCAGGCTGTGTTCACGGGGCAGCTTGCCCTGAACGGCGGCCTTCTGATCGGCCAGGAATTCCAGCAGGGCTTCTGCCGCTTTCGGTTCCATGTGCCAATCCTGCTCGAGTTCCTGACGAAAAGCGGGCTGCTTTAGGCGGGACTCGGCGCGGGCGAGAAACGCGGCGATTTTCTGGCACAGTTCAAAACCTCGATCCTGGGCATCCGCGCGCCAAAAAGGAGCGATGCCGGCGGGCCCGCGCCCGGGAGCGACCAGGACGTCGTTGTGGGTGATCTTGCGGATCTGCCAGCTTTGGGTGCCCAGGGTGAAGTTGTCACCGATTGACCTTTCCCACACGAATTCTTCGTCCAGGTCACCAATTTTGGCGTTGGAATCGTGCAAGCGCAGGGCGAAATAACCCCGATCTGCGATCGTGCCACCCGCCATATAAAGCAGGCGGTCGACCCCGGAGCGAGCTTTGATTGTGCCGCGCGCGCGATCCAAATGGGCCCGCGGTCGAAGCTCACGAATACGGGAATCCGCGTATCGCCCCGCGAGCATGTCGAGCACGGAATCGAATTGTCGTCGGGGCAGGTGATGGTAGGCCCAGCTGGTTCGGAGCTGGTGAAAAAGCTCATCGAGATCCCAGGGCTCAGCGACGGTCATAGAAAGGATGACCTGGGCCAAGACGTCCAAGGGGGCTTCCACCGGGTGGAGTTCCTCGATGTCTTGCTCAACCACGGCTCGCGCGACCACGGCCGATTCCAGGAGATCGCGGCCAAAGGTGGGATAGAACACCCCCCGGCTCACCTCGCCCACCCCGTGCCCCGCCCGACCGATCCGTTGGACCGCTGAGGAGACCGATCGAGGCGCTTGGATCAGAAGCACTTCGTCGAGGCTGCCGACATCGATTCCGAGTTCTAGGGAGTTGGTGGCGACAATGGCCTTCAAGACGCCGTCCTTGAGCCGCTTCTCGACCACCGACCGGACCTCGCGCGACAGCGATCCGTGGTGGGAATATGCCATCTCCGCGGCGGCGCCCACGTTGAGCAGGCGGGTTGCCTTTTCGGTCATGCGCCGGCTGTTGGCGAATAGCAGGGTCGATTGATTGCGACCGATCACCTTGCGAAAGTCGCGGGTCAACATTTCCCACATGGAATCGTCGTCCATTTCGGATTCGGGATCCACGTCGATCGGAAAACGGACTTTGACTTGGTATTGCTTGTGCGCGGTGGAACGAAGAATGCGCATGGGTCGAGCGCGATAGGCGGGCTCTGGGCCGTCCAACAGCAGCTCGTAACCGGCCACCATTTGAGCCACTGTTTCCATGGGTTTGACCGTCGCCGACAGGGCGATGCGCTGAAACTCCCCGGAAAGCAGCACCAGCCGATCGACAGCGGTCATCAGGTGAGTCCCCCGCTTGCTGCCGACCACCGCGTGAATTTCGTCGAGAATGACCGCTTCTAGATCCCCCAACAGGCCCCGTCCACTTTTGGAAGTGAGCAAGACGTTGAGGCTCTCGGGTGTAGTGACCAGAATCTCCGGCGGATGGCGCAGCATTTTGCGCCGTTCGCTCTGAGGCGTGTCGCCGGAGCGGGTTGCGACTTGGATTCTCGGAACCGGTCGACCGGCGGCTGCGAAGCGCTCTCGCAGGGCCGCCAGGGGCGCTTGAAGGTTACGCCGAATGTCTGTATTCAGGGCTCGCAGGGGGGAAATGTAGAGAACACGGGTCTTGTCACCGGACCAAGCGCCGGTCAGCAGACGGTCGAGTGCCCATAGAAATGCGGTCAGGGTCTTGCCGGAGCCGGTGGGAGCGGAAACCAGCACGTGCTCGCCGGCGGCGATGTGGGGCCAGGCAGTGGCCTGGGCTTCGGTGGGGTCGCCGATTTCTTCGACGAACCATTGTCGAATCAGGGGGTCGAAAGGTGCCGGCCCGTTAGATCCTCCACTCGACTTGGGCCGTCGAGGCCTGAGGGAGCCGGCCGACGTCACAGCTCAACCACTTATTAGCTCAACCACGTATTAGCTCAACCAGGTCTCAGGGTGAACCACGTCTCAGGTCAACCACGTCTCAGGTCAACCACGTCTCAGGTCAACCAAAGTGTCGGGACTTTTCCACCAAGCGATGGACGTATCGGCCGATTTGCTCCCGCAAATCGAGCAATGCGCCCCTCTCCAACGAAGGATCGCCTTCCGCAAGCTCGCTCATCTGCTGATCGACCAGCTCATGGGCGAGGTAATGGAAGTCGGCCATTCGGTCGATTTCGGTGGAGTCGCCGTAAACGGCGTCGATTTTGTCCCGCAGGCGGTCGATGGCTTCCTGGAGACCTAGGGCGACCTCGGGGGGAAAGCTGAACGTCTCGGTGCTGTCCATGGGTGCTGACGGAGCTGGATCTGGGTTCATTAAATCTTAGCTCAGAAGGTTAGGCATGAATTGGCGTCATTTTAGACGATCGACGGAATCGCCTCAACCAACGCCGGAAGAGTCTCTGAAACTTGTTCCACTCTCGTCATAACGAAAAAAGAAGCGAGTCCATTCCCTTTTCCGGTGATAAGGGTCGAAACGGGCCCTCTGCCCCTCTGACCTCTGCCCCTCTGATCTTTGGACCTCTGATCTTTGGACCTTGGAGCTCCGGGCAGCCTCGTGTACGCTCGGACCTTCAAACACTTGCCGGGGGGATTGCGATGACGGAAGCTCAGGGCCGCAAGAAGAAATATTGGAGCCGACGATCTCCCGATGGACCATGGGATTATTTGGTCATCGGCTCGGGAATGGGCGGCATGACCGTGGCTGCCCTTCTCACCGAGCTCGGCAAGCGGGTCCTGGTGCTCGAGCAACACTATGTGCCGGGTGGATTCACCCACAGCTTTCCTCGCAAGGGTTATGTTTGGGATGTCGGTGTCCATGCGGTCGGCGAGGTCACCCGCCACAGCTTGACGGGTCGTCTCTTGCATCGCCTCAGCGGTGGCCGCTTGGAATGGGTATCCCTGGGCCCGGTCTACGACTCCTTCCACTTCCCGGACGGGTTCCGAATCGACTTTCCGGATTCTCCCGCCCAATTCCGACAGAATTTGGTCGAGGCGTTTCCCGACGAAGAAGAGGCCATCGATGGCTACCTGGCCAAGGTGCGCGAAGTGGGCGGCGCCATGCGTTCCTATTATCTGGCCCGCACCGCTCCCCAGCGCTGGTCCCGTCCCCTCGATTGGCTGCTGGCGCGAGATGCCCAGCGCTATTTGGAGCTGACGACCTCTGATGTGATCGACGAGCTGACCGACAACCCCAAGCTCAAAACGGTTCTGACCGCGCAATTCGGCTACTACGGCGTCACACCGAGTCGTGGCTCGTTCGCCATGCAAGCCCTGGTGGCCAAACACTTCATGCACGGTGGCTATTATCCGGTGGGCGGCTCCGGCGAAATTGCCCGGACCCTGTTGCGCACGGTGGCTGATGGCGGAGGGTGGACGCGAATCCTGGCCGATGTGGAGCAAATCTTGATCGAAGGAGGCCGGGCACGGGGGGTTCGCTTGGCGGACGGCGAGCAGATCCGCGCCAAGAGGGTGATTTCGGCCGTGGGTGTTGCGCCCACCCTGCAGCGCCTGTTGCCCGAAAGCTATGCCCAGCAGGAGTGGATTCGAGCCACCAAAAACCTTCCCCCGGCCCCGGCCCACGTTTGCCTCTACCTCGGTTTCAAAGGAGATATCCGAAAAGCCGGGGCGTCCGGCGCCAATCTGTGGTTTTACGACACCTGGGACAACGAACGAGACTCATGGGCCGTGCCCGCGGAGGGGGCTCCTCCACCGGCCGAGATTCTTTATTGCAGCTTTCCATCCATGAAGGATCCCGAGCATGATCCCGGTCCGGAAGTTCGGCACACCGGGGAGGTGGTGACCTTCGTACCGTGGCAGCTCTTCGAGCCTTGGAGGGATTCGCCTTGGGGCCGTCGAGGTGATGATTACTCAGCCTTGAAGCAGAGAATGAAAGATAGCCTTCTGCGCCAGTTTTTTGAGCGGATGCCCCAGCTCGAGCCCATGCTCGACTACGCCGAGCTTTCAACGCCCCTTTCAACCGATCATTTCTGCCGTCCCAACCAAGGCTCGATCTACGGCTTGGAGCCCACCCCAGACCGCTTCCGCAATCCCTGGTTGAGGCCGAGATCACCGATCACCGGTCTGTTCTTCGCGGGCAGCGAGGTTTCGACCGTCGGAGTGATCGGCGCCATGATGGGAGGCGTGCTGGCAGCGGTGGCCACCGAGCCGATCCGCGCGGTTCGCTATTTGCGCAAGGCTTGAACGAGTCGACTAGGCCATCGGAGGAGCCCTTAGCCCAGGCTCTTCAACAGCTCTTCGACCGTCGAAAGTGCTTGTTCGAAATAACGGCTACCGGTGACAGAAGATTCTAAGCTCAGCCTCTTCAGCCGAGCCTGTGCCCGGTGGGCAAAATCCACGGCGGCGTCCTTTTTTCCTTCGGCCGCCGCGACTTTGGCCAAGCCCAGTTCGGCCCGCCACAGCAGGTAGGATCCCTGGGTCGAAAAAAGCGCACGGGCCGCCTCCAAGGAGCAACCGGCTGCTTCGAGCCGTCGGCGGTCTAGGTGGGCTTCCCCTTCGTACAATCTTGCGATGCCCGCGTATTCTTTGCGGCCTGTACTCTCACAGATCTTGCGGCCTGCTTCGAGCGTCTCGAGCGCCGCCTCTGAATCGCCCTGGGCGAGCAAGGCGCGCCCGACGTTGACCCGACAATCGCCTTCGCAGGCCCGATCTCCGATTTCGACGAAAATACCCAGCGCGGCTCGAAAGTGATCCAAGGCCTGCTCATGGTCTTCGAGGCGAAAGTGCGCTTCGCCGAGGTTCGCCATGTCGATGCCCTCCCTACGCCTGAGGGATAGGCGACGGGCCAACTCGAGGGCCTTGTGATGGAAAGGCATGGCTTTTTCGATGTCGCCGGTCTCGGCGTGGATCGCGGCCAAGGCAGAAAATGCATGGTGCTCGGCCCGGAGATCGCCGGCAGCACGAGCGAGATCGAGGCCCCGCAGGGCTAAGGTCTCGGCCTCGGCGAAGTCGCCCAATTTCAGCGCCGCCCATGCCCGTTCGCGCAGGATCCGAGCCCGCATCGAAATCGCAACCTGATCATCGGCCAGGGCCAGCAGTTCGTCCAAGCGCTGAGCGGCCTCCGCCATCCGCCCTAACCTCAACAACAAGGTCGATTCGCACATTCCGATCTGCACGGTGAGCGCTACCGGAGAGTCTTTAGGATCTCGATCCGCCATTTCCCGAACCAAAGCCAAGCCCTCGTCCAGCTCACCGGCCGCCAGCAGACAACGAGCCAGGTCAAGGCGTACCTCGTCTCGGCGCTGCCCATCCGGCTGGCCCTCCAGGGCGCGCAACAGGTGGATCTTTGCCTCTTGGAGGCGCCCCAGGCGCCGCGCCAGCACACCGGCCGCCCATTCGAACCGCCTCCGAGTCTCATCCGGCAAGGGCTGATCGAGGCGATCGACGGCCGTTTGAGCAGCCTTCAGGCAGGATTCAGCGGTATCCCCATCATGTACCTCCAAGGCCCGCTCTGCCGCCTCCAACCCCCAACGGAAAGTCTCCGCCCAATCTTCGATCGCTGCCGCATGTTGCGCCAGAACCGGAGCCACGCTCCTCAAGTCACCCGCGTGGGCTCGGCGCAGGACTTCAAGGGCTCGACGGTGAATCCTCCGTCGCCGGCTGCGGGAGGTCGAGTCGTAGAGCGCTCGGCGGATCGTATCGGCGGCAAATGCGCAATCGCTGCCCACGGGCACCGTGTCGTCTCTCAGCAGCCCCTCTGAAATCCCTTGATCCAATAGGTCTTCGAGAACCAATTCGTCGAGCTGGGCTACCGCGGCCAGGACTTCAACTCGTAGTGGGTCTCCGATCACCGCCGCCACTTGCAGCATCTTGCGCAGGGCGGGGTCGAGATCTTCCAACCTAACTTCTACCAATCGCGCCAAGGTTGGAGGCAGCTCCAGTCCTTCGAGGGGCTCGCATCGCCACCCTTCATCAAAACGGGCGATCTTTTTGCCGACCATGAGGTGGCGAACAATTTCCGCGAGAAAGAACGGATTGCCTCCTGAAATCTTGAACAAGCGACGGAGATCTCTGGGATGGATGTGCAGAGACCCGAATGAAGTCCGCAGAAATTGATCCACTTCGTCCTGATCAAAGGGTTTCAGCTCGAGATCGAAACCAAGGCGACGGGCGGCGAGATTCCGCTGCCAGCGCTGAACCTCCGGATTCGAACGGCCGGGTCGCAGGGTTGCGACGATCAGGGTGCCGCGCTTGCCGAGGGATTGGTGGAGATGATCTAGCAAGTCGAGATCCGCCCGCCCGGCCCATTGAAGGTCATCGAGCACCAGAATCAACGGCAAACCGCCGGCTCTAGCGGCGAAAGCGTCGGCGATGCCTGTGTGGACCCTCCAAGTATCGCCTTCGCTTTCGAAGTCGAAAATTTTGGTGCCTTTGACTTGATCACGCTCGTCGCCGTGCAAGACGCCGGAGGGTGAATCGGAGCCTTTCGCCAACATGGCGCGGAAGGTCTTGTAGGCCGGGGCTTGGGAGCCTCGCTGGTCGAAGAAACGTCCCCACAACACCACGGCCCTCTCTCGCTCGAAAATCCGTTGCACGAAGTGTTCGACCAAGCGAGTCTTGCCGATCCCAGGGTCGCCGAGCAAAGTGACCAAGCGACCGTCGCCGCCGACCGCCCGCCTAAACTCTTGGCCCAGCTGCTCGAACTCCTGTTTGCGTGCGATGAAGAAATTCAGGCTGCTGGGATCGGCCGGTTCTTCGGTTCGTTTGACTCTCTGAGGAACTGATCGCACGGCCGCTGGGGACGCCAGCTCCGCGCGACGGGCCAACTGCTCGGGCGATCGAGGACGGGCAGCCGGGTCCGAATCGAGAGCTTGGGCAAGGACCTCGACGAGACCCGCGGGCAGGTCGGGAACGAATTTCGCAGCGGAACGAGCTTGCCCTTCAATTACCGCGATCAGAACTTGGAGGGGTGATTTCCCCGGAAAGGGTAGCTCGCCAGTGACCATTTGAAAGAGCAACGCACCGAGGGCAAACACGTCCGTCGCCGGTGTCGTGGGCTCCCCGCGCAGCATCTCCGGCGCCATGAATTGAGGTGTGCCGACCATTTCGGGCTCTTCGTCCAGGGGAATTTCGTCCTGGTCGAAAATCGCCAGGCCAAAATCGAGGACTTTCACCACTTCCCGACCATCGTCGCTACGGGAGACCAGTACGTTGCCGGGTTTGATATCGCGATGGATGACTCCCCGTCTATGCCCTGCTTCCACGGCAGCACAAATCGGTGCGAAGAGTTCGAGGGCCCGGGGAATCGGCAAGCGGCCGACGTCGGACAGCAGTCGCTCGAGATCGGTTCCCTCCAAATGCTCCATGACCAAATAGGGGGCACCACTGTCGAGGCTGCCAAAGTCGAAGACTTTGACCACGCTGGGGTGTCGAATGTGCGCGGCGGCCCGGGCCTCGACCAGCAAGCGAGAGCGATTGTGCGGGTTGTCTGCGGCGGAACTCAGTTGTTTGACGGCCACCAAATCGCCGAGGGACAAACGGCGTGCCGCATAAACGGAGCCCATGCCGCCTGAGCCGATTCTGTGTAATAGCTCATAGCGGTCATCGAGCACCATTCCTGGGGCAAGCTCCTGAAACGACTGCGTCATGATGCCTGAGTTTACGATGAAGCGAGCCCACCTGATACCTGCAAGAGTCGATAATCGTCTGCAACCTGCCGCCTTTGGCCGAAGACTGACACGGAGGCTCGACCGCCCCTGGGCCAGGATCCACCCGATCGCCGGATCCAGACCGACCGACCCGACTTGGCAAACATTGGTATACAATGGTCTTAATCGACAAATTCGGGCTCGAATGGAACTTCGAATTGGAATTAAACCAGGCCTACCGAAGGTCTTCCCCGGACGAGCCCGTGGGCAAGAGGAGACAGCATGATTCATCGCAAGGCGTCAGAGATCATGAACACTTCGGTGGTGACGTTCAGGTCTGATACCGATATCTACGAGGCGATTCGCACATTTCTCAAGAATCGCTTCTCTGGAGCCCCGGTGATCGACGCGGACGCCAAGGTGATCGGCATCTTGTCGGAATTGGACTGTCTTCGAGTCTTGGCGGCAGAGGCATGGGACGGGTTTCCGGAAGGAAAAGTCGGCGACTACATGACTGCCAACGTCGCTACCGTGCAGCCGGACACCAGCGTTTACGACATTGTCGGAATTTTTCTCGGCAAGCCCTATCGTCGCCTGCCGGTGCTCGATGCTAACGGCAAGCTCTTGGGGCAAATCAGCCGGCGAGACGTGTTGCGGGCGATCGACAACATGCGCGAAAACCCCTACCTCTACGGCAGCAAGGACCAACATTTGGATCTCGAAGAAGGCGGCGGCGTGCACAGCGCTATGCGGCGAGCACGGGATCTCTAAACCCCACTAGGTAGAGTCCATCCGGTTTTAGCCTTTTCGAGGATCTAGAAGGCGCGGCGCACCGAGCACGAAAGTGAGCGTGTCTGAGCGATACGGCATATGGATCGGATTAAGATCTTACACATCAGTAATTTGCGACGGTACCGCAGCGATGGCGCGAGTTCGGAGCGACGCGCGCAGGGCGCCGCGCCGACCCACCG
>CBDUGP010000155.1:0-17167 GCA_965366625.1 uncultured bacterium
ATACGTTGAGGTCGCCTGAACCCGGATAGAGCTGTTTTCTCGTCGCTGGTTGCCTTACACGGTTGGAACGAAGTTGCCTAGATCTTGGGGAGGGGGGAGGTGTGTCTCATGTGAGCAAAATCGAAGAGTAGGTCATCGTTCTCAGTCTGAACCTTTGCTTACGCTCCTGGCACCTGATTGGGGCGGCACCTGATTGGGGGCACCTGATGGGGCGGCCGGGATCGACTTGCTGACCGGCCATGTTCACGGCCAGGTAGTGCCACGTCATCGCAGTCGAGAATTCGTCGCTTTTCTCAGAACGATCAACAGTGTTTATCCGACTGAGACCAAGATTGAGGTCGTGCTCGACAATCATTCGGCTCACACCTCGCAAGAGACCCGCGCGTACTTGAAGACCGTCCCGAACCGATTCGAATTCATCTTTACCCCTAAACACGGATCCTGGCTCAACATCATCGAGCTGTTCTCCTCCAAAATGGCTAGGACCCTCTTGCGAGGAATCCGAGTCGCATCCCAGGAAGAGCTGAGGTCCCGAATTGAGCAGTATCTGAGAGAAGTCAACGAAGCTCCTATTCCGTTTAGATGGAAATATGGCCTTGATGAACTGACTGATCTAAGTGGAGCGAAACTAAGGAATCAGACCACGGCGATCAGTGCGTACGTAGAACGCGATCGGTTGGAGTGGGCTTGCTCGACAGCATAGCTTACCAACAGCGAGAGTCGTTGTCGCGGAGCGAAACTGAGCTATGCCTGATCTCTTCGCCGTCTCGCTCAAAACGAAGCCTTGGGAAGCAACCCGTCTTGGGACCTTTCAGACCGAGATTTCGCCGGCCGAAGATGGAGCTCCAGGCCGGAGAGCAGAGCAGCATCCGCCTCGACCGTTATCCGGATGCCTCCCCCGTCCTCCAGGCCATGCCGTGTCATCTGGGCCGCATCCATGCACACGGTATAGGTACCGGCGGGCAGACCGGGGAGGAAGAAGAAACCATCGGACTCGCTGCGCCGGCGGGCGACCTCCCGGCCCTGGCCATCGATAAATACGATCTCGACATTGCCGAGACCGCGGGTGCGGGGCCCGGTGGCCTTGCCGTCAGCGTCTGCTGTCTCTTCCGTCAACAGCACCATTCCCTCGACGTCGCTGACCCGAATGACCGGAAACATCAGGGTCAGGGGTGCTCCGGGCCGGGCGGAAACTCGGTACCCGGGGACGCCGGGACGGAGGAAAGGATCCTCCAGGGAGGTCGGGTCCAGAAGCACGTCCGTGGGCACCAGCTCCGACAGGCCGGAAAGGGCGAGAAACCCCCGTTCATCCGTGAGCTCGTGCCGGTTTCCGGGCTGGACTCGAACCCCGGCCAGGCCCTGATCGCCGGGTGAGCGCCGCCCGTCGTGATCCTCGTCGAGAAAGACCTCGACGTGGGCCAGGCTGCGACCGGTCTGGGAGCGCCCGTTGAGGGTGGGAAGGAATCTACCTGCCCGCCAGCTCATGCTGAAACGCAGGCCGAAGCTCGCCGAGAGGCCGCCGGCGGTATCGGTATTCACCTGGGCCGAGACCTCGGCCATGGGCAGCTTCCAGCCGAGGCCTACGCCGAGGGAGGTCTCACCTCCCATCTGGTGCTGCAGGGTCGGGTTCACCTGCAGGTCACCGTCCAAGAAGCTTTGTCTGCCGGAGAGCTTGAGGCTCCGCAGATCCCACCGCGGCGCCAGTGTGTAGTCGAAGCCGACACGGAGGTTGCCGATCCGGCGGCGGATTTCGATCCCCAGGGCTCCTCCTATGGTTCCGTGGCGCCAACCCCCCTCCGTGGCCTTCGTCCAGTCCCCGGAGATCTCGTTCTGGAACCTCCAAGGGCCGGCAGAGGTTGAGGCACCGAGGCGAATGGCAGCCCGGGCCGGGCCGCCGTCTTTGTTCTCATATCTCGCCCGCAGGGTCGTCTGCACGGATCTCGGCAGCAGCGGTAGATTCAAGCTGTGACGCAGCCGCAATTCGCTCTTCTGCCGTACAGGCCCGTTCCTGGAGCTCGCCGGCGAGCGGAAGCGGGGTGCAAACTCTTGGTGCTGCAAAAAGATACCGAGTCCCCCTAGGTTTGCGACCGCCCGGCCACCGGCGCCCCAATTCCCTTCTTCGTCGACAGCGCCGTCGATCACGAGCCGGAAAGGGCCGGCGAAGAGCTCGGTGGAGAGACCGGCATAAGCTCGTCGCCGTCCCTCCAGGCTCAGGGTGCTCAAGCTTCCGGCCAGGCTGAGACCCGGCTTGAGGCCCAGGACGAATCGAGCCTCGGCGGCGAGCTTCCCCCGATCCGCATCGCGGCCGCTACTCCGAGAGCCCTCCTCCATGCGCGCCGCTAGGGACAGCGTCGGGCGTTCCTGCAGCAGAACCGAGGTGTCGAAGAACCACCGTCCCGGGGCCGGCTGATCTCCCCCGAGGCGGACGGTCCTACGCACCTCGTCCCGCTGTCCCTGGGGTCCGTGACGCACCACCCGAAGCTCGTTGACACCAGGAAAGAGGGGGACGTCGTCGAAGTGGTACTCGCCTCCTTCCGCCTCGACATCGAAGGCGAGAAGGGCATCTCCCCGGTAGAGCTCCGCCTCCCAGCCCGCGGGAAGCTCGCCCCTAAGGTCGAGATCGGCACCGCGGCTGATCTCCCGAGGCCGGTTGGTGAAGCGGAGCCCTGCACCCCGAGAAGCGCCACCGAGTAGCGGAGCGCCGAAGGCGGTGACGTCACCAATCTCCAGCTCGGTGCCGGCGAGGCGCCCCAAGAGACCGCCGCCGGGATCCTTCCGGCGCAGGGTAAAGCGCGTTTCCCGGAGCTTCATCTCCCGGTCGAAGCCTAGGAACCAGCGAGCTCCCATGCCCGCCAGATCCTGGGCACCCCGCACCCCCAACGAAGCGGATGGCTGCTGTCCACTGCTCCACTGGACGCTCGAATCAACATCGAGGATAGGGGGGGAGACGAGACGATAGGCGGCGACAGCCGCCGGCAGCTCTCGCTGGGGTCGGTCCGCTTCGGTCTTAGAAACACGATTCCGCTCCCCTTGGCGTCCGAGGCGGGCCAGGGCCGGCAGGGGCGGATCGCTCTCCACCTCCACCGCGAGGGACGACGGGTGGTAGATCAGGCGGACGCCCTCAAGCCAACCCTCGAGGGCCTTGAGATCGACGTAGAGCTCGAGGTCCGCGGCCACCACCGCGCCCTCCGGGATCTCGTAGCGCTGCCCAGCGCTCTCCACCACACCCCGGGCGAGATCCAGGAGAAAACCGTTCTCTTCCTTCAAATAGAATCCCTCCACCCGCCCGCCGGCGGCGTCCACTTCGAGGGCGAGGCCCAGACCCCGGCAAATCTCGTCCAGGGGCACGTAAACCTCCTCGTTCGGACCGAGTAGGCCCAACACTCCGTCCAGCAGCCCGAACCTGCCTTGGCGGAAAGAAAGGACTAGGGGCTCCCCCAAGGAGAAAAGGTCGAGGGGCTCCTGCGCCGCCGCCAAAGGAGGAAGGGATAAAGACAGTAGCAGGGCGGCTGCTGCGGCCACGGCTGCGATGCTGGGAGTCATGATTTGAAACGCTGAGGAACGGTAAGCGCTCTAATTTGGCACGACCCCGGCAGCCCGGAAGGCGCTGAGCGGGCGACCGCGCCAAGGGGTGTTTCTAGACAGAACCTCGCTAGCGCGCCACCGTGAGACTTCCCAGGGATTCCGAAGGCATCGGCTTTCCCCTGCGGGGGGCGGTGCCTTCGTAGAGGGTGAGGGTCAACGGACCGTCCGTGCCCTCCAGCTCCTTCAAGCTGTAAGTCAGGGCCACTTCCTGCCGCTCGCGGTAGATGGTGATCGGAAAAGTGGCGGAAGCCGAGCCACTGACGCCGTGGGCGAAGCCCCGGAACGACGCATTGCCCCGTCGCTCCACCGTCAGGGCCAAGCGATCCGCATCCAGGAGTCGGGCATCGGCCAGTGTGGCGGAGACCTTAGGCTCGCCATGACGAACGACGACGGGAAGCGACAGAGAGTAGACCGTGGTGATTTGAAACGCCATCCCTTCTTCGCTCGGCGCCTCCTCCAGACCACCGAGGTGACTGGGCGGGGGTTCCTGGGAGATCTTGAGATGGGCCCGATACTCGCCTACCTCCAAACCCGCAGGCCGGCGAATAAGCAGGCGGATGAGCTGGCTCTCCCCGGGGTCTAGCTCCAAGGAACGCGGTGTGGCGATCACCCAGCTGCTGGCGCTATGGGCTAGGGCGCCGTCTTCTTCCGGGGCTGAGAGCTGGCCTTCGGCCCCCATGACCATGTCGACGATGGAGACACGGTATCTTTGCCGTTGTCCGGTGTCGTTGGACGCTCGTACGGTGGCCGTCCTCTCGTGGGCCTCGACGGCGAGCAAGGTCTCGGACAGGACGATGACACCGCCCCCGCTTTGGGCATCAGCCTTCGCCAGGGCAAAGAGTGGCAGGAAGCCGAGTAGGAAATAGATGCTTCTTCTCATGGTGATTCCTTTGCATTGGGAAAGGGCGTTGGGAAAGGGCGTTGGGAAAGGGCGTTGGGAAAGGGCGTTGGAGAGACGACCTGCCGCGGCCGATGTCCGCGGCAGGTCCAATAGAGCAACTTTCGGGATCAGGTGTAGGCCACCGTGATAGTGATTGTTCCTCGGTAAACGTCCGGGGCCGTGTTGTTGCCGAAGGAGAGAATGCCTCCGATATGGACCTCGTCCGCCACTCCTCCCTGGACGTCGGTCGAAGTGACCTCCATGGCGGGAGCAAATCGGACACCAGCCGACGTGTCGTTGTTCGTATCCTTCAGCAGGATGAAGGGACTGCCGGCAAGAATGGACACCACACCGTCCGTCGGCGGAACGAATCGGATCAAGCCACGCCTGGTGGTCCGGCTATCGACCTGCAGCGCTCCACCGCTATTGGAGACGTCACCGGTCTGCTCGTTCAACACGACTGTGCCGGAGGTGTCGCTGATGGTCACCGAGCCGAAGGACACCGGATAGATAGCGGTGACGGGGAAGGCAGGGATGAGATTGGCCTGCACCGCTACCTCCACAGAGCCGCTCTGAGCCTCGGCCTGCGGAGCCCCGAGGCTGGCTGCCAGAACTAGAACGGCCAGGGCGAAGAGATGACGATTACGATTCATGATGATTCCTCCATTGTGAGTTGCGACCTTCGAGGAGATTCCCCATAGGTCAGTTATATGAAACATCGACGGTGAGAATGCCGTCGTAGCTTCCCGTTTGAGTATTCGGGGGGATCTGCAAGGTGCCGTAGACGTTGACGGTCACGGGGGAACCGGTCATGGGAACCGCGGAGCTGTCCAGCTCTGGCTTGAAAACCACTCCTCCACCCAGGTTCACCACCGGAGAAAGCATGATGGTCGCCGCGATGCCTTCCTCCGCGTCTAGAGTGAGGGCGCCGGCCCGGGCTGCGCCGAAAGGGCCGTCCACGGTGTTGAGGACGCCGCCGGAGAAGGTGAGCCGACCGCTGCCGTCCATCACCACCGTTCCCCCCTGCCCATTGATCAGGATGGATCCGAAGTCGATGGGGGTGACCTCCAGCTCAGCCACCCGGTAGATTTCGAATCCGATCTCCATCTCGGTGAAGCTCGCGGGGTCCTGCCCCTCCACCGTCAGCGGAAGGAGCCACAGCGTGGCTGAGACCATGGCGAAAAAAACCTTCATTTCATTGCTCCTATTCACTGCCTCGTCACCGATTAAGCAGTAAGCGCCCGGGCGGAATTCGCACGTCGAAGGATCGTTTCGGTTCCGTTCCGGACGATGGACGCAAGCCTGGGCGCTTCCTTCACCCCTATAGAGTCGTAGGGTGTTCCCGGTGTTTAGTGGAAATCTTGGAAAACTAAAGAAACGTCGGAGCGGGCCGCGGCTCGAGCTCCGCGGTCGGTGTGAAGGCGAGCAGATGGGACTGGTGCATCAGCATCGGCCTCGACCGCACCGGCGAGGGTCGAGCTCATAACCCTCGACAAGCAGCGTTTTAGCTTTGCTCAGAAACCACTGGTCGGTAATCGAGTGGAGTGAATCTACTGTCGCGGAACCCCTGATTAGGAGGCGCGCCTCGGGCCGGCAGACCACATAGCCGGTGTCGATGAGCACTTGCAGGGCGGCCGGTAGATCGACCTTTCAGGGTAGAACGAGATCATGGCCATATTCGGCCTGAGAGGCGAGATCACCAGAGCTACCAGTACAAATAGCCACAGACCGAAGGCCGCCGTTTGAGGGCCCAGAGCAATGCAGATCGATGTCTTACTTAGAGTCTCGGTCATTTGCTCCTGCCGGCCTGGATCAGTCACTAGACTGAGATCGGGAACCACAAAGAGAAGCCGGCCACCGTTGCCGCCGGCGTAATACGCGCCGATGGACCGGCCACCGACCTCCTAAGCCTTCCGCCACAAGCGAATTCGTAGTCGTCACTCTCGTTCAAGAAGCCGTGGCCCGCGGCCGACTCTCGGACCCCTGCTTCGGAAGCGATCCGTAGGCCCATCCAAATGCCGCTGTCGAGATAGAGCCGGCCCAATTCAGAAAATCTCCTGGACGCAGACCCATGCCGCGAGGATCCCCTTTACCTCTATGGCATCTCAGTCAATGCATTGGGCCTGAAGACCCGACGCAGAAGCTCGGTGGTGCGGGCCACCGGATCGCGACGAATTTTTCGCTCTTCGTCGGCCAGTATTGCAAACAAACCATGAAGGGATCGGTCGGTCAGGTAGGTGTCGAGGCTGACGGCAGGGCGTTTGGTGAACGGTAGGGCGTTGTAGGTGCCGGCTAGTTGATCGTAAGCCCGGTATAGCTCCAGCTTCTCCATGCGTTGCTCGATAATCGGTCGAAATCGCGCCCGTAGATGGTTGGACGTGCGCCCGTGCAAATAATCCGTGGCTGCGGTTTCCCCGCCGCGAAGGATGCCGAAGGCGTCGGCGATGCTCATGTCGACGATTGTATCGACGAAGACCTCGCGAGCCTCGCCGGCGGCTTGCTCGGCGGCCCGATTCATGGCCACCTCCAAGGCGTCGACCTGACGGGAAAAGCCGATCCGCCGCAGGAGTTCGGCCATGTCTTGCAGCTCTTCCGGCAAGTGAATGCGGATCAGCTCATTGGCGAGATAGCCGTCGACCACGGACACCCGGTCGATGGCTCGACCCACACCCACCCGCAGAGCTTCGCGCAATCCGTCGGCAACCGTTCGCTCGTCCAAAGGCCGTTGGCCCGACGATCCCGATCCCGAGAGCACCATGTCGATCGCTGCCGGGTCCAGTCCGGCACAACCGACGAGCATCACAGCCATCAAGGATGCCCCGCATACCCTACTCACTTTCTTAGGACACCAAACCGAGAGCGCGCCGCCCAGGCCGACACGAGGTCTCAAACCCATCATGCTTCCTAACTCCGCCCACCGGACGCTCGATCAAGACGACCGTGCCGATTTTCGGTGCAATGCCGATCATTCGCAGGAATAATTTCCGAATCTGCGTGCTCGCACCAATTGGCTGCAAGCAGACTGGCTTCAACTGAGTTCATGATACTTGAATCACCCTGCGTCCCGTGCGCCTTGGTTAGGCGCCGAACCAGATGGGTCTGAGCCCGTCTTGGGAGAGGCGGCGATGGTTTAGCAGTCTCGGAAACGGGAGGAGCTTACGCTGGGTTGCTTCCTGGCGAAACTCGTCGGCGTAGCGGTGCGCGAATTGCTCTCGCTCAGCGACAGGCCGTGACCAGTGGTCAAGGCCTGCTATGTCGCGACCGGCCAGGTTCCAACGTTCCCTCCTTTACAGCACGCCGATGTCGTGCAGCCATTGCTTGACCTGCCCCGGCCAGTGCGTGGTTATCGGATCGGTCGTCAGCCGCATCCCGAAGGCATGGCCGCCCTTAGCGTAGATACGCATATCGACCGGCACGCCTGCGTCGTTCAGCGCCAGGGCATAAGCCATCGCGTGTCGGACATTGTCGACCGGGTCGTTCATGGCGTGGATGAAGAGCGTTGGCGGCGCTTTCGCGCTGATGTTCTGGCTGTGCCAGGTTGATGTTCTGGCTCTGCGCTTTCGCGCTGATCTTCTGGCTGTGCCAGGTGGATGTTCTGGCTGTGCCAGGTTGATGTTCTGGCTCCTGCGTTGTTCAGCGCCAGGGCATAAGCCATCGCGTGTCGGACATTGTCGACCGGGTCGTTCATGGCGTGGATGAAGAGCGTTGGCGGCGCTTTCGCGCTGATGTTCTGGCTGTGCCAGGTTGATGTTCTGCCTGGCGGCGCTTTCGCGCTGATGTTCTGGCTGTGCCAGGTTGATGTTCTGGCTGTTCTGGCTGGGCTGTGCCAGGTTGATGTTCTGGCTGGATGGAGGGTCAATGTACGTTGCAACGATTTGTTATACCTCGTTTCCACCGGAATTTTCGAAGCCGAATCGCTCACCGGCTTTCCACGCCTCGCGGTCATTTCCCACGTTCGGAATTCCACCAGCCTCCTTCAGCATCCGTGCGAGGTGCATGCAATTCCATGTCATGATCGTCGTATTACGCTGGGTGAAATCATTGTCGAAGCCGACACGTCGGCCATCTTCAGTTTCGTCACCATAGGAAGGGCCGGGGCCAGCCTCGCCAATCCATCCACAATCGGCTTGAGGTGGTATTGTGTAACCCAAATGGTTAAGTGCAAACCCGATGGTCATCGCCGTATGCTTAATCCCATCTTCGTTTCCGGTGATGACGCAGCCTCCGACTTTGCCATAATAAATCGATTGCCCCTTGTCGTTCATCTGCCCAGACATGGCGTAGAGTCGTTCGATCAGTATGCGGCATATCGAGCTTTCCTCCCCCAGCCAAAGGGGAGTCCCCACGATGAGAATATCGGCCGCTTTGACCCTCTCCCACATCGCGGGCCACTCGTCTTTAGCCCATCCGTGCTCGGTCATATCAGGATAGACGCCCGGAGGGACATCGTGTGCAGCCAAATGCAGGTTCTCCACCGAGACGCCATTCTTTCTCATGATTTCGGCGGATGCATTGAGGAGTAACCTCGTATGGCTCTCGTCTGCCTGCCTCTTTAGTGAGGTATTGATAAAAAGTGCACGAAGGTCGGTGAAATCTGTCATGGAGTACCTCGGGTCGCGTTCATTTCGGTGCGGTTATAGAGCAGTATAACCGCTAGTGTGAACGCCCCAGCCATCCCCACGTTTATTCCCGAGTTCGCGCAATGCGATTTGTCGGCGAGCATGCCCGTGGTCGGCGTTTGGCGCATTTCGTCTCCTGGCAAGCTTAATAAGAGGCGATTTTAACGGAGCCTGCACGCCGATACCGTCCGTGTTCCATCGGTCCGGCCCGGTGGAGATCGGGGACGATTTTCACCACCTGATGCACGGTCTTCGGCGCTCCTCGCCGCCGCTGCGAGTCGGCTAATGCTCAAGAAAATTCGGGTCGAGCTGGAGATCGATGCCGAACAAAAAGTCACCACGAATCTCAAAGGTGCGGCGGGGTGCATCGGAGGAGGCGCCGGCGGGACGCAGGACGTAGGTGCCCGGGGGCAGGCCATCGAGACGGTAATAACCGAAACGGTCCGTGTGGGCGCGGGCCACCGCGACGCCGGACGGGTCGAGGGCCTCGAGCTCGACTCCGGGCAAGAACCCACCGCTGGAGGTGGTGACGCGGCCGGCCACGCCGAGCTCGGGCACGAGCTCGAAGTCGACCCGGGTGACCGCGGCTGAGGCGACCCGGGCGTGCAAGACCAAGCGCCGGGGCACGAGTTCGATGGGCAAATTTTCAGGATCTAGCTCGAGGCGGTGCAAGCCTTCTTCGAGATGGCCGACGAAGAAGGTGCCGTCGGGCTCGGTGCGGGTGGCGAGTCTGCCGTCGACGAAGATTTTAAAATCGCCTAGGAAATAGTCGGGGAAACCGGGCGGTAGCTCGGGCCGGACGCGACCGGCGACGGCGCCGCGGTCGTCGCGCACCGCCCGCCGACGGCCGGAAAGCAGACGACCGCGGGCCAGGGCTAGGTTGGCGGTCAGGCCGACGGAAAGCTGATGCCCGTCGCGGCTGCCGTCGGGATTCGACAGCTCGATCCGGGCCCGCAAACCGTCACGCAGATCGCCGGTGAGCGCCAGCAGGTAGCCGAGTTCGGAGCCACCCTCGGTGTAGATCAGGCCCGCGCTCCAGCTCCTCTCCCGGCGACCGGCGCCGAAGCCGCGCAGAATGGCCGAGTAGCGGTCCGCACGGTCGTCGCCGAGTTCGGCGTCGAGGGTCAGATAGGAGCGCTCGCGCAGGCGATAGGTGAAGTCGGCGGAGAGGTGGTCCTGGTAGCTGAAACCGAGCCTAGCCCGGGCACCGAAGCGGTAGGTGAGGTCATAACGGTACTCCCCTAAGCGGTCGGGACGGGCGCGTAAGAAAAAGCGGTCCGTGGCGCGCCAGGCGATCGCCGGCAGTAGGTGGCTTTGCTCGCGGTCGGCGTCCAGGCCGGCGCGGCCGAGCAGGGCCAGGTCGAGCCTCCGGGAGCGATAACCGATCTCCAAATCGTGGGAGTAAATTTCCTCAGCGCCGGCGGCCAGGAACCCTTCCTGCAACCACCGCGACTGGGCGAGCAGGCGCCACCGACCGCGCAGCTTTTCGAGCGCAAAATCGTAACCCAATCCGTCTTCTGAGCGGGCGGCGGAGAACGAAACCACCGTATCGTCGCCGAGGCGGGTGATCAGACCGGCCATCGCCCGCCGGCTGTGACTAGCCTGCTGGGCCGCCGCCTCGACCGTCAGCCGATCCGAAAAACCGTGACGCCATTGCAGGAAACCGACCCCGCGACCCGAGCCGTCTTCGTCCACCAGCAGGTTGCCCGCGCGGCCGGCGCCGGCGAGCAGCATCTGGGCCCCCGGCGTGAGCAGCAGATCGCTGGCGCTTTGGGTCCTCTCGTGCACCGCCACCGGCACCGAAAGATCTCGGCGGTCGAAGAGCCGCACCTCGACGCGGCTGAGGCGGCGCGACTGCAAGGGGATGTCGAGGAATTCGTAGAGACCGTCGAGCCCGATCCTCTGGACCTCGACCACCTCGTCGTCGATGCGCAGCTCGGCGAAGCCGGCCGCAGGACCCGAGCCGCGCACCGAGGTGAGCGGCTGCAGCCGGCGGGAAAAGAGCTCGCCGAGCTCCGGCGCGGTGGAAAAGAGCTGCCGGGGCTGATTGGTGACGGCCACCTGCAGACCGGTGAGTTCGAGGCTCTCGAGCAAGGGATGCACGGAGGGTCGCTGGTGCCCGACCAGGTACCGCACCCGGCCCGCGGTACGCAGCCAAGAGTAATCCCGCAGCTCACCGCGGCCGGCCAGGTCGTCTTCATAGCGCAGGCGCCAGAAACCCGCCGCCAGGCGGCCGCCTAGGGTGGTCGAGCTATTGGAGTTCTGGGTGTGCTCGCGCAGGGTGGTGCCGGCATCGATGCGAATCGTCGACAAGCTGGAACTCGGCGGATGGGCGTCGACCTCCGGCTCAGGGGGCGCCGGAGACGCTTCAGAATCGGGGGCATTGGAGGCATCGGTGTCGGGACGCCAGGGGAGATCGAAGACCAGGGCAAATTGCTCGGCGTTGAAAGAGATCGGGGTCGCCAGGCGCTCGGTCAGCACCCCTTCGCCGAGATGGATCACGCCGCCGATCTCGGTCAGCTCGTGTTCGCCGAGTTCCACTGCTCCGAGGGGCGTTTCAAGGCGCACGCTGTGGCCGGCGTCGACGACCTCGATTCCGCTCAGCCCGGCGAAGTCCTCCAGGGGCACTTGAAAGCGACCGTCGCGGCGCCGGACCTCTATCGATCCGGTTTCCTTGCCACCCACGATCACGCCGACCAACAGGACTTCGCCGCCGGCGTCCCGGGCCTCCACGTGCAGCTCCCGGCCGTCCTCCTGGATCGCGACTCGACGGGTGGCAGTGACCTCCGCCACGGGCGCGGAGTCGACGCTTTTCTCGTCCTTCTTTTTCTCCTCGGCGCCCAAAGCACCGGGGAGGCATAGCAAGAGCCCCGCCAGCAACGCCCGAAGGCGGCGGCAAGACGCCTCCGCAGCAGAGCCACCAGAAGTGCGCGGAGCGCAGGAACCGTGGGTTCCCGCCGGCTCGAAACCGGGCTCCCGGTACCCCATAGGGCTACCTGGGAGACGCGGGCGAGTCGTCCGACGGTGGCACCGTAAAGGAGAACGAACGGTCGATCTCGGTCTCCCCCAGCGCGCCGTGAAGGTCGAGCACGTAGTCGCCCGGCGGCAACGGCTCGGCCAGGGGAACGCGTACGAAACGCCGTGAGGCCGGCAAAACGGGTCGGCTGGGTAAGGCCCCGGCGCGCAGAATCGGCGCCGGCACGACCGTCTCCAGCTCACCGGCACCGGCGGTCCCCTCCGTGACCTCAGCGCCCGGGATGTCGACCCCTGGGATGTCGACCCCTGGGAAGTCGGCCGCCGGCCACACCCTGAACTGGCCGCTCAAGCGGGCATGGGCGTTGCCCTCACAGGAGATGTCGAATCGCAGCTCGGTGGCGCTCGCCTGCACCCCGTGCAACGTGCCGTGACGGCTCACCTCCCCCACCGTGGCGTAGACCGCCATGCCGAGGCGCAGGTTGAACCGTACACTGAGTTCCTTGTCGCGGGCGGGATTGGAGGTGACGAAGATCATCGCCCGGTGCTCGCCGGGCTGGAGTTCAACCCGTGGCCGCACCGAAAAGCGGACCACCTGGGAGCCCTTGGCCGGGATGGTCAGGCGCACGGGATTGATCACGATCCAGCGGTCGAGCGACGTCTCGGTGGGCGGCAGTATTTGGGTCTTGCCTTCGGCGTCGAGTTCCCAGTTGTGAACTGCAATCTCGGCCTCCACGGGCTCGTCGTCGTAGTTAAAAAGACGGAAGGAATGGGTCAGGGACCGCTCACCGAGTTCGATCTGGAAGATCGGCGGGCTAACCCCCAGCTTCGGCGGCTGGGCGGCCGCCTGGCCGGCCAGGGACCACTGAACCACGGCCAAGAGGAAGCACAGAACTCGAAAGAAATTGCGGCTCATCGATGGGTCACGGTGGTGGTGAGGGTTCCGAGATAGGTGCCGGCAAAAGTCGCCGTGAAGACGTCGAAAACCAACACGACCCCGCCTTGGACCACGGCGTTGTCGCCGTCCCGACGAATCACCAACGGCGGGATCGGGTCGATCAGCACCCGTAGGTCTGCGCCTTCGCGGTCGACGTGACTGAAGTGCCCCGGCCGGCCCCGAGAGGAGATCAGCTCGTAGTTGACCTCGAGCTCGTGGGGCGGCACCGCGATCGGCAGGTGAAGCTGCCAAAGCTCGGTCACCTCGCGCTCCACCTGGGGTTCTGCGCGGCCGGAAAGATGGCCGTCGGCTCGGCCCGACACCTCGAATCCTTGGCTCGCCACCGCCCGCAACGCCGACAAGTCGACGGTCGAGGAAGAGCTGATTTCCGAAGCCCGTATCGTCGGCAGAGTGATATGCGGCTCGCACTGGAGGGTCCCGTCGCCGGACAGTCCCTGCGCGCCGCCCACGAAGACCACACCAAGAAGCACCGCCCAGACCAGGGGGCGGCGCCTTCGAGGCTTCGGGCGACTGCGGGGCCGGGTGCCGGCCCCATTCGCGGTCAGTGGAACGTCTCCGGGTGCCGGTCAGTTGTGGGTCAGGGTGATGGTGAAATCGGTGCCGGCGGCGCTGGTATAGGTGCCGCCCGTATCAGCGCCCGACAGATCGAGGGTCAGCTGGCAGTCCATCAAATCAGCGGTGGCTAAACCGCTCGAGGGGTTGGTGATCGGCGTGGCCTCAGCGGTAAAGGCACCACCACCGGAATTGCGCAGACCGGTGTCGGTGATCAGCACGGTATCGCTGTTGATCCCTTCGGTGAGGGTGATATTCGCCGGAGCCGCCACCCCGTCGCCGCGCTGAATTTCGATGTCATAGGACGAGGAGGTGCTGGAGGCCAAACAACGCACTGCGGCGCAGTTGAGGATGTTGAGGTCGAGGGCGCTGAGATCCACTCCAGCCGCCAGGGCACCGGGTGCCGACAGCGTGGCGTCGAGATCACTGCCGGCGGTGGCGGTGGCCGCCGCCGTGCCTTCGTCGGCCTGGAAGTGTCCTACGCCGTTGGCGGTGGTGCCGGCAGTGACGGTGGCGTCGGTGACCAAGTCGCTGATCACGGAGGCCGAGAAGGTGACATCCATCTCGCTGTAGAAGAAAAGGATGCAGAGCGGGTCGAGGATCAGATCAAAGTCGGTGGTGCCGGTGGCCTGGGCATGGGCAGAGGGCGCCGACACCAGCAGGCAGATTCCGAAGAAAGCCAAAGCGGCACTCAAGCGAGCCGGCGTGGATGGGAAGCGGAGACTGTGCATGGTGTCCTCCATATGGCGGTGGATCTTCGGCCGGCTCTTCATCCATCAGGCAAATCGACCGGCGGGTGGCTGAGATCTCTTAATCTTATCCTGCTGATCGGCCGCCCATAGCAATATCCACCTACCGAAGACAAAAAGATTCTTCCCAAGGGCTCGCGGCGGCGCGGGGCGGCCGCGGAGGAAATCCACTAAGTGCTTCCCGTCGGCTCGTCGTTTCCTCCACCTGCCCTTCCCCGGGCTTGTCTTGGCGCACTCAGGACAGACCCCAACCTTATAGACGGCGCAGATGGACGGCGCAGATGGACGGCGCAGATGGACGGTGCCGAGCCAACCGTTGAGAGCCTGTTGAGAGCCTGTTGAGCCCCGGATACAATCTATCCATGACATTCGAGTTCCTACCTGTCCTACTCGTCACCAACGCATTCGTGCTCGGCCTATTCGTCGGCAGCATGTTGACGGAAGCGATGATTCTAGTCCCTTATTGGCGGTCGATGGAGCCTTCGGTATTCCTCCAGCTGCACGGCACCCTGGGACCCCAGCTCTATCGCTACTTCGCTCCCTTGACCATCGCAGCCACCGTGATTCCGCTCGTCACAGCCGTTGCCTGTCGGCTAACCGGGCAGGAAAATCGAGGGTTCGCGCTCGGGACGGCGGGTCTGATGCTGGGCATTCTCGGCATTTACTTTTTCTATTTCAAAGCCGCCAACGAGAGCTTCAAGACGGGCTCCGTGGGGATCGACGGCCTGGCCGCCGAGCTGCGCCGCTGGGCCGCATGGCATGGACTGCGCACGGTGATCAGCTCGATCGCTTTCGGCCTCTCTCTGATGGTTTTGCTCACGAGCTGAGTGGGCGGCCCGACTCCACAACTGAGCTGCCGTCAGCTTCGACGGCTCCGGCCTTCAACCCTCTCCGACCCATCCCGGCATCTCGGCGATCCGTCACAACCTGCCCCAAAAGGACGCCTTCAACGCCCTGCCAAGGCATAAACTCGGGGCATGTCGAAGACGTTGCTATCGCCCGCCAGGGCCACTATTCTCATTTGGCTGCTTCTCTCCTTAAGCTCAGACCACTGCCTGCTCGCTGAGCCTCAAACCGCGGACCGAGCCCTCGAGGCCTTATTCGAAGAGTCTTTCGAGGCCTTCCTGGAGATCGACCCCACGTTCGCGGCCTCGATCGCCGACCGACGCAATTTCGGCCGTTTGACGGTGGATCTCGAGCCCGAGTATCGGCGGCGTCTCAAGGAACTGGCCAGGCGATCCTTGCGGGATCTCGACGCGATCAACCCCGAAGCCCTCAGCCCTCGAAACCGTCTCTTTGCAGCTGCCTTCCGATTGGCCCAACAGTCTCGTTTGGAGCTGCTCGCCTTCCCGGATCATCTCCTGCCCTTACAACCCGGTTGGGGTTTCACTAGCCGCTTCGCCAAGATGGCCTCCGGTGCCGGCGACCTGAGCTATTCGACGATCGAAGATCACGAGGCGTTTCTCTCCCGGGTCGACGATTTAGAACGTTGGGTTGAACTCGCCATTGAGGGCCTGGGGCGCGGGGCCCAACAAGGCATTGTGCACCCACGATCCGTGGTCCAGGCCATGATCGGCGAGCTGTCGTTTCAATTGGGCGAAGACAACATCAATCCGATCTTTGGACTGCCGTTGCGCACCCTGCCCCAAGATCTCAACGCAGAAGATCGCCAAGTCTGGGCGCGCCACCTGAAATCCGCGATCGAGGACGGAGTGCTTCCCGCCTTCGCCCGACTCCGAGACTTCTTGGCGGACACGTACCTCGAACAAAGCAGGGAATCGATTTCCCTCTCCGAACTCCCCAACGGCAAGGATTGGTATAAGACCCTGGCTCAGGCCTACACCACCACGGACATGGAGCCCGAGGAGATCTTCGCCCTCGGTGAGCGCGAAACCCGCCGTATTCAACGCCAGATCCATGTGCTTTCACGTCGAATCCCCGGCCCGGCCCCCAGCCGAACCAATCGCTGGAAAACCGTTTCCGAGCGCTTCGCTAGGCTGACCCGGACTGTCAGCGAGAACTTGCCCAAGCTCTTCCATCAGATTCCGGCAGCGTCGCTCGAAGTGCGCCAGGTGGAGCCTTTCCGCGCCGGCTCGACGGACGGTGCCTTTTACGAACGACCCACGCCCGATGGATCACGACCCGGCGTCTTCTATGTCAACCTCAGCCGTGGTGGTTTCAATCTGGCCAATGCGGAAGTTTTGTTCCTGCATGAAGCCCTGCCCGGGCACCATTTCCAAATTGCCGATGCCCAGGAGCGTCAATCCCTACCCCGATTCTTACGCCATGGTTATGTCGGTGCCTACATTGAAGGTTGGGGGTTATATTCCGAGTCCTTGGGCTCTGATCTCGGGCTGTACCGCTCACCCCACCAGCGCCTGGGACGCCTCCACTTCGAACTCGGACGGGCGGCGCGCCTGATCGCCGACGTTGGAATTCACCACTTCGGATGGAGTCGAAAACAAGCGGAATCCGAGCTCGGGCAACGGGATCTAAATTGGGCGATCGCGGAGATCGACCGCTACACCCAGATGCCGGGCCAGGCCCTGTCGTACAAAATCGGCGAACTTCGAATCCAAGAGCTGCGCAGCCGCGCCGAAGAGAAGCTCGGTTCGTCATTTGATGTCCGCGACTTTCATCATCAGATCCTCGAAAGCGGACCGATCCCGATTTCGGTGTTGGAAGAGAAGATCGATGGCTGGCTGGAGACCAAGAGCCCTTAATGATCTCCGCTGTTTTCGATGCAACGTACCCGGTTTGCCAATCTTCCGGAAGCTCGGCTTCGCCTCGCGGGCGGGGACAAGCCCCGCCCCTGTCATAGTCCTTGTCAAGGGTGCAGACGGCAGGAAAT
>CBDUGP010000156.1:0-17098 GCA_965366625.1 uncultured bacterium
CCCCCGTGGACCGGCGGCCGGCGCTCCGGCGGTCTCTTCTCGATCCGGCTCGGACGTGCTCACGGCAGCTCCACCCGGGCCCAGTGGCCCAATTCGAGGTCGCCGGGATAGAAGTAGAGGCGCTCTTTCGGGTCGACCACCCCGCGATCCCACCGCCGATCGACCGAGATCTCGGCAAAGCCGCCCGTGCCCGCCGGGCGCGTGGACCGCACCTCCAAGCGGGCGACGCCGTCGGCATCGGTGGGTCCGGCGACCAGCTCGCGGCGACTGGACCGGCCGTCGTCGCCCCATTCGAGCAGGTGGAAGTGGACCCGGGCGCCGGCCACCGCGCGGCGCCGCTCGTCGGTCACTCGGAATGTGGCTTCGAGCATCGGGGCCTGGTCGTTCGAGACCTGCTCCTTCAAGACCTGCTGCTTCAAGACCAGGCGCAGACCCGTTTCGGGCACGGCCAGGTAGGGAAAGAGGGGATCGTCCATGGTGACCGCTAGGCGCACCGGCTCCGAGCGCCGACCGGCCGAGTCGACAGCGTCCACAAGCAGCTCGAAAGACCCGCCGGCGGCCAAGCCCCGGGCGATGAAGGCGTGGTCCCGCTCGGGCACGAAGCTCTCGCCGCTCCAGATGGGATCGGCGGGATCGCCGCCGGCTTCGACCACCCGGATCCGGGCGATTGCGTCCGTGTAGGTGCGGAAGCGGACGTGGGCCACGGTCGACGCGCTCCACTCGATGCGTGCGTCCGTGATCCGGGGCGGATGCTTTTCTTCCGAGGGCTTCTCGGGCGATAGCGGGCCGGGTGCTGAGTCGGGTGATACGGGGTCGGATGATACGGGGTCGGATGATACGGGGTCGGATGATACGGGGTCGGGTGATACCGGGTCGGATGGATCGAGGGAGAGGCGTCGCGCCATGCCCGGCGGCGTGGTGAGCACGTAGGAAAAGGAGTCTCCCCGGCGGACGACCAGGTCGAGCCAGCCCCCGGCGGCCTGGGCGCGCAGGCGCTCCATGGGCGCCTGGTCGAGGGGTGCGGCAAAGGTGGCGAGGGGCGCCGTGCCGGAGTCGAGCTCTTCGAGGAAGCGCTCGATAGCGGCGATTTGCGGCAAGGTCACCTCGCCGCGAAAGGTCGCCTCCGTGAACTCGGCGGTTGAGGCGAACACACCCGAGCTGCCGAAGCCCCAGCCGGTCGACGCCCAGCGCTTTCCGCCGTGAACGAGCACGGTGGCGCGTTTGTCGAAGAGGCCGCGCAGGTCCGAGGGCACGCCGGGCACGGGGAAGCGGGCGTCGTTGGTCAGCTGGTTGTTCGACGTGAGGCCGCCGGCCATGGCATGGCAGTCCTGGCAGGAGACCCGGATCCGTCCCTCTGCGGCGCCACCGAGGGCGGGGATGCCGGCGCGGTGGGTCGAGGTGTGGTGGACGGCGCCGGTCTCGAAGCAGCCGTAGCCGGCCAGGGCCTCGGGGGAGAGCGAGCGGTCGATCGGCGTGCTCGGATTCGGCGGCAGGGTGAGGGAAAAGACGTAGGCGTCGAGCTTCGCCAGGGCAGCGGCATCGGGCTCGGGCGCGCCCAGCAGGCCGACGAAGAGCAGGGCAAAGTCGGCGAGGTCGTGGCGGTCGCCGAACCAGTGGTAGGGCGGGCGCTCCTCGGCATTGCGCAGGTCCTGGGTGGTCTTGGTCTGCGGGAAGGAGACCCGCAGGTGGGGCTCGGCGCCGGAGACGCCGTCCAGATCGCCGCCGTAGTCCGACATGGTCCAGGCCAGTCCGTCGGTCTGGCCGTCCACGTGGCAGGAGTCGCAGCTGCGCAGGCCGTCCACGGATCGGCGGGCGTCGATGAAGTGGTGGCGCCCTGCCACCACCGGTTCCGGCGTCGGATCGGAGCCGGCGTCGAGGGTCGCTTCCGGGCCCCGCACCTCGCCGTCGGCGGGCACGGGAAAGCGCTGGAGCACCTGGTCGCCCCGGTGGTACACGTAGAGCGCGTCGCCGTGGAGCGCCAGGCCCCGCGGACCGAAACCGCGCTCGGGATCGGGGGAGCCCAGATCGGCGCGCAGGAGGGCCACCACCCGCCGCGACCCGGTGTCGACCACGGCCACGTTGCGGCTGCCGTAGCAGGCGACGTAGGCGCGGCGGCCGTCGGGGGCGAGCAGCAGGTCGGTGGGGGTGGCGCATTGGTGGTCGGGATCGTCGGGCAGGATCGGCAGGCGATCGGCGGCGAGGTCGACATGGCTGATGACGTTCTCGCCCCCATCTTCTTCGATAAGGCTCAACCGTGGGCGGACGAAACCCTGGCGGCGCAGGCGGAAAAGGCCGGCGGCGTCCTGGTTGCGCAGGTCGGTGCTGGTCACCCACAGACGTCCGCCCGCGTCGCGCTCGGCGTCGTAAAGCACGGTGCCCACCGCCTCCGCGACGATCCGCGGCGCGGTGGGGAAGGGGTGGGACCCAGCGTCGCCGAGGGTCAAACCCAAGATGTCGGCGTCGGGGATCGGTGGATCGCCGAAATTCTGCGGATCCACCACCTCGAAGCGCAGGCGATCGCCGTCGCGGTCGAGGGAATCCGTGGTCGAGCCGTTGCCCGAGCGGTGGACCAACACCAGCAGCTCGTCGTTCCCCGAATACCCGTTCCCCGAATACCCGCTCCTCGAATACTCAGGAGCCGCCCCCGAATACTCAGGAGCCGCAGCGTAGATCAGCCGTCGCGGCTCCTGGACGCGGGCGCGACGGACTGAGCTTTCCTCGAACCATCGGGCATCCACCGGCGCGTCGAGCAGCACCGGCTCGCCCACGGGCTCTCGGCGCGTGGCGTCCAAGGAGTTGACCTGGTCGCTTGTCGAGGTCACCACGAAGGCCCGTTCCCCCGACGGGTCGAAGGCGACGTCCGTGGGCTCGTGGGCCACGGGCAGCACGTCGACCACGCGGCGCGACGGCGCGTCGATCACGAAGACGGCGTTGGAACTCTGACACACGGCCCACAGCTCGTCGCTGCCCGGGCGTCGACGCACGGCCACCGGCCCGAGGCCCACGGCGACCTCGGCCACCACCCGCTCGTCGGTGAGAGAGACGACCGCCAGCGACGCGCCGCCTGGATTCACCACCCACAGCTCGTCGCGCTCGGGCAGAACCTCCATGGCGTGGATCGGTGCATTCTCGAAAAGCAGCCAGCGGCTGCGCCGGGTCCCGAGCTCCGGTGGTCCGCTCGGCGGCGGGCAGGGGGGACCGTCGTCCACCGCGGGCTCGGCCGGGCTCGGGCTCGGAGACGGGCTCGACAACGCGGGCTAAACCGGAGACGCGGACGGATCCGGCGGCGTCGACGCCGACAGCGCCAGGGCGACGAGCGCCGGAACGACGGCGGCGGCCGGCAGGAGACGGAAGCTCGACCTCATAAATGCCTCGACAGTTCGGCCGGCGCCACCTGGGCAGCGCGCCACGCCGGCACCGCGCAGGTGACGACGGCGACGGCGAGCAGCAGGGCGGGAACGCCGAGCCAGATCAGGGGATCGGCGGTCAGGGCTGCCGGCGAAAGCCCACCGAGTCGGGCGGAGAGCCGCGGCACCGACCACCAGGCCACGGCGACCCCGAGCACGATCCCCACGCCCACTGCGGTCAGCCCCTCCACCAACACCAGGGTGAGCAGGGAGCTGGGCCGGGCGCCCATGGCCTGGCGCACGCCCATCTCGCGCGTGCGTCGCTCGACCGCGAAGGCGAGCACGCCGTAGACCCCGACCACCGCCAGACCGAGGGCCACCAGGGCGAAGGCGGCCACCAGCCGGGCGAGCAGCCGAGCCTCGGCGAGCGCACCGTCGACCACGGCTCCCAGGGGGCGTAGGCGAGCGATCGGCAGGGTCGGATCGAGGGAGCGCACCGCGGCTCGCAAGTCACCGCTCAGGTCCACCTCCACCGACGCGCCGCGGGCGACGACGAACATGGACAAAGGCAAGGCGCCGACCGTGCGGGTTGCCTGGGATTGCAGCAGCCAGATCTCGGGCCCCGGGGCACGTTCGAGCTCGACCTGCACCACGTCACCGGCCACACCCACGATCTCGACCCAGGGTAGCTGGTCGTTGAGGGCGACTCGCAGCCGCCCACCGACTGCGGCGTCGGCCGTTCCGCCGGGCACGAGGGCGCGGGCGAAGGCCTCGCTGACCACGGCCACCGGTGCGGAATCGAAGCGGTCGAGCCCGCGCTCAAAGCCTCGTCCTGCGACGATCGGCACGCCCAAGGCCTGAAAGATTCCGGGGGTCACGTAGGAGAAGTGGTCCACCGTCGCCGCCCGATCCGCCCGTCCCTCGATCTCGACCGGATTGGCGACCGCGTCGCGCTCGAGGGGCATTTCCGAGAGCAGGCCGGCGGCGGTGACGCTCGGTCGGCTTTCGAGGTCGGCGACCAGGTTTTCGAAGGCGTGCGCCGAGGCCGACGGCTGCCGGTAGTTGCCGAAAGGAAGCGAGATTCGGCCGGTGGTCACGCCCGCGGTGTCGAAGCCCGGATCGATCGCCAAGCGCTGGTCGAGATCCCGGGCGAGCAGGCCGGCGGCGAGCAGCAGCACGGTGGCCAACGCGGTTTCGGTCACCACCACGGCGCGGCGGAAGCGACGAGCCCGCGGTCCACTTTCGTCCCCGGTAGCAGCGGTGGCGAGACCGGCCCCCAGGTCGGAGCCGAGCCGGCGGCGTCCACGGAGCAGGTCGGGCACCCCGGTGACGGCCACGGCCACGGCCAGGGCGGCCGCCAGGGCGATGCCGAAGGCAGTGGCGTCGACGGTCACGTCACCGAGGCGCGGCAGGGCTCCGGCGTGCAGGCCGATCAGCGCCTCCAGCCCCCAGCGGGCACCGAGCCAGCCGAGCAGCGCCGCAGGCACGGCGAGCACCACGATCTCGGCCAGAAACGGCCACGTGAGCTCGCCACTTCCGGCCCCGAGAGCTTCGCGCACGGCACTCTCCCGTCGCCGGCTTTCGCGACGGGCCAGAAAAAGGTGGAAAACGTCGAAGGCGGCGAGCAGCAACACCAGCACCACCGCGGCGGCGAGCACACCGACCACGTTGGCGGCCGGACCCAGAAGGGCCTCGCGCAGGGGCCGTACCCGCGGCTCGGGGGGCGCGGTGCCATCGGCTCGGGGCGCGGCCTCGGCAAGAGCCGCCAGCTCGTCCGTCGCCGACGAGACCGTGGCGCCGGGTGCCAGGCGGCCGATCACGTAGAGGAAACGCGCCTCGCGGGGTATGGGCCTGCTCGGATCGAGGGCCAAGGGCACCACGAGCTCGATCCCGTGCTCCTCGAGGTCGAAGCCCGGCGGCAGCACGCCCACCACCGTGCGCTGCTCGCCGTCCACCTCGATCGTCTCTCCGACCCGGTCCGGGTCGGCGGCGAAGAGGCGGGTCCACAAATCGTGGCCGAGCAACACCACCGGCGGCCCACCGCGCCGGTCTTCTTCGGCGACGAAAAGGCGTCCGGCAGCGGGACGCGGCGCCAGCATGTTGAGTAGGTCGGCGCCGGCATAGGCCACCTGGGCGCGCAGGGGCCGATCGTCCACCAGCACGTTGCCGTCGCGCAGCATGTAGGCGCCGGCGGCGTCGAAGGCACGGGCCTCGGCCAGTTCGAAGAATTCGGGCGGCGACAGCCAATGGTCGCGCATGTCCTGGGTCGGCAGATCGAGGGTCACGCGCACCAGGCGATCGGTCTCGGCATAACCGAGCGGCCGCCAGAGCACGCCCGCCGCCAGGCTCCACACCACGGCGAGGCCTCCGACTCCGAGAGCCAGGCTGATCACCACCGCCGCCGACCAAGTCGGTCGACGCGCTAATCGGCGGACGGCGCGAGGCAATTCACGAGGTAGATCTACAGCTCGCATCGAACTCCTATCGAGGATCGGGAGGCTTGCCCGACCGGCACCAGAGCCGGGCCGACGCCCGACCGTGGGTCTACCAAAGCGTGGCGGGAGAACATCGAATCAAACAATATGACCAGACGTAAAAACCTAAAATTCCTTGAAAAAACACCAAGCTTTCGAATCGCCTTACTAATATCTCAATAGTGTGAACTATAGATCAATCGCTATGGACGGGTCAAGAAGATCCGACCAGTCCATCCGTCTAATCATTCTTCCGTCGGTTATGTCCAATCGACCCGGGTGCAACCGCTCCGTGTCCACGGCCGTCTAATTTCTGGGGCCGAGACTCGAAAACCTTCGACGACGAGACTAAAATAATCCTATGAGCACAGAAAAATGGATTACTGGTTGGCAGAAGCGCCTGGTGGCGATGGCGAAGGATCCGCCCTACGAGATCGTCGACACACCTCAGGAGCTGATCGACAAAAATTTCCGTCGAATGACCGAGTTCGAAGGTTGGCCGGAGGCGGAGATCAGCGCCACGGAGGACGAGCTAGGGGTTCGCTTCCCGCCGATCTTTCGCGCGTTTCTGCTGGCGATGGGCAAGAATTCAGGGGATTTGTTCGAGATCGAGGACTTTCCTGTCGAGCTTTCCGGATTCGCCCAATTCAAAGCCGATGCCCTGGCGTTGATAAAGGAGACGTTTCCGGAAGCGAAGTTGCCCAAGAAAGCCGTGGTGTTCAAATTCAACGAAGGGTACGCCTTCCACTTCTTCACCTGCTCGGACAAACCGCACAAGGAGCCGCCCGTGCGCTGGTGGGCCGAGTTCAACGAAGAGTCGACGCGGGTGCAGCCTTCCTTTGCCGCTTGGATGGATGAGTACTTGGAGGCGATGGAAGATCGGCACCGCGAATTGCATCAAAATGGGGCCAAACTTCACCGCACCCTTTACCCGGAAGGTGCCTACAGCGAGGTCTATGCATCCCCTCCCAAGTGGCCGTGAGCCCTGGCTGAGTTCGCTCGACCGGGACCGCGATGGACAAGCTCGCTCCGCGCCACGGAGTAAATTCCGCCGGCTCAGTGACGGCAGCTGTGGCGTCGACTGTGGCTTTCGGCCCAGCTTTGGGTCGACGGCACCACGGTGTCGCCCCCTTCTTTTTGGAAGAAGAGCACCGGTCCTTCGACCTCGTCCGGCGCCACTTGGGACATGTTTTCCGCGGCGTAGAGGCGACCGCCGAGCATGGTGTAGTCCACGTATTCCGAGCGCCTGAGATCGTCGAGAGGGTTGCCGTCGATCACCACCAGATCCGCCAACTTGCCCTTTTCGATCGAGCCGATATCGCCGTCCAAGCCCACGTACCAAGCGCCGCTGATGGTTCCGCTGCGCAAGGCTTCCCACGGGGTGAAACCGCCTTGCTCGAACATCCACATTTCCCAATGGGTGGCTAGGCCCTCGCGCTGGCCGTGGGCCCCAACCTGCACGGAAACGCCGCGTCGCATCAGGTCTTTGCAAGTCGAAGCCACGTGGATGTGGTTGTAGTCTTCGAGCGGCGCCTTCTGCCGACGCCGAGCCCTGGGCTCGACCATGGAACGGGGGGTGTAGCGCAATAGGCGTTCGTTTTCCCACACATTGTCTTGGTCGTAGAAGATCCGCTCGCCTTCCATGCCGCCGAAGGCCACGCCCAAGGTCGGGGTATAACCGACTTCGGTGGCAGACCACAGCTGGAGCACGTCGCCGTAAGCGGTTTTGACCGTCAGACTATGCTCGATGCCGGTGTGGCCGTCGACGATCTCGGTCATGTTGTGCTGAAATTTCATGCCGCCTTCGGGCACCACCATGATGCCCAGCTCCCGGCCGGCGGCCACCAGCTGCTGGCGCTGGTCCCGGCGCGGATGCTGGTAGCTCTTGACCGAGATCGCACCGGTGTCCTTCAGCCGTTGGATGTGGAAGCGGGCGTCTTCCAAATCGTCGATTGAGGCGTGAATTCCAGGGCCCTTGGCGCCGTAGAGGATGGTGCCGGTGGAATAGATTCGGGGCGAAACAATCAATCCGGCCCTTTGCATCTCGGCGGCCGCGAAGATCTCGCTGGTATCGTTCGACGGATCGTGGATGGTGGTGACACCGAACGCCAGGTTGGAGAGTTGGACCCGGTTGTGCTGCGGTGTGATTTCCTCGCGGGCATGGGGTCCGTGGGAGTGCACGTCGACGAAGCCCGGCACGATGGTTTTGCCGGGCAGCTCGAAAACCTCGGCATCACTGGGCACGTCGAGGTCACCGGCGGCGCCGACCGCGACGATGCGGTGCCCTTCAACCAACACCACACCGTTCTCAATCACCTCCTGCCGGCCTTCGCGCGCGCCGCGCATGGTGATCACCCGCGCGCCGACCAGAGCGATCTTGCCGTCGGGTCGATCGGCCTCGAGCTCGAAGCTCAGGTCGACCCCTTGGCTCTCGGGCTCGGGCAGCTCCTCGGGCGCCCCTTCGAAGAAATCAAAGGTCTGCTGCAGACTGCGGCTGTAAAAAGTCGGGCCCATGGACCAATGCAGGGATTGGGAGTCCGCCGACCAAACCAGGAACTCGCCGGCCCGTTTGGAAACCCGGGCCACGGGAATCGCCTTGTTGGACGAAGAGAGCTTGACGGTTTTACCCGAGCGGGCGAAGGGTGTGATCCAGGCGTCGTAATCTTCGGTGAAGGCCACGAATCGGCCGTCGGGAGAGATCCGTGCTTCGGTCGCTTGGGGGGCATCGAAATGTTTGAGCACGTCCTGACCGTCGAGGCGCACGCTGTTGAGGCTCAGGCCCGATTCGGCACTGCCGACGAAGTAAAGTCGGTCGCTTTCGGCGCCGAAGTGGGGCACCGAGCCTTTGTTGAGCACCCTCTCGGGCTCCTCGCTGCCGTCGGCCGGTGCCAGGTAAATGCCCGGGTTCAAGGACCACAGGGCCGACAAAATATATCCGCCGGTGATTTTGCGATAGACCACCTGGGATCCGTCGGGCGAAAAGGACGGTTCGAGGTAATGGCCGGGTTGGTGGGTGACGATTTTTTCGGCGCCGTCCTCCAGAGAAAGCACCCTCACGCTGCCCAGGTGGTCGTCGTGCCAGGTGACGTAAGCCAACGATCGACCGTCCCGGGACCAGGCGGGGTATAGCTCCCAATGGTCCTCCTGGTCGGTGAGTCGGCGGGCGGTGCCGCCGTCGAGATCCCGCAGCCACAGGCGACCGAGGGCTTGGAAGACCACCCGTTTGCCGTCGGGTGAAGGCTGGGCCCAGCGCAACATTCGGGCGCGGAAACGGTCGGGTGAAACCTCGACCGGGAATCTCACCGCTTGGCGCAGCTCGCGCTCGCTGCGGATGCGGACGGGGATTTGTTGGACCCGACGGCTTTCGACCTCGAGGTGGTGGAATTTGCCGCCGGTCCAGAACACCAGCCCCTGGTTGTCGGGGGTCCAGGCAAAGGCAGGGGCATTGCCCTCGGAGCCGCTGGTTTCTTGAAGATCGCGCTCAAAACGATCGAAAATCGCGACCTCCTTGCCCGACTCCAAGTCTTTTAGATAAATCGCGCTGACCAGGCCCGGCAAGCGTTTGATGAACGCCAGATATCGCCCGTCCGGCGAAGGGGTGGGACGCACCGCACCGCCGGGGCCGAAGACGAAGGGTTCGATTTCGCCCGTGTGGGTGTCGAGCCGTTGGATGGCGAAGATTTGACCGGTGGAATCTTTGCCGTATTGCCACACCCGGCCCGAGGTGGTGTCTCGGCTGTAATAAACGTAGCGGCCGTCGGGGGAGTAAGCGGGTTCCGCTTGATTCTTTTGATCGCTATCACCGTGGGGTCGCTCGGTCATCTGCAAGCCGTTTCCGCCGCCCACGTGGAAGAGCCAAATCTCACCCGCCGGGATGCTGCGGGTGGACATAAACGACTTCTTGGCCACCAAATACGAGCCGTCAGGGCTCCACGACGGATTGTGCACCAGATGCTCGGGCTCATTGGTGATCGCGCGTGGGTTGGAGCCGTCGGCGTCCATCATCCAAAGGTTGTCGCCGCCTTTGCGGTCGCTGATGAAGGCGATCTGCCGGCCGTCGGGGCTGAAGCGTGGCTGGTAATCCCAGGCCATGCCCTCGGCCAGAGCCACTGCGTCGCCGCCGGTGATCGGCACGGTGTAGAGATCGCCGAGCATGTCGAACACAAGGGTCTTGCCGTCCGGGCTGATGTCTAGATTCGACCAGGTGGTTTCGTCCGTTTCCAAGACCACGGTTTTTTTCTCGCCCGGGGGCGAGGCCACATCCCACTGGGTTTCATCTGCTTCGTCCGCGGCCTCGCCGGCTTCGATCGGGCCGGCGCCAAAGGTCCAAAGGCAGAGCAGCAAGGGCAGCAGAAGGTGGCGTGGGGACATTCGGAACTCCTCGAGTCTTGGACATAAGGCTTCAGGATAGGCGGCTTTTCAACGGGTTATTGTAAGCGCCCGATCCCCGTCGATCCAGCCGAATCCTTCGGCACCAGATCTTGACCCGCAGCTCGTCGGCTCGTTTTTCGCTGATTTCGGGGGCGGATGACGCGTCTCTTGATGACCCTCTCCCTACCTGGTCCTGAAACCCAGCACTGAACCGGTCCCGACCAAGGGGACCAGGAGCTTTTCATGCACAAGTTGATCCCCCTAGCCTTGGCGTCGTTGTTGCTCTTTGTCTTGTCCGTTCCCGTCTCAGCCGCCTCATCGGCCGGCACCTCATCGGCCGGGACCTCGTCGGCCGGGACCTCGTCGTTCGGCACCTCGTCGTTCGGAACCTTGTCGGTGGTGGACGTCGAGCCCCAGGCCCACAGCTTGACCGCCCCCACCGACACACCGATTACGGTGCGTTTCGATCAGCCGGTCAATCCCGCGACGATCGAATCGCGACAGTCCTTCTGGGCTTTCGGACGTTGGAGCGGAGCCGCCGACGGCACCTTCAGCTTTGCCGACGGCAATCAAACGGTGATTTTGACCCCGGACCGCGCCTTTTCCGCCGGCGAGACGGTGATGGTGGTCTTGTCCGACTCGATTCAGGCCATGGACGGATCACCCCTGCGTCCAGGTGGATTCTCCTTCCAATTCTGGACCCGATCGGCGCCGTCGACCCTGGAATTCGAAGAGATTCAACGCTTTTCCACCCGCACAGATTCCGGCGTCACAACCCAAAGCTACGGTGGTTTCGCTTCGGATTTGGACGAGGACGGTTTTATGGATCTGACCATCGTCAATGAAGATACCGCCGACCTGCGGGTGTTTTTGAATACGGGAAATTTCAGTGGCACCTTCGAATCCATGCTCACACCTACTGCGGCAGGCGGTCGACCGAGCCCATCCGAGCCTTCGGATTTCAACGCCGACGGCCACGTGGACGTGTGCACTGCCAACATCACCGGAGATTCGGTCTCGATTTTTTTGGGCAACGGTGACGGAACCTTCGCGCCCCAACAGCAAATCTCGGTCGGTGACGGTCCGCGGGGCATCGCCGTGCTCGATGTCGACGGAGACGGCGATACGGACATCGTCAACACCAACAGCGGCAGCAACAGTCTTTCCCTATTGCGCAACAACGGCTCCGGAGTCTTTGGAGCCCCGGAGTTTTTCGGCTCCGGCACCGACGGTGAATGGGCCCTGGCCGCCGCGGATATGAACGACGACGGCCTGCTGGATTTGGTGGTCGGCGGTCGAGACAGCGCCACGGTGCGGGTTTACCTGAGCGCCGGTGACGGGTCTTTCGCGCCCCAAGCGAGTCAGAGCAGCGGGGGAGGGGTGTGGATGTTGGTGTTGGGGGACGTCAATGGCGACGGCACCGAGGACGTTGCTTTGGTCAATGGCTTCGATGACTTGGGCGCCATCTTGCTCGGCGACGGCCAAGGGGGCTTGGGGGCGCCCACCACCCACGCCACCGATCCCTTCTGCCTCGCCACTGATCTCGCCGACCTCGATGGGGACGGTGACCTGGATTGGATTACCGCCAGCTTCAACGGCGATTGGTTCCTATTCGAAAATAACGGCTCCGGGTCGTTTACTTTTGATCAGGCGTTGGCCGCCACCAGCGCGGCTTCTTGCTCGTTGGCTTTGGATGTGGACAACGACGGCGACTTGGATCTGGCGTTGATCGACGAAATCGCCGACGAGGTGGTGGTGATGGTCCATCCCGGCAATCCGACGGCGATTTTTATCGACGGCTTTGAGACCGGCGATCTAAGTCGTTGGGCCGTCTTCTGACGTGCCGTCTTCTGACGTGCCGTCTTCTGACGCCTGTGGGTTTGTTTCGATTCTGGCGCCGATGCAGAAAAATCGAGAAATTCTGAAGAAAGATCGATTTCCATGTTGTGGCGTCTGCCGATCCTGCGCATGTCTTAAGTGAAGGTTACCGTTTTGTCGGGGGCGTCTTGTCTGTCTGGGGGGATCGACAGGGCGTCCTCGGCTTTTATTCGCACCTGCGAATCGATCCTATAGAAGATGGCTCCGGGTGGCGGGCCCGACCTGGCCGATGGCTCTCAGGACGACCGGCAGAGGGGGCCGGAAGAAAGAACCAGTGAAAGGGTCCTTTCACAGGACTGTGGCAGCTCGTAGAATGGAGACTCGTTGAGTAAAAGCGGTCGAGCCACCCTCGACCTACCTCTATTTGCCCGAGTCAGCCCAAGTGCGACCGAGCCGCGGACCTTGCTGTGACGATCCCACAGTATCCCGCTCCACCGGCTCGTTTCATCAGCCAGAGCTTCTCGGACGGGAGCCGCCGTGGTCGATCAACAGCCCAAGATTCTGCGTGTCGGTTTGCTGAGCGGCATTCAACAATTGGATCCGCGCACGGCCCAAGACGCGGAATCCATGTTCGTCAGCAAGCAGCTCTTCGATTCGCCCTACGGCACTAAATACGGCACCACGGAAGTCGAGCCCTTGCTGCTCGACGGGCCCCTGCGGGAAGAAAGCCCCACGTTTTTGCGCGGCACGGTCCGCAACGACGTGATGTTTTCGGACGGCTCGCCGCTGACTCCTCAGGATGTGGTCGACAGCATTCGGCGGTCGACGGTGGTCAAGGATCACGCGCGGGTCGAACTCGACGGTCAGGATTTGGTGTTTCACCTCCACCGTCCCAACGGTCGATTCGCCCTCCAGTTGACCCACGGGCAGTGCGGGGTCATGAAAAGGGTCGGCGCTGACCTGGTGGGCACCGGGCCGTTTGTTTACGATCCCGACAGCACGGAGACCCGGATTCGGCTGGTCCGCAATCCCCACCACCGCCCTTTGGCCAAGCTCGACGAAGTCCATTTCATCACCTACCCGGTCGACGCCCAGGGGCGTCCCACGGCGTTGATGGAAGCGGTGGAGAAGGGGGAGGTGGACCTCACCAATTGCTTGGGGCGTGACGACATCAACAAGGTGTCGGGGGCCCGCAAGTCGATTCTGCCGGGCATCTCAACCTGCTTCTTACACCTCAACACCCAAAGTCCTCGACTGGCAGACCCACGGGTGCGCCAAGCCATCGCCCACAGCCTCGACCGTCTCGCACTGGCCAAGATCTGCTACTCGAACGCCTTGGCCTTCGCCGCCAGTAGCTTGTTGCCCCGGACCTTGGGAGCGGGCGATGATCGTTTGAACCACGACCCCGACCGGGCCCAACAGCTGATCGCGGAGGTCGGTGACCGCAAACCCAAGAAGCTGCGCCTGGTCACGGTCTGGGGTCCGCGGCCCTATTTGCCCTACCCCGAAGCGGTGGCCGAGTCGTTGGTGCAACAGATCGGCGCACTCGGCATTGAGGTCGAGGTGGTGCAGCCGCCGTCGAGCTCTGAATATTTCAGCTACAGCGTGGCGGGCAGCGCCGACATGACCCTCGTGGGTTGGGTGGCGGACACCATGGATCCGGTAGATTTCTTTGAGGCCTTGCTGGCCTCCTATCGCGTGCCGAATTGGGACAACCTGGCGGTCAGCGCCAACGAGGGACGCTTGCAGAGCCGGCGCATGGACGATCTGTTGCAACAATGGCGAGCCGGTCGCGACAGCCAAACCCTCGAAGACATTCTCGACTTGATCGCTGAAGAGGCTCCCCTGGCACCGCTCTTCTACGGCGCATCGGCCACGGTGCACGGTTTTTCGGTGCAGAATTTCAAGCCGTCCCCCATGGCCCACTATCCCCTGACGGAAATCGACATTTGGCATAGCGAACGCTGAGCGAACGCTGGGCGCGGGCTGCGAAGCGCGGGGTAGGATAAGGGGATCGGCGAACCCATCCTAGGAGCCCCCCAAATGTCGAATCGCGCCCCCCGATCCCAATTCGTTTTCAATCCGTTGATCGTCGGCCTAGCGGCCTTCATGCTCGTGATCTTTGCCTCCCTAGCCTCGGCGTCTGCCGTCCCGAAAGCTGCCGTCTCCAAGGACCTGTCGGCCTCCAAGGACCTGCCGGATCGCGTGGGAACCTTCCCCGGTGGCACCTTTTTCGTCGCCACCAACGGCGACGACAGCACCGGCGACGGCTCGTCCGGAGATCCCTGGGCGACCATCACCCACGCCCTGGACAATGTGGCCGACGAAAGCCTGGTGATCGTCAGAGCCGGCACCTACAACGGGCGCATTCGGATCCGCGGCACCTTTGCCGTCGGCGTGACCGTACGTTCGGAACTCGACTATCAAGCTCTGCTGCGCAATAACGATCGGGTGATCACCGTTTACGACGATCCCCGGGGCGCCGAAGGCATCACCCTCGAAGGATTCGACATCGCCCACGACGGCGCGGGCGCGGCCCCCCTGGTCGTGCATATCGACGGCAATGGTGACGCCAGTGTCAGCCGGATCACCCTGCGCAACAATGTCTTGCACGACAGCTTCAACAACGATGTGTTGAAAATCAACAATGCCACCCGCGACATCCTGGTCGAGGGCAACGTGTTTTATAACCAATTCGGCAGCGACGAGCACATCGACATCAACAGCGTCGAGGATGTGATCGTGCGCGACAATATTTTCTTCAACGATTTCGAAGCCAGCGGGCGCGTGGATCCTGAAAATACCAGCAGCTTCATCGTCATCAAAGACAGCAACGGGGATGAAGACCTCTACCTGGGTAGCCGCAATATTTCCGTGCGACGCAACATCTTTCTCAATTGGCAAGGCTCCACCGGCAGCAACTTCGTGCTGCTGGGGGAAGACGGTCAACCGTTCTTCGAGTCACGCGAGATCCTGGTGGAGAACAACTTGATGCTCGGCAATTCGGACAACGTCATGCGTGCGGCTTTCGGCGTCAAAGGCGGCCGAGACATCGTCTTCCGTCACAACACGGTGGTGGGTGATCTACCGTCGTTGGCATTCGCCATGCGCCTCAACACCGAAGGCAGCAACCCGGCCAACGAGAATATTTCGTTCTACAACAACATCTGGTCCGACCCCACCGGCACCATGGGCGCGTCCTTCGGCGGTGCCAACGACTTCTCGGACACCCCAATCGGCGAGACCCTATCGTTCGTGCTCGACAACAACGTTTTCTGGAACGGCGGCGTGGCGTTGCCCGAGAACGCCTCGGAGCTCGTCAACCCCAGCGACGACGGATCCGCAGTGCTCGGCGATCCCCAGCTCGGCGATCAAGCGGCGTTGATCACCCCCCATTGGAATCCCATCAGCGGCCTGTTCGCCGACGGCTCCACCTCCATCCGCCAAGCCTTCGAACGCCTGGCCAACCTCTACGGCACCCCGGGAGCCGGCAGCGTCGCCTTCGACGCCGCCGATTCGGCCCAAAGCCCGTCCGACGATCTGCTCGGCAACCCCAGAAGCGCAATGGCAGTCGATATCGGCGCAGTAGAAGGCACAGACATTTTCGTCGACGGCTTTGAAAGCGGTGACGTCTCCGCCTGGAGTTCGTCCACTCCGGCGCCATGACCTTGCCGTGACCTTTGCAACTCAGCTGAAACGTTTCGCCGTGCAGCTTTTCTGCCTGTGGTTGGGCCTCTACGGTCCGCCGGTTTTGGCGCTGCAAGAGATCGCGGGTGAGCGACAAGCCGTCGAAGCGCAACAGGAAGTCGACCGGGCGGAGCGGGAGCGTGAAGAGGGGAGGGCTCAGCAGCAGATCGCCGAGTTTGTCGCGGAGCAGAATCGGATCGCAAGCGTCTCGCCCGCACCTGTGTCCGCTGGGAGCGCAGGCGTCCCACCCGCTTCTTTAGACCCAGAGCCGGCGGACGTTCCACCCGCCACCCATTCAGCGATGTCGTCAGCCGTGGCTGCCTCCGTCTTCGGTGCCCAAGAAGAAAAGGCCCGTCCGACGCCGCCGTCACCCCCGAGCTTCGTGGCCTCGGGGACGCCTGGCACCCCAAACGGACTGACGACCCTCACCAAAGCCGATCTGGATTCCGTGCCCTTCCTGCCGTCGTGGAATTTGATTTCAATCCCCGAAACGCCGACCGTGAACACCCCGTCCGACGTCTTCGCACCCATCGACGGCAGCTACTCCACGGTCTGGTTCTACGACGCCTGCGACCCTTCCGCCGAGAAATGGAAAGTCTACGACCCGTCCAACCCAGGCGGGTCCACGCTCACCACCCTCAGCCCCACCCAAGGCCTGTGGCTCGATGCCACCGCTGCCGGATCTCTACCGTCCACCGGCGAGCTGCCCGCCACCACGTCGTGGCAACTGTGCACGGGCTGGAATCTGATCGGCTTCCCGGCGAGCCAGGACCGACACATCAAGACAGCCTTGCAGGCCCTCGAAGGCAAATACTCGATGGTCTACGGCTACGACCCGTCCGACGCTGAGGACCCCTGGGCCATCCACGACGTCACCGTGCCGGATTGGGCCAACGATCTCCAAATCTTCGAGGTCGGCAAGGGCTATTGGGTCCTCGTGACCGAGGACGTGACTCTAGAGATTCCGAACCAAGGCGATGCCCCGACGGTGGCGTTCACCGCGCCGGCGGATCTCAGCGAGATCACCGAGCCCACGGATTTGCTGGGCGACGTGTCGAGCCCGCTGCTCGACTTTTGGCGTGTTTCAACACGCTTGATCGGCCAAACCGATTGGCAAGAGCTGGCGCGAGGCTCCCAGCCCCGCGCCGCCGAGAAGCTCGCCAGCTTCGACCCGACCCTGCTGCTCAACGGTCTCCACGAGCTCAAGCTCGAAGCGGTCGACAGCCTGGGCCGCATCGTCGAAGACCGCAGCTCCGTGGTCGTCGACGGCCAGATGAAAATCGGTCACTTCACCCTCAGCTTCGTCGACCTACAGATCCCCTTGTCGGGCCTCGACATCCGAATCCTCCGCACCTACGACAGCCGCGACACCCGCCTTGGCGACTTTGGCATCGGCTGGAC
>CBDUGP010000157.1:0-17082 GCA_965366625.1 uncultured bacterium
CCGGGCGAGGCGAAGCCGAGCCGCTTCTTAAGGAAGAGCGGGAGGGGGCAAGCCCCTCCCCTACATCAAGTCATTTATAATCAATGGTTTGTGGAAATTCCGAAACTTCTAGTTAGTTAGGCGGCCATCGGCAATTCGATTTCAATGCCGGAGTGGTCGCTCAGCAGCTCCACGTAGGTCTTGGAAACGGTGAACGTGCAGTCGACGTCCGTGACCTCCTGCAGCCCCGAAGCTACCGGATGGTCGATCAGGCCGTGATCTTGCAGTTGGGCCAATAAAGTGGCTGTCGCGGTTAGCTCTTGATAAAGAATGTCGCAATATCGATTCTGCAAGTGATCATCTTCACAGTCGGCCCGTTGGATGTCTTCATGGGCTCTGCGCCAAGTCTGGGGCTCGAAGAGTTCGGCCGCCAAGGCGTGCTCTCTCGGGCTTTGGAAGGAACCTGCGGCCAAGCTGCCGTTGGCGTGCACCATTCGTTTCAACAACTCGACTTTGTGCCGCAAGCGAGTCGGGAAATCCGCTTTCAAACCCGTCTCCCTGGCGTTGATTTGGGAGTAGGGCAGATCGAAGAAAACTCCGCCGCTGGTGCGTTGGATGTTGCCCTCGTGCAGCTCGTAGAGGCGAGCGTCGGCGGTGATGTCGCCATCGCGTCCGTAGCAGCCGTAGAGATGCAGGCTGAGGAAGGGCTCCGAGCCGACATTGCCCATCTGATGAATCAGATCGTGGCCCACGCTGACCACGTCTCCGGCTTCGAAGACCCGCCGCTCAGACGTCGACAGTCGTCCGTCTCGCATTTTGAAAATCGCGTGCTCCGCCGTGCCGAAGAGCTTGACCGCTCCCCATTGGGTATATCCGTGATCGTGAATGGCGGCCATGTCCCCGTCTACCCAAGACATGACCATCAGCTCGAAGCAGCCGCCGTCAAAGACTAATTTGCGGCCGTAGGAATCTGTGGCAGGGTGGTCGAAATCGGCCCAAGCGGCAAGGTCGTCGGCAGTGATGGCGGAGGACTCTAGAAGGCGCTTAGCCATATTGGGAGTGAATTGCTCTTCCGCTTCGATGGCGATGATTAAGTCTTGGACGTTTTCCGGTAGGCCTTCGAGGCGATTTCGGTCGCCGCCGGCGCGGGTCTCGTTGGCTTTGGAGTCAGTGGTTTGCATGAAGCGCTCTCCTGATTAGGGAGGAAAATAGAAAGGCTCGGACCTAAGGGTCCGTAGCGGCGTAGAGTCATTCGAATTTAGAAATTGTGGTGAATCGAGGTGTATCAATCGATAAACTTTTTCGGAATTTCCGGAGCGACATCGTCGAGGATGAGTTGAAGGATAACAACGTCTTTCCAGCTGCCGTTCTTCCAACCAATCTCTCGCTGAGTACCTACTTTTTCGTATCCCAATCTCAAGTTGTAGGCAATGCTGGCTTCGTTGTCGGCAAAGATCTTGGCCACCAGATGGTGATATCCGTATTCTTTACAACGCTCGATCAACGCTTTCTTCATCCGCGTGCCGAGTCCGCGTCCAACTTGATCACGACGCAAATAGACCGCAGTTTCGCAGCAGAAGCGATATCCAAAGCGATCACTATATCGCTTGATAATGCCCCAGCCGACAACAGAGCCGCCCTTAGAGCCGTCCTTTTCGGAATGGGAAAGGACCGGTTGCTCGAAGACCAAGATGGTTTCGCGCTTCGAGAAGTTTGCCAGCCAAGACTTGATGTCTCGCGCTGATTTTTCGGCGCCGTCCATGGTGGCGTCACCGACCGCGATGCTTTGGTTGTAGATCTCAGCGATGGCCGCTGCGTCTTGCTCGCCGGCGTCACGCAGAATGGGTGGACGGTCCGCGGGCATGATCGTACCTCCGAAGTCTAACCCGAGTCGTCTGTTGTTTAAAGGCTTGGCAGCCGTGTTTTATCAGCGATACCCGGTCCAACGCTCTTCTATCCGGTTATTCGTCGCAAGACTTGGCCGGGTTTGGCCTGGGTAATCTGTCCATCTTCCAAGACAACCTGTCCGTTGACCCAAACTTTAACCGTTCCGGAGCTGAGCCGGCGCGGCTCGGCAAAAGTCGCGTTTTCCTTGATCTCGTTGGGATTCAAGAGCACCAAGTCGGCTCGGCTTCCCTCGGTGATCCGCCCGCGGTCCTTAAGCCCGAGCATGTCCGCGGGGTAAGAGGTGATCTTGCGCACCGCATGGCCGAAAGAGATCAAACCTTCGAGAGCGTAGCGTTCGAGGAACCGACTGAAGGCGCCGAAAGTTCGGGGATGTGGGTTGCCGATCTGATGGGGGGCGTTGACCGGATGGCTCCAGGAATCGGAGCAAATGATCGACTCATTGCAAAGCACGGCGGCGTCGACGTCATCCTGGGAAAGGCAGTGGTAAACGAGCCAGGCGTCCGGGTCCGACAATAGGAGATCGACCACCATATGGCCCGGATCCTTTTGCAGCTCCAGTGCGATTTCACCGATGCTTCGGCCCCGGACTTGGTGACCGGGCAAGCTGTCGGTGATCAGCACCATGCTGTTGAAGTCGGTGCCGCGATAGGCGAGCCAGTCGACGCAATACTTTCGCCAATCGTCACGTTCCAGGCGTAGCTTGAGGCCGGGCAGGCCGTCGGCCATGCATTCCTTGGGAATGAAGGTGCGCAGCTTGGTGGAGACGGCAGCGTAGGGGTAGACCTCGAAATTGATATTGAGGCCTTTGGCCCGGGCCAGCTCGATCATGCGGATGACGTCCGGAATCTTGCCCCAATTGGGCTTCTCGGCCGCTTTGAGGTGGCTGACGAGAATCGGCAATTGGGCTTCACTGCCGATCCGGATCGTTTCGTCGATGCTCTGCTCTAGATTCTGCCGCTCGTCACGAATATGGCTGACGTAGATGCCGCCTCGGCGAGCCGCAACCTTGGCCAACGCGATGATTTCCTCGGTGGTGGCGAACGAGCCGGGAGCATAGACCAGGCCGGTGGACAGGCCGAGGCCTCCCTCGGCGCAGGCTTGGTCCAACATTTGAGCCATCTGCTGCACTTCGGTTTGGGTGACCTGTTGGGTGTCGCGGCAAGTCCCCGCCCGCAGGGTGGAGTGGCCGACGAAGGTGCCGATATTGAATTGCAGCCCGTAGGTCTCGACCTGCGACAGCCAATCACCGAGGCCGCGCCAAGTGAAGCGGAAGCCGATTTCTTCCGCGAGTTGTTGCATGGTCGGGACCAAAAGGTCACCGATCGGGCCCGAGCTGGTGCCGCAATTGCCGATGATCTCGCTCGTCACTCCCTGAAAGAGCTTGTTGTCCGCAGCATTGGGCAGCATATAACCCAGGCCGGTGGATGCGTGGGTATCAATAAAACCCGGACAAAGAATCATGCCGTAGCCATCGAGGGTTTGGTGGGCGCCGCCCACCGGGGCATCGCCGATATGCACGATGCGGTCCCCTTGAATGCCTACGCTGGTGAATTGAGGCTCAACTTCGAGGCCGTCGTAGACTTCGGCGTTGGTGATCAAATAATCGAGCACGTTGCGGTCCTTCTCAGGCGGCGCGGAGCTCGAGCCGATCCACGGTGAGCTCTGCCATGGTTTCGAGATCCAGATCCACAGGGGAATCGTCGCTGAGGTCGATCGTGCCGTCGGTTCCCATCGAGATGGGGGCGCGCGACACGTCGCGGGTGAAATAGCGACTGGAAGGTGATAAATCGTGGGCTTCGGCTTGGGGCAAACGGGCGGCGACCCGCAGGTTGGCCAACCGTCCGACTCCGGTTTCGAACATTCCACCGACCCAAGCAGAGAGAGAGCGTTGACGGCAGAAATCGAGGAATTCGCAGACCTGAAACGGTCCGCCGATCCTTCCCGGTTTGATGTTGGCCTCGTCCAAAGCCCCTAAATCGTGGGCGGCGATCAAGGAACCGATGTCGTCCAAGGATTCGTCCAAGCAAATCCTCAATTCTGGGGCACGTTCCTTGAGCTTTGAGCACAGATCCAAGCGCCTTGGTGCGAAGGGTTGTTCCACCACTCCCGGATCAAGCTCGCCGAGCCCGATCAAAAAGTCCATGTCTTCCACTGAGCAGGAGCCGTTGGCGTCGAAGCCCAGATGCAGGTCGGGATGAGCCTGCCGGATGGCGTCCAGGGTGTCGCGCCGCATGGTCGGAGCGATCTTGAGTTTGACTCTTCGGTATCCGTCGGCGACCGCCCGATCGACTCGCGACACAGCTTGGGCCGGATCGTCAAAGAGTCCGAGTGAGATGCCGACGGGAATTCGGTCGAGCTTTTCGCCGAGCCAGAGATCCAAGGGGTCCGGCAGCCCTTGGCGCCGGCCCAAGTCGAAGATCGCATCGAGCACGGCAGCGGTGGTGAAAGGCCAGCCACGGATTCGCCCAAGGGCCGTTGTCACCTGACCTACGGTGCCTTGCTGGGGTAAAAGGGGAAGCGCATAGTCCCTCAGGACTGCTCGAGCTCCGCTGACGAACTCACCTGAGAAGAAAGGGTCCGGCCTGCAGGAGCACTCACCGATTCCCCATTCCCCGTGACGATTCCACCATCGGACGAATAGGGCGCGGCGTTCGTTGCGTACGGCTATCGCGGAGCGAAACGGCTCCACCTGGGGCACATGCAGCTCTAAGATTTCGAGGCGAGCAAGATCGACCTTCCGCTCGAGCACTTCGAGCCAGGGTTGTTCTGTCGGGGGTGGGCTCATATTTTATTGGGGGCGGGTAAACCTGAGAAGCGGACCCTAAAAGCGGTTGGATGCGAAGCTCGTCCGCAGGCAGGCAACGTTGCCAAGAAGGTAACAGAGGGCGCCTATCGAGTCAAAGCTCAGTGAACGATATATACAGGATGTGGCATAGGTGAGCAGGCTTGACCCCAGCATGTGGGGGCGACCGGGGGCTGGCAGCCTACCTCGCCGTTGGAGTGTCGGTCCGAAGAGCCGGTGCGTAGATCATTCGGGGATCCATGTCGGGCGTAGGCCGGGTGAACAGAAGGTTTTGCTCTGAAAAGCCTGTTCTGAAAAGCCCGACTAATCTGGATCCACCAGATCAATGATGCTTGCTCGCCATCATCGCGATCATCTTCAAGCTCGGCTGCCGCGATCATTTGTCGGGCATCTCTTCGCGTCGGCTGTCCGAAAGGACTTCGCTCCGATAAGCTTGATGAGTCGACGCCACCGCAGCCCACGGACTCGTCCGTATCGACCTCCCAATCCGTATCCACCTCGGGGAAAATCTCAGTGACTCGAGAACCCTTTCGTGCCTTGGACGACTTTCCTCCCACCACCCCCGAAACTTGGCGCGCCAAGGTCTTGGAAGATCTTAAGGGCGCAGATTTCGATCGCGCCTTGGCCTATCGTTCGGCCGGTGGATTTACGGCCGAGCCCCTTTACCACGCATTGGATTTCGGCAAGGGCGACCCGTCGGGATTTCCCGGGACTGCCCCCTTCACCCGCGGTTTTAGGGTTCCGACAGTAGGAGCCGAAGCTGGATCCGAGGCCAGGGCTGGAGCCCGTGAGCCTTGGCGCCCGGCGGTGATCGTCGCGTTTTCCGATCCAGCGGAAGCCAATCGACGATGTCACCATGACCTCTCGTTGGGTGCCCGGAGAATCTACCTTCAGCTCGGTCTCGGAGGGGTGGAAGTCGGGTCCCTTGGGGATTTTGACCGTCTGCTGAAAGGCGTCGAGCCGACTTTCATCGAGTTGGTTTTGGAGGCGGAGAAGCCGCTGGCCGTGGCCGGCTTGCTGGCCGAATGGGCCCGGAGCCGCGCCGTGGATTTGAGCGCTTTGCGGGGCGCGGTGGTGGCGGATCCCTTGGGTCGCTTAGCCCGATCGGGCACGGTGTCCGAAGGATTGGAGCGCGCCTGGAAAGACGCTTTTGAAGTGTTCAGATGGTCGCGCGCGCAAGCTCCCGGTCTGCGTTGCCTGAGGGTCGACACCACCGCTTATCACGAAGCCGGGGCGTCGCCGGTCCAGGAGCTGGCCTGTGGTCTGGCGAGCGGTGTCGAGATTCTGCGTCGGGGTACGGCCGCGGGTTTCGAAACCCGAGACCTAGCTCGCCAGATAGAGGCCCAATGGGCGGTTTCTTGCGATCAATTCTTGGAAATCGCCAAAATTCGTGCCTGGCGCAAGGTTTGGGCGAAGGTCCTGGCCGCGACCGGGGCTGAGGACGCGATTGCGGACCAAAGCATTAACCTCGTGCCGTCCTCGAGGGTGTCGTCGCGGGTCGACCCATGGGTCAACCTGCTCCGATCCACGACGCAGGTTTTTGTCGGTGCCATCGCAGGGGTCGATTCCATCGTCGCCGGGCGATGGGATGAGATTTCCGGGGCCGACCAGGATGCAAGCCGTAGGGTCGCGATCAACAGCCACCATGTCTTGGCCGAGGAGAGCTATTTGTCGCAGGTTTCAGATCCGGCTGGAGGAAGCTGGGCTATTGAGGCCTTGACCGAGAAATTGGCGGAAGCGAGTTGGTCGCAATTCCAATCGCTCGAAAAGGCGGGGGGCATGCCGGCAGTTTTGCTGTCGGGAGAAATCCAGCGGCGGATCGGCGAAACCTCGGCCGAGCGGCGGCGCGATCTGGCCCGGCGCAAGGACGTCAAGGTCGGTGTGAGCATGTACGCCAACTTGACGGAGACTCGACCCGAGGAGAATTCCAAAGCACCCGCGAAAGAAAATCCGATCGAACTGGACTCGCCCCCGCCCGGGCACGGATTCTCGACCGTCGAAGAAGCGGCCAAGGCGTGGGGTGACGGTCTGTCGTTGGCGGCGATCAGCCGGACGGCAGACCCATCCCTGCCGACGGTTTGCGAGGCCATGGCGCCCTTTCGTGAGGCGGAGGTTTTTGAGGCCTTGCGTTTGGTGGTGGATGCTGCTGCACACGCGGACGGGCATCGAGCCCAGATTTGCTTGGCCCAGTTGGGATCTCCGTCGGAGGCTCGGGCCCGAGCGCAATTTGCCGCGGACTTTTTTGCCGTCGCGGGTTTTGCCTCGCAGGCCACAGAACCGACCGAAGATCCCGCTGAGTTGGCTGAGCGTTTTCGCGCCGCCGGGGCCGAGGTTGTGGTCCTCTGCTCCTCCGACGAGCGTTATCAGCAGCTGGCTGCCTCAGCGGCTCATGCCCTGAAAGCAGCGGGAGCCCGACGAGTCTATTTGGCAGGGCAAGGCGGAGACTTGGCGGCCGAGTGGCGCCGTGCAGGAATCGACGATTTCATCTTTCTGAAGTGTGATGCGCCTGTGATTTTGGAAGCTCTCGTGCGCGATCTTTATCCCCAGGCATTGCCGGTGGGCGAGATTCTCGGGGTGGATGTCCAGGGAGGACAAAGCTGATGTGCCCGGTGTGGAATTTTGAGGAGATGCCCTATTTCAGTACGCCTGAGGTCGATCAGGCGCTGGACGAGGCAGCATGGCGTCAGAAGGTGGCTCCTGGCCATGGGGGGCAGCTCGGCGCCCAGGGCGTCCGATGGCGCACGGCGGAGAGCATCGACGTCGCTCCCGCCTACAGCGCCTCGGATTTGGCGGACGTGGACCACCTCCAGACCTTTCCGGGCTTGGCGCCTTTCCTGCGTGGGCCGTATTCCACCATGTATGTGCGCCGACCCTGGACCGTCCGCCAATATGCGGGATTCTCCACGGCCGAGCAGTCCAACGCTTTTTATCGGCGCAATCTGGCAGCGGGGCAGCGGGGATTGTCCATCGCCTTCGACCTGGCAACCCACCGGGGTTACGACTCCGACCACCCGCGGGTAACCGGGGATGTGGGCATGGCCGGAGTGGCGATCGATTCGATCGAGGATATGCGGATTCTCTTTGATCGCATTCCCCTCGATCGCATGTCCGTATCCATGACCATGAACGGTGCGGTGCTGCCGATTCTGGCCCTCTACATTGTCGCGGCCGAGGAGCAGGGGGTCAGGCCCGAGCAGCTGACGGGCACCATCCAGAACGACATCCTCAAGGAATTCTTGGTCCGCAATACCTACATCTACCCGCCGGCTGCGTCGATGCGCATCATCGCCGACATCTTCAAATTCACCTCGTCCCACATGCCGAAATTCAACTCCATTTCCATTTCCGGCTACCACATGCAAGAAGCCGGAGCCACGGCGGACCTGGAACTCGGATATACCTTGGCGGACGGCCTGCAATACATTCGAACCGGATTGGAGTCCGGTCTCGATATCGATGCCTTTGCCCCGCGACTATCCTTCTTCTTCGCCATCGGTATGAATTACTTCATGGAAGTGGCCAAGCTGCGTGCGGCGCGTTTGTTGTGGGCCAAGCTGGTGAAGGGATTCGAGCCCAAGAACCCGAAGTCGATGGCTCTGCGCACCCACTGCCAAACCTCCGGCTGGTCATTGACCGCCCAGGACGTGTACAACAACGTCACCCGCACGTGCGTGGAAGCCATGGCCGCCGTGCACGGGCATACCCAATCCCTGCACACCAACTCCCTCGACGAAGCTTTAGCGTTGCCGACCGATTTTTCGGCCCGCATTGCCCGCAATACCCAGCTGTTTTTGCAACACGAGACCGACAGCAGTAAGTTGATCGATCCTTGGGGCGGTAGCTTCTATGTCGAGAAGTTGACCCACGAGCTGGCCCGTCGAGCTTGGTCCCACATCGAAGAGGTGGAGTCCATGGGTGGAATGGCCAAGGCCGTGGATTCGGGCCTGCCCAAGCTTCGAATCGAAGAAGCGGCCGCGCGCACCCAGGCTTTGATCGACTCGGGGCGCCAGACGGTGGTCGGAGTCAACAAGTTCCGCCCCACCGAGGCGGAGGCTCTCGAGGTTCTGCAGGTGGACAACTCGGCGGTACGCGAAGCTCAGATCGCGCGTTTGAACAAGCTCAAACGGGAGCGTGACGGCGAGCGGGTCGGCCGCAAGTTGGAAGCTTTGACCACCTGCGCCGGCAACGACTCCAGCGATGCCAACCTCTTGGACCTGGCGATTCAAGCGGCTCGGTCCGGGGCTACGGTGGGCGAGATCAGCGACGCTTTGGCCAAGGTCTGGGGGCGGCATCAAGCCAATGTCCAATCCATTGCGGGGGTGTATAGCGAGGCCATGGGAAGCGAAGATCAAGCGGTATTGCGGGTACGTGGATTGTCGGACCAATTCGCCGAGCAAGAAGGCCGACGCCCTCGGTTGTTGGTCGCCAAGATGGGCCAGGATGGCCATGACCGCGGCCAAAAAGTGATCGCCACCGCGTTCGTGGACCTCGGATTCGACGTGGATATCGGGCCGCTTTTCCAGACCCCCGAGGAGACCGCCAGACAAGCCGTGGAGAATGATGTACATGTGGTCGGCGTCAGCTCCTTGGCCGCCGGGCACTTGACCCTCGTGCCGGCCTTGCGCCAAAGCCTGGCAGATTTGGGGCGTGAGGACATCATGGTGGTGGTTGGCGGAGTGATTCCGCCCGGGGATTATCCGGCCCTGCGCGAAGCCGGAGCGGCAGCCATTTTCGGCCCCGGCACGGTGATCCCGACCGCGGCCGAGAAGTTGTTGTTCGAACTCGCCGGCCGCCTGGACCTCGACTTAGACCTGAGCGCCGCCGGGCTGGGAGAAGGCGTGTGAGACGGCCGACCGTCGAGCAATTGGCCGACGGGGTGCTGCAGGGGGATCGAGCCCTGCTCGGTCGGGCCATCACCTTGGTGGAGTCCAATCGGGCCCCGCATCAGGAGCAGGCCCAAGAGCTGCTCCAACGCCTGCTTCCCCACACCGGCTCCGCCGTACGTTTAGGGATTACCGGCGTGCCGGGCGTGGGTAAATCGACGTTTATCGAAAGCCTCGGAGTTTTTTTGGCGGAGCGTGGGCATCGACCTGCGGTGCTGGCGGTCGACCCGTCGAGCAGTGTGTCGGGCGGCTCCATCCTGGGAGATAAAACGCGCATGAATCGGCTTTCGGTGCATCCCAAAGCCTTCATCCGACCGTCCCCGGCCGCGGGCTCCTTGGGCGGTGTGGCGCGCAAAACCCGCGAGTCCATGTTGTTGTGTGAGGCGGCGGGTTACGACGTGGTTTTAGTGGAAACCGTTGGCGTGGGCCAGAGCGAAATCGTGGTCGCGGAAATGGTGGATTCGGTGTTGCTTCTGCTCCTGCCGGGGGCGGGCGACGAGCTCCAGGGCATCAAGCGAGGCATTCTGGAGCTGATCGACGTGGTGGCGGTCAACAAGGCGGAAGACGAAAACCGCATCGCCGCCGGCCAAGCCCGGGTCGAATATGAGTCGGGTTTGAAGCTGATTCGTCACAGCGGGTCGGATTGGATGCCGCCGGTGCTCACTTGCAGCGGATTGACCGGTGAAGGATTGGAAGCCGTGTGGTCGGCGGTCGAAGCCCATCGAGCCTCGCTCGAATCCACCGACGAGTTGGGGCGCAAACGGAGCCGTCAACAGCTGAATTGGATGTGGTCTTTGGTGCAAGAACGGCTCATGGCTTCGTTCAAGAACAGCGAGTCGGTGGTTCGTGACCTGCCGGAGATGGAACGTCGAGTGGCCGCAGGGCAAAACACGCCGACTCGGGCCGCCTCCGAGCTGCTGGAGCTGTTCGCCCGAGATCAGGGCGAAGCATCTCAATGAAGCACAGCAGCTACCAGGAAGGATGCCAAATTTCTGCGAGGTCGAGGCGAAATCCCGGCAGCTCTGGATCTCCGCCGACGGATGTCGGTTCTTCTAGGATTTCGACCGCTGTTTCTGGACGGTAGATGTGCACCCGAAGGGTCGAGGGATCGATTAGCCAGGCGAGATCACAACCGTTGGCCAGATACTCGAGCATCTTGTCCTGCAACGCTTTTAAAGGGTCGGACGGCGAGCGCAACTCGGCGGCAAAATCGGGGCATAAGGGCAAGAAGCGCTCTTGCGCCTCTCGGCTGAGCCGCCGCAGACGAGAGATTCGCACCCAGGATGCGTCCGGCGAGCGCATGGCACCGTTGGGCAGCAGAAATCCCCCCGACGAATCAAAGGCTCGGCCGGTGCCCGTTTCTCGGGCCCAGATCCTGAGCTGCATGTTCAGCTCGGCGTTGCGATCCGCGGTTTTGCCGCCGGCGGGTGACATCATTTCAAGCTTTCCCTCGGCGGAGCGCTCAATGCGCAATTCCCGATTCTGCTCACAGAGGGCCAGCAATTGATCGTCGTCGAGGGGCAGCGTCGGCGACAGTTGAAGAGTGAGCGCCGGGATGATCGGAGATGTGGGCGAAGTAGCCATGATGAATCCTTATTCACGATTCTAACACGCGTTGATCCGGCCAGCCGGCATCGACGCGCGGCCCTCAGAACGATAAAAGCCGACCCGAGGGTCGGCTTTTTGAACTCACGGTCGGATCTGATTCAACGGCGGCGGATCAGAATCGCTCCGCTCAAAGCCAGCATTGCGGCCAGGGCCAGCATCCAATGGCTGTTCAGGGTGGGGACCCCGATGATCGTGTCGCCACCCGGCGGGGTCGTGGTGGTCATGGTGGTGGTATCGCCCAGCTGCACGAAGGTTCGGGCCGTGATGTAACGAACCGTATTGGGGTAGTTGAATACCGACGAAGACTGGGCATCGACCACCGGGTTGCCGGTGTTGGTGGTGGGAGCCACAAAACGGGAAACCGAAAAGACGTTGGTTAAGTTGCCGACGATCGGATTGCCGGCCACAGGCGCCTCGGTGGCGGGGCCCAAACCGGGATTTCCGGATTCACCGTCGGGGCCTGCCAAGACCCGGAGGTCGAACATGCCATCGCTCATGTAGGTGTGGCTGAAAGAGCCACGGTAACCTTGGTAGGTATCGCCGTCGACCTCAACTCCGCCGATCCAGGCCAGGGTGGCCACCGGAACGGTGTCGCCGTCACCGTAAACGATCGCAGGGTGGGGATTGGTATTGAAGTCCGACCGGGAGCCGAGCTGGATCAAATAGTTGACGCTGCCGAGACCGTAGTAGTTGCCGAGCACCGTGCTGTAGGTGAAAGCGATCGTTCGATCGATCTCATCGCCGATTTGGATTTCAGGGGGCGAACTCGGCATGAACGCGGTGGCGTCGAAATCGACTTGGCCGGTTCCGTTGTCGACCTGGGTGACCGACACTCTCATACCGACCACACCGGCGAGCGCAGGTTGGGCCGACCATGAGGTGAGCGCGATCATCAATAGCGCGGCCATGGGCAAATTCTTCGAACTCATCGGGGCTCCCATCCATCTTTCGAAGCGAAGAGCTTAGGTTGAACAAATCTACGAGCTGTGCCAGTTTAGTATGCGTCAGGCCCATTCGCAAGTCGCGATTCCATAAGCCCCTAGGCTGGCTGACCACTCGTTTGGCCGTTGCTGGGTCGTTAAAGAGTTGGACGGAATGTCAGAGAAAAAATCGACAACATATGAAGGATCCCTCGGCGAAGGATCGGGTGACGAGCGGTCGAAGTTGGAGGGCGAACGTCGATGGAAGACCTCACCCGACGCCCTTTTTCGCCCCCTCGAAGACGAGGCCGTGATTTTGGATATGCAATCTCAGCGCTACTTCGGTCTCAATCCGGTGGGTGTCCGTATCTGGCAGCTGCTGGAAATCCATGGCGAGCCAGAAGCGATCGTCGCGGCTTTGTTGACGGAGTTCGAAGTTGACGAACAGCAATTGCGGTTCGACGTCGAGGGGTTGATCCGCGAGTTGGCGCAGCAGGAGTTGATCGAACCCTTGCTTATCGAGCCCTTGCCGATAGAGCCCTTGGCGGAGTGATCCTGGAGCCGTGTGCGGAATTCTGGTGCTTTTCGACCACCGACCTGCCGCCGACCGTGGTCCTGAGGATCGACGGTTCCTGGAGCGAGGCACGGAGCTGCTGAGCAAGCGGGCGCCGGATGGGGTGGACACCCACAGAGTTCCTCCGGTGACCATGGTCAAAACCTTGCTCCACACGGGGGCCAACGTCGGGTGCGATACGAACGCAGGTCTGATTCGTGAGCGGGGTTTGATGCTCGCCGCCGACGTCAGGCTCGATGATCGCCGGGAACTCGCCAACGGGCTGCAACGGGAAGGTTTTGAGATGCCCCGGCAGGCCACCGACGATCAATGGGTGGCCGCCGCTTGGCGCGCCTGGGGCAGCCGTAGCCCGGCCTATTTGCGGGGTGACTTCGCCTTCGTGGTCTGGGAACCCAGTTCGGGCACCTTGGCGGCGGCGCGGGATCCTTTCGGCATTCGGCCGCTTTATTTCGCTGAAGTCTCGTCGGGGGTGTTGCTGAGCAACAGTTTAGGGCCGATCTTGGCCCATCCAGCGCTCAGCCGGGAGAAAGATCCCGTCGGCGTGTTGGACTACCTACTGTTCGACAGCAATTACGAGCCTACCGGAACGGTGTGGAAGGGGATCCGGCGCGTGCCTCCGGGTCATGTGATGATTTGGCAGGGGAAAGAGCGGCGCCAAGTGCCCTATGGGCAGCCCTGGGTTCCGTCGGCCGAGTCGCTCAGCCCGGAAGAGCGGATCGAGGACTTTCGAGGCGCGCTCAGGGATGCGGTCCGGGCCCGAGTTCGTGACGGCGAGTCGGTGGCTATTTCCATGAGCGGCGGCCTCGACTCCACTTCTTTGGCCGCGATGGCTTGCGAGTCGGGTCTTCGTCCACGTGCCCATACGTTGGTTTATGAGCGCGCCATTGTCGATCAGGAAGGGAATCTGGCGGCGCAGGCCGCGGACTTCCTCGGCATAGATCACCGCCGATGGCCGATGGACGACTACCCGCTATTTGAGCGTTGGCATGAGCTGCCCTGGTCGCCCATGCCCGGCGATCCCATGGTCGATGCGATCTATCATGATTTCGACCTCGGGGTCCTCCAAGACTCACGGGTCGTGTTGACCGGTTGGGGAGGTGACCCCCTGCTGCTGCCGGAACGAGGGCTGTGGCGTCGACGTTTGGCTGCTGGACGACCCGATTTGGCTTGGTTGGACATCTGGCGCAGCCTGCGAGCCACGGGCAAATGGCCTCCATTGGGTTTGCATACGGCTTGGGAGAAGAGGCGCTCTAAACGACATTGGCGGCAGGGATTCCCCAGTTGGTTGAATCCTGATTTTGCCCGTGACGTCGACGCGTTGAATCGTTGGCGCCGGCGGGTGCCGGGTCTGAAGCCGCGGGATTCCAGCCAGAGCGGAACCGCCCACCGTCCAGAGGCCGTTCGTTATACCTTTGATCTACAGTGGAGCCACGTCTTCGAGCGAGTCGACGCAGGCAATCGTGGTTTGCCCCTTGAACGTCGCCACCCCTTTTTCGATCAACGGGTCGTGGATCGAGCGCTCTCAGCACCGACATCTCCCTGGTGCATCGACAAGCACTTGCTGCGCCGTGCCATGCAGAATCGGTTGCCGCGGTCGGTGCTCGAACGACCGAAGAGCCCGCAGGTCGGGGATCCGCGGCATCCCGAGGGACGGCCGTTGCACGAGCTGCTGGCGACTTGGTTGCAAGCCGCTCCGGAAATCGAGCGCTACATTCAAATCGACGTTTTGATCGATGAGCTGAAGCAAGAATCGCCAAGGGCTTCAGGTGATCGTCGGCAGGGTCTGTCGGTGAGCGCTGCCTGGCGTCGCCCCCTGAATTTTGCCGCCTGGGCGGCCCGGCTCGGCGAGAGTTGATGGATTTCGTCCGAGAATTTATCTTTGAAACCGACATCCGACTTGCCTGCGGAGTGTGGTTATCCTTCTTTTATGCTAGTTTAGAACCATTAGTTGTTGTCCTCTTCTGCGTAGTTGTGCGTATCACTGACCTGAATCGTTGATCTGAATCACGGACAGGATCCAGTTGGACCAAGAAGAGGTATTGAAAATGTTCTCAACGGGTGAGCCGGCTGTGCTTCAGCGAGAGACTGCGCTTCGAGAGAGACCTTGCTCCAGCGAGCCTTTCGAGGTTTAACCCCTTTGCGGGCAGAGCCTGCTTCCGGATGCGATTTCAGATGGCACTATCGCAAAAACGTTTGACCGAGGATTCGCGGCCGGTGGAATCGAAGGCAAATGCCGATTCCAACCGCAAGCCCTACGTCTCCCCGGAGCTGTCGGCTTATGGCGACATTCGTCAGATTACCCAAACCCTGAACTCGTTGATGGGCAATGCCGATGGCATGGTAATCGGGCCGATGATTCTCAAAACCGGTGGATTCTGAGGTTCATCGCTACACGACTTGCGGTCTACGGCTCCTTTGTAGCCACCCGTTGACCGGGCTTTTGCCCGATCGGTCCGACACGCTCGTCGACCCCGTGCCTCTGGAAATCCGCCTTGCCGAAAGCCCGCCGATCGACACTGGACCCTGGAGTCGCGTGCTCGACGGCTCGGTCGTTGACGATCACGGCCGTCCCCTGCTGGTCATCGATGCGGCTGAAACCGAGAATCTCGGTCGACTTTACCGATTCTCCTATTCCGACGGCACCGAGTTTTGGTTGCTGGAGGACGGTCGAAAAGTGTGGGCCCAATGGCCGGCGAGTTCGTCGCTACAAAATACCTCGATTTATCTCAACGGTCCGGTGCTCGGTTTGGCCTTGCGCCTCCGAGGCCTCCTGCCCATACACGCGAGTTCGGTGGTGGTGGACGGCCGCGCGGTGCTCTTCGTCGGACCGCCCCAGGCTGGCAAGTCGACGACGGCGGCGGCCTTTGCGTTGGCGGGTTTTCGCGTCCTGGCCGACGACACGTCGGTGATCCACCGAAGTTCCGGTGGGGGATTCGAGGTCTCGCCCGATGGATTTAGATTGCGCCTGTGGCCGGAATCGGCCGAACTCCTATTCGGCAAGCAGAACACCTTGCCTCGGCTGACCCCCGATTGGTCAAAGAGGGGGTTCGACCTCGGCCAGGGTTCGATCCAAGCCGGACCCGTGCAGCTGGCGGCTTTGTATTTTTTGGACGGTGAGCCGGGTCTCGACGAATCCGTGGGATCCCTCCGCGCGAGCCCAGTGGAATCAGTCGTGAGATTGGCAGCCAACCTGGCCGTCCCCGGATTTCCCGATCGATCCATGCGCGCACGGGAGCTGGATACCCTTTCAGAGCTGGTGGCCTCGGTGCCCGTTCGTCGATGGATCCGGCCCCGGGGAGACCACGTGCCGAGTCGTTTGATCGAAGCGGTACGTTCGGAGCTGGACCTCCGCTCGGGGAGATCCTGAGTGTACAGCCTGCCGGCCTACGGCCAGATGGTGGCCGACCGCGTGCGATTCGACGCCTATCGATCCGCATTGGAGCATGCGGTCAACGCCGACAGCGTGGTCGCCGACCTGGGCGCCGGTCCCGGAGTTTTCGCTCTATTGGCTGCCAAAGCCGGGGCGCGCAAAGTGTATGCGGTGGAGTCCGACGCCGTCCTGGAATGGCTGAGGCCGTTGGCCAGGGACAACGGTCTCGAAGACAAGATCGAAATCATCCGAGGGCGCTCTGTCGAGGTCGAGCTGGGCCAAACCGTCGATGTGTTGGTGTCTGATCTGCGGGGAGTTTTACCCTTTTTCGGCAGGGGTTTGCCGTCTTTGATCGACGCCAGGGATCGTTGGCTCAAGGTCGACGGTCGCTTGATCCCCCAAGCCGACACCCTTTGGGCGTGCCCGGTCAGCGCTCCCTTTTGGTACCAACGGCAGGTAGGCGCCTTTGAGCCCGGCGCTCTGGGGCAAGAGGTGGAGTTGGATCTCTCCCAATTGCACCGTGCCGCTTCCAACCACTGGTGTCGTGCCGATCTAAAACCCGAGGCCTGCCGGTCATCGTCGGAGTGTTTGGGCCGATTGGCCTATCCTCAGCTGACCTCAGCCCATTTTCAAGCGACGGCAGAATGGCAGCTGACCGCCGGGACGGTACACGGTCTGGCGATATGGTTCGATTCGGACCTCGATTCCTCGACCACGATCACCAATAGGCCTTCCATGGATTCTCCCCTTTACGGACAGGCGTTTTTTCCTTGGCGGGTTCCCATCGAAGCCCGGTCGGGAGAACGGCTGGAAGTGAAATTCGAGGCGCGTTTGGTGGGTGAGGATTACGTTTTCCGTTGGCGTGGTCGACACTATGATCGACGAGGCCGGCTGCTGGAGCTGCAGGATCAGTCGACCTTTTTCGGCGCTCCACTGGGGCTGGCGGATGTCCATGCCACACCGCTCGGTGGTTGAGGGGGCTTGCGTCACAGATGTGGGGAAAGAAATCAAAGGGAATCAGTCGAGATTAGAGATTC
>CBDUGP010000158.1:0-16755 GCA_965366625.1 uncultured bacterium
CCCCGCCCCGCTTCTTAAGGAAGAGCGGGAGGGGCAAGCCCCGGGCAAGCCCCTCCCCTACATCAAGTTATTTGTAATCAATGCTTTGTGGAAATTACGAAACGTCGAGTTAGGAGACGCGAGCTCGGAGACGGCGCCCGCGCTCAGGATCCGAGGTGGTGATAAAGTTGAATCCAGCTGTGCCGAAACCCACTACCGATCTCACGCTCTTGCTCCGATCTTGGGGCGAGGGAGATTCCGAAGCCGAAGCCGAGCTTTGGCCGATCGTTTATAACGAGCTGCGGAGTCTGGCCAAGATGGTGCTGATCGGGCGCCGCCGTGTCCGGGGTTCCGGAACCACGACCTTGGTCCATGAAGCCTATCTTCGGCTGCTCGGCGGCAACATTCATTGGAACGACCGGCGTCATTTTTTCGCCGTCGCAGCTCGGGCCATGCGCTTCGTATTGGTCGATGAAGCGCGTAAACGCACAACCGAAAAGCGCAGCGCGGAAGAGCCCCGGGCGGAGGTGCCCGAGGACGTGGCCGACCCTCTGGCCTTGCGCGCCCACGAAGTCCTACATGTTCACCAGGCCCTCGAACGGTTGGCGGAACTCAATCCCCGTCACGTTCGCTTGGTAGAGCTACGGTTCTTCGCCGGCCTCTCCTTGGACGAAACCGCGGAGATCATGGACGTCTCCCGGCCCACGGTCGTGCGAGATTGGAAAGCGGCTCGGGCCTGGTTACACGGTGAGCTACAAGCTTCCTGATGGGGCACGACGAGCCTCTCCATCCACGGTCTTGGTCGACGGCTCAACGTCGGCGAATCGACGAACTCGTGTTGGCCACCGCCGGATTGGAGCCCGACGATCGCTCTCCGGTGCTCGAAGCGGACACCTTCGGCGACCCACACGTGTTGGCCGAGGTTCGCCGCCGTTTGGCCGCCGCCGACGCCTTGCCCGACGACTATTTGGAGTCTCCAATTTCAGCCTTGCTCGGCGCGGTCGAGGGGGCCGATCAACCCACGGGCCCGTCGTTCGCGACGCCGGCCTGCGAGCGCTATGAGCTGGTCCGCTGCCTGGGCAGCGGGGGAATGGCCGAGGTCCACGAGGCGATCGACCGCGAGCTCGATCGACGGGTAGCCCTCAAGCTCTTACGTTCTGCCGATCCCGGCATCCATCGGCGTTTTCAGGCCGAAGCCAGATCCCAAGCGCGGGTCCAACACGACCATGTGCTCGAAGTCTACGAGGCTGGATGGCTCGACGATCGCCCCTACATCGCCATGCGTTTGGTGGAAGGCGGCACCCTGGGAGCCTTGGCTCAGACTTTGGGTTTAGAGCAAAAGCTGCGGTTCTTGGCCCAGGCAGCGGAGGGATTGCACGCCGCCCATCGACGTGGGCTGCTGCACCATGACGTCAAACCTTCGAACATCATGATCGGCGAGACCCCGGATGGCGAGCCGCGAGCCTGGGTCAGCGATTTCGGCATCGCGGTTGGGGTCGGCAGCGAAAACGAGGCGACCTCGGCGGATCTCTTCGGCACGGCCCACTACATGGCACCGGAGCGGATGGCACCGGAGCGGATGGCACCGGAGCGAATCGGGCAAAATTCGGGTGACGGAACTCAGGTGGACCGGCGGGCGGACGTTTTCAGCTTTGGCGTCACCCTTTACCAGGTGCTCAGTGGCAAGCTGCCCTTTGAAGGTGCAACACCCCTGCGCATTCTGCACAACATCCAACATGCGGAGCCGATTCCCCTTTCGCAGGTGTTGCCCTCAGTGCCGGCGGATCTTCAAGCGATCGTCGGAAAGTGTTTGGCCAAGGAGCCGGCCGGCCGTTACGGCTCGATGCGCGCCGTGGCCGAGGATTTGCGCCGATTTCTCGACGGCGAGGTGGTGGAGGCCCATACCGCGGGTTTGGCCTATCGTTTGACCCGATTCGCCCAGCGGCATCGGTTGTTGCTGTCAGTCGCCGGGGTCTTGGGGTTGGCCCTATTGTTCGCGCTGGCAGCAGCTGCCGTCTTGGGCTTTCAAGCGATGCAGGCGAAAGCGGGATTGGAAAAGCGTCAGGCTCAGGCTGAAGGTTTGGTGAGCTTCATGCTCGGCGACCTGCGGGACGGATTGGCACCCCTGGGTCGCTTGGATTTGCTCGACAAGGTGGGCGAACGGGCGATGGACTATTTTGCCCAGGTGCCCGAAGACGAGCTGACCCTGGAAGAGCTGGCCCGCCGGTCTGAAGCCCTGTACCAAATCGGCGACGTACGCATCCGTCAGGGGGATCTTCCGGGGGCCCAACGGGCGTTGCGCCAAAGCTTAGATCTCGCGATTCGGCTTTCCGAACGGGATCCCGACAACCTCGATCGGCTTTTCGGTCTGGGGCAGAGCTATTTTTGGCTGGGTTATTCATTTTGGGAGGCCGGGGATCTGGATCAGGCGGAGCCTCATTTGCTCAGCTATCTTAGGATCTCTGAGTCCTTGGTTTCGCTTCGGCCCGAGCACGAGGACTATCGGCTCGAGCTGTCCAACGCCCAAGGAAATCTCGGATTTCTGCTCCAGAGGCGGGCCGACTTCGAAGGCGCCCGGCAGCGGTTCGAGCAGGCCCTGACGACTCTCGAGCCACGGCCTTTGGACCAAGAACCCGACGATGCCCCGAGGCTTTTCGAGCTGGCCGCGGCAATCAACAGCTTAGCGGTGGTCACACGGATCCTCGGCGATTTGCCAGAGGCCCGTCGGCTCTTCGAGCACGAACTCGAGCTGCGCCGTCGCCGGGTGGCGTTAGATCCGGAGCATCGGGGAGCGCGCGAGTTCTTGGCCACCAGCCTGCAATATCTTGCGGGCCTCGACCTGGCCCAGGGACGACCTACCGAAGCCATGGCTCTATTGGACGAAGCTTCGGACATTCTCAGTGGTCTGACCTCCCATGATCCGTCCAACGGCGCTTGGATCTATAAATATATTTGGGTCCGATTGCAGATGGCCCAGGCGGCCATGGCTGTGGGCGACTCGACCGAAGCTTCGGCTTGGGCTCGCGTTGCACTGACCGATGCACAAGCCTTGGTGGCCAAGGATCCGTCCCAAGTCGATTGGTCTCGGGCGTTGGGGGTAGCTCACCTGCACATGGGCAGGGCTCTGTGGCATGAAAGTGAGATCTCAGCCGCCGGGCAGAACTCTTCCATCCGGGCCCGGGCCGAGCATCATGTGGACCGGGCTGCGATGGTGCTCGAAGATCTCATGGTCGAGCTGCCGAGTGATCGGCAGGGCAGTCGGTGGGCGGCACGAGCGCTGCTGTTGAAAGCCGAAATGCTCCAATGGGCGGGTGCATCCCATTCCACCTCCACAGCGCTTCAGCGATCTCATGCGCTTCAGCGTTCCCACGATCTGCTGGCCCCCTGGGTGGTTGAGTCGCTGGACTATGAGTTGCTAGGCCCGTGGGCCGGCGTGTTGGCCGCGCTGGGCCGCCGCCAAGAGGCTGAAGCGGTTTTCGATCAGCTTGAAGCCCTCGGTCATCGAGCTTCCGATCAGCCCTGAAATACTAGCCAATTTGCCTGATTCTTGAGCTAGATGAACCCCAAATCCGCGCGGAGCCGAGGGATTCATTGCATCGTCGGTTTCTCGGGCGCCTCGGCGCACCTACTTTCACAATCAACCAAGGATTCAACCAAGGATTCAACCAAGGAGCCAACCATGAGCGCACCTCCAAATCTACCGAAACCTCACCTTCTGATCGACATGATCTTCGATTCCCAGCCCCAATCCCTGGGTGTCGAAAAGATCGAAGCAGACGGTTACTGCATGGACAAAGACGGAAATATCGCGCTCCTAAAGGTTATCAAGCTCGGTAGCTATGGATTGATTCGGTTCCGGATCGACCCATCCCAATCCGCACCGATTTTGAGCTTTGTGGGATTGAAGCTGGCGAAGCTCGAAAAGGACTTGGAACACGCGGAAATCTTGCTCGATACGGGAGGGGCCTACTTCGGAGACTCACCCTTCCAAGTCAGGCACGAGCAAGACGGAAGCATGTTCCACCTCAATCTTCAAACCTTCTCCCAAATGGACACGTCGATATTGGACATCGACTGGTTCTACACGGTCGGGGTGTGGGTTGCGGGCCATGCCGAGCCTATTTGGCTCGATCCACGAATTCACAACAAGGGCGAAAACCTGTGATCTGTGCTGTCCAGATCCCCGATCAGATATTTTTTCGCAAGTCTTTGAGATTTGTTGATCCTGTTTTTGGCCGCAACGCGAGGGATTAGGTCGAGACGGCCATGGAGGAATAAGCCTCCGCCGAGATCCTAAATTCCTTTCAAGGAGATCGAGATGATTCTTACCTTTGCCTACCCCGGTCCGTTCTTTTCCAACGAAGTCAAGGTCACCAGCAGTGACAACAAGAGTGTTTCGGTCTTTCCCAACGCGAAAACTTTCTCTGAGCTGACTCCGCCTGGGCAAGGTCCGTGGTCGGTCTTCATCGGCAGCAGCACCGTGGTTCGCGATGTCGAGCAGGCCGATGCCATGGTCGTTTACCAGGGCCAGACGTCGACGATTTGCACGCCTGTTTGATCTTGATCACGGGCACTTTATGCCCGTCATTTGTGAATGGATCGGGACCGGGCTTGCCCGGTCCCACTTTTTTGGAGACCACGATCATGACCTCGAGTTTGCAGACCGGCGCCAAGACTTATGCCGCACATACCTCCAAGCCGACCGGTCCGAGATGGGCCGAGCGGGCCCGGAAGTCGAATGACCCTGAAGAGGCTGTCGCTTTGGGACAGCTTCTGGCCGAAGGGGTTGAATGGATGCGTCGCGGTCAGGTGGAGGCGGCCATCGAACGATTCCAGCGGGCTAGGTGTGTGGCCCCCGAGGACCCGGCTGCGCTCTTGAATCTGGCCGTGGCCCAGCGCCGATCCGGTCGAGCCGCCGAAGCCCGCGCCCTTCTCAACCAGGCCCTTGAGCTGGCTTCCGACTGGCCGGAGATCTTTCACAACCTCGGCAGCTTGGAGCTTGGTGAAGGGCGCTTAGAAGAAGCTCTCGAACCCTTGAAACGTGCGCTCGACTTGGCTCCCGACTGGCCGGAGCCGTTTCACACGTTGGGCTTGGTCCATCGGCGAATGCAGCAGCTCTCGGAGGCCCTCCAGGCCTTCGACGAAGCTCTGCGCTTGCGACCCGATTGGATCGAGGCTCGGCATAATCGCGCCGTCACGTGGCAGCTTGCGGGTTTAGAGGATCGAGCTCTAGCGGAATATGAATCCTTGGCGACGCAAGGGTGTGGTTTGTGGGAGACCCACAACAACTTGGCCTTTTTGTTGCTGAAACGCGGCGACTATCGACGGGGTTTCCGGGAACTCGATTGGCGATTCCAAAATGGCGGCGAGCCCGCTGCACGGGTCCATCGCCCCCAGCCCCTGTGGCGCGGCCAACCTCTCCAAGGGCGTACGGTCTTGCTGTGCGAGGAACAGGGCGCCGGGGACATGATCCAATTCATACGGTTGGCTGCTGCAGTTCGTGACCTGGGCGGACGAGTTCGGGTGGAGTGCTCCACGAACCTGCGACGTCTTTTCGAGTCCAACGCTTTGCTCGACGGCTGTGTAGGTCCCGACGAGCCTTGCCCAGAGGCCGATTTCCAGCTTCCGTTGCTCAGCTTGCCGCGGGTGTTGGGAACACGGCTCGAAGACATCCACGGAACCCGACCGTACCTGGAGGCGGATCCGACCGCGGACGATGAGCTGAAATCCACCCTCGATCCTTGGCTGGCCCGGTTTGCCGATCGATTCAAGGTCGGCATCGTGTGGACGGGCTCACCGCTCAACGGGGTCAACGCCGCGAGATCTTGCCGCCCAGAAGACTTTGTTCCCCTGGCAGACGACGAACGGATCGCGCTCTTCAGCCTGCAATATGCGCCCCAGGAGCAAACGAGTCTCGGAGACTTGCCGATCCACAACTTGATCGACTTCCTCGGCGATTTTGCCCACACGGCGGCGGTGCTTCGGCGATTAGATTTGGTGATCACGGTCGATACCTCGATGGCCCATTTGGCGGGCGCAACCGGTGCCGAGGCGTGGGTTCTGCTACATCGGCCGGGGGCCGATTGGCGTTGGCTCGAGGATCGAGAAGACAGTCCGTGGTATCCAACCCTGAGACTCTTCCATCAGCCCCGGGCCGGCCAATGGGCCGCCGGCCAGGGGACGATGGGCCAAGGGACCGAGGGCCGATGGAAAGACGTGATGTCGGAGGTCGCCGAGGCCCTTCGGCAGCGGTTCGACTCAGATCCCTTGTGGGCGTCATTCGGGGTCTCGGCCGAGGGCATGTCGGAATGATCCACTTATCGTCCCATTTTCACCATCTCGGAGGTTGGGGCAGCCTGGCCCGTGGGTTCGCCCGAGCCCTCGATCGCTTGGAAACGGTTACCGCCCACAGCTGGGACGCACCGTCGACCCGCAGGGCTGCCGAGCCGTCGGCCGACGAGATCGGCATCGGTTTGGGACCGTGGCAGAACATGCCCTACACCTTCGGGGGGCGCCGGATCGCCGCGGTTTGCGGTGAGACCAGCCTCGTGCCCGAGGAGCTGTTGGCCTTTCTCGATGGCATGGAGCAGGTGTGGGTTCCGACCGCCTGGGGTAAAGGGGTCCTCGAAGCGTCTGGTGTACCCGTCGGCAAGATTCGAGTGGTCCCCTACGGGGTCGATACCGAGCTCTTTCGCCCCGCCGATCGGCCTGCCGGCAAGCGATTTCGTTTTCTCTGCGTCGGCAAATGGGAGCGTCGAAAGGGCACCGCCGAACTCGTGCGCGCGTTTTGTCGCGCATTTCCCGCCGATGCCCCGGTGGAACTCTATCTACAGTGTGGCAATCCCTATTTGCCGGATTTGGACCTGTCGCAAACCGTGCAGCGGATCGTCGACGAGCAGGGAGGCGGGCCAAAGATTCTCGTGGGTGCGCCGATTTCGGAGTCGGAGCTGGTGTCGCTCTATCAAAGCGCGAACGCGTTCGTTTTGGCCAGCCGTGGGGAAGGTTGGGGCCTGCCGGTTTTGGAGGCCATGGCTTGCGGGCTGCCGGTGATCGTGACCGAAGAGGGCGGACACCGAGAATTCGTCCGATCAGAGCACACCTATTGGGTGCGCGTGAGAGAGCGTCGGCCAGTGGACGATCCGACTTTTTTCGATCCGCGGCTGCGTTGGGGCACTTGGGTCGAGCCCGATTGGGACCACCTAGTCGACCAGCTGCGCCGGGTGGTTGCGGAGCCGAGCGAGTGCCGTCGGCGGGGTGCCGAGGCGCGGCTGGCGTCCCTTGACTGGACTTGGGACCACGCCGCCGAAATTGCAATACGAGAAATCCACCAACTACAAATCCACCAAATGCGCGGGGCGGGCGTCGGCCCGGTCTCGTTGGAGCTTTGCCATGACTGAAACGCAATCCATTGAAACTGCCACGAACACCCCGGAAGCGCTGGGGTCCTTGGATGCCCTCACTGCGAGCCGACCCAAACATGCCGCCCACCAATATTTGGAAGGATATTGCGACTATCTCCAGCCGGCATTTTTGAGTCATTTTGAAGGACGGAGCTTTCGCTCGATCTTCGAACTCGGCAGTCGTGACGGCCAGGACTCTCTAATCCTTCATCGGCAGTTCGGAGCCCACGTTCACGCGTTCGAATGCAATCCCTACGCCCTAGAGCTTTGTCGACAGCGGCTCGAAGGAGTTCCGGGTGTGACCCTGGTGCCTTTGGCCGCTTGGCACCAAAACACGCGGATCTCCTTCTATCCGGTGGTCGAAACCTATTGTGGAGACACCGCAACCCCGACCCGGATCGGCGCGTCGTCCTGTTTTGAGGCGGATCCTTCGTACCACGAGCGCTACGTTCAAAGCCGAATCGAGGTGCAAGCCGTGCGGATCGATGACTACCGCCGAGAGCGTAGACTCGACCCCGTGGATCTAGTCTGCCTCGACGTCCAAGGCGCAGCGCTTCAGGCCCTTCAGGGCATGCCCGACACCTTGAAGAGCTGCGATTTCGTGCTGGCGGAGCTAGAGCGTCGTCCTTTGTACCAGGGGCAAGCGTTGTTGCCGGAGGTAACGAATTTCTTGGCCGGACTGGGTTTTGAGCGTGTCGCAGCCATCGAGCGGGATCCGTGGTTCGGCGACTATCTGTTCGAGCGGCGCTGACGAGCCTGCCTGGAGCCGGCCCCTGAGAGGTTCTCGATGTGTAAGAATTCCGGCCTACCGATTCACGCGTCGTGTCTTGAAGAGGAGATTCTCAGTGTACGTCATCTTTCTCCACGGTCCGGCCGCTTCCGGCAAACACACCATCGGATCCATTTTGAGCGAACGCACCGGCCTACCGCTTTTTCACAATCATTTGACGGTCGATTTGGTGAAAACCCTTTTCGATTTCGGTACCGAGCCCTTCCGCGATCTGCGATCTGCGGTGTGGCTGGAGTCGTTCCGCCAAGCGGCTCGCGCCGATCGATCGTTCATTTTCACCTTCCATCCCGAGGCTTCGGTCGACCCGCGCACGATCTCCGACTTGGTCGAAGCCGTGGAGTCCGAGGGTGGGAAGGTCCACTTCGTCGAGCTCCGATGCCCCGAAGACACCGTGTTAAAGCGGCTGGGCAACGAGAGCCGGACCCGATTCGGCAAGCTCGTGGATACGGATTTATATCGCCAGATCGCCCAAGCCGGCGGATTTGATTTTCCCGCCATGCCGGCGCCGGTGCTGACGATCGATACCGATCAGATGAATCCAACCGAGGCAGCACAGGCCATCGACGAAGCGATCCGGAAAGCCCGCAGCGGGTCATGATCGTCGAGGCCCAGGGTGTCGAGACGTTCGTCGCCGAGCGGGCTTCGGAGCAGGGTCACGAAGCCACCACCTCCCTTCCCACGGTGCTCTTATTGCACGGAAATCCCGACTCGTCGAAGCTGTGGCAAGGGGTGATCGATCGTTTACCGGAATACCGGTGTGTGGCCCCGGACTTGCCCGGTTTTGGACTCAGCCGCGCCGACCCGGAATACTCGGAGCGGCTCGGCGATCGTCCTTTGGGGACCATGGCAGATTGGTTGGATGGGGTCGTTGATCGAGTCATACCCGAGGGGCCGATCCACCTCGTGGTCCATGATTTCGGCGGTCCCTATGGTCTCGCCTGGGCCTTGCGGCGCAGCGATCGAATCGCTTCGATCACCGCCATCGACACCCTCTTCTTCGCCGACTATCGATGGCATTTCTGGGCCCGGGTCTGGCGCACACCGTGGCTCGGCGAGCTGTCGATCTACCTCTTTTCCTGGCCGATCTTCCGTTGGGAGATGCGCCGTGGCTCGCCCAGTCTGACCGATACCCAGCTGCGAGAAGTTTGGGCAGGCGTCACAACGACCATGAAACGCATGGTGCTCACCCTCTACCGAGCCACGGATTCAGCGATTTTTAAAGGTCACCAAGAGCGCTTACAAGAACTCCTTCGAAGCATTCCGTCCCTGGCCATTTGGGGCGAAAACGATCCCTACATCGGCCCTGAATGGGCCTACCGACTGGGAGCCGACGAAGTGCAGATTCTCGAAGGCTGCGGCCATTGGACACCTTTGGAAGCGCCGGATCAGGTCGTGGAGCGCTTGAGAGCTTTGTTCGCCGGTGCCGTTTCGGTGCCGCTGCCGTTTCGGTGCCAGGTTGATGTTCAACCAGTGCCAGGTTGATGTTCCCAGGTTCGGTGCCAGGTTGATGTTCCGGTGGTGCCAGGTTGATGTCCCCGGACATCCTTGCCGAGCTAATGCTCCATGTTCGTTTGAACAATGTCCCTGTGCTGCAGAATTGGTGATCGCTTCTTCGTCCTTACCTGGGTAGAGGCAGTGTGCCTTTCAAACACCTACCTTCTACCGAGGAGACGAACATGGTCGAGAAAATCGGAATCGCTACAAGTTTGACCCCCAAGTCATCGTGGCTAGTCCAGCAGCAGAGCCTCCGACGAGATTCATCGACGGAGGTGAACCATGTCTAGGTTCCCACGACTCTGGACCCGACCCAATGCAGGCGTCGAGGTCATGAATCGCTGCATCCAGGGCCGCCACCTGCTCAAACCGAGCCCGCGTCTCAACGCGATCATCATTGGGGCCCTCGCCAAAGCCCGGGAAAAGTACCCTGTCGAGATCTATAGCGGCGCATTTCTGAGCTCGCACCTGCATCTACACCTGCAAGCTCCAACCGTCAAGATCCAGTCCCAATTCATGGCCTACTTCACCCGAAAGCTGTCGATCGAGACCGGTATTCTCTACGATTGGAAGTCCTCGACCTTCCCTAATCGGTACCATTGTTCGGAAGTTTCCCAAGAGCCTGAAGCCCAGATTAAAAGGCTCGTCTACAACCTCCAAAACGGTGCAAAGGAGGGACTTGTATCCAGTCCTCTCGACTGGCCCGGCGTCAACTTCGTCGAAGCCTTGATCACCGGCGAGCCCCTCAAGGGGATCTGGATCGATCGTTCCGGATACTACCGTGCAAGCCAACGGGACGAAGACGTTACCCTTGAAGATTTCACCGAGCATCTGGAGCTGCCCATTGCTCCGTTGCCCTGCTGGGACCATCTGAGCCGGGCGTCCCGCCGCGAACTCGTGCTGGACATTATTCGAAAGATCGAAGAGGAAACCGCCGCCAATCACGCCGAAAACGGCACCGCGCCCTTGGGGGCCGAGGCTGTCCTTGCGGGAGATCCCCACTACTACCCGGCGAAGCTCAAGAAGTCCCCGCAACCGCTTTTCCACGCCATTCGCAAGAAGGTCCGTCAGGAAATGAGGGAGGCGTTTTCGCTGATCCTGGCTGCCTACTACGAGGCGGCGGAGCGCTTAAGAGCCGGAGAGCGTGATGTCGAGTTTCCCGAAAACACCTTCCCACCGGGGTTGCCGTTCGTCGAGCCGACGTGGACGATGGAGGGGCATACGTTGAGGTCGCCTGAACCCGGATAGAGCTGTTTTCTCGTCGCTGGTTGCCTCACACGGTTGGAACGAAGTTGCCTAGATCTTGGGAAAGGGGAAGGTGTGTCTCATGTGAGCAAAATCGAAGAGTAGGTCATCGTTCTCAGTCTGAGCTAACGTTTTCCTTGTTTACGCTCCTGGTACTTTAAACGCCTAGATCTTGGGAAAGGGGAAGGTGGGTCTCATGTGAGCAAAATCGAAGAGTAGGTCATCGTTCTCAGTCTGAGCTAACGTTTTCCTTGTTTACGCTCCTGGTACTTTAAACGCTGGAGCTAACGTTTTCCTTGTTTACGCTCCTGGTACTTTAAACGGCAATAAGCCCTACTCAGGACTTCTCAGGCGGAAGCTCGACGGGTCGTTCCATGAGCAGGTCGATTTGGTCGTCGGTGCCGAGACGGAAGGGGTGGGAGCCGACGACTTCGAAACCCCAGCGTTGGTAGAAGGTGAGGGCGCGGTGATTGTGCTCCCAGACTCCCAGCCAAATCGTTTTCAGGCCCGTATTTCGTGCCACTTGGAGGCAGGCTTCCATCAGCGCCGAGCCGAATCCCTTGCCGATGCCGCTTTGGTCGACGTAGAGCCGTTCGATTTCCATCGGATCCGGTCCCGAGATTTCCGGCTCGCAGCGGCCGAATCGCAGCTTGGCGTAGGCGACCGGCACGTCGGAGCCCGGTTCGTGGGAGCCAGGGCTGAAGGCGAGCAGGAATCGGCTGCCGGGCTCTTGGAACTCCTGGGTCAGCTGCTCGACGGAGAAGGCCTCGTTCAGGTAGAGGTCCATGTCGGCCGGATCGTTGTGTTCGTCGAAGGTTTGTTTGAACGTCTGGGTCGACAAGTCCGACAAGGCTTGTGCGTCGTCTAAGCTAGCGTCTCGGATCTGGATTTTTGCTGGATGCGCCACTTGCGGCCCCGGGGTTGGTGGGTGATTCGGATACGTTATCCCGAGCGGGGTTGGGCTTCAACGATCGAGCAACGCGCGGGGGCGCGCCCACTGCCTTGCGACTCGCGATGCCCCGTGAGAGGCTGTGGATCAATCGTTGTAGGCAAACCAGTTAGGGAGCCAGAGGGGGTCGCCATGAAACCATATACGGTCGAGATCGATATCGATCTGCCCCGTGCTCGGGTGATCGAGCTATTCGACAATCCCGACCATCTCTACAAATGGCAGCCGGGTCTGCAGAGCTTCGAGCACGTGAGTGGTGAGCCGGGGCAGGTGGGCGCTAAATCGAAGCTGGTGTACTTGAACGGCAAGCATCGGATCGAGCTGATCGAGACCATCACCAAACGCGACTTGCCCGATGCATTCGATGGTACCTATGCATGGTCGGGGGGAAGCAATACCTTGCACAATCAATTCGTGAAACTGGGTCCCGACCGCACCCGCTGGATCAGCACTTGTGATTACCAATTCCAATCCCTGATGCTGAAGATGATGGGCGCCCTGGTGCCTGCCATGTTCCGCAAGCAAAACATGGCTTTCCTCAAGAACTTCAAGGCTTTCTGCGAGCACGGGCAAGACGTCCGGGAGCAGGCATCCTCCTGAGCTGCCCTCCTGAGCTGCCCTCCTGAGCTGAGGCGCTCAGGCGGACGTTCTTAGAACGACCTTACCGATCGCTCGCCGTTCCGCCAGCATGGCGAAGGCGTCTTGGAATTGGTCGAGGGGGAAGGTCGTGATGCGCGGGTTGAGGGTTTTGTCTTCGAACATACGTTTCAGCTCGACGAAATTCTCCTGCGAGCCGGCAGGATCCCGTTCGGTCCAAGATCCCCAGAACACGCCGCAAATATCCGCGCCTTTGAGCAGGGCGAGATTCAAAGGAATCTTGGGGATGTCGCCGGCGGCGAATCCGACCACCAAAAAACGTCCATTCCAAGCCGTTGCGCGCAAAGCTTGCTCGGAGAAGTCTCCGCCCACGGGATCGTAGACCACGTCCGCCCCTCGACCGTCGGTCAGCTCCTTGACCCTTTGTTTGAGGGGCTCGTCGGTGTAATTGATGCCTTCGTCTGCCCCGGCGGTAGCGGCGGCTTCGAGCTTGGCGGCGGTGCTGGCGGCGGCGATGACCCGGGCGCCCGTGGCCTTGCCCAGCTCGACGGCGGCTAAGCCGACCCCACCCGCGGCTCCCAAGACCAACAAGGTCTCTTCTGCCTGCAGCCGAGCTCTTTGTTTGAGGGCGTAATAGGACGTGGCATAGGTGATCGCAATGCCCGCTGCGGTCTCGAAGTCCATACCGTCCGGCATCGGCACGACGCTTTTGGCCTTGACCACCATCTTTTCGGCGAAGGCACCCACCAACCCCATGGCGATTACGGGCGTGCCGATTTTCAAATGTTCAACACCCGACCCGAGGCCCGCGACGACCCCCGAGCACTCTCCGCCCGGGGTGAAGGGAAGGGGAGGACGCACTTGATATTTGCCCTGGACCACCAATAGGTCCGGAAAGTTGAGCCCCGCGGCTCGAATATCGATCAACACCTCGCCCGGGCCGGGGCTCGGATCGTCTACGGTTTCGAGGCTCAGGGTGTCGAGCGATCCGAATTCATTACACATCAACGCGCGCATGGTGGCTCCTCAAGGCTGTGGCTGTGGCTGTTGGTGGGTCGGTGGTTTGGCGGCTTTCGGTCGGTAGGTCGGTGGCGATCGATCCTACACCCAGCCGCACCGGAATGGGCCGGTCTCAGGGGATCGGTCTGTGGGTGGTAGGTCTTCAAGTGAATTTGTCGGACCGAACGCGGGTCAGCTCAAAGGCGGGCTCAAAGACCGAAGCGTAGGATTTTTTCCAACAGGTCGTCGGTGCTCAAGCCGAGCTGCTGGGCGGCTCGGCCGCGATCACCCTGGTGTTTAGCCAATGCCCGGCGGACGAGCACCTCTTCGGCCTGCTCAAGGGTCATGGGCTGGGCGCCCCCGGGCTGGGCGCCCCTGGAACGGGAGGCTGGGGTTGTCCTCTCTTGAGGACGATTTTGCTGCTGAATTCCCATCGACTTGGAGGCTACGCAAGAGGCTGGATTGGCCGGGTCGAACGGTGGGTCGGCTGGGCTGTCGCCCTTTTTTGGGGTGAAAAGCAGCGTTTCCACTGCCGTTTTATCGGGCATTTTGTGATCGGACATGTCGGCCTCCAGCGGGAGGTGGAATCGCGGTCTGCGCTGGGAGCAAACGTCTCATGGGCGACGCCGGCTCGTTTTCAAGGTCTATATGGAGCAAGAGCCGTGCCGAAAAAGAACCGGCAGTGTCTCAGCCTTGAGAAAGGGGCGTTCTCAAGGCTGAGAATCGCCATGGGGAGCGACCGAAGATTTTGATCGGCGGGTTAGAGGCGGCCAACGGAACAAGTCCAGCAGGTGCGGTGAGTTGTGGGTTCTTGACCGGCTTTTGCCGCGAACCGGTCCAGGCAGTGGCACGATTCTTGATGATATTGCCCGCAGAAACAAAAATCGGATGAGGCCGTTCAGGGCTCGCCCTTCGAAGAAGACCGCCATGGACCGCAGGGTTTGGCCGCTCCAGGCCGGCGTTGCGGGGTTTGGCGGACACACAGCAGAGGTGTGTCGAGTCGGTAGGGCTTTGGGATGGCCTATCCATTCAAGGAGTGTTGCTATGAAGCATGCCTTCGTCGTGTTGATGGTTCTCTTGTTCTCTGCCTCGTGGGCCTTGGCCGATACGGTCTTACCGACCAACGACCAAGCCGAGAAAGACGAAAACGCCCTTCAAGCCTTCAAGGTAGGTGACGAAGTACGTCTCGAATATGTGTCCCAAGCCTGGACGGGCAGCCAAAAATCGTCAGGTCCGGTGTGGCGCGTCGACCTGACCATGCCGGGAGCCAGCTATATCGCTCCCCACTTTGGTCACTTTGCCCTGCCGAAAGGCGCCGAGGTGATCGTGCGCGCCCCCGACCACTCCCGTACTTGGACGTTCACGGGATTCGGCAAAGCGGATCACTTGATCGAGGAAGGTTTTTGGGCCATTCACATCCCCGGTGACGTGGCGGTGGTGGAGCTGTGGTCCAAGGTGCCCGTGCCTGAAGGCGCGGTGAAGATCGACAGCTTTGCCCACGGCTATCCCCACCTGGACATGTCGAAAGTGGATTTCGGGCTCGGTGAAGACCTCTTGGCGCCGCCGTCAAAGGCCATTTGTGGCTCCGACAACAATGGTTGGGCGAAGTGTTATCAGAGCAGTGAGCCGGGTATTTACAACGAATCAAAAGCCGTTGCCCGCCTGTTGCTCAACGGCTCCAGCGCCTGTACCGGTTGGTTGGTGGGCTCCGACGGTCATCTGATGACCAACGAGCATTGCATCGGCAACTCGTCGACCGCCCTCAATACCAACTACGAGTTCATGGCCGAAGGCTCGTCGTGTTCCACGAGCTGCGCCAGTTGGGGAGCTTGTTCGGGCACGGTAGTTGCCACCCAAGCGACCTTGATCCAGCTCGACGCGACCCTCGATTACGCCTTGGTCAAGTTGCCGACCAACCCCACGGGCACCTACGGCTACATGCAGCTGCGCCAGTCCGGCGCGGTGGTCAACGAGCGGATCTACATCCCTCAACATCCTTCCCACTGGGGCAAACAAATCGGTGTGACCTCCACCCACAGCAGCGATCAAAGCGGTTATTGCGAGGTGTTCAGCAAGAGCCAAGCCCCGTGTAGTGGTGGCAGTGGCAGTGATGTCGGTTATTACTGCGATACCCGAGGCGGTAGCTCGGGCTCGCCGGTGCTCGGATATAGCGACAATCTGGTGGTCGCGTTGCACCATTGCGCTAACTGCCCGAATCGCGGAGTGCCGATCGAATCGATCATCAGCGACCTAGGGTCCAACCTGCCGCCGAACGCCCTAGGTGGTGGTGGTGGTGGTGGCGGTGGCGGTACCGGCAGCTGCAACGGCACTAACTGCATTGATTGGGACGTCACCGGCACGGTTTCCTACTCCAACCAGGATTCCTCCAGCACGGTCAGCGTTTCCAACGGTGGCGACACCATCACTTTGAGCAACAACACCTGGCGTCGGACCACCCAGACCTTCACGGTGACCGCCAATACGGTGGTGGAATTCGACTTCTCGTCGACGTCCCAGGGTGAGATCCACGGCCTCGGCTTCGACGCCGACGACACCTTGAGTTCCGACCGGATGTTCAAGGTCCACGGCACCCAGAATTGGGGCATCACCAACTTCGACAACTACACGTCGGGCACGGTGAGCTACTCGATTCCGGTGGGTCAGTTCTTCACCGGCAGCAATATGTTCCTGGTGTTGGTCAACGACAACGACGCCGGCTCCGGCAACAACTCCTCCTTCACCAACGTGCGCGTATTCGAGAACGGCGGCGGCGGTGGTGGTGGCGGCGGTGGCGGCTGTGCAATCGACGACGACTTCGAATCGGGCACCGCAGGTTGGGCGAACGCCTCCGGCAGCACCTGCACCACGGGCGCCTATGTAGTCGGCACGCCGAGTCAGCAGACCAGCACGGTGGTGACCCAGGTGGGCGGTGCCAATTCCGGCACCAACGCCATCTACACCGGCACCAACACCAGCGCCGGCGCCGACGACGTGGACGGTGGAAATTGCATCCTGACCTCGCCGACTTATTCGGTGGGCGCGGCGTCGACCCTTTCGGTGGCCTACTTCCACGGCCAGCGGGACTCGGGTGACGACGCTTCGGGCGATTTCTTCAACGTCCAATATCGGGTCAACGGCGGCTCTTGGACCAACGTGGTGTCCAACGGTGACAGCCGGTCGACGGCGGCATGGGCGACGGCCACGGCCCAGGTGCCGGCGGGTAACGTCGAGGTTCGGGTGCAATGCTCCGACGGTGCCGGCCCCGGCGACATCGTCGAATGCGGCATCGACGATCTGTCGAT
>CBDUGP010000159.1:0-16431 GCA_965366625.1 uncultured bacterium
CGCTCGCTTCCGTCCTCGGTCCATCCGGCCTTAGTTTCATCGGAAAACTCCATTTCTGGATGGAACCTAACTTATTCCTGAAATCAGAATTCCTGAAATTAGATCTTCGCTACCCACCGGATCTCGAGGACAAGCCGAAACCGCTCAGAACGTCCACGAGACGCCGAACGACGGCACCAACGGGAGCCAGGTTTCCGGGGACGTTTCATAGACGGCCTGCCCCCGGTCGTCGATCAGGAAATCGTTGCCGTCGACTTCGAACCCGGCATCGTTCCTTCGGTTATAGAGGTTCTGTACATCGATGAAGAGTTCGAACACGCTCCGTTTGCGCGCGAACCGGCGGGATGCGCGGACGTCCAGGCGGTGGTAGTCGGCGAGGCGAACGGACCTGAGATCTCCGACCACCGGAATGGCGATGGGCTCGCCGTCCGGCCCGGTGCCGAGCGCCGCCGAAACGGGTGTCGTCGGCCAACCGGTATTGTAGATCCAGACGGCGCTGAAGCTCCAGCGCGGAGTCGGTCGCCACGAAGCGCCGAGGTTCACGGCGTGGGTCTGGTCGGTGGCGCGCAGCACGTCGCGGCCGTCGATCGTGTCCTTCGACTCGGACCATGCGTAGTTGATCCACCAATTGAAAGTACCGCCTCCTCGACGGGTCAAGAAGAACTCGGCGCCGTGCGCCTCAGCCGCATCAGGTTCGATAAGGATTCGGTCGTTGGCCGTTTCGGGGTTGAGCACGAAAGTCTGGAAAACATTCTCAAACCGTGGCCTGACGTCCTCGATCAAGCGCTGGTAAGCCTCGAGGCGGACCTCCCATGAAGCCGATCGGGCCCTGAAGGTACGTTCCAGGCCGAGAATGCGGTGCTCGGCGCGCTCGGCTCCGAGAAAGGTCGTTTCTCCGTCCTCAACCTGCAGCTCATTCGGTCGCTGGCTCTGGTAGAAGTGCCCCCAGGCGAAACGACCTCGCCAGCCGCTGCCGAAGTCGAGAAGGCCATTGATCCGGGGTGAGACGTGATCTTCGTCGGTCAGCGAGTGGCGGTCCCAACGGGCACCCGCTTCGATCACGAAGCGAGGCGTAATCTCCCAGCGATCGGCCAGGTAGAGGCCGAGATGGTCGCTTTCGAAGGTGCCGGTAAATTGGGTGATCGGTTCGACACCGAAGGCACTGGCGACGACGTCGATGAGGGCGAGCTCATTGAAGTAGTCGTACTCGGCTTCGTAACGTCGGGCTTCCCAGCCGCTCTTCACAAGATGTTCATCACCGAGCTGCCACGAAAAATCTTGACGGGCTTGTAGGACATCTTGGCTGCGAACGTCGCGGATCTCGAAATCACGCGACGGGCTCTCTTCGGCAGCTCGGCGATCGCGATCCACTCGACCGATCGAAACCATCGATTCGGCCACAGCGTTGTCGCCGAGCAGGGCGACGTGGCGAGCCCAGAGGTAATCGTTGCCGTAGCTGCTATTCGTTCTTTCCTCTTCGAACCCGCCGTCTTCGAGTTCGCGTTCGAATTCGTCATTGCTGTCCGACGAGAGGAGTGCCTGGACCATGAGGTCCTGCGCCGGCCCCAGATCGAAGCTCACCTTGCTCAGCACATCCCAATATGTGGGACCGCGGCCTCGACGAGTCTCAGTCTCGCTCTCTTCTTCGCCCGCGATGTCGAGAACGATATCGAGCCAACCCCGCCGCACGGACGCGAAGTAGGACCCACGCTCCCAGCGATCGGCAGCAGAGCCCCAGGCACTCAAGAGGCTGAGGCCGACCTCGTAGGAGCGGCGACTCGGGGTGAAGGTCGTGAGGTCGAGCACACCCGCGCTGCGATCGCCGTACTCGACCGGGAACCCGCCGGTATAGAGGTCGACACCGCCGAGCATGTCCGGATCGATGATGCTGAAGATGCCTTGATAGTCCCTGAGGTGATACGGCTCGAAAATCTCCAGGCCATCGATTTCGTAACGGACCTCCCGCGACAAGCTGCCTCGGACATTGAATTCGGCCGACGCGTCATTCGAGGTCACGCCCGGCAAGACCGTGACAGCTCGGACAATGTCGTCGCCGAAATGAGGCAGCTCGCGCAGTTCCTCGGCAGTGAGGGCAGAAGCACGTGCTGGTGCGTCGCGGCCGATCGAGTAACTGCCGACGACGTCGATCGAGTCGAGTGTGACCTCTCTCGCGTGCAAACGGATGATGAGCTCCGGAGATGGCGACTCGCGGCTCAGCTCGATCGAAACCTCCCCGGGCGCGAAACCTGGCGCCGCCGCGATCACGCGATAGCTGCCTTCGGGTACGGCACGCAGCGTGAAGCGTCCTTCACTGTCCGCGGAGACGGATTTGGTCACTCGTGGATCGAGTCCTACCTCGGCACCCAACAGGGGTACGTCGTCAGTCGTGACGACCCGGCCCTCGATCTGGCCGAAGTAGCGCCTAGCTTCTTCCGAATCAGCGGCGGCGGGTAAGCTTGTCACCAAGAAAACTGCGGTAGCGAGTATCGGCAGACGAATCAGGGACGGCATCTTCGTTCTCCTAATGGGGGGAAATCGGCAAAGCGTAGGAAAACTATAGAGAGCCGTCTGTGAACGGGATGCGACCTCAAAGTGAACGAAGTGTGAATCGGTATGTGCGGTGGCGACGCTTTAACAGGCTGTGGCGGAAGTCTCGCGCCGGCGAGAGCAGCGAATTTTTCGTCGAATCGAGGCGTGAAAACCGCAGGCGATTCGGGAATCGTCGAGGTTTTCCAACGAAGAGTCGGCGGAAAAGGCGCGCTCGCAGCGCGATGAGACTTTTGCCACAGCCTGTTAAAAACCGCTCCCCTCAGCCGGCAGGTCTTCCACGTCGCCAAAGCTGAGGCTAAATCGGCAGTCGAGCCAGACTGTGTGGCTTATGACCTCGGCCGGGGTCATGGTTCTCGACTGGACCCAGGTGCCGCGTGCGAAGACGACGTTGGAAGGATCTATCGGGAGTCCGTCGACGAGCACCTGGTTCATCCGAGTAGCCCGACGATCGGGCCGCTCAACCTCAAAGCGCAGAGCGCCGACAAACTCCCTCAAGCATCACCTCAGCCGATCCCTCAAACGCATCAGTGGCGATTGCCCGGCCTAGCCCTTGCCCTTTGAGCCACAGACGGCCCCTGGGCACTCCTCACCTGTGAGGCTCTGGCAGACGTGGCGGCGCCGGATAGGCCCAAAGTCCCAAGATTGGAACCCGCCGAGCTCCAAAGTTGAGACAAACCCGACGCCGGGTTGCTCCAAGAACCACACAAAGCATTTGATATCAATCACTTAAAATCCTGCCGAGGCTCACCTTGAGTTGGTATCGACCTTGCTCTCTACAACCTCAACCGTGAATGGCGAGTTGCCGTTCAGACAAACTCAGCATCACCCCTGGAGAGAGCCATGAACCCTTCTTCCCCCTTTCGCACTTCCCCCATTCGTGAAGTCAGATCCCTAACGACTCGCTCCTTAGCGACCCTTCTCTTGCTCCCAGCTATCGTTGCCGTGGGCTGCGGCGGAAACGCAGATGCGGAGGGGGCCGTGGCAGACGGGAAGGTCGCCGATACCGCCAAGAGCGCCCCAGCAGCAGAAGGCGTTCAGGCGGCCAAAGCAGCCGGCACCATCGACAAGGCCACCTTCTCTACAGTGCTTCCGGAAGGATGGGAAATCCTGGCAGACGATTTCGACCGCATGGGACTCATGACTCTAGCCGAAAAGGGGACCGGCGGCTCCCAAGGGGTCTATTTGAAGTTCGAAAAGGGTTTCAATGGCGATCCCATGAAGAATATCGAAAAGTTCGCCGCCAAATATGAGGGTTCTGCCCCAGAAACCACCGTTCGGGCCGGAATTTCCTGGGCTCGCACCAGCTACACCTACAACGGAATCACGCAGAGTCTCAACATCACTGCCCACGGCGGCCAAAAGGTGACATTCACGGTCATGGGCGACGCCTACGACGCAAGCCCTGGTGTCAAAGCGATTTTTGATGGATTGAAATTTAAGTAGTCCACCCCCGAGGACCCGGATGTTAGAAACGGGTCCTCGAGCCTCCTTCTTCAACAACACAGCGCTCCAACTCTTCAACAGCACAGCTCTTCAACACGAATAGAAGGAGCTCCCCATGCCGGTCGACAAACCAAGCTATCGATCTATCTTTAGAGAGCGATCGAACCTCCTCTGCCAGCTCTTCGAGCCGTTACGTAGTAAGTTTCTTCGGCAGCTTTCCTTTTTCTCTTTCTGGGCGGTTCCAGGGTTGGTCTTTGGTTGTGCGACTCCTCCACCGACCTTTCAACAGGTCATCACTGGGCACATCACCATGGCAGCTGAGGACCGCGAGGCTCTCAGAAACCTTCTGGAAACGAGCGGCATCCGTCCGGAAGCCCTGGCGATCTTGAAAGAGGGCGCTCAAGAGGGAGCCGGGAGCTTCGCCCGATTGGCTGGGGACCGTGTTGTTGCCCTACGATTGGGGCTTGTCAAAGAAGCGGCGATGGTAGGCCAACTGACCGAGCTTCGGCAGCTGAGTATTGAAGGAGACTTTGAAACCTTCTCGCTGCAAGGTTTATCTTCCTTGGAAGTTTTGATCTTGACCCTGCCCCAAGACACGCTCCGGAACCTGAAGTTGTCCAGCCTTGCAGCCCTCCACACTCTTGAAGTGAGCGGAGGAAAGCTGGATGAAGGGCTTCACCTCGAGAAACTTCCCTCCCTTGAGAATCTCGGCCTCCTTCAATGTGGTCTGCATCGAGCTCCGCGTCTCTCCGATATGCCAGTGACAGGCTTGAATCTCGCGGGCAACCAAATCCAGGACCTTGAACCCTTGGCCACCCTTCCGACCCTGGTGAGCCTCCATCTGAGCAGCAACGGCATCTCTTCCCTGGAGACTCTGCCGCCTCTCCCGAACCTGCGCTCGCTTTTTTTGGGGCATAACCCCCTAACGCCGAACATTCGCCTGACAGCGGGGGATTTCCCGAAACTAAACACTCTGGACCTGCGCTTTACGGGTTTGACTCGCATACCCCAAGGCCTCCAGGGATTGCCTGTGAAATGGGACGAGAGCCAAACTCGGCAAATGGAATTCAATAAAACTTTAGAGCATCTCAGAATCGCGCGCCGAGCCATTCCCGGAGAGCTCGTTGCCGAGCTCGACAGCACGGGGGGTACCCAATTCAACACCGAAGGAAGTTGCCGGTGGAAAACCAGCACCTACCATCGTGCGGAGGTCAACTGCCGCCTGAGCATCGCTTCCCTGCGAGGCCTGGCGGCGGCCCGGCTCGGAACGACAGACTTGGTTCTCCCTTTTCAAGGAGGAGGAAGTCCCCGTGTGCAGGCAGAGCTGAGCGTTGAGGAAGGAACAGCCGCCCTCTATGTGCGGGAGTCCTTCGATCTAGTGGAAACGGCCCGTCAAATGAGCGAACTACCGGCAGAGATCGCGGAAGAGGCCCGGCAACCTCAAGACCGATTCGACGGTTATCGCCGACTCGAAGCACGGCCAGGTGCCCCGGCAAAGCTGGAAGGTGAGCCGAGCCTCCTGGGTTCTAGAGTCGTCCTATGGCTCGAAGCCAAAGAGGAAGCTCGCTCGCTGACTCTCGTTGTCCAACCCCTATGACCGCTATCATTTTTCTGAGCGCTTAGCCTTCCAAAAGCCTGGTCTTCCAAAAGCCTGGTCTTCCAAAAGCCTGGCCTTCCAGAAACCATGGCACCGTCACCGATCGTGCTTCAACAGCTATGCTCAATCACAAGGTCACGCTGTGAGGTTGATGACGTGAGGCAACCCGGGTTATCGGGCGCAAATCCGAAGCCGCCACATGTCGAGACATCGTTTCAGAGTCTTTGCGGATCCAGCTCCCCTAACAATTCCAGGAATTCGGCTTTGCTCATTCGCCCTTGTATCTGTTGAAGGACATTGCCTTTCGAATCCGTGATGACGGTATTTGGTGTGGCACCAACAGCGTAACGACTCAATGCTGCGGCTGCGTTGGAGTCATCCACGTCAATGGTCACTGGGATGAACGCTGGATTAACCGTATTGGCCACCTGCTCATCCGCCCAGACTTCACGTTTCATGATCTGGCAGGGAGAACACCAACTTCCAGTGAAGAAGAGAATCATCGGCTTGTCCGATTCGACAGCCTGTTGTTGCGCCGTCGTGTAGTCATCAGCCCAGGCAATGCCGTTGGAAGGCGCATAAAAGGAGTACCAAGCGTAGCCGAGCGACACCACGAGGAACGTGAGCCAGAATACTTGCCAGAACCGGTTTGGTGGCTTGCCCTTAATGGGTAGAGATTCAGACTCGGTGGATGGCTTTATTGTGGGTTGATTGTCGTTCATGAATCATCCTGTATCTATTTAGCGGTTGGAGGGACAATGATGCCTCTCCATCTGTTAGACGGGCCCGAAGCGATATTTGCCCCATTCCGGATATACCTCCCGGGGCTCCTATTCGATATATAGGACTCCGATCGCTGATCCGAGGTTGCATTTTTTCAAATTAATTTCAAAACGAGAGCCAAGCCGACTTTCATCGAGGCGCTAACCTTCTGAGAAGTCCCAGAAAAGTCGTGGGGCTGGCGGCCGTTGCGAAGGACCTGGAGGAACGGTTCTTCACTGCTGCGTCGGGAACTGTCGACCTCTCGCGCCAGAGACACGGCGCTAGAGTGTCAGCCTATCAGGCTATGGCAAAAGTCTCACCGCGCTGCGAGCGCGCCTTTTCCGCCGATTCTTTGTTGGAAAACCTCGACGATTCTCGAATCGCCGGCGGTTTTCACGCCTCGATTCGATGAAAGATTCGCAGCTCTCGCCGGCGGCAGACTTCTGCCACAGGCTGCTAGACTTTCTTCTTTCGACTTTCTGAGCTCGCGGACCAACCCATTTCCAACCTGCTTCACCACGAGATTCCAGCTCTTCGTCCCGCAGTGCCATTGGGGGTCGAATAGAGCGGATAAATCCGCCGTAATTCCTGGGTCTACCGAACACTTCGGTTCGCACTCACATTCTCGGTTCCGAGCTCAATCTTCATTTTTCCCAGGAGGAATATGCTTATGTCTCCATGGCTTCGCTTTGCCTTTTTAATTCCTTTAGTTGCCGTCATCAGTTTCATCCCCATCACGACTGAGGCTGAACCCTCCTGCGAATGGTCGCAAGGATTCCATCTGGCGGGTTTTGACGGCGATGTGCTCGCGTCCGCTGTTTTCGACGACGGCAGCGGACCGGTGTTGGTGGTAGGCGGTCGGTTCGAACATATTCACGAAAGGGTTGTAAAACGGCTGGCCCAATGGGACGGCTCTCAATGGCAACCCCTTGGGGACGGCCTGCCCGGAGCGGTCTTCGCGCTCCAGGTCTATGACGACGGCAGCGGTGAAGCCTTGTACGCAGGCGGCTACTTCGGGAGCGTCGGCGAGAGCAATGCGGGTTATATCGCCAAGTGGGATGGAACATCTTGGAGCCCCGTCGGTGGCGGTATGGACGGCGGGGTCAACGCGTTGGCCATCTATCAAGAAGGAGACGATGAAGTCTTGATCGCCGGCGGATTGTTCAACCAAGCGGGCAGCGTTGCGGCGCAAAAAGTTGCTAAATGGGACGGCCAGTCTTGGAGCTCCCTCGGCGCCACATTCAACCAGGGAGGTAGCATCCAAAGCATCACACCGTGGCTTGGCACCTTTGTCATCGGCGGTGACTTTGGATACCTCAATGGCCAGGAAGTGAATAATGCCGCCTATTACTCCGGAAACGGACAATGGACCGCTATGGCCGGCGGCACTTCCTCAACGGTGACCAGCCTCGAGGTTTTCGATGACGGCAACGGCCCCAAAGTCTACGCGGCGGGCTACTTCTCCCAAGCCGGCGGGGCGACCGTCAACCACGTGGCGAGGTGGGACCTATTCACTTGGACATCCCTAGGGTTGGGCACCGCGGGTTCGATCCAAGCCATGAAGACCCTGGACTTGGGCCAAGGCCCCCAACTTTACGTAGCCGGCAAGCTCAAAGAAGTCGACGGGAATCCCTCGGACAATATTGCCCATTGGAACGGCTCCTCGTGGCAATCACTGGAGTCCAATCTGATGGCAGTGCCCCAGGTGCTTTTTAGCCACGATCTCGGGGAAGGCCCTTTCCTCTTTGCCGGTGGCTCCTTCTCCATTCCCGGTGGCATCCACAATCTTGCGGTCTGGAACGGTGACCTATGGGACTCTTTTGACGGCCTCAGCGAACGCGGCTTCGGCCTGGACGGCTTGGTCCGAGCGTCCACCGTCTTTGACGACGGAACTGGCACGGCCCTCTACATAAGCGGAGATTTCGCTCTCGGAGGCAACGACGATACCGCCCGTCTGGCCAAATGGAAGGGCTCCACGTGGACGGCCCTGGCCATCCCTTCGCCGCCTTCGAACGTTAGAGCGATCATCGGCTTCGACGACGGAAACGGCCCCGCTCTCTACGTGGCAGGTGATATCGAATCTTCAAGCTCGGGCCCCATCGAAGGTCTCGCCAAATGGGACGGCAAAACGTGGAGCCCCCTCGGTGAAGGCATCGAAGGTGACGTCTATGCCCTTGAGGTTTTTGACGACGGCAACGGCCCCGCCCTCTACGTCGGCGGCCTATTTGAAGCTCTCGACGGCTCCGGGGCCAAAGATACCGCCAAGTGGGACGGGTCTACTTGGACGGCGCTCGGTTCCGGCGCCGACTCCTCGGTCCTAGATTTCGTGGCTTTCGATGACGGTGAAGGAGCGAAGCTCTTCGCAGCCGGTCACTTTGAAGAGATCGACGGAGCGCCCGCAGACCACATTGCATACTGGGACGGCACCGCGTGGAATGCCCTGGGTTCCGGCGAGCTCAATGGCTCGATCTACACCCTTGAGATCTTCGACGACGGCAGCGGACCAGCCCTCTACGCCGCAGGTTCCTTCTACTTCGACTTCTCCACCCTCGAAATCCTCGGTCGAGTCGCCAAATGGGACGGTTCCCAATGGATCGGGCTCGGTCTGAACAACAGCATCATCTCCAGTGAGCGGGTGTTGGATTTGCAAGTCTTCGACGATGGCAGTGGCCCCACCCTCTACGCCTCCGGTCATTTTTATTTTTCCAAGGGCGAGGTGGTCAATCACATCGCTCGATGGAATGGAAACGATTGGGACTCTCTGGGAACAGGGCTAGAATCGGCGTCGCCGGGATCCATCTACGGATATACCTTAGGGGTCTATGACGACGGCATTGGCTCTTCGCTCTTCGTGGGCGGCAATATGGCCTTGGTCGACGGCCAAGCGTCCTCCAACGTCGGTCGCTACTCCTGCTTCGAACCCGCGACCTTAAACCTCGGGCTTCCGGAAACCGCGCGAACCGGCGAACGCGTGGAAATGACGGTGAGCTTCGACCACGGCGGACGGGGCCTCGCAGGCACCCGCTTCGTCCTGGATTACGACGAGACCTGCCTGGAGCCCGATCTCGACGGAGACGGCGAGCTGGACGAGGTCCAGATCTATGTGGACGAGGCCCACGCCACCTCGATGGTCTTTGACGCAGGGCTGACGAATGGGGAGCTCTATTTCTCCGTCAGCGACTTACAATCACCCATCGCTCTGCTGCCGGCGGGGACTTTGCTCACCGTAGGTTACGAGGTCGTTTGCGAGGCCGGGACCACAGATTTCATGGAAACCGAAATCCGGTTTGCCGACGACCCCGCGCCCAGCTTCACAACCGACGTCGGTCAGAACGCCGGTGGAGAAACCTCGGAAGACCAGCTCATCGTCTGGGCGAATTCGCTGCTCTTCGCTGATGGATTCGAATCCGGATCGCCCGATGCGTGGGCAGAAGTGATCGTAAAGCCGGAAAACCCATTTCTCTCGAAGGGAGAAAGCATGAGAGGCACCAATAAGCAGAGGGATATCCGGCGAGCTGAAACATATCTCTTGAGCCCGGGTTGATTCGTGATCCCCGCTCCCGGTCCAATCAGGCCGAATCATTGGAATTCCGGCTGCGAACCGGTGCGGGCCGCACCGATTTCCAGATCTATTGCGGCAATCGACTTCACGCTCATCTTACGGACCTTTGGTGGCGGCTCCGGTCGCCTTGACATCGTAGGCGTGCAGCACGTCGCCGTGGCGGATGAAAAGCACGCCGTCCTCGATCACCGGATGGGCCCAATGGTTTGGCTGTCACCGTCACCCGCCACGGCGATGCCGGGGCGACGTGACCATGCCGGGCTCGAGCATCGTGTCGGCCAACAGCGACCACAGCATCGGGTCGAACAACTGCAACACCAAATCATCGAGCGGTACCAGCATGGCGGCTCCGGGCGTGGCGGGTGCCGCGGCTTTGGTGCGGGAATACTTTGTGGACAGTTTCTATCCCTCGGGCTCCGCCAATGCCGGCGATGCCTTGGTGCCGTCGGCGGCCTTGATCAAGGCGACCTTGGTGAGCGCGGGGCAGAATATGACCGGTGTGTCCGGCTGGCCGGCCAATGGTAAAGGTTGGGGACGGGTGGCGTTGGACGATTCTCTCGAGCTGAGCGGTGACTCGCGGGATCTCTTTGTCGACGACAACGCGGGTTTCGCTCAGGGCTCGTCCAACGACACGGTCACCTACGACCTCGTGGTCAGCAGCAGCGAGCCGCTGAAGGTCACCCTGGTGTGGACGGACTACCCTTCCACCCCGGCGGCGAGCACCCATTTGGTCAACGATTTGGATCTCGAGGTCTCCGGCCCCGGCGGCACGTTCAAAGGCAACGTGTTCTCGGGCGGCGTTTCGACCACCGGCGGTACTCCATTCCGGTGGGGCAATTCTTCACCGGTAGCGCGATGTATCTCGTGCTCGTCAACGACAATGATGCCGGCTCCGGCAACAACTCGACCTTCTCCAACGTCCGTGTCTTCGAAGCGGGCGGGGGCGGGGGCGGAGGCGGTAGCGCCTGCGCCGTGGACGACGACTTCGAGTCCGGTGCCCCGGATTGGAGCAACAGCCCGAGCAGCACGTGCTCTACGGGTGCCTACACCGTCGGCAATCCGACCCAACAAACGAGCACGGTGGTGACCCAGCCGTCCGGCTCGAATTCCGGCACCAATTCCATTTTCACCGCCACCAACAGCAGCGCCGGCAACGCCGATGTCGACGGCGGCAACTGCATCTTAGAGTCGCCCACCTATTCGGTGGCCGCCGCGTCGACGCTTTCCGTGGCCTACTTCCATGGCCAGCGAGACAGCGGTGACGATGCCTCGGGTGATTTCTTCAACATCCAATACCGAGTCGACGGCGGCTCGTGGGTGACGGTCGTTGCCAACGGCGACAGCCGCTCCGTAGCGTCCTGGGCGACCGCAACGGCACAGGTGCCCGCGGGTAGCGTCGAGGTGCGTGTGCAATGCTCCGACGCACTGGCCCCGGCGACATCGTGGAATGCGGCATCGACGATCTGTCGATTTGCACGCCGATCATCGACCTGTCTTTCCGATGGCAGCCGCCCTACCGCTTGTGGCCCAACTGCTTCACCGAGACCCAAGTGCCCTCGACGCCGAGGATCAGGTGGTCCATCAGGCGGACTTCCATCAGCTCGCAGGCCTCCGCCATGGTGAGCGTGAATTTCAAATCCTCAGGGGACGGCTCGGGTGCGCCACCGGGATGGGTGTGGAAGAGCAAAAGTCCCGCCGCGCGGCGAATCAATGCCTCCCGTAGGATCGTGCGCGGATCGACCCAAGCCCTTCGCATGGTTCCGCGGAACAGCTCCGCTTCTCCGATCAGCACGTTGCGCATGTCCACAAAAAGTGCCCCCATGACCTCTTGATCGATGTTCCCGTATCGCAAAAAAAGATATTGAGCGACCTCCTCAGGCCGTTGCATCCACTGACCGGTCAGCTTTTGACGAGCCTGGCGACGGGACAGCTCCCCCGCCACCAACACTTGCAGCGCTTTGGCTTCGCTCAATCCATGGTGTCTCAAAGACGGCAGATCAAGACCGAGCAAACCCGTCAAGCCGTTGGTGTGCTGAAGCAGACCGCTTGCGAGCTCGGTGGGCTTGCCCCGGAGACGCAACAGCAAACCCACGAGCTCAGCGTCGGAAAGCACCTCAGGGCCGAAACGGATCAATCGCTCGCGGGGACAAGGCCCGGCCCCGTCGGGCGATGCCCTCGGGTCGGCGGCGGGCTCGGACGTTTCGGTTGGAGGCGCTTTACACACGGGCAGTCCTCTTCGGCTACGGGTCCTGGAACCCGGAGTAGGTTGAGAATTCTCGGCAAAAGGGCCAACCCATCTATGAGGATCCGGGGCTGGGTGCCAGCGGATTGCTGAGCCGACGGCCCTCGACAGGCCCAGGGCCGCGCGGAGGGAGAATACGATTCCTCTGAAGATCCTTCGTCGGATCGCCACTTATCGACACTCTTGCACATGCGCAAAAGCGGACACTCCCGGGACGCCCTACCGCAACCGCCCTTCGTCGCTCTCAAAATCTGCGATTTTCAAAGTGTCTCGATCACAAACAGCCGTTCGAATGCTCACCCCGATCATCTTCAAAGAAAATTTTACATTTCCAAATATTAAACGACCCCCTGAATCGTTCACCTATTGACGACACTGGACGAAGCATTCTCATTTGCTTATCTTCCAAATAGGTGGAGCAATGGCGCTCCGCTTTGAACCGGAGGACTTGGCAATGCGAGTCACCACAGGACAAAGAGCCGGTATCGGCGGCGGCTATATCCCGGACGGATCGCCCTGACGGCCAAGGCGAGGGAAGGCTTCGGTGGCCCTCCCTCGCCTTTTTGGTTTATCCTTGGCTCTATGTCGAGGAATCTCTCTGCACACCAGAGCAAGCGAATTCGCAGGGCGGGCGCTGCAACCCTGGGTCGCATGGTCCATCAAGAGGCCTATTGGACTTCGGAGGCCCTCGTCTTGATCCTCGATCGCGTGGAGGTTTTGCTCCACGAAACGCCGGACGAAGCCGAGGAAGCGGCTCGACATGCGCTCAGGATCTTGGATCGCTTGGTCGATCCTCATCCCGAGCTTCGCGCCCTCGCTCTCTCTGTGCACGGTTCCACCCTGAGATCCCAGGGGTTCTACGACGAGGCTTTGCAGCGATATTCCGAGGCGCTCAGCCTTCCCGGTCTGGATACCAAGGCACGTTCCGGAGTGCTCAGAAAACAGACGGCGGCCTTGATCTTGAAGGGTAGGCTCGACGAAGGTCTCGCCTCCATCCGTGAGGCACTCCGACTCCAGCCGGACGACATCACCTCCTTGGCGGTGCGATCCTGGGCCCGCCTAAGCACAGGGGATTACGAAGGCACCCTTGAGGATTGCTTGGTCCTCTTGAAACGGGCTCACGTCCGCAAGAACCACCGCTCGTTTCTAGCGGGAATCGTCAACGCCTCCGCCGTGTTGCGAATGGAGGCTGCGCCCTCGGACCTGGAGCTGACCCAGGCCCTCGGCGAGGCCATCGCCCAATGTCGACGCCAAATCCCCAAATCCGGATCCGGCTTCTACTCCCTCACTTTGGCTCGATCCCTGCTCTATCATGCCGAAGCCTTGCTGATGGCACGGCGTGGAGACTACCGCGGGAGCATCCGGCTCCTGCGCCGAGCCCTGGACAATCTCTTCGACAAATTTCCCAACGACGCATTCTTCGCGGCAGTGGATCTAGCTTTCTTCTACTCCATGAACGAGCAGGAAGCTCGAGCCGTGAAGGCTTGCGAGATCGTCTTGGAGCTTAGCGAGGCCGTCACGTTACGGATCCATCGCCGGGGACTGGCCGTGGCACGGGCTACGGTCGAACGGGGAACGTTGACGCAGTTTCAGGCCGTGGAGCTCCGGGCGATGCTGCAGGTGGTTTGATCTGGTTGGAGACAGGCAGGATTCCGGGCCTCTCTGCCACCTGATGCTGTATCCTTCCGACGTCGAAGCGACGGGCCTTACCTCCACAACTAGGATTCGCTCATGCCAATTCAGGCTCATTCTGATTGACGCTGGTCAGCTTGGGCCATATCCTGAGCCGAGAATCACAATGCCCGTGACCGTATGGTCTACTAGGGAAAAGTCTGCGAACCGGCTGTTTCGGGAGTCACTGTGGGTAGACCATACGCGCGCGAGCTTGCAGCCCTAAGCGATACTCTTGAGTGGGCGACGCGGGTCAGCATCGAGTCCGTCGAAAAGTTCGTGGTAGCCGCTCATCACGCGCCGCTCTTGGCAGTTGGCTCGGGAGGCTCCATGACGGCCGCCCATTTAGCGGCTCTACTCCATCGCCACTACGGGAATGGCATCTCGCGACACGCCACACCGCTTGAGGTTCTACTCGACGAGACACACCTCCACCGCTCAGCCGTCTTAATACTGTCGGCCTCCGGGCGAAACCACGATGTGCTAGCGGCAGCGCGTGCAGCTTCTGAAGCTGAAGTTCAAGTACTAGGTAGCATTAGCACCCGTTCTAAGAGCCCGTTGGCTGATCAGGTCAGCAATTACAACAACGGCTTCGCATTCGCTGGACAGAATCCGAGTGGAAAGGACGGCTTCCTAGCCACAAACTCACTCTTGGCAACCCTCGCAATCCTAGCGCGCGCTTACGGAGTACAGTTGCCCTCCAACGATGTGACTCCCGACTGCCCTGGCGTAGACCCGGCCCTTGGTCGTGGATCAGCAATCGTGCTTCACGGCGGCTGGAGCTCGCCAGCCGCAACGGATTTCGAATCCCGTCTTCATGAGTCCACGTTACTCAATGTGCAGGTTTCCGACTACCGAAATTTTGGGCATGGCCGGCATCTATGGTTGGCTCGACGAGGCGACGAGAGCGTGGTTTTGGCATTGGTCACGCCGGAAACAGCCTCCCTCGCCAAGCGGACGCTAGCACTTGTGCCTAACGACATTCCGGTTATCTCGTTCGAAACCGAAATCCCCGGACCATGGGGATGCATTGATCTGCTCACCATGGTGCTTCACTGGACTGGAGCGCTCGGCGAACTGCGGTCACTTGATCCCGGGCGTCCGAATGTCCCAAAATTCGGCCGGCAGCTTTTCCACCTTCGACCGCCGAGGGCTGCAAGCCATAGGATGATGACTCCCGCCCGTCGCAAGCTTGAGCGAATTGGATCTGGCCACAGCTTACCCCGACGGGTGTTTGAGGAGGCATTAGTCAAGTTCGAGAGAGAGTTGTCGCAGACCGAAATCGGGGCAGTCGTTCTCGACTACGATGGTACTTTGTGCGCGACCCACCAACGATTCCACGCTTTACCTGAAGAGGTGTCAACCGCCTGCGTCCGACTCCTCGACATGGGAGTCCGTATCGGTGTAGCAACGGGCCGAGGGAAATCTGTCCGTAAGGCCTTGAGCGCCGCGCTTCCAAAAGAGTTTTGGCACCTCGTCCTCATCGGGTACTACAACGGCTCCGACGTAGCCTTGTTGACATCGGACGATGCACCCGACAAGAGCCGCCCCCTTGATGAAGCGATCGCTGCGCTCAGCAAGCTCCTCGATGCCGACTCGCTCGTCAACGCCCTCGCGGAAATAGAGGTACGGCCATCGCAGATAACAGTCTCCCCCCTGCCTGGGGCACCGACAGTAGACCTCCATGCCTATCTTTTGGACTGCTTGGACGACGACCTTCCCATACGCATGGTGCGCTCGGGCCACTCCATCGATCTCGTCACCGCCGAAACATCGAAGTTGCGGGTTGTTGAACGTCTCGCCAATGAAATTGCGCCACGTTCGGTACTCTGCATTGGGGATAGGGGGGCATGGCCAGGTAACGACCGTCATTTGCTGAGTCACGAGTTTTCTCTAAGTGTGGACCATGTTTCGTCCTCTCTTTCTACCTGCTGGAATCTTGCACCTGCAGGAGAGCTAGGACCCTCCGCGACGATGCGCTACTTGAACGCATTGGTCGCCCACGAAGGCTCCATTCGCTTTTCTTTTGATCGAATCAGGAAGTTGTCGCCATGAAGGCTGCTCTGGCCGACCGACTCTTGGCCGAAGTCATGAAATGGACTCCACAGGATGTCGCACAAGAACGTCCGATCCTCCAGGCGCTGGCAGACCTAAAATACGACTCCTATCAGCAGTATTCGCCCGGAATGAGGTTCGTCGAGAGTCTTGCTTTGTGGCTCGACCAATTCGCCGAGAAAGAAGAGCGCAAGGTTGCCTTCGACTTCATCAAGCAGCGGCTGGTGTTCATTAGTAGAGCTGAAATGGATCACTTTGCAGCCATCGCGTATTCAGACTTTATCCGGCCAATCCTTCTGGACCACGCCGCTCAGGCTGAGGGTATCCCTCGTTTCTTCGTGCGTCGTGTTGCTGCTAGCCAAACCTTCAATCGGCTCCAAGACTCCACCCTATTCTGCGGCTTAAGCGATGGTGCTCGCATCGACTACTTTAGGCGCTCGAACCGGCAATTGAGTCATGAACAAATCTTTCAGAGCTACGATCTCTCTGATGAAAAGCTCAAGGAATTGGAGGCTACGCTCTGCAAGAACGGTGATAACCCGCCATGTC
>CBDUGP010000160.1:0-16373 GCA_965366625.1 uncultured bacterium
AGCGACGCCCGCAGGCCATCCGGCCGACCCCACCGAGCCAAATCTGGACGGAACCAAGTTAGGCTCGACCGATGCGTATCCTGATGATCGAAGACGACCTCGATATCGCCGGCAATGTCGGCGATTTTCTCGAGGCGGCAGGCCATCAAGTGGACTTTGCCTATGACGGTATCTCCGGCATGCATCTGGCACTGACCCGCGAGTTCGACGTCATCATCATCGATTGGATGCTTCCGGGCATGGCCGGCATAGAGCTCTGCCGCAAGCTGCGCCAAGAGGCGCAGTGTCGCGTGCCCACTTTGATGCTCACCGCCCGTGACACGTTGGCCGACAAGCTGGAAGGCTTCGAAGCGGGCGTCGACGACTATCTGGTCAAGCCCTTCGCTCTCCAAGAACTCGAAGCCAGGCTGCGGGCGCTCGACAGATTGCGACGATCGGCGCCGCGCGAGCTGACGATCGCGGATTTGGTACTCGACCCCGATGCCCGGACAGTACGGCGTAGTGGCCGGCGACTCGAGGTGCATGGCGCGGCCTTCGAGATTCTCTATTTGCTCATGGAACGTTCGCCCAGTGTCGTTCGGCGCGAAGAGCTGGAAGCCAGATTGTGGGGCAGCGATCCGCCGCAAAGCGATGTTCTGCGTAGCCATATCTACGCCTTGCGCCGCGCCATCGATAAGTCATTCGATCGCGATCTGCTGCACACCGTCCGCGGCTACGGCTACCAACTCGCCGTCAGATGAGCGTGGACCGCACCCACTGGCGGCTTCGCCGTCGGGTCTTCGGCTCGATTCTTGTTGCCGGTCTGGTGCTCGCACCTTTCATCCTCGTGGCGATATGGGCCGGCTTGACCACCATTGAAGACACTATGCTGAAGCATTTGGTGCGGATCGAGGCGGACCGCTTGATCGCGGCAAAACAAGCCGGATTCGAGGTCGAAGAGTCACCTCTCTTCACAGCCTTCTGGGGTTTCGACCAGCTACCCGAACCTTTTCGCTCCACGAGTGGCGAGGTTTTTCTTGGCATCTATCGACCGCTCGACGCGCTCGAAGCCGGGATCTACGAGGTTCGTGGTCTGGAGGCCTTTGTCGCCATCAGGCCCCAGAAGCACGGCCCACTGATCCTCTTCTACGACGTCAGCACGCTCGAACCGCTGCAAGAGCTAGAGCCGATCTTCTGGGGCAGTGCCAGCATGATGTTCGCGTTGGCGATTCTCGCTGTCGCCCTTGGCTTGGCACGCTGGCTCGACCGGGAACTGTTGGTGCCGATCCGCCGGCTTGCGGACGCTGTGGCCTGGGATCTCGAGACCTGGCGCGGGCGCCGGCTCGAATCGGAGGAGCGCCTCGACGAGATCGGCCATCTTTCACGCTCGATCCGGCGGGCCGCCCTGCGCCTGCTCGGTTTCCTGGAAAGGGAACGGCACTTCACGCGCAATGCGAGTCACGAGCTGCGCGGTCCGCTCACGGTGATCAAAGGGGCTACGGAGCTGCTTCGCGCCCGACCCGACAACGCGGAACGACCGCTGGAGCGCATCGAGCGCGCCGTCCGACGCATGGAGTCGAAGATCGAGCTTTTCCTCTTCCTGGCCCGGGAAGAGGTCGACAGCCCACAGCTACCGACCCCGATTCTCCCGGCCGTCGAAGAGTGCTTGCAGCACCTGCCGCGGCGCCCCGACCGCGAGCATCGGGTCAAGGTCGACATCGCGCCGGAGCTGCGGCTACGGATATCCTCTGAAGCGTTGCGTATCCTGCTCGACAATCTGATCGGCAATGCCCTGCGTCACGGCGCTTCGGGAGAGGTGAAAATCACGGCGCTCGAAGACCGGCTCAGCGTCGAGAATCCGTTGGACGTGCCGATCGAGGCTGCAGAGCAGCTCAAGGCACCTTTCATGGGTGACGGATCCGGTCTAGGCCTGGCGATCGTCGAAGACCTTTGCCGGCGCTACGGCTGGAGTCTGATCCTCGAGCCTGAGGGCTGCCGCCTGCGGGTAGTCGTGATGCTGGCCTGAGCCGGTCGGCGAATCCGTCTCCCGGTGCTACGCACGGTCCCGTCGTTCATCGCGGATCCCCGATCAAGACCCACGCCGCCCACACCTGGGCCGGATCCCTCCGCTTCCGGCTGCGGCGCTCGGCTTCGGCCAGGGCTTCGTCCTTGCGCAGGCCCTGGCCATCCGGGCCGCCCTGGCGATAGGCGCGGTAGAAATCCATCAAGAAGCGGCTGGTGACCTGGCCTTCGGGCACCTTCCAGCGGGTGGCGAGCACGGCGGCAGAGCCGGCGGTGAGGAAGGCGCGGGTGAGGTCGAGGCGCTCGTCCGAGAGCAGGGGATCGCCGCGGGCCGTGTCGCAGGCGGCCAGGGTGACCAGCTCGGCTTCGAGGGGAATGGCGGCGATCTCGGCGGCGGTGAGTCGGTGGTCGTGGCGCTCGGAGGGCTCGATTTCGAGGTAGGTGTCTCGGCGGCTGTTGGGCTCATGCACGCCCTGGCTGGCGATCAGCAGGTGACGGGCTCTCGGGGCTCCGTTCCAGTAGCCGGAGAAATGGGCCTTTGCCGGCTCCAGGTAATGGCTGTGCTCGGCGTCGAAGAGCTCGCCGATAGCGCGGATCTCACCCAGGGGCGCGGCCAGCCCCCGACCTGAGGCCATGGCGAAGAAGGGATCTCGCGGATCCGTGGGCCGATGGCGTTCGCGGAGGGCCGTCAGGGTGGAGAAGGAGGGCACGACGGTGATCTCCAGGCGCTCTCCCAGAAGTCGCCCATCGGCGGTCACCAGGGTCTGGAAGGGAACCTGGTGGAGGGGGCCGTGGGGCACCACGAGCAGGGGACCGCTCTCCGGCAATCGATCGAGGAAGGGGGTCAGCAATTGCTCGGCCAGGGCTCGGGCCGGTTTCCGAAAGCGGTTTCCGTAGTTGGGGTTGGCGAGGAATTCGACCAGCTCCTTCGCCTGCCGATCCAGGTCCGCTCGGGCCAGCTCGAGGGTGTGGATCACCAGTGGTTTTCCGGGCTCGAGCCAGGCTGCCAGGGCCCGGTCGAAGGCCGAGTAGTAGACCAGGACCGGGCCCGCGGCGTCGGCCAGCGCCTGCATGTCCGCGAGGGAGGCAGGCGCGGTGGTCTCGAAGCGGGCGTCCGAGGCCAACAGCCGTTCGAATTCGAGGCGTTCGATCTCAAGATCCAGCTCCTGGCGTCGGTTCAGCCACGGGCTCCGGCTCTCGCTTTCCGTGGCCCGATCGAGCTGCTGCCGGACCTCGGCCAACTCACCGTGGAGCTCGGCGATCCGCTGCTCGCCATCGTCCCCGCCGTCGCCATCTTCCCCGTCGTCGCCATCGTCCCCTTTGCCGGGCAGGGATCGGCGCGTCACCAGGTCCAACAGCACCCGAGCCCGGGCCTGCTCGGCCTTCTCCAGGGCCTCGGCCGGGCGTCCGAGCTCGAGCAGGGCACCGATCAGCAGGTCATGGGCGAGGTGGACGATGTTCTCGCCCTGGATGCGGGGTGCGTCGTCGAAGAGGCCGGCCCGGAGCTGCTCATCGTAGAGGTCGATGGCCGCTTCCGTCCGCTCGACGACCTTTTCGTGCTGCTCCAGGTAGCGATGGGCCCGGGCCTGGAGCAGCACGGCGTTGTGGATATTCCACCGGGCGCCACCCGCCTTGGCGAAGTGCTCTGCCTTCGAGGCCGCCTCGAGGGCGTCCCGGAATCGGAATTGCTGGAGCAGGATCTCCCCTTCGCCGAGCCAGGAGATACCCAGGCCCAGCGTCTCGCCGAGTTCTTCGAAGAGGGCGCGGGCCCGTCGGTAGGCGGCCAGGGCGTCCTCGGACCGGTCCGTGAAATAGAGGGCGCGGGCCTCGCCCAGGAGGGCATTGCCCAGAGAGAGCTTCGCGCCGAGGGCCTCGAAGGTCCGTTTCGCCTTCCGATAGGCGTCGAGGGCGGGCTCGTATCGCTGCGAGAGGAAGAGGATCTGGCCTTCGCCGAGCCAGGTGTTGCCGAGGCCGAGGGGATCGTCGACCTCTTCGAAGAGGGCGCGGGCCTCGTGGAAGGTGCGAAGGGCGTCCGGGTGCCTGCCGAGCTGGATCAACACGTGGGCCTCGCCCTGGAGGAAGTTGCCCCGGAGCAGCGTCTCACCCCTGGCCTGGGCCAGGCTCCGGGCTTTGCGGTAGGTGTGCAAGGCGTCCTCGTTGTGGCCCGAGAGGATTAGGATCTCGGCCTCTTCTTCCCAGGTCCGAGCTTCGCCGAGCCGGTCGCCGAGGGCCTCGTAGAGGCCGCGGGCCCGGCGCTGGGCCTCGATCGCGGCTTCGGGTTGTCCGGCGTGGAGCAGCAGGGAAGCGTGGATCCGGATGGCCCGCGCCTTCGCGGCCTTCGCCTCCTCGGGCAGGTCCAGCCGGGTCCAGGGCCGGAACGTGGCCGCGATCGTCTCCGGTGGGTATCGGGGTCGCAGATCCCTGACCGCGTCCGACACCGCCCACAGGAGCACGTCGGCCCGACCACAGGCTTCGGCCAGTTGTATTTGGGCCTCGAGGGTGGTGGCCGCCCCTTCGGCATGGCGGAGGCGCTCGCCCTGGGCCACCTGACTGGGGTGCCACAGGTCGTGCTCGCTGAGCCCGCCCTCCGCGATCCGCGTCCGCAGCCATGCGGACCGCTGGTCGAGGGGCATGAGTTGAAGGGTGGCGAGGAGTTGGCTCGCCTCGTTCATGGCCGTCTCGTCGCCCGCCACGAGAACCTCGTTGGGGCGACGTCCCGAAGCGGGCACGCACGGTGGGTCCGGGAGTGGCCCGCTCGGTGTATTTTCGAGGCGTTGCCGCAGGCGTTCGAAGACCTCCGTGTAGATCCGCACCCGCTCGCGGTTGTCCCTGGCCTTGGTCCAGTGGGGGGTCAGCTCGAGGGCACGGTCGAAGTCCGTGCTCGCCTCGGCGTAGCGGCGGTCCATCAACCGGACGACCCCGAGGGTATTCCAGGCTACGGCCATCCGTGGCTCTGCGTCGACGGCGGCGCGCAGCAGCCGTTCGGCGCTCCCGAAGTCCTGGTCGAAAAAAGCCAAGTAGCCGCGGGCGAAGAGCCGCTCGGCACTCTCGGGTCTCTGGGAGCTCTCGAGTCCGTGGGGGCTCTCGGATCCACGGGCCAGCACATTTTCGAAGTCTGCGCGGAATCCGTCCACGAGCGCGGCGCAGAGGGCCGCGCCGCGGAAGGCCCAGGGGTCGGCAGAGTCGGCCTCGACGAGCTCCAGGAAGTGCTCGCAGCCGCGCACTTTGTCGTCCGCGGATTCCGATTCGAAAAGGGCCTGGGCCATGGCGGCTTCGGGGCCGGGCTCGGTGCGATTGGGTTGGGCCTGGGCCGAGCCCGCGAGACCCAAACCGACGAGGATCGCGAGGCAGCAGATGAGCAGCCTCGATCTCACCGCGGATCCCCGATCAAGACCCAGGCCGCCACCCATACCTGGGCCGGATCCTTCCGCTCCCGGCTGACCGCTTGGCTTCGGCCAGGGCTTCGGCTTTGCGCAGACCTTTTTTACCTGGGCCGCCCTGGCGAAAGGCACGGTAGAAGTCCACCAGGAAACGCCTGGTTCGATGATCCTCGGGAACCTTCCAGCGGGTGGCGAGCACGGCGGCAGAGCCGGCGGTGAGGAAGGCGCGGGTGGGCTCCGTCGTCGGAGCAGCTTGTCGCGGTCCGTACTTGCCACGGCCGAGCCGATCCTTCTCTGAACCTCGGCGAGCGCTTCGTGTCGCTCGTCGAGTTGTTGTTCGAGGTCGAAATCGGCGTCTTTCGAGGAGTGGGAAGCCGTCCGGGCGAATTGGGTGGCGACCAGATCCAGGAGCACCCTCGACCGGGCTCTTTCGGCCTGTTGGAGCGCGTCGATGGGCCTGTGGAGATCGAGCAGGCTGCCCACGAGAAGATCATGGGCGGTATTGATGATGCCCTCGACTCGGGTTCGCTGAGGGTCACCGAGAAATCCGGGGCGGAGGCGCTCGTCATAGAGGTTGATCGCATCGGTAGCTCTAGCGAAGGCTCTCTCGGCCTGGTCGAGGCGTCGGTGAGCCCTGGCCTGGAGCAGGAGAGAATTGTAGATGTTCGAGGCAGCATCGCCGGCTCGGGCAAATTCTTCCGCTTTCCGTGCCGCCTCGGGTTGATTACAGACTGCGGGCTCCGCTCCGAATAGGGCACGCAGGGCTCGGGTAGAGACGATCATCGCCCCGGAATCTCTTCGAGCAAGACCAATAATCGGTCGAAAACGCCCTCGTAGATTTGATCCCGATCGCCTTGGCCTTGGGTCGAGCCTGCGAGACCCAGGCCGACGAGCAGGATCAGGGAGACGAGACGGCCGTATCCACCTGGGCCAGGTAGAGGGCCTTGCCGCCTTCTGGATGCCAGGCGGGCGCCAGGTCGTGGGCGTCGGTGCGTTTCACCACGTCGTCGAGGAAGTTTTCGCCATCGGCCATCGCCAGTTGCCATCCGTATCCCCCATAAGTATTTTCGAAGGCGACGAGCGAGGGCCCGCCGCCGGGCTCGCGCATCGCTGATTGGTAGAAGGCGTTCGAAAATCCGACGATCTCGGCCCGGGAGGCCTCTAGGTCGATCGCCAGGAAAACCGGTTGGTTGTCACTGATCCCGAGGGACAAGGCCAGCAGCGCCTGGCCGTCTTCCGAGGACGCCAGGAGTTGGTGGACCTTGAAGGGCAAGGGAATCGACTGCGCCACCTCGCCCTTTTCGAGAACCACCAATCGAGCCACGTCAGCCGCTTCGTTTTGAGTCTGGGGCCCGGGCGCCTGGCAGACCACGGCCACGCGTTTCGCGTCCAGGGCGCGGGGGGCGTGGGCCTGGCATTCCTCGGTCGTCGGCGTCCAGATCGGCTCGGGCTCCGTTTCGCCCCCCAATCCCACGAAGTAGAGCCCGGGAGCCTGCTCGCCCCGATCCGGATCCGCGAAGGTCACGACCATCGCCGAGCCACCCCGGGCCCAGGCCGCACCACTGGCGCCCTGGGTATGGGGAATCGGGGCCGTCGACGGCTCCTCGCCTCCCAGCTCCAACAATCGGACCTCGAAAATCGCGTCCTGCAGGTCGGAGGGCTGGCGATGGCGGCGGAGCAATTGGGACAGGGTCGCGGGCCGGCAGGGACCGTCCAGGAGGTCGGCGACGCTGGCGAAGAAGCCGCAACCATCACCGCTGATCGTGAACATGGCCTTCTCGCCGGACGCCTCGGGGGACGTGGCCGCCCGCAACCAGAGGGCCTCGTTCCTCGGCAACTTCTTCAAGGCGTCGAGCTCCAGGCGATCCCGGATCACGCCCTTGTGGGACTTTGCGCTCTCGCGGCCGAAGAGGGCTGGGCACGCCGTCGACTGGTCGGGCTGGCCATCGGCATCGCAATCTCCCAGCACCCACAACCGCACCGTCGTGCCGGTGGTAACCCCCTCGATCACCACCTCGATGGGCTCGTCCGGCGCCACGATGGCGTTCGGATCGATCACCAATCGGCTGGGGCCGCCGGCCAGGGCGGGCAGAGCGCCCAGCAGTAATCCGATCATGCACGTTTCAACAATCCTTCGCATGGGTCACCCTCCTCGGTCCGGTGGAAAGACAATGGCTCGCCTCCTCGCTCCAGGTCCGGAAACCATCGCCGTCCGGGCAGCCGTCCCCCAGGAGCAGCGTGGTCCGGGGCGCGCCGCCCGCGGAGACGTCGTAGGCGCAGCAACTCCCGTTCTCGATCGCCTCGCGCAGCTTGTTGTCGCAATCTTCGCTCTCGCGGACCTCCACCGTCGGATAGGACACGCCCCAGGTGGCGATCACGTGGGCCCGGGGCAGGTCGGTGATCACTAGGAAGAGCAGCAGGGCGAGGACGGCGAGGGTGGCGCGTCGGGCCAGGGGCCAGGGCTCGAAGCGTCGACGCACCTGGGCGACGAGCACGATCAGCACCACCAGGAGCCAGCCGGAAAGTCCGGCCAGCCCGGCCCGGCGATCGCGGTTCAGTGGGCTCTGGTTTTGCAGCCACGAGATCGTCTCGGTGGAGATGCGCTGGCCGAGGCTCGGGCCCATGTCGATACGAAACGCGGCGCCCAGACCCCCGGGCACGTGCTCGGGGAAGAGCGCACCACGGTAGCTGGAGATCACGAAGAAGAGCAGGACTATCACCACCCCGACGGTGATCGGCAAGGCCGCTCTTCGGCTGGAAGGCTTTTTCGTCTGCCATCGCTCCACCGCCGGCAGACCCACCAGCAGACCCACCAGCAGCCAGGCCACCTGGGAAACGCCGGTGCCCACGAAGAGAGCCGTCAGGGTATGCCAGGGCAGGGACCAGAGCACGTCGAGGCTGATCAATACCGCGTTCTGGTGCGGGTAGGCCAGGGGCAGGAACATGTGCAGCAGGCTCTCCCGCGCGGCATGGGTCAGCAGGCCGATGCCATAGAAAAGGGTCGGGACCGCGGTCGCCACTGCCAGCACTCCCTCGGGCTTTTTGAAAATCAGCTCCGAGAGCTGTTCCTTGCGAGACGCATTCGTCGACTCGGGCTCGGCATCGGACATGGTTTCCTCCCAGGTTTGAATTATTGTATCCGAGGGGCATCGGTCGGGGGGGGGGGGCTTCTACAGAAAAAGGCGGCTTGCGCGATCGCTCGGCACGGTCGACAATCAGCCTGTAAGGCCTCGCGATCAGCCTGAATGAGGGCGACTCGGGATTCTCGGCTTCTCGAATACCTTCGATCAGTCCATGACGCGCAGCTCACGTGAAACGAAGTCGCTGATCGCTTTCGAGAACGTCGTCGGAGGGTTGGGATGGCAGAGTCGACTGGCCGAGGGCCTAATGCTCGTCGAGGATCCTGTCGTACGGAAGGGTTTCAACGGCCTGGGAGTGCCCCGACACCCGGAGGGCAGCGAAGTTGCCTAGCTCTTCGAGGTCATCTCTGCTGGGTATGGATCCTGGTGTCGGCCTGGCTCCTCCACGCGCCCGACTCTCCTTCGCACGCTCAGCCGACCAACGCCGCTCGCGGCACCGAGGCAACGACGGACCAAGCGTTGCCCGGAGCCGTTGACTTGGAGTCGAAGGAGCAAGGCTGGATCAGCTTTCGCGAGCTGATAGAGGTGGCGCACCCAGACCCCTGGGTCTATCGAGGAGCGGCGCACTGTACAGCTGAGGTCGAGCTGACACGCCAAAAGACCGAGGAGGTGCTTTCTGCCGCAGAGTTGGCGAGCAACGTTCCGTTCCCGCTCACCAGCACAGAGATTCCGGTCGACGTTCGGCACGCACAGGAGTTGTTGAGCAGTCTCCTCCATGCGCCGGAGCCTTCTTCGCATTCTCAGCCGGGAAACGCCGAGCCCGGCCCTGAAGCTGCGGCAGCTTATGCTTTGTTCGAAGCCGAGGACTTGGAGCCGAAGCAGCAAGGCTGCGCCAGCTTGCTAGAGCTAGTGAAGATGGCGCACTCCGACCCCTGGGTCTATCGAGGGGCGGCGCTTTGCGCGGCCGAGGTCGAGCCTGCCCGCCGGTCGATCGAGACCGCGCTTTCTGCCGCAGAGCCTTCGGGCAACGTTTGGTACGCGCGAGGGTTGCTCGCCCGCCTCGACAAAGATCCGGTCGAGGCCGAGAGGCTACTGTTCGAAGCGCTTGGCGAAGAGCCACACCTAGCCCTCGCCTGGACTGAGCTGGGCGCTGTCTACTATCAAGATCGGCACTACCTTCGAGCCGAATTCGTGCTGGACCTTGCTCTCCAGCTCGAGCCAGAGCTCGAGCTAGCGAAGGCCCAGCGCCTGCGGGTAGGACTAGCCGATGGCGCCCTGGATCGGCTACTGCACCAGCTCGACGAGATCCCGTTGCGTTGGGCCTCGATTCCAGCCCCGAGGGTTGCTTCGTCAGGTCGAGGCCCCGATGAGGTCTTGGCCGCTGCCGAAGAAGAGGATCTGCTTCGAGCGCGAGCCTTTATTGAGGCGTTGGTGCGCACTCCGCTGGAGGAGCGACGGGATTTTCTGTCAGAGCGCCTCGGGGGTTTGGGGCTGACCGAGGTCGACCTCTGGTTTCCGTTGCGCATGGCCCGAGCCGAGCGGAAGATCTCGAGCGAGGAGTGGGCCATCGTCATCGAGGCTTGGCTTCAACTCTCCGAGGCAGCCGGGAGAAGGGACATCCTGTGGCAGGCGGCAGATGAAATCGCCAAAGAGCTCTCGAGCCGATGCCGCCAGGCAAAACAAGAGCTCGGAATAGAGAACTGGCTACATCTCGAGGCTCCGACGAGTTCGAAAGCTCTCCAGGCCGGGCTCGTTTTCCGGTCTGCGATGTTTCTTCTGGGATCGGGCTCAAATGAGCAGAGTCTTTCCGCCTATCGCAGGGCTCGCGAGGTCTACGAGTCCATCGGCGATCACCTCGGTCAAGGACATACATGGGACGGAGAGGCCCGAGCTCTCAGCCAGCTAGGCCAATACCAGCAAGCACTCTCTGCATACCGAGTGGCCCGCGACGTCTATCGATCCGCTGGCCACCTTCTCGGCCAGGGCAATACCTGGTACGGCGAGGCGCGAGTGCTCTTTCTCACAGGCTACGGAAACGAGGCCATCGCAGCGTTCCGAGAGGCCCGCCAGCTCTTTTCGCGTGTCGACTCTCGTGTCGGCCAGGGCAATGCCTGGAATGGCGAAGCTGACGCCCTCTTTTTTTTGGGTCGAAACGAGGTAGCCCTCACTGGGTACCGCAAGGCTCGAGAGATCCACCGGGCTGTGAATAACTGCCTCGGTGAAGGTGACGCGTGGATTGGCGAGGCCCGGGTGCTCTTGAGATCAGGCCAGGTCGCGGAGGCCCTCGCCACTTACCGCCAGACTCGCAAGATCTTCCAGGCCGTTGGCTCTCCGATGGGTGAAGGCGGCACATGGATCGGCGAGGCTCGGGCTCTCGCACGACTTGGCCGGAACCAGCAAGCTCTCGCCGCCTTCCGAAGAGCCCAAGGCCTCTACGACCTCTGCACCGGAGGCCGCTTGCTGGCCCCGATGGTCCAGGCCTGGGCGGAAGAAGCCGACGTCCTTGTCGCGTTGGGCCAGAACCAGGAGGCGCTTTCCTTTACCCGCTCTGCTCGTTCGAGCTACCGGGATGTCGGCAATAGGGCGGGAGAAGCTTCCACCTGGAATACCGAAGCCACGGTCCTCTTTCGCTGGAGCCGCTTCGAGGAAGCACTAGCTGCACACCGGAAAGCGCGAGAGCTCTCTCTCGCGATCGGCGACCCTTTCGGCCAGGGCAGAGCCTTGAGCGGCGAGGCTAGGACCCTCTTCTATCTGGGCCAGAACGAGAAGGCACTCATCGCCTACCGCGAAGCACGAAAGCTCTACCAGGCAGTGGGTTTCCCGCTCGGCCAGGGCAATACGTGGGAAGGCGAGGCTCGAGTCTTCGCCCATTTGGGCCGGAGCGAGGAGGCTCTCATCGCCTACCGTAGTGCTCGCAAGCTCTTCCAAGACGCTGGCTCCGAGCAGGGGGTAGGCGACACCTGGCAGGGCGAGGCTGCGCTTAGGCTCGAGGAGAGAGACTGGGAGGGGGCTTACCAGGCTGGCCAGAACGCAGAAAGCCTGATTCGAACTGGCGAAGCGCCCTGGAGCATGATCAATGCACTGGAGGTACAGGCGCTGGCCCTTGAGAAGCTGAACCATCCGAGGCGCGTTTCCGAGCTGGCGATGGCGATGATCGACATCTTCGATGGCCTTCGGGGAGGCCTCTTCTTCGATATCCAGCGGACTGAGCTGGAAGCGAAGATACACTCCACGTTCGACCTGCTGATGGGTGCGCTTCTCGACCTGGATGATCTACTCGGAGCGTTCGAGCTTGCCGAGAGAGCGCGTTCACAGGTGCTCGTCAGCCTCCTCAGGTTCCCCTTTTTCGGACCTATCATCCCGCCTGCTGGCGAAAGCCGGGAACAGATAGGGGTTCCCTCGGCTGCATCGCTCGAGTGGCCGGGCTCTCTCTCGGAGGGCTTCGACGCTCTGAGCCTGGTAGCAATTCAGGCTGTCGTCGACGCAGCAGGTCCAGTCCTCTATTTCTTTGGCGCCAAGGAGGAGACCCTTGCGGCGTTTCTTCGACCCGGACAACCGCCCTCCATCGAGCGCCTCGAGGTGGGTCAGTCCGAGCTGGCGACTTTCACTCGCGATTTCGCCAACCTCGTTGCCAACCCGAACTACGGCGATCGGTACCGAGAAAAAGGGGCCACTCTCGCCGATCTGCTACTGGCCCCGTTTCTTGATCAGTTACCGCCTGCTGGGCCGCTCCTCATCGTTCCGCACGGTCCACTTCATCAACTGCCCTTCGACGCCTTACTCGACAAAGACGGCCGACTGCTCGGCGAGCGCTTCGACTTGACTGTAGTGCCCTCTCTATCGGCTATTAGTGAAGCGCGCAGCCGGCATCACCGATCTTCTCCTGATGATTTTCTTTTCACCATCGCCGCCGGAGAGGGTCTTGCTCGCCCGCGGGCCGAGATCCAATCGATCATCGATATCTTCGGCATCCAGTACCCTCCTGGCTTCGAGCCGGAACTCGCCGACATAACGGCCTATCGTGAGCGTGCGAGGTGGGCCCGGCATCTCCTGGTCGCCACCCAGGGAGCCCACGAGCCGAACAGCCTGAGTGGGACTTATCTCGAGATCGAGGCCACCGACGACCACGACGGTCGACTGAGCGCTGTCGAGATCGCCGGGCTTCCTCTTGAGGCCGAACTCGTCACCCTCGCGGCCTGTGATACCGCGCGCGGCAAGTCGCTCCTGTCGGACGAGCGCCTCGATCTGACCCGCGCCTTCCTGATCGCCGGAGCTGCCGCAGTCCTGGCGTCGCTCTGGAAGATCCCTGAGGACCGCTCCACCAGCCGTTTTCTCACCGACTTCTACCGTGCGTACCGGAAGGGTGGGCCAGAAGGAAAAGGTCTGCGCAAAGACGAGGCCCTCGCCCACGCGAAGCGCCTCAGCCGAGAGCGCGGCGATCCGGCCCAGGTCTGGGCCGCCTGGGTCCTCGTCGGCGATCCGCGGTGAACGAGAAGTGTATCGGTGGCTGAATCGTCGGATCTGGCCGTCGATCAAGGGGCGTCCGCATATTTATTGGGTTTGACGACAATTTGCATTCGAATTTGGCTCACTTCGAAGAATCGGAGCGCTTTTTTACGTTACTCCCTGCCCTCCGCGAAACGATCCCAGGGCGCGAAGCGGGTATTCCATTCCTGCTGCCAGGTCGGGTCCGGACGCTCGTAGGCAGTTTCGTAGGGTAGGGGCTCCACCTTCTCGCCGTCGATGACGTTGGCGTCGCCGTCCTTGTCCCAGCCCACGGAGCCGAAGAAGAAGGTGCGGACCTGGCCTTTGGGGATGGGGGGGGTAGGGTCCCGGCGTCGAAATGCAGCTCGAGACCGGTCCGGTGGGCGCCGGAAACGGCGATCTTCATGGAGTCACTGTCCCTCGAGGCTCCGGCGCAGCTTCTGGACCTGACCCTTTTGCCAGTCCTGGCTCGCCTGGGCGGCGAGTGTTTCTACTAGGTCGCGGGCGGTTTCGGTGTCGCCCGCGTTGATCGCGCGGGCGGCCTGGTTGTAGAGGTCGATGAAGCCGCGGTAGTCGCCGACGATGGAGAGCTTGTCGAGCTGCTGTTGGACCTGCTCATTCAAGGCCGGGTTCTGGGTTTCGGTCTGGATGCGCACGAAGAGCGCGATGGCCTCTTCGGTGCTGCCTTTGCGTACCAAGCGGGCGGCCTCGCGGTAGTCCATTTGCAGGTGGATCTCCTGGGCGCGGCCGAGGGTGGCGGCGTCGATTCCGGCGTGGACCATGGCCTCGTAAACTTCTTCGGCCGCGGCGCGCTCGTCGCGACGGGCGTGGGCCAGGAGCAGGTTGAGGGCCAGGTCGGCGCGGGAGGGGAAGTAGGCGAGAGCTCGCGTCAGGGCCTCTACCCCGGCGTCGGACGGCTCGGTGTGGAGGCCGTAGGCGTAGCCGAGGCTCGCCCAGGCGTCCGGGAAATCGTCTTGCAGGTCCACGCTTTGCCGCAGGGCTTTGATGGCGCTTTCCAAGACCTGCTCCTGGGCCTCGTTCGCGGGTCGGCCGTCGAGGGTGTTGAGCAGGGCCACGCCGTAGAGATATTGCAGGTAGAACTCGCCGGGCGTGGCTTCCACCGCTTTGCGGTAGTGCTCGAGGGCGGCGGCTTCGTCTCCCGACTCGGCCGCCAGCAGACCGAGACCGGCCCATGAGGGGCCATGGTCGGGCTTCTGCTTCAGCGCGCGCTCGAAGCGAGCGCGGGCTTTTTGGGCCCCGCCTTTCACGGCTTTGGACGCCAGGTCTCCGAGGTGGTAGTCGACCTCGTAGGGCTCGAGTTCTTTGGTCTTGAGAATCAGGAGATCGAGCTTTTTGACGGGCACCTTCAGGTAATTGAGCGATCCCTGGCGCAAGTAGGCCTCCAGATCGCCTTCGAGCGCGAAGGGCACGATCTCGAAGGCTTCCTGGAAGGCGTTGAGTGCCGGCGTGCCGCTCGATAGGAGCTTCACGAATAAAGGGACCCGCGCCCGGGCTCCCTCGCGGCCGTTGTAGAGGTAATGGAAGAGGGCCCACGCCTGCTTGTAGTAGGCCTGCCGCTGCTCGAGGGTTCGCTTGGCGATATCCACGGACCCGGAGCCGATGAATTCTTCCAGGGGTAGAAGGGGATCGTTGCGGTTGCGGATCCACTGCAGGTGCTCTTCCGACGGCAGGCCGAGCAGGGCGGTGTCGCCCTCGGTGCGAAAGGAGCTGAAATATTCGGCCGTGCCCTGGCGGAACCACAGGGGCAGATCGGGGAAGTTTTTCACCAGCCGGTGGTGGATGTATTGCTTGTAGACGTAGCGGGTGGGCACGAAACCGTCTCCGCCCTCCACCACGCCGTAGTTGCCGCTCTCGTGGGGCACCAGGTAGCCGGCCGTGGGCGCGGCGGAGCCGAGCACGCCGAACGTGCTCGAGAACGACGAGCCGCCGCGATAGGCAGCTTGACGGTAGGGCGCCAGGGACTCCGAGTCGCGGAAGATGTAGAAGTAGTTGGGCACGGGCGAGTCGAGGTGGTCGCTGGGCGAGAGCTGGGTGAGCGCGTGGTGCAAGCGCTCGAGATCCGCCGCCACCTGACGCCCCACCTCACCGCCGACCTGGCTCAGGACGGTGAATTGGTCGGTTTCAACCCGCGTCCACACGCCGTCGGCGGGCTCTAAGAGCTCTTGGGCCGACACGGGGACGACGAGCCAGAGCAGCAGGACCGCGAGGACGTGTTTGTAAGCCTTTGATCGATTCATGTGTGTTCTCCCGAGAGGAAATTGCCGATCGCTTCGTCTACTGAGGCAAGGGCCTTTCGTCTACTACGGCAAAGCGCCCCGGGTATTCTTCCATGAGCCACGTTCTCGGAGACTCCCCATGACCGCGACACCACCTCGCTCGTCTTCCTAATCGTTGCGCTCACCTGCTCTCCGAGCCGTCAGACGCCGGCGAGGACCTGGTTTTTGTCGACGATTTCGAGTCCGGAGCACCTCCTCGTCGTCCGTGACCGTGGGGCATCCAGCTCAACTTTCAGCCTGCGGGGCCGCAAGTGCCGCTCGAGAGATCGACGTGCCTTGATCGATCCCCGGGCGTCCCTGGGGGCCACCCGGTCGACCGGACGCCCGGATCTTCCGTTGTGCACTTCCACTGGTCCGGCCGAAAAACAGCCGGACATGCAAAATCCCTTGGAATCCGAAGATCCATGTAACGGCTTATGATTCAAACGCTTGGACGTTTGCTGGATTGTGGAGAAGAAAAGAGGCGAGTGGTTCCGGGACTAAGAGGCTACTATTGGTGAGATGAGGTTTGTAAGCGATTGCATATCAACGGTTTAGGTGGGTCTTCTGGATCCGAGGGCTTTTTTGAGTAACCCATGAGTAACCAAATGGGGGAGTAGAGTAGGGTAGTCTGGAGTAGATGAGGGAGAAGGTCTCATATCACCGTCAATAGCTTCAACTCGTCGCAGTTTTTCCAGATGGATGACATCATTCGTAGTCAGTCGCAAGGCAGAGTCGAATTTAGCCGAATGTGGACGTTTTCCGCGGCGCAGAGGGCAGGCTAACCCGAAGTCGGTAGTTAATGGCAACCAAGAACTGCCCGAAAGTTATGTGACCAACGGATCTCTGAAGGGCTACTCATCGCCGACACATCACCAGCCTCGTGGACTTAGAGGCCGGTCTCCCGGAATTATGACGCCTTCATCGAACGCCGACTTCTGAGGAGATCGGCTGAAAGCTGGTGGTGTAGGTGTTGACCTGGAAGTGGCCGGCCAAGGGCTCGGGCTGTGCGGCCTATTGGGTTGGAAGCATCGCGGCCATCAGCAGGGCACAGAGTAAGTTGCGGATCCTCGTCAAGGTCTCGGGTGGGTGAACGGAATTCGTTGGGGACGGCGTCACGGCACGCTCGACGACCACGCCGTGACGTCGCC
>CBDUGP010000161.1:0-16306 GCA_965366625.1 uncultured bacterium
GCCATATTAGTGCTCTCCACACTTGCAAGTTCTTGGTAAAAGGCCCCATGAGGATTTGATGTCGTCACAGGCCGGGTACGGGGCATCCGTCTCGTCGTGAATTCGAGCGCGGACCGTGGGGCGACCTCTCCGCACCTTTCCCGTCAACATAGCTTCAAACCCGGGAAGCGGGAGTTCGCCAACATAGACACTACTTTCGCTATCTCGTTGTCATTGTTTTCAGTATTCCGCTTCAACCATATCGCTTCACTATCCCATCCTACCCATTCCAATGTCTCTTTTTCTCTGTCCTATATCCCATCATCTTTGCTACTGTAGCAACAAACACCGCTCAACTCAAGATAATGGACAGACAAATTCACCTATCGAGGTCGAGGTGTCAACTGGCGAGGTCGGGGGGTCATCTGGCGAGGTCGGGGGGTCATCTGGCAGGGGTTGCAAATCTGCGGGATCAGTCGATTCCTGTTGTAGCCGGCGATGAAGGCATGCCGGCCGTCTCCCCGGGGGTCCTTGTCCCTGTTGTTTTGAGGGACAACCCAATGGTCTTGCAACCCAAACTTTGGAGGGCTAAGATTTCTTGGCAAAGACGCCATGGGTCTGCTCGATTCGATCTCCGTCAGCGTTTCTGTCTCAAGTTCGACGAGCTTTTCCAACCACGTTGCTCGCTCTTTCTTTCGTTTTGCTGTGGCTCGGTCCTAAATTTTGAAAGGTCCATGCGCGGCTCATCCCAAGATAGGAGTCTCTTGTGTCGACTGAAATTGTTTTGGACCGATTCGCCGCGCTGGTCGCGCCTCTCGATACGGACGAGTTTCTGGCGGACGTTTGGCCCTTCAAGACACACTTTTCCCAAGCCGTGGTTCCGCAGCTGAGGGAACTCTTAGATCAACCCGAGCTTCAAGACATCGAAAGCTTGGTGCGAATACCGCGCCGAGGAAAATGCCGGATCAACTATACCCACGGGGACGGCAGCTCTAAGGTCAATCCACCGGTCGAGGAATTGGTGAGCGCGTTTGGAGCGTCGAAAGCGACTATCTATCTCCAACTTCTACAGACTGAAACCCTGAAGACTTGGTGCCGAGACATCGACAAAGCCTTGGGGCTAAAACCGGGGGCCGCAAGGGTGAGCGCCTTTACTTCCCCTCCGGGCCGGGGAATCGGTTGGCATTCGGACGATCACGAAATTTTTGTCGTCCAAATTCGGGGCACCAAGCGTTGGTACCTGGCTCCCGAAGATTGGCCTCGCGGCCGAGAGTTGCAAGCCGACGGAGACCGTTTGATCTACAAATGCGATGACGGCACCACCCAAGAACGATTGCGAGAGGAATGCCGGATTTTCGACCTAACGCCGGGCTCGGTGCTCTTCATTCCCAGCGATGTCTGGCACACTCCGGAGTCGATGGAAGAGTCATTGCATTTGGTGATGAATGTCGGGCGCAACGTGCCGTAGAACTGGCACGAGGGCTTACCGCTTACCGCTAGCTATTCGGCGCCCGGATCTGGAATTTCAATCTCCAGGATCAATCCCCAGGAAAAATGCGCCGAGGTTGAAGGGGTGACTCCGAGAAAAGACCGCGGAACAGCTCCGATGCGGCCATCTTGCGGATCGTGTTTTCGGTTCGTGCCCGTTCAGTTCCGGTGGTTTTGCCGCTGTCTATCGAGGTGAGTCGAGCCAGGATTTGCTCCATCTCCTCACCGCGGACCAAGCCTCTGAAAATGGCTTTCTTGCAATCGTCGAGTTCGAATCCGATGGTCTCTAGCCCAGAACAAGGGACCAACCACTGCTCAATGCTGTTGAGTTCATCGACATCGGGTTGGCGCAATCGGATGGCCCGGAAGATCGAATCTCGATCCGGCATCAACATCAACAACGCCACCAGGAAGCGTGCGGACGGCTCATGGATCAAGCGTCGGCGCGACCTAACCACACGGATCCGTCGTTGCTCGACGCACACCGACCACAGCAGCTCGACGATTTCTCCGTGCTGCTCTCGGGCAGCTTGGAGCAGTGTCGCAAGGACTTGCTCGGAAAAAAAGCGACGGTTTTGGACCAACGTTTCAAGGGAAAAGTAAACCGTCTCCAGATCGGCTTCGGTCATCAAACGAAGGCCATAGGTCTCGAGACCCTCGAGTTCGCCCTTGGCCATGCCGTCGAGAAAAAGCAATCGGCGCTGCAACAGCGTATCCGGAATCATCGAGCTGAGCCCTAGCCCTGGAGGCCGGTACTCGGCCTGCGGCAGGCGGTCGCTGTCTTGATACGTTCGCACGACTAGGGTGACCGAAGGCACTTCCAAATGGAATAACTGATGGATCAACTCATCCCCGGAGCGAATGGGCTTCATATCCCCGACGCCGAGGATTTCAGTGGAGTCCAAAGTCAGCTGACCGGTTCGCATTCTCGAATTGATGCGCCGGTGAGTCTCAAATTTCCAATGACTATGAACGCTGGAGCCGGCGAGCACATAGAAGCCACCGCAAAACGCGTGATTGTGGATATCGGTGGTTGAAGTCCGCCAAAACAGAGCTTCAATGTAGAAACGGGACGAGTCATAGAGCAAGATCGGCGGCTCACCGAAAAGGGAGGTCTTCGACGGTTGTCGAAATCCTTGGTGATTCTTGAACATCCAGTCGTAGATGTCGGTCAGCGACACATGATCCTTCGGCGGTCGCCGCTGCAGCTCGTCGATCACCAAGTCCGGAAATTTCTCTCCTTCATAGTCGCAACCGCGCCAAGCATCTTCAATCCGGCTTCCGAGCTCGAGAAAATAGTCGATCATTGGGCGTTCACACTCCTGATTGGCGAGTCGGGGTCGAAGATTACGTTCGAGCAAAGAACGAAATGCGCTAACTACCGTATGATCTTGCTCTTTCGTCTGCCGACTGTCAAGACGACCCAAGCCACGATCTCAGGTTCTTGATAGTCGTCTTTCGGGATGGGTCGGAACCGCGAAGGACCTCTGGATATCAGAGTTCCGGAGTGACACCGGGAGCAGTGCCGGGAACGCTCCGTGTGGTCGCACGCGGCGGGCCGGCCACGGCACGGTCGAGTTGCGGCGCGTGCGCATCGCGGACAACGAGGCGCCGAGCTTCGGCGGCGCCATCGTCAATTTCGCCACGCTCACGGTCATCGATTCCGGAATGATTTGAATGGGTATCTTGCGCTATGTCATAGATTTTCCTTGGAGAGTTGAAATGTCGCGACCGAATACGATGGAAGCAGGCCGGGTCGCCGATTTCGCTGCGTCTTCCACCTTCCGGTGAGCACCACGGGATGCGGTCTTGACGCCATCGCGCACATAGTCGCCGGCGGTGTGGGCACGCTCGGTCACACGCTGCGCAGCGCTGTCCGCGGCCTCCTAGACTCCTGGCCCTATCCGATCCGCGGTGTCGACCACCTCAAGCACCCACTTCACGAGCGACGATCGAGCCAGTCCTTCAGACCGATCGTCGGCCCGAATTGATCCTCCAAATCTCGATCGACCCCTTCTTGGGATCCCCAGACGATCGGCGAGTCCCACGGCGAGCTCCCGGACTCGAGGGCTTCCACATGCTCCTCGACCTGATGGCAGTAGAGGCCGCCGCCGCGACTTTGGTAGAAGCCGTAGGTCCGACAAGCCGCCGGACGGTAGTCGTAGACGCGACAGGCACCCTTGCCCGTGTTGAGGAAGGGACAAACCACCGGACCCGTCTCTTGCTCGGCAACTCGACGCAGCCGATCTTCGACGCCGGCGCGGTCCTCGTCCGACAACTTCTGCAATCCTTCTTCCAGCCGACGCCACTCCGCTTCCACAAGCCGGGGCGCCTCGGAGAGATGTCGGCAGCAATGGTCACAACCCTTGTGACACGGCCAGGGTTCTGCGGTCTGGGCGACCTCGGAGCAACGATGTTCGATTTGCCGGTAGAGGATCGGCAGTAGGTCCGGCGACTTCGAGTGGCTCAAGGGGGCTCCTTGCAAGGGTTCGCGGACGTCGGCTTGGCAGAAAATCACGTTCGGCCGACTCTGGCTGGGCTCAAGACGAGCCTGTCATCCACCGTGTCATCCAAGATGGTAGGCGCGTGCCCGATAAAGCTCAAGCGCGCTCCTCAATATGCTTGAAACGCGGGCCCCCGAGACCTCGGCGAAGTTGATATCGAAGCGCGCGCAGAGTGAACCGGTAGTAAAATAGCCCTCAAAGGTCTTCTACCCCAAGCTCTTGCGAGGCATGGACCCCATCCATCCCGAAGCCGGCTTTCCACCTATTGGAGTATTCATGGACCAGAGCATCGCTTTCATCACGGATCTCCACCTGGACGAGCCTATTCTCGTCCAGCACGGCGTCGACGCGAGGGCCAACTGGCAGAAGATTCTTGGGGACGTCTCATCACGGGGCATCGGAAAGGTCGTTCTCGGTGGCGACATCGGAGAAAAAGAGGCCTACCCGTGGATTTTCGACTCCCTCAAAGAGCTCGAGCTGGATTTGGTCCTGGGCAATCATGACCGCTGCCATGAGGTCATGGAAATTCACCGCCCTGCTCTTCAGCAGAACCCCGATGAGATGTACTACTCCCGCGAAGATGAGACCTACAGATACCTCTTCATGGATTCCTCGTCCGCAAAGATCAGCGAAACCCAATTCGAGTGGTTCAAGCAGCTTCTGGATTCACCCAAGAGCTTGGTCATCTTTATCCACCATCCCATTCTTGCCATCGAAACCGAGGTGGATCGGTTGTACCCCCTGGAGGGAAGGCAAAGCATCGTTGCTGAGCTCCAGAAGCTCACGCAGAAAACCACCGTCTTTTGCGGGCACTACCACATGCCCGATGAACGAACGAGCGGGCAAATTGAGCAGATGGTGACTCCGGCCGTCTCGTTTCAGATCATCAAGGACGCTGAGCCCCTGGAGATCAACACCGAAAGCTTCGGTTACAGAATCATCCATTTCGGGAAGCATGGAGTCACCACGGAAACCGTTTCTTTCTGAGGTAGCCCCGCCATGGAATAAATACCGAGGCTACCCCGACCCACTCACTCCGGCCCCAGGTCATAGCTGCGCGCTTGGGATGAAAAGAGTTCGGCGTAGACGCCTTGGCGCGCCATCAGCTCGTGGTGCGGGCCGTTTTCGACGATGCGCCCGTCTTCGAGCACGAAGATGCGGTCGGCCATTTTGACGGTGGATAGGCGGTGGCTGACCAGGATGGCGGTGCGCCCTTCGGTGAGTCGCCGGAAGCGCTCGATGACGTCGAGTTCGGCTTGGGGGTCGAGTGCGCTGGTGGGTTCGTCGAGGATGGTGATTTGGCCGCGGCCTAGGAAGGCTCGGGCCAGGGCAATTTTTTGCCACTGGCCGATGCTCAGCTGCTCTCCCGTATCGAACCACTTGCCGAGCATTTGCTCGTAGCCGCCGGGAAGGTTTTCGAGCACTGAATCGATGCCCGCCAGGCTCGCCGCGTCGACGACTTCTTTGCCGTCGAGCGGCAGCTCGATATTGCCGAGCCAGATATTTTCCTTGGCGGTCATGTGGTAGTGCACAAAATCTTGAAAGACCACGCTGATTTGGCGCCGCAGATCCGCAGTGGCGAATTGGCGAAGATCGATGCCGTCGAGTTGGATGCTGCCGTGGGTGGGATCGTAGAGCCGGCAAAGTAGCTTGACCAACGTGGTTTTGCCGGCGCCGTTATGACCCACCAAGGCCACGGTTTCGCCCGGCCGAATCTCAAAACTAATGCCGTTGAGGGCCGTGCGCTCGGAATCGGGATAGCGAAACTCGACGTTGTCGAATCGAATGCCCTGCTGTAGAGCGGCGGGAACCGGCGTGGGATCCGGCGGATCGACGACGGTCGGCTTCAGCGCCAGCAGCTCGCGAAAAGCCGATAAGAAAAGGTTATTGCCGTAGACGTCGGCCAGGCCACGGAGCATTTCGCGCAAGAACTGCTGGCCGCGCTGAAAGGCGTGGAAATACATCACCAAATCGCCCAGGCTGATTTGTCCTTGCAGGGTACGCCAGGCGATGAAAGCCAAGGAACTGAAGATCGCTACGGTGCCGCCGGCCTGGGCAACGAGTTCGGCGATCGAGCGACGACGGGCAATGCCGATCAATTGCTCGCGCAGACGCTCCTTAACCTCAGCGAAGCGCTGCATGAATAGGCCGGCGAGGTTGAAGAGGCGTAGCTCCTTGGCGTGGGAATCGTGAATCAACACATGATTGTAATAGCGCGCCAAGCGTTCGTCGGGCGCGCTTTTGCGATGCCATCGATAAATGCTGTCGGCAAAGCGCAGGCGCACCACCAAGCCGGGCAGAGCGGCCACCAACAAGACAAACGGAATCGCCCAATGGAAGAGAAAGAGCAACCCGGCCATGGCCAAGAGCGAGACGCCGTTCCTCGAGATGTTTCCCAGCGCGTCGGTGATCATGCGCGGCCGGATCGGTGCTTCCCGTTGGGCCAGATGCAGGATGTCGTGATAAGCCGAACTCTCGTAATGCTCGAGATCGATTTGCGCCGACTTGGCTTGTAAGCGCCCAAGCACATAATCGGCCACCACCAGGGATTGTGCTTCGTTGGCATAACTGTGAGCCGCCTGCAGTGCAGCCCCCAACAGGGCCACGGCACCGGCCGCGGCGACCAGCCAAAAAATCTCGCCTGCACTACCCACTGCACTGTCGACGCCCGGTGCAGCAGCCAAGGCTCCACCACCCGCTGCTGCTTCCACCCGATCGACAATCAACTTCAGAAGGTAGAGCGAAAGGAGGGGAACGATGCCTTGGAGCAGCGTCAGCGAGGTGGTAGCGATCGTCCACTTCTTGCCGCTCTGCCACAGCAGCAGCAGGGCCGGACGCAAGTCGAGGGACTCGAAGAGCTTGGAGCGTGTGGAGTCGTTTAGGCGCATGGGAAGAGACCGGCGCTCAAAGCCGTCCGCTCAGGAGTTCCAGGTGGCGGTCGGCAATGACCTGCCAATCGAAGAGCAAGGCTCTCTGCTGAAGCGTGCGGGCCCGCCGGCCGTCGGGATCCGGAACCAAGGCTGAGGCAATCGCTGCCAAAAAGGAATCGGCGGTGGCGCAACAGGCTACTACATCGTCGAATTCAGTGACCGCCGGCAGCGGGGTTGCGACCACCGGCCGGCCGACTGCAAGGTATTGATACAACTTCAGCGGATTGATGCGCAGAGTCGCCGAGATCAAGCGGTAGGGTATCAAGCCGACGTCTAGGGCCGCCATGTGGGCCGGTAGCTCGGCGTGGGGAACCTCGGGCACGCGATGGACGTTGGGAAGTGCGCGCAGTCGTTCGACGCCTATCCGGGTGCGGTCGCCGGCCTGATAGAGCGGGCCGATCAACACCAGCTGCCAATCCGGCCGGGCTATGGCCACGGCTTCGAGCAACCGCCAATCGACGCGGTCGTTGAGGTGGCCAACCAGGCCGATTCGTGGTCGTGGAATGTTGCGAAAAACATCGGGGCATGGGGTCGTGGCGCCGCGGGAGAAATCGGCGAATTCGACCCCGTTGCTGGTCTCGACGGTGTCGGTCCGCACCGCCCGCAAATCGTCCACCAGGGTGCGGCTGGTCGCCCACACCAAGCCACACTCACGCAGGCGTCGCTGATGAGCTCTGGCGACCCGCCGAGTATGGCGCGGCTGTGTTTCGATGCCCGCGTAGTCGTCCACCACTTCGTAAACATGGAGATCGGCGGGCAGACCGCGGACCGTGGGCAACAAGGTCGGTCGTTGGCTGATCAAAACGATCGGCTGTCGTCGCTCCTGTCGTAAAAGGGTCAACAAGGCGTGCATGGCGAGCCAACGGCTGGCACGGGCAATATGCAGATAGCGGCCGCCGGGCAATGCGGCCGGCAACCTCAAACGAAGGAGGCCGGTTTCTCGGGGCAAATCTCTCAACTGTTTTCGAAGCCTGGATCGGACCCGACCGGGCGTTGTTTCGTGGGTATCCGGATCGACGTAAATCACCGTTGCCCGTTGCGCGTAGGCCTCGAATAACCCTTTCTGCCAGGTTTGATCCAACGGCAGACCGCCATGGTGCACCACCAGCATGCCGTCAAGACCTCAACATGTGTTTGAGCATCTGCCGCAAGGGCGCCAAGGGCTTCAAACCGTGGCGAGAAAGCAGACGCACCGGCCGCACCAACACATAGAGAAAGGACAGCCACCGAGGAAGTCGGACGAACGCGCGGTCCTTGTCGTTGGCCGCCAGAGCATGGTGCAGGACCCGGCGAAATTGGTAGGCCACAATCCGCGCCCGATCTCGCCGACGCTCGCGCATCCGCGAGTAGATGCGAGGCTCCACTCGGCGCACTTTGCGGAACGTGGGCTGATAGAAACCCTCCAAAATGGGCGCTGCCAGCGGAGCGATCTCGGGATCTTCGGCGATCTCCTGCGCCACTTCCGACGGCAGCGACGCCTTAGAGACCTCACAGGCCAGGAAGAGTCCGAGTCGGACCATGCGCCGGCTTCCCTGCCGAGACGCATCGGTGAGCAGCCGTCGCCAATCGAGGTCGGGTTGGGCGGCGACCGCCGCCACGTCGGCGATCCACAGCAGCCGCGTCCAATGATGTTTACAGCCGTGTACGCAGAGGATGCGCAACAAATCCTCGTTGCCGGGCATGGGCACCCCGTGCCCCCGGATCTCGACACTTTGTCGCCCGCGCCACAGCGCATCGAAGTCGAACGGGCAGAAGTTGTAGCCGGGAAGTAGATCCCAATGGAGATCCACCGCCAGGGGCGGATCGTCGCGCACAAAGGAAAATTCGTTCTCGGGAAAGTCGACCACCGCCGGCTCGGGCTTTTTCGTCAGGGTATTCCACGAGCGAAAGCCGTGATCCACCAGCAGCTGTCGGGCGGCCAGGGCATCTTCTCGGGCTAGCCAAAGATCCAAGTCGCCGATTTGACGCACGGCCAGGTCACCGAAGGCTTCGGCGGCCAGGGTCGGCCCCTTGAAGGTCAGGACGCGGATGCCGGCGGTGCTCAGCAGCTCGAGGACCGGCGGTAGCTCGGCGGCCAATTGCTCGTTGCGTTGCCGGTTGGCTTCGAAGAGATCCCGCAGGACGCCCAACGTGGCCTCGGGAAGGCTATCCGAGACGACTGAGGTGTCCGAGGCGAGGGAGGCGAGATGGCGATAGAGCAACGGCAATAGGCCATGGGGTTTCGCCTGCCGAATCGTCGCCACCCAGTCGACCCGCGCGATGATTTCCAGAATTCGGTCGACCGCCGCCGAATCGAGCCGGGGCCGCGCCACGGCTCGCAGCAACTCGATCTCGGGGTTCGGGTCGACCTCGGCCTCGGCGTCGACATCGGCCTCGACTTTCACAGACTGAGCTTCGGTCATGGGTCCCTCTCCCCTTCCAAGTCTAGGGACATCGAGAATCGAAACCGCTCGAAACCGTAGCTACCCCACAGCTCCTGGGCCGCCGGATTCTGGGCCGAAACCCCCAACTCCACTCGGCTCGCGCCGCGCTCTCGCAACCAAGCGAGGGCGTCTTCCAGAAGCCGGCCGGCCAAACCTTGGCGGCGGAATGCTTCTTCCACCCAACATTGCTCGATGACACCCCAGGCCCGGGGCCGCAACGGCGTGACCGTGCGACGCGCAGCCGGCGAGCGCCGTAACAGGCGCTGCCATCGAGTACGGCGCACGGTGGGAGCGGCCAAGGTGGTGTTGAATCGGGCGTAGAGGAAGGCGACGGGCTCGCCACCGCATTCAACAACTCCAACATGGCGATCTGCTCTGCCCAACAGCCCGTGGACGTAGCTTTGCCAGTCGAAGGCAGGATCTAGATCGAAATAGCCGTCGATCTGTTGATGGAAGGTCGCCTCAGCGAGGAAGAGACGGGCCACCACCCCGACATCTTCGGTCGACATCCGGCGCACGTGTCCCGGGCCGGTGTGGGGAACCGTAGCTCTGGAACGGTTCAAGGGGCGGCGGCCAATAAACCTTCCTTGCCTAGCTCTCCAAGGAAGCGGGTGACTGTAGAGTCGGCCTTCGCCTCGTCGAGGTCGTATTCTTCCTGCAGCGCGGCGGAGATAGCCTCTGTGGTTTCACCTTCTTCCAACATCTGCCAGATCCGGATGCCGGTTTCATTGAGGGTGAAATACGCTTTGGTTTCCAGGTGCAGCAGGGCGGCCTGGGAGGAGTCGAGGCGCGTGAAGAGGACACTTGGATGAGGTTGTACGGTGGTTGCGCTCATATTTCTTCCTCGCTCAGCGGGCGCCGATCTGCACCAGCGACGGGGGTTCGGCGGATGCCGGCGATCTTTTCTCGTAATGCTCGAAGCAGTGAGTACAAATAAAGTGATCTTCTAAGGAACTCTCTGCGGCGGCGCGCGCGATCTTCTCCTGGTTGAGCCTGGCGAATTGCTGCACCATGCTGCTGTGGGCTTCACCGAAGCTCACTCGGTTGAGATCGGCGAGCACATCGGTATCGGGCTTGCCGCCGCGGTAGTTGGACAGCATGCAGCAAGCCGTTAGGTAACCACGGTAGTCGACATTGAATTCTTTCATCTTCAGCTGCGAGCATTGATGAAAACGCGAGCTGCTGTAGTGATCACCCGCTAAAGAAATATCGAGTTGGAAGATCTCTCCGAGAGCCGCTACCTCGGCTTCGATCCGACGTCGATCCTCGAAGCTCGGCACCAGCTCGGCGTCACTGCCGTCGGGGGTCGGTTGGCAGTGGCCGTAACCCAAGGCCTCACAGCCCAACCGACTGGCGAGCACCGCCATGTCTTCGAGTTCACCTCGGTTGGCCGTGGTGACCACCATATTGATGTGCACCGGGATGCCATGGAAGCGGCATAGGCTGATCGCCTTCATAATGCGACGATAGGAGCCCTCGCGACCGCGCAAGCGATCGTGGGTGGCTTCATGGGCGCCGTCGAGGCTGAAGTTGATGTTGCGCACCTGTTGTTTGTAGGGCTCGAGCTTGCGAAAGGTCTTTTCGAATTGCCAGCCGTTGGTGACGAAGGCCAACGGCAGCTTGCGCTCGGCGACACTGCGCACAAGGTCTTCGAAGCGTGGATGCAATGTAGGCTCACCGCCGGTGAAGGCTACCAAATGAATGTCGAGGTAGGCGCCGGCTTCGTCGAGGACTTTGTCGATCACAGACGGATCCAGGTAGTCCTTGGCGCCGGTTTCTTCACGCAGGCAGTAAACGCAGCTGAAGTTGCAGAGGTTGGTCAGCTCGAAAATGATTTTAGCCACGGACACGCTCCTCGGATAGGCCGGAGAAGGCCCGCTCGAGCAGCGGTGCCACGCGGGCCGGATTGGTTTTGAGATCACGGCCGGCCAACAATTCCACGCTCACCGTTTGGTTGAGCAAGGCTTTGAGAGCCGCCACGTGTTGGGGCGCGTCCTTGGGCTCGACGGCGGCCAGATCACTTTGGCGCAACAAGGCAAGGAAGGCCCGGCCCCTATCGTAGCTTTCGAGACGACTGGTCTCGGCATCGACGATGCGCGGGAAGACCAAAACCCGAGGCACGCAGCTTTGGGCGATTTGCCGTGGAAAAACCTTGCTCATATTCAAGCAGCGTTTGACCCCTGCGGTGAGCGGACAGGTCTGCCAATCACCGCGTAAGGCCGGAAAATTGGCGACTGAGTCGTCGAGCAGGTAAAAGTCTTGACGCAAGGACAGGGCCTCGACCACCCCACCCTCTGCGCCGGTGCCCGAGGGCCGCAGCAGCAGGGAGTCGTCGGAGAGATGATCCCAGCCCGCGCTCACCGCTCCCAGAGCTTGGGTCGACTTACCGCAGCCACCGGCGGCGATGAACAGACAACCCAGGCCGTTGCGCGCGACCCCGGCGGCATGCATGGCAAACAGGCCGCGATGGCGCATCAAGAGCATCAGGGACAAAACGATTGGAATGATTTGCCCTTGATCGAGCGGCCGCGGTTGCTGCCAGGTGGAGGCCAGCACGGAGATGTGGGCCCTACCGGCTTCGGGTTCCACCCGGGCCCGCAAGCCCTCGCTATCGACCCACAATCCGTCGTTGGCAACCCAAACACGGGCACCGCCGAAATCAGCGCTCAGCCGCGCCCTTTCGGGAAGGCTCGGAAGCGCTTCACAGGTGCAGAAGCTCAGGTTGACGTCGGTAGGCTTCGGCGCTTGCCAGGGCTCCATGGCGACAGTGGCGCCGTAATAAGCCAGGATGCCGGCCAGCACTTCGTCGATCAAGGGGCGGTCGGTGTGCAATCCCAAACGGATCCCATGCATGACATAGGCCGTCGAAGCTCGGGTTTCAACGCTCGGGATACTCATAGGTAATTTTGAAAGCTTGATTGGGGTCGGCCGGCTCGGCGATCGGTTGGCCGTTGTGCTCGAGCCAGCAGTGGCCATCTATCTCGCCGTCGACGAGCTTGATGCCGAAGCGAATGTGGGTCGGATAGCCGGCCTTGCCGAGGAAGTGAAAAAGCAGCAAAGACTGTTTCATGCAATTGCTGCGAAACATGGCGAAGTTGCGCCGCAGCACCGCTTGGGTCAGCCGAATCGTCGGCTCCGGATCCACCGGCTCCTCCGGTTCCGGCACCGAGCCCGCGTCGAGCAAACGTACCAGACGCGGCAGGGAGAACGCGCGGACCAGCAAGGGAAGCACCGTGGCGAGGCCGATGATGCGGCAAAGCAGCCAGAGCCGGTGCGGCTCGAGGGACGCGAGCTCGCGGATCAGGTGGATGGATCGGCGCATGGTTCATTTCTCGGTGGTGCGCGCGATACTAGCTGAGTTCCATCCAGAAATGGATTCTCGGTGGGTCGGCGCGGCGCCCTGCGCGCATCGCTCCGAACTCGCGCCACCGCTGCAGTGTTGCCGCAAATATCTGATGTGAAAGAATTTAAGCCGATTCATATGTTGTATCGCTCAGACACGCTCGCTTTCCGTGCTCGGATCACCGCACCTTCTATATCCTCGAAACCCTATTCTGGACAGGCCCTAGCTAGCAGCCCGCCAGGTGACTGCGGCCAAGGTCCTTCGCTGCCTCAAAGCCCTGACTCGGGATTGGCTCCCAGGCTCCAGACAACCGTGTCACCGCTCTCGAAACCATCGGTGAAGATCACCGCAGGGTCGCTGAAGCGCTGAGCTTGCACACTGTAGTCAAAGTCCGGTCCGGCAGAAGCGTAGGAACCCCAGGCGACGACAAAAGTTCCTGCCGAAGCCCGAGCCGCGATGGCCGGATGTTGTTGTCGCTCGGTGGTGAACGTGTTCACCTGGAATTCATCGCCAATAGCCGTGCCGTCAGGGCCGAAGAGCTGAGCCTGGACACTCGAACCGTCGCCGTCGGGACCGGTGCCGTAACGGCCCGATTCCCAAGCCACGACGAAACTACCACTGACATTGAAATCGGCGCGGGCATAGCGCTGGTTGCCGGTCGTGAAGGTGTTGACCTGGAATTCGCCGCCGACCGGGGAACCGTCCGAAGCATAGCGCTGTCCCTGGATGGAGTCGCCGGAAGCGTCGTTGCCGGCCGAGCCGGCGCTCTGCCAAACCACCACAAAGTCGCCATTCGGAGAGACCGCCACCGACGGATATCGCTGGTCGCCGGTGATGTAGGAATTGACCTGGAATTCCCCCCCTGCCGACGCACCCTCAGCGTCGAAGCGTTGCCCCTGAATGCTCCAAAAGTCGTCATCGCTGCCGCTAGAGCTAAAAAAGCTCTCCCACACGGCGACGAAGCTGCCGGCGCTGTCGACATCAACGGCAACGGCCCGCTGGACGCTGCCAGTGGAGGTGTTGAGCTGAAAGTCGTCGCCCACAGGCATGCCGTCAGCAGCGAAAAGTCGTCCAACCACGCTCCAAGACGAGGTGTCATTGCCCGGCGAGGCGTTGAAGCTGTCCCAAACCACCACCGAGTCACCGCTCAACGCGGTAGCGATCTTGGGGAAACGTTGCCTCGACATGGTGTAGGAGTTGACGACGAATTCATCGCCCACGGGCAAACCCGCGGTGTCGTAGCGGCGGCCGGCGATGCCTTCGAGATCACCATCCGGACCGGGGTTGGTGAGCGAGTCACCGCTGGTCCACACCACCGTAAAGCTGCCGTCCGGGGCGACGGCGACATCGGAGAAAAATTGGCCTTCGGTGGTGTAGGTGTTGACCTGGAATTCGCTGCCTACGGGCGTGCCGTCGTCGCCGTAGCGTTGGCCATTGACCGAAAGGTTGTCGAGATCGTCACCCAGGGAGCCGTAACCCTGCCAGGTCACCACAAAACCGCCACCAGGGGTCGCGGCGACGGCAGGGAAACCTTGGCCGTCGGTGGTGTAAGAGTTGACCTGGAATTCGCTGCCCAACGGCGGGGGGTTCTGGGCCCATGCGCCGGCGGTCATCAGGCACAGGCCGAGCACCCAGCAAGCATGGACCGTGGGGTCACAGATCCGGAGCATTGAAATCTTCCTCTGTCGTTCGAATCGAAGCATGATCGGGATCCATGGGCGTTGGACTCTCTGAGATTTTCGAGAAAGCCAAAAAAGGCAAACGGGCACACCCTCAGGCATGCCCGCGATAACGCCGAACGATCGATATCAGGGATCGAACGTGCCGACGAAGCCTGCCGTCACCTTGGGCAACGACTCGTGGCGCACCAATTGCGGTTCCACGAAGGTCTTGGTCGCCGCTACCTGCGGCTCAGTCTCGGTTATATCGAGTTGCTTTTGCATTTCTATCGTCTCCAGAAGAAATTGTTCGTGATGGCCAGGCTACACTCAGAGTGCGGCGCAGGCATCTAGCCAGTTGAGCAGGAACCCGGGGGAACCCGTGAAAGTCTGATAGGGCACGCCGCAGGATAGCCCACGAGCCGACTGTTCGTACAGTAGGTTGCAGATACACGCACTTACGGTGGGATCGAAGATGTACGGTAAAGCCACCTCAGCGCCGGTGAGATCCGGCTCTACGCAGCCGCCAACTGAGGTATCGCCCGAAATGAACACGGCTCCGATCGGCAACACGCTGGGGAACGGTGCGGCGCCAAATCCGGAATAAAAAGAGCCACTGGGAGCCGGGGCGTCAGGGCCACAGCCGACGGGATCGGTCAGGGACAACGCTGCGAGGGTCGAAGCGTCGAAGCAAGGGCAGACGCCATCCGGTGCCACGGGTTGTTCGGAACCGACGAGATCGAAAAAGACCGAGAAGGTCGAACAGGTATCCATATTCACGGTGACGTCTGCCACTGCCGAGGCACCGGTCGGGACCATCAAACACTCGGAGCCGGCGAGGCCGGGGGAGCAGCTCAAGCTCGACGCAGCGAGGCTACCGGCTCCACCGCCAACGGTGATGCCGTCGAGATCGAGGAACATGACTCCGGCGGTGCCGCCGTTCTGCTCCAGCGAGACCACAACCTCACGGGTCGAAACGCCGGGGGTACAAGTGGTGCCACAGTCGACGCAGGAAACACCGTCTAGATCGAAGAACCCGTTGACGATCGGGATACCGCGGTTTGCTACTTTACCGTTTCTGCCCGAGTCGATTGGCCGGACGAAAGATACGTTGCCCTTGCCGGTGATGGGATCGATTTGAACCTTGACCCGGCCCATGCGTACCGTTTCGGCGCCTCCCGACAGCGTGCCGTCGGCACCCACGACTTGGGTTGGAGCGTCAAGGAATTTTCCGTCCTTAGCCACGGCCGTGGCTGCCGGCAAAGCCAGTAGCAAACACGCGACGATTGAGATTCTTAGTTTCTCGTACAATGGATGGTCCTCCCCCCACTTTTGGGGTTACCTAGTTTTGTCCTCCGAACCCCAGGTGGGCCCGGCACTAACCTTAATTTTCAAGTGCCGCGCTTGGCGCTTTGGCATAGAATCCTTTGGAAACAAATAGATTTAGCAAAAGACATGCCAGGGGCAGAAGGAATTCCTCCCGGATCCCGGCAAGGCCGTCCAAAGCCCGATCTATCAAGGATTTGACTTCGCCTCATTCTCCAAGACGGACGAACATTCCCCTGCGAGGATAAAAAATGAGTCAAATCACTGGGAAATAATGGGGCATCCAGATTGAAATGGACAAAGAAATGGGCCAAGTGGAAAGAAGTGGGGTATTTGGAAAGAAATGGGCCAGCGAAGGAAAAAAGTGGGTCACCTAAGCTCGCCGGGGGCGCCCAGCCGGGGGCGCCCAGCCGGGGGCGCCCAGCCGGGGGCGCCCAGCCGAGCACGGCAGAGACCTTGAGCCCCTCAACGCCGGAAACGGCATAAGATCCTATACACCATCACTTTGTGACGACATATCCGCGGTGGTGTGAGTTTCTAGCGACGGGCGCAAGTCGCCGCGTCGATCCACTACGCATCAAAACTAGTTGGGCCCTTAACTAGGGCCCGTCCAGTTTTGGCCTTTTCGAAGGTCTGGAAGGCGCGGCGCTCTGAG
>CBDUGP010000162.1:0-16219 GCA_965366625.1 uncultured bacterium
TCCGTGGCGCGGTGGATCGAACGAAATCGGTTCCTCGGAATTGATTCCGTGGGCGACCCACGGGCACGGGGTCGTTGACCGGGAAATCGAGGAAATTCTCGACGTAAAACGGAATCGGCGTCGACAGCTCCACCCACTCCGCCCCGGCCGCCAGAGCCTCGTGGACGCTCGGCTCCACAGCGTAGGTATAACCGACGTTGCTCGGCAGGCTGCCGGGCATGGCCGACGGGCCGTTGGGGCCGACGGTGTATTCGGTCACCCGCCGAAGCAGATTTCTTGCCCCAACGCAAAACGCACCCTTGCGGGTGCGTTTTCTTCATCGACCGGAGAGGCTCGGAAGGTTAGCCGGCCGTGGTCTCCAGACGGGCGTCGGCGGCGTAGGGGGAACTCGGATAGTCGTCGAGGATGCGTTGGTAGAGATCCTTGGCGTCCTGGGTTTCTCCCAGGGCCTGACGGGTTTTGGCCAGCTGGAAGAGGATCACGTCCTCAGGCAGGGTCTTGGCCGTGCCGTCGAGCTGCTGTTGGAGTCGATCGGCGACTTCTTGGGTCTTGCCTTCGGCTCGATCGAGTTCGATCAGGTTGAGCTGCACGGCCACTCCAAGGGCGTGATTCTTGTTGGAGCGCAGAAAATCCTCCCAGATCTTGCGAGCCTTCTCGGTGTCGCCAGAGTCCAATGCCAAACGGGCCTGGTAGAGCTCTGCGAGATCCGCGGCGGAGCCACTGACTTGACCCAAAGCTTCTTCAACTTTGGCTCGACGCTCTTCTTCGGTTGCGAAGCTGGGCTGGGCGGCATCGTCGGGTTTGGCGTCGGCCTCGACGATCGGTGCCTCAAAGTAGCGCATGGCGGTGGCCAGGCTCTCGTGGCCGGCTGCCGCGCGACTGTCCATGAGTGCCACCCCGCCGGTGATGCCGACACCGAGGGCCAGGATCCCAACGATCACTCCGATGTAGAGTGACGGATTGTCCTGGAAGCGCTCGATAGCTGTGATCAGAAAGGACTGGACCTCGTCCTCCCTAATGTCGTGCTTAATCTGTTTGGCTGACAAACGCTCGCTCATGGCCTCGAGTCTCCTAGGGGCGCGGCATCTACTATCCTGGCATCGGGCCGCGAATCCTGAATGCAGGGAAAGCTGCCGAGTGGGGGTTCCGGCAGGTCGATCTAAGTTTGTGTGCGGCGTCGAGGTCCGGCGACGGGGCGGCTGGCCGGTGGCCACACAGGTATCTGAGCCGCCGATTGTACGTATTCTTGCCCCCTCTGTGAAGACATTTAGGACTTTGACCGCCCACAATCCGTGACATTGCCCTCAATCAGGCCACGAAGGGTGCATTCAACGCCCCGGGGAACCTACGCCGAGAGCCGCCCGCAAAGCCCTCTGGCGTATGAAAATCCAAACACGCAGGGTCGAGATCGTCAGACCGGGCTCACACCCTAGAAGCGGCCACGAAGTCGCCAGGAAACCCTCGGGATCCACCCGGGAGCCACCGAGTGCGAGCGATTCTTCGATCGGTGACCGCGCAAGGGGCCCGGGGCCGCCGGCACTGATATTGCTCTACCCCAGGCGAAACTCTGCCTTCGAGACCACGTAGAAAGCCGCATCCCATAAGCTGCGGTAAAAACACTCACCATGCCGCGCTCTGAGAAAGTCGATACCGCTATGCTTCTCCACATGCCGACCCCTCTGCCCCATCCTTCGTTCGGAGCGCTCCATTGACCTTCGATCGGGCCCGATGGCGTCACCTCGGCCATTCTCGTCTGTGGACGGCCCTCGCGCTGATTCTCTTCGCCTGCGCCTGGCCGGCCGCAGAGCCCGCTTCGGCGGACCTGCTCGGTGTAGAGCCGACCCTTTTCATCGAGTCAATTCAGGTAAACGGCCTGAATCAAATCAAACCGGAACTGATCATCGCCGAATCCCTGTTGGTGGAAGGAGCCTCCTACAGCGAGCCCGAACTCCAACAAGCGGTCTTTCGACTCCAACGGCTGCCGTTCATCCTCGACGCCGGCTTTGCGCTCTCCAAAGGCAGTGAACGGGGTCGATATCGATTGGTCATCACCGTCGAAGAGATCCAGCGTTTTTTCTTCGGTGAAGACGCCACCTACACCCGATTTACCAACTCCGTAGCCTTCGACTCCTTACTCGGCCAAGACAAAACCTTCACGCCCGGAGGCCTCGCGGGAATTCGGTTCTTCGTCGGCAAATACGGCATGTTGTTCGGCTCCGTTTCCAGCCACGGAGGCCTGCAAGGGGGTTTCACCCAATACAACCTCTTTAATCGTCGCGCCTTCTTGTCCTTGGGTTTGACCACCCGGAGGTGTTGCCCAATCCAAGTTTTTCCCCTCGGCGTCGATCCGACCTTTTCCAGTTGGCGCAACGAGGGATATTTGCAGCAAGCCCAGATCACCCTGGGCCTGCCTCTCCGAAACCGATTCCAATTACGCCTGCAGGCGACCGAGACTTACTCGGAACGGGGCGAGCGGCGCGACGTGCTCGACACCGACCAGGGTTTCTTCCGACGGGCCACCCTCGACTACGAAGACCAAAACCAGACCCGGCTCGAGCTGACCTTGCTCTACGATTCCACCGACGATCCGATCTTCCCCAGCCAGGGGTTGTCTTGGAACGTGGCGCTGGACTACCAAAAGGTGGATGCGAAGCTATCCGTATTCACCGACGGCTTCTTCGACGCGCCGATCGATCTGCCTCCGGGTGTGGACCCGAACCTGCCGAAATTCGAAACCGAGCAGCTGCGAGTCGCTTTCACCCTGTCGCAACATTGGCGCTGGACCCGACGCCAAACCGTTTCTTTGTCGGCCCGGCTGGCGGCGGGCGTGGCAGAGACCAAAAATCTGCCGATCATCGAACGGCGCACTTCCCAAGATATCGACGACTGCCTCACGCAGACCGCTGACATCTGTGCAGATCGGCTCCTGCGCTTGGTGGAAGATGAAAACCTCGACGTGATCGAGGGTTATTTCACCGCCCGCCATTCCCTCAGCCTCTGGGGCACGGCCAAAACCCGAAACCGAGGCGATTTGCGGCTCGAACACACCCTCGAATTCGGTTACGACCGGGTCAGCCCACAGCTCGACCTGGCGGAGAACCCCCTCTACCGCAAGAGCTTCACCTCGTCGTTGGTGTTTAGAAACTCCTGGGGGCTGTTCCGCCTCAGCATTCAAATCGCCGACTACGGACGGGACGGCTGATGCGGGCTCGCCCTTTGCACTTGGCCGCTGTCGCGGTCCTCTGGGCTCTCGGATGCTTGTGGAGCTTGGACGCCACGGCGCAGCCTCCACCGCTGCTTTCCAGCGGCGATTCCGGGCTGACCCTGACCCGCTTGCCGCCGATTCTCGAGCAGGCGGAGATCCGCCGCCAGCTCGACACCGGACTGACCACCACCTTCTTGCTCAAAGTCACCGGTCGCGACCAAGCCGGGCGTGCCATGCGCGGAGGCGCCAGGGTGCAGATCCGCTACGAACTGTGGGACGAAATCTACCAGCTGGCCTCCGAGGACTTGGCGGGCCATATCGAACGAGGTAATTTCGACTCGTTGGAAGCCCTCGTCAAGCATTGGCAGGAGCTGTCTTTAGAGGTGATTCCACTCAACGGCAGCATCGTGCCGTCAGCCCAGACCCGATTCAAGGTAGAGCTCGACGTGATCCCCTTCTCTCGCTCCGAAGAGCAGGACACCCGGCGCTGGTTCTCGGAATCCATCGAGCGCTCCGGACGGGGCAACGCCGAGAACGTAGGGCAAGTTTCAGAAGAACGCTCCGAAACCCTCGGCGAGGTCTTCAATCTACTGATGGCCACTTCGATCCAACGTCGCGCGATCATGGACTTTCATTGGCAGGTGCCGATCAGCCGCAAGCCGACGGGGCAACGTGTCAAAAAGGGCCGAAAGGGACGTCCTTGAGCCGGTGGTGGCCGCCGTTGCTGCTGGCGATTGCTTTAGGCCTGTCGGCCACTTTGGTCCTGCACCTATTCCATCGCCAAGCGGCGGATTCGTGGTTGGCATTCGGCTCCCATCCAGAGACCCTCGAGATCCTGGAGCAGAGTCTCGAAGACCAAAAAACCTTGGCCGACGCCGACCCTGAGCATCGGGCCGATTATCGACAGCGATTTGATCGCATCCAAACCCTGCTCCAACGTTTGACGATTCTCGAGCATAGCCGTGAGCAACTTGCCCGGCGCTACGAGCTGATCCTTTTGGTGGTCTTCGGCGGTGCCATGTTGGTGACCGTGGGTTTCATGGTTTGGCGAGCCCGCAACGAAGAGCGACGCCTCGAACACCTGGGCACCGCCCTCAGGGATTTGGCGGCCGGCAAGACCGACCTGCACCTCGGCGAGCGATCTCGCGATTCCCTCGGCCGAATTGCGCGCATGATCGAACAAACCTCCCGGCGCATGGCCCGAGACCGGCGCCGCCTGCTTTCCCTGGAAAACCTCTCTTCGTGGCAAGAAGCGGCTCGGCGTCACGCCCACGAGATGAAAACCCCACTGACCGGAGCGCGGCTGGAACTCGAGCGGCTCGACGGTCTGTTGGACCGCGAAGACGGACGAGTGGAAGCGCGACAAGCCGCCCGCGGGGTGATCCAAGAGCTCGATCGGCTCGGCAGCTTCACCCAGGAGTTCACCTCCTTCGCCCGACTGCCTCGCCCTTCGAAAACCGCCGTCGACCTCGACGCCATGTTGGCGGAATTCGTCGGCGTGTTCGAAGCGGCGTGGCCCAACCTATGCCTCGAATACAGCCCGGCGGACCTGCCGCCGGTCACCGCCGATCGAGATCAGCTGCGCCAGGTCCTGGTCAACCTTTGCGACAACGCGTCCCTCGCCCTCGAAGGCGAAGGGCGCCAGGACGGTAAGGTCATCTTTTCCGCCGAACTCGAAGGGGACATGGTCCTATTTCGGGTTGCCGACAACGGCCCCGGGGTCGACCCGAACTTGCAGGAGCGAATCTTCGAGCCCTACGTCACCACCCGGGTGATCGGCAAAGGCATGGGTTTGGGCCTGGCCATCTGCCGCAAGATCTTGCTCGACCACGGCGGTGATCTCGAGCTGCTGCCGGATCTCGGACCGGGCGCTGTTTTTCAGCTGACCCTGCCCATTCAAACCACGTCTATCTAATCTAAGGTCCATCCACTTTTGGCTCGGTGGAGTCGCCGGCTCGACCTGCCCAGCACAAAAAACGATAAGATCCAAAGGACGCACCCCCGTAGCGACGGCTGATTAGAGCCGTCTGACCGCAGCCGATTGTCGTGAGCAGGTCTATGAAGGACGAAAGAATATGCCCGATCCCGGCCCGAACCTTTATTTAAAACATCTGCGAATCCGCAACCTTTGTGGATTCGAAAAGCTCGATCTGAGCTTCTTAGAAGAGGATGGGACTCCCAGAAGCCTCACCGTGGCGCTCGCCCACAACGGCGGCGGCAAGACCACCTTGCTACGAGCCCTTGCCCTCGGCTCGAGCCCAAAAAAAGTCACCGAGAGTCTGCTCGAACGGTTTGACGGTCTTTGGAACCGCGTCGATCGATCTGACACCTCTAGTTCCGAAGAACCATCGGCCGAACCCGGCTCGCCGGAAATCGACATCACTTTCATCGACCCGGCAGACCCGCGCACCCGATATCGGACTCGAACCGTGGTGCTCATGGACGCCGACGGCTCCTTGAGCGTCGAACGAACCCTGGAGCCCCAACCCTTCCCTTGGCAATCGGTTTGGGCCGGCGGTTACGGCGTGCCGCGCGGGATCGACCCCGGCATCGAGCCTTTCTCCTCGTCTCAACGATCCCAAGCTCTAGCAGGCCTATTTGTCGACTATCCGACATCGATCGATCCCGGCGAAGCCCTGAAGGTCCTGCACGACCAAGCATCGCCTAGCCAATTCGAGGGCGTGGTGGAGCACCTCTTCGAGCTTTGGCAGATTCCCATTCCAACACCCATCGATGGATCGGCAACGGGCCCGATAGCAAGCTCTTGGGTTGAGATAACCGGCACCACGGATGTGCACGTCACCGGGCCCTGGGGCAGCCTGCCGTTTGCGGCCCTCGGCGACGGCTATCGGGCAACTGCCCACTGGTTCTTGGACCTTTGTCATCGATGCTGGATCGCGGATCACCTGTCGCGCGACGGCTCGCCACGTGGCATCGCCTTGGTCGACCTTTTGGACCTGCACCTGCACCCCGCCAAACAAAAACGGCTGATCCCAGCCCTGCGGCGCCTCTTTCCTCACCTGCAGATCGTGGCGACCACCCAATCCCCCCTGGTGATCGTCAATAGCGGCGATTCCGAGCTGTACGGCTTGGATCTGCGCCGATCCCAGGCGATCTGGCCCCTGCGCTCGCCGAAAAGGCGGATGGTCGACACCGTGCTGCGGGGCGAGTGGTTCGGCCTCGTCAGCACCCTGGACCAAGAGTCCGAAGGCCTGTTGCAGCGTTTTCAGGAAGCGGTCCGTAATCGGGAGCCGAAAGAGGTTATTCGACAACACCGGGCCGCGGTTGAGGAACACATCGGCCGGTTGTTTGAATCTCCCCTCGAACCCATGGCGATCGAGATCGTTGAAGAAACTCGTCGTTTGGCGAGTCAGAGCCTTTCGGCGAGTCAAAGCCGTTCGGCCGGCCGAGCCCGCAGGCCGGGTCGTCGTTTTCGAGGTCTAGATGCCTTGGAGCGAGCGGAACTCGGCGCCGGGTCTGGGTCCCCGGAGGCAGCAGCGCACGAGATCCTCGAAGACGGGGACTCAACGGCGGAAGCTTCCGAAACGGCACCGCCGGCCGATGAGGTGCGCGAAGCGGCGCTGCTATTACGCCGCCGGATTCGCTCCCGGTCGTTCTCCTCTCTCGAGAGGGAGGAACCCGAGCCGTGATCGATATGCGAGCCGTTTTTCCTCCTCAGCCGGAGGCCTTCGGCAACTCGGAGCCCCAAGCCGCCGATCAAAAATCCGGTTGGAAGAAAGTTCAGAAAGCACGAGAGAAAATCCTCGACGCCATAAATCGCGGTGAGATTCCTCCATCGCGGGATTTTAAAAATCTATGGTCGGAATACAAACACCTCTTTTGCCAAGCCCAATTCGAAGGTAAGTGTGCTTTTTGTGAGACACGCATCAGCGCCGCACAGCCGGGCGATGTAGAGCACTATCGGCCGAAGACCGCCGTCTGCGAGCCCCTCTCCCCAGGCAACCGGGACGACAGCGGCGGCCAGTCTCCGGGTCGAGCCCATGGCCCCGAAAGTCATCCGGGTTATTGGTGGTTGGCCTACGAATGGACCAACTACCTCTATTCCTGCGCCACCTGCAACCGCACTTGGAAACGCAACAGCTTTCCTGTGCGCGACCCGAGGGGAACCATGGAACCAGGCGTCGAGTTTGCGGAGGCCCCGTTGTTGTTGAATCCTTTCCAGACCGATCCCGAGCCCCACCTCGCCTTCGACGAATTCGGTCAGATTCACGGTTTGACGGAGGAAGGCGAAATCACCATCGATCGCTGCGGCCTGGATCGCCAATCCCTGATCAACGAGCGCTTTCGTGTCGCCCAAAATTTCGACGAGCTCGTGGCCATGCTCGGAGAGGGATTGCTGACTCCTGAAGGCTTCGACAGGCTCGTGGCCAAACTCTGTACCGACGACGCCGAATATGCGGCTCTCGCCCGCAGCCTAAGCGCCCAATGGCTCGAAGCCACCCTAGGACCCGACTCCCCATGAAAAATCCCCGATGAGCGCTCCCGCCCTGAAACGAGCGGTCACCCGCTGGCAAATCGTCGCCCTGGCCTTGAATGACGTCATCGGATCCGGTGTTTATTTGCTGCCGGCCGCTGCCGCGCTCTTGCTCGGGCCGGCCAGCGTATGGGCGGTGGCGCTGGCGGGTTCGGCGGTCCTCTTGGTGGTGCTTTGTTTTGCCGAGGCCGCGACCCATTTCGACGAAACCGGCAGCTCCTACCTTTACGCCAAAACCGCCTTCGGTGACCTGATCGGTTTCCAGGTGGGTTGGATGGCCTGGTTGACCCGGGTCGCCAGTGTCGCTTCCCTTTCCGCGGGATTCGCCCAAGCGCTCGCTTTCCTGTGGCCCGGCGTGGACCAAGGCTGGGGACGTTGGGCCACCATCACCCTTTCGATTCTCGCGCTCTACCTGCTCAACCTGATCGGTGTGCGCTCCGGAGCCCGAACGTCGGTGGTGTTGGCGGTGGCCAAATTGGTGCCGCTGGCGGTGTTCGTCGCAGCCGGCATCTTCGCGTTTTCCTTTGAGCGACTGATCGGTCAAGCGGACGGAACCGGTGGGTTCGGTGCCGCTGCCCTGCTCTTGCTTTACGCCTTCGCCGGATTTGAAAATACCGCGGCCGCGGCCGGTGAGCATAAGAATCCCCAGCGCGACATTCCTTTCGCCCTGGTGACCCAAATCGCCATCGTCACCGCCGTGTATGTGCTCGTGCAGGCCGTCGCCCTCGGCACCTTGGACGAGATCGCGCAGTCCGACACACCCCTCGCCGACGCCGCAGTCGGATTCATCGGCCCCTTCGGTGGATTGCTGTTGACCGTCGGCGCCGCGCTTTCGATCCTCGGCACCACCGCCAATTCCGTGTTCGCCGGCCCTCGATACCTCTTCGCCTTGGCCAAAGACGGCTATTTCCCAGCTGCCCTGGGACAGGTCCATCCCAAATTTAGGACCCCGGCAGCGGCCCTCACCCTACAAACCCTTTTGGCTCTACCCCTAGCGCTCACCGGCTCCTTCGTGCACCTGGCAGTTCTGTCGGTGGTGGCCAGGCTGATCACCTATTTGGGCACGGCGTTGGCGGTTCCGGTGCTGCGCCGCAAAATGCCGGCCCGGCCAGGGGCCTTCAGGCTGCCCGGCGGACCGACGATCCCCATTTTGGCCGCCCTATTGGCCCTCGGATTCGCCGCCAGCGCCACCCTCGACAACCTGCTCGCCGCCGGTGCCGCCATGTTGGTCGGCTTAGTGGTTTATTTCCTGCGGAGCTACCGCCGGTCCCACTAAAGCTCCGGAGACCACAGCCATTCCAAATTGGCGTTCTGCTCAATCGCCGCCAGGATCTTGTTTCGGCCGAGCGCCCGACTGTCGTCGGCCAACATGAGAATCGCGCCTTCAATCGCCAACGCTTCGGCCGACGATGGATCCAAGGAATAGGCACGTCGTGCATGTTCCAACCCGCGCTGCTTCACCGGCTCGGCCGAATCCTGGGCCCACTTCGATTTCAACCACTTCGCCTGCAACCACAGCGCGCGAGCCATCTCTAAATGGTGCTCCGCCACATGGGGGGCCGCAGCCAACGCGCCTTCGAGAGATTTTAGGGCGGAGTCGAAAAGCGTGGGATCTGTTTCACCCCGTTCCGCCCGCCAGGCGGCGACGATCGCCTCGCCCGCTCCCTTGAGCCGCAGGGCATCGGTTCGTTCGGCATCCAAATCCACAGCCTTTTGGGCCCTCGCGATCCCTTGCTCAGCATAGGTCACGGGGGATCGCCCGAGGGTTTGTGAATAACGAGCCATCGTTATTTCGAAGTCGGCGAGTTCAATATAGGGACCGGGTAATGAAGGAAGAACCTCTATGCCCCGGTGGTAGCAATCCAGTCCCTGTTCCATAAAGGGCTCTGGATCCCGCCCCTGAACCAGCGCAAAACGAGCCAATCCCCAATAGCCTTGCGCCTTCATGAGTCCCGGAAAAGGTGCATTGGGATGATAACGAAGTGCTTCGTCCGCCGAGTCGATCACCGCCTGAAGAGCTTGCGAGGGGTCCTCACCCGTCTTGGCCAGCCAAACTCCTCGCATCAGCGCAGTCGCAGTCATGGTGCTCAACACCGCGATGCGTCCCTGATCTATTTGATTCGAACGATTCAGGGCCGCATCGGCTTCGTCGAGCAGTGGGATCGGATCCACACCGATATCTATTTGGTATTCGGACCGTCGCAAAAGCGCCTGGGCAAGATAGGTATGACCGAGCAGCCGATCCGGATCGAGTTCGATGGCGATCCGAGCGTATTTCTCCGCTCGTTGATAGTAGTTCAGCGCGTCTTTGCCCCGATGTCGCTCGTAGTTGGCCCGAGAGGCGAGTATCAACCCCAGCTCCGAGTTGACGAAGTATTCGTCGGGCTGCAATTCGACCGCTTTCTCAAAATGGGCGATCGCTGAATCCATAGCTACCCTCGGATCCAAACCCATCTGCTCTAAGTGTGTGGACAGCATTCTGTCGCCCATGCCGTGGAGCCGCTCAACCTCCGGCAAATAGAGATCGGGATCGTCCATCGAGGCGGAGACGGCGCTCAAGTTTTCGGCGAGCCGGACCAGCGAGCCGGAGGGATCTTGCCGCAGGTCCCAGACCTGATAGTCGGCAAAATTGAGCCAAATCGAAGCCTCCTCCAGGTGAGCTTCGACGAGGCCGGGTTTAATCTTTCTGGCCGCCACGCAAGACGCTAAGCTTCTCTCGTGCAGCTCGGGAATACCGCCCAGGGAATAACGCAAGGAGTGGCTCATCTGCCGATTTCGGATTCGACACAACCTCAAATGGCCTTCCGGGCTATTCCGAGCCACCTCCAAACCTTCGAGAGCCGCCGCTTCAGCTCTAGCGAGGACCTCAGAAACAGCTTCTCGATCGTCGCCGCCCAGCCCAGGCGCCTGACGCTGAAGGATTTGCGCTTCGAGAAATTTCGCTTCATAAAGCCAAGGACGACTCGCCACCGCCGAGCGACTTTTCTTCAAAGCGAGATCCAGATCGCCCTCGTAAAAAGCGATGCGCGCAGCCAGCAAGTCAGGAAGGGTGAGGTCGGTCTGAGCCTGCTTCAACATCTCCAACGCGGGGTCGCGCAAATTCTGCTCCGCCAACTCGATCTGCTTTTCACGACTCTTGCGATCCGGTAATCGATCGATGGAATCCAGCCGATTCTCATATAACTGACCGAGGGTCGAGCCCAGGGCCAACGCCACTTCCGGACGTCGATAACCGAGCCCCCAGGCCTGTTCGAGATGCCGCCTGGCCTCGCGCCAATCTCCCAGGCTCATGGCCCCTCGCCCGAGCGCATAGGCACCGGGCCCCTGGGCCCCCTGATACATGGAGGGAATATTGGACTTTAATCGCCGCATCCCTTGACGGATCGACTCCAGCTCCGGGCTCAAGTCTTGAAGCGGCAAGAGGTGGGCCACCCGAAGCCGCCACTCCACCCGTTCTATTTCCCGTGTCAGCTCTTCGCTGGCCCGGGTTTGTCGCTCCGTGCGCGCCCGCGCCCGGACGTCTTGAATCAGCAAGCCACAGGCCAACAGGCTGAGCAACACCACCGCAACCACCGCTCCTCGGTTACGACGGACCCACTTGGCGACCCGGTACCTGCGGGTTGCCGGCCTCGCGGCCACCGGCAGTCGATTCAGATAACGTTCCAAATCGTCGGCTAGGGCAGCTGCGGAGCCGTATCTGGCTTCCCGATCCCTGGCGATGGCCCGCAGGGTGATCCAATCCAAATCCCCCTTGAGGCGACGACGCAATTGCTGAGGGGTGATGCGCCGCCGGTCAGCGATCTCGGCGGCCTCTTGCCCTTCGGTTTTCCAGGTGGAGAGGCGTGTGCTCGGAGCCGGCGGATCCTCCTTCGTCACCCGAAAGTGGAGATCCCCCAGGGATTGCCCTTCAAAGGGACGATGGCCGGCCAACAAAAGGTAGAGCAAAATCCCGAGGGAGTAGACATCCGTCCGTGTGTCGAGGTCACCCAAACCCTCCAGCGCCTCTGGGCTCATGAAAGCCGGCGTACCGACGATCATCCGATCCCCTTCGGAATTTCGATCCGAGCGCGGATGGTCCAAGGATTCGGCAATACCGAAGTCGATAATTTTGGGCACCGGTCGGCCGTCGATTTCGGCGACCAAAATATTCGAAGGTTTCAGATCCCGGTGGATGATCTGCTTGCGGTGCGCGTGCTCGACTCCCCGGCAGATGGAAATCATCACCTCGAGCCGCTCGTTCAGGGTCAAATATCGACGATTGCAATATTCGTCGAGGGGCTCACCTTGGACCAGCTCCAGGGCGAAATAGGGGAATCCGCCTTCGGTGGTGCCGGCGTCGAGAATGCGGCCAATATTTGGGTGCTCGAGGCGAGACAAAAGCCGACGCTCCACCTCGAATCTGGCCCTGGCGGCAGCGTCGCGAAAGCCGCTGCGGATGAGCTTCAAAGCCACCGTGCGTTGCAGGGGCTCCGTCTGCTCCGCTAAGAAGACCTTTCCCATGCCGCCCGTGCCCAACAGCTCCTGCAAGTGATAGGGCCCAATGACACTCGGGGAGTCCGAGTCCTTCAAAAGCGGCTCGGTCACCGGCTCCGCATGGCCCGAAGCCGTTTCGTCGAAAAGACCCTCCGCCACCACCACCGGCTTGCCCAAAAAATGAGTCTCCACATCCTCTTCCACCTGCAACAAACCCAAGACCTCGTCGATCAAATCGGGCTGCTCTCGGCGCAAGACATCGAGAAACTCCAGTCTCGCCGGACCTTCAAGGTCCAATGCTCGATCCAAAGCCTCGGAGAGACGGTCGTGGCGATCTTCGCTCAAACCAGCTCCAACACGGCCATTGCCGACACAACGAGCGAAGCCCTGCCAACCCTATGGGCCAAGGTCCGGCTGCGGATCGAGCAAGGCAAGGTCAGGAAAGTAGTTGCGCAAGTACCCGCGATCCCGGGCGGCTAGACAGTCCGCCTGAGTTTGGGCGTGAGCAGCGATCAGGAAATCGGGAATGAGGTGCCGACGCGCCGAAATCAGCGCCTCCATCCACGCTTCGGCACCTGGCTCACCCTTGAAGATCGTCAAGAGTATCGAGGTGTCGAGGGCGAGCCTCATCGCTCGTCTTCGACCGGACCCCGGGTCTCATCGAGCCATTCGTCGGACGTCGTCACCATTCTGTCGCCGGTGCAACCCACGAGGGCTCTCATGGCCTTCTCATCGAAAACGGGCGTCGCCAACAGATAGGGAGAGCTCTCGTCAAATTCGAGGACTTGGCCAGGCTTGAGACCAAGACGCCGCCGGATGGGCGCTGGAATCGTGATTTGGCCCTTGGAAGTCAGCGTTGCTTTCATAGCTAAAGCGTAATACAAGCGAGTAAGGAGAACAAATAAGAACACGGATTCGCACCACGATCCAAGCCCTTCAAGCCACCGAAACCGACAGGCCAAGGGTCCAATCCATCAGAGCCACAGTTTACGCCGAGCACGAGCCCGCGCCACCTACAAGATGACGTAGGGCGGGGCTTGTCCCGATGTTTCGGATATTTCGGCAAGCGCTAATAAGGGCCCCAAAAAGCCGAAGGGCCAAGGGGATTGCGCTCACCCTTGGCCCTAAGTGGTACTCGTCTCGGAATTTCTAGCAGCCGTTCGGAGCCCAAGTGAGTTTGCCGTCGCAGTTGGCGATGTCGTATTTGAGTTCGGTCTCAACCCACTGCCCGCTCACTGTCTCGCATTCCGCCTTGATAACGTAGCGGCCATTGGAATCCGGGCCGACGAATTTAACATTGCGACAGGTGCGTTGGTAGGTTCCTTCTGGTGCTGTGGCCATAGTCAGGTTCTCCTTGCTTCAATGAAGCTTACGATGAATGGATGTGGACAATCCGTTTCGAGTTTTTCCGATTATCGGAATGTCCAGCTTTCCTTGGACCAGAACCAAACGCGATTTTCACGTTTGATATCTAATACGCGAAGGATTGCCGCGAAAGGGACCATCAAGTTCCGTTTTTTGTAGTGCTGAATCCTTCTGGGCTGGTGCTCCGCTTCCTGGTGGAGATCGACCGGGTTCGGCGGCCGACCGTCTTGCCGGCTCCATGGGTGGCGCGATCTGAAAGGCGAATACACCACTATCTACCAGGGCCGAAGGCATTGGTAAGGGTTTCGTAAGCCTTTGGGTAGGCCGAATTCCGGACGGGTGGTTTATAAACATCGGGTCTCAACGATGAATTTCTACACACCCTTTGTTTGACGTCGACGACCCCATCGACCTGGGAGCCGTCGGCCCTGTTTAGGAGAAACCATGTTTTCGAAATCAACTCAGAACCGGTGGTTGATCACTGGTTTGGCCTTCTGTTTGAGCGGTCTCACCGCCGCGGCGGTTGTTTCGGCACAGCCCATGGAGCTGGTGGAAAAGGATCAATCTCTCGAGCTGCGGATCGGCGAGCTGGGTTCGGATTCGGGCAAGGTCGCCCGCGCGGCGAGCTCACCTGTGGATCTGGTGATCACCCGTCAGCTTTACGCCGACGGTACCCTGCTTTTTAGCGACGAAATCGAGCGGGCCCGCACCCGTGGCGAGTCGGTTCAGGTTTTCGACCGGTTATGGCTCGAAGCCCTGGCCGACGGTATTTATCAACTGGAAATTCAGGCCCACAGCACGCCGTCTCTAGATTCGATTTTCACCCTGCCGATCAATCAGGGTGGCGTGGACATTTGGGACGAGGACTACAGTCATGAGGTCTCCCCGGAATTCGATGGTTTCGAGGAGTTCGAAGCTCAAATCGCCTCCGAGCTGTCCACCGCTTACGAATTCGAAGTCGTCGACGGGCAGCCGGCTTCCTGGACCGCCGTGCCCACGGATTGGGCCCAATGGCCGATCGATGCCTCTGCCCTCGAATTCCCGTCGGAGTCGGACCCGGTGGCGTTTAGCAAGGTTATGGCCGATCCATCGACTTATACCACTTACCCTTGTTATTACATCCACAACTACAACTGGAATTACCCTAGCGATGGCCTGGGCACGATCACCGGTCAGATCCGCTGGCCGTCCTCCACTTGCAACTCGGCGACCGGTCCGCCTTCCGGCCGTCCCGTGGTGATTTTCACCCACGGCGTGGGCATGGGTCACCAAGACCACCGATTCCTCATGGCGCATTTGGCGCGCAACGGTTTTGTGACCGCCAGCATCACCAACAGTGGATCGAACGAGGAGCGCGGGCAACATGCCATCAGCTATTTGAACGCCTTGCACTCCTGGTGGCCGTGGCGCACTCGGCTTTCCGACGAGGTGATATTCATCGGCCATAGCCGTGGCGGCGAGGGTGCGGTGACCGCGGGTCGCATGCTCGGCACCAATTCCGGCCTCGGTGTCGACGACTTCGACATCCGCGCCGTGGTGCCCATCGCGCCCACCGACGGCGGTGGATCCAACGGATCAGACTCCCGCGAGGTGCTCAACGGCTCCATGATCGGCGGCCTGATGGGCATCTACAGCTCCCGTGACGGGGATGTGGACGGATCCACTGCCAGCGGCGCCAACGCCACGCCCCAGAAGACCATGTTCGCCGTTTACGATCGGGCCGGGGTGGAAACGTCTCACGAAGGATTCTTCAACCCCAACCAACTCGATAAAGCGATGGTTTACGTCTACGGTGCCAAACACCGCGACTTTATGGACGACGTCGACATGTTCACCGGCACCGTGGAAGGGCGCGACGTGGCCAAGGCTTATGCCACCGCCATGTTGCGTTGGAAAACCTTCGGCGACACCCAATTCAAGGGCGTGCTCGACGACAGCACCCGCCCGGCGTCGCTGATGGGCTCGAAGCTTTATCCCCAATATTCGTCGGCGTCACGTCGTCGGGTGATCGACAACTTCGAAAACGGCGTCACCGGCACCAGCACCGTGGGCGGCTCGGTGGTCGACACCACCGGCATCGTCACCCTGCTCGAAGGCGAGATGCACCAGATGATTCCGTCGTCACCCCACGACAGCCGTGGCTTGCGCATTTCTTGGACGTCATCCGGTTTGCGCTCCGTCCGCTGGTACATCCCAAACACCAACATCTTCCCCTACGGCAGCCAACGGGACTTCTCCGACTTCGAGCACCTGAGCGTGCGTATGGCTCAGGTCTACAAAAACATTTACAACACCCCGGGCGAAGCCCAGAACTTCCACATACGACTGTACTCCGGTGCAGGCTGGAGCGGCAAAGTCCGCGCAGGTGACTATCAACTGATCCCGGCGCCCGATGTGTTCATCAAACCGGTCAGCACACCCTTCGGCGTGGAATGGGTCGACTACTCCAAAAGCGCTTTAACCACGGTTCGTGTGCCCCTTTCGGCGTTTAGAAACGTTGATTTAGAAACGGTGCGATTCATTTATTTCTACTTCGATGTGCCGGGATATTCCACCGGCGCGGTGGTGATCGACAGCTTGGAGCTGACGACCGACTAGACTACTAGGCTAGGGCCTGTCCAGAAATGGGTTTCGAGGATCTAAAAGGCGCGGTGATCCGAGCACGGAAAGCGAGCGTGTCT
>CBDUGP010000163.1:0-16076 GCA_965366625.1 uncultured bacterium
ACGCCCGCAGGCCATCCGGCCGACGCCCGCGACAGCATTTCTGGATAGGCCCTAGTTAGCTGCCCATTAGGAGATCAAGGTGTCCCCAATTCCTTCGCAAAGCCGCCGGCCCGTGGCAGAGCCTGCAAATCCCGAGATGTCCACCGCCGATCGTTTGGCCCAGGTGGCTCTCGAGCTATTCGCGGCTCGCGGTTATTCGGGCACGTCCTTGGCGGAAATCGCCGGCCGCTTGGGTATCCGCAAACCCAGCCTCTACAACTACTACCGGTCTAAGGACGAACTCTTCCTGGATCTGTTCCAAAAAAGCCTGGACCAATGGCGCGAGGCGTCACGACCCACCCTTGAAACCGAGGGCACTTGCGCCGAACGACTGCGTCGACACCTGGAGTCGGCGGTCGGTTTCGCGGTCAGCGACCCTCACGCCACGGCCCTCTGCCGTGCCGCGGTCTCCCAAGTCTCGGGTGAGGTGGCAGAGCGGGTCCAAGAGCTGATCGACAGACATCGAGTGGAATACCAAGCCCGGCTTCGGAGACTTTTCGTGCAAGGCATGGAGGCGGGCGAGATCCCGCAGAGATCACCGACGATCCTAGTCCTGAGCTGGCAAGTGCTGCTCGACGGTATTTTGACGCGCCAGGTTTTCCTACCTGAGCGCCGATCGGAATATCTCGAAAACCTGGATGGGCTATGGCAAATCTTTTGGGCCGGCGTGACCAGCCCTCCTGCCGGCGAGGCAGAGTCATGAGTTCGGAAAAAACCCAAGGCCTGGCGCACCACCGGTCTAACCGGCGTGCCAAGATCAGGCTCTGGCTGCCCATCGCATGTTTCGTGCTCGCCCCTGCAATCGTCTGCGCGGATTCGCCCGCTGCTCAAACCCCGGCCCCGACGGAAGCCCAAAATTTGGAGCAAATCATCGACCGGGCTCTCGGCTTCAACGCAGCATTCCAAGCGGAGCTGGCCCGACGCGCCGAAGTTGCCGGAGGCGTCACCGAGGTTGGGGCCGACGCCTGGCCCCAGGTGGAGCTGGCCGGCTCATGGAATCGATCCCGCAATCCTTCGCTGCTCAACAGTCCCGACTTCGAAGACATCATCGAAATGTTCCCGGATTTCGTGCCCGGTGAGCAAGAGCTGTGGAGCCTGGCGGTCGAAGTGGAGCAACCCATCTACTCCGGAGGCAAGGTTCGCGCCGCCATCGAGCTAGCGGAGCTGGTGGTGAATATCACCGAATCCCAGATCCACACCGCGCGCCTGAACCTTGCTTTGGAGGTGGCAGAAACCTACTTCACCCTAATGTTTGCGCGCGCGGCAAGGGACAGCCTGCAATCGCAACGAGCTGCCCGCGAGGAAGCCTTGAAGGTCGTCCAAGATCGCTACGACCTAGGGGAGGCCACGGAGCTCGAACGTCTGCGCGCCACGGCTGCGGTCGCCCAGGTGGGCCCGGATCTGGCGCAGACCGATGGCAACGTCAAAGCCGCGGAAAGCCGCTTGCGGGCCCTGATCGGCTGGCCCGCCGACCAAAATTTAGAGCTGGCCGTGCCCCCACGGGCAGAGCCGACAACCGGCATGCCTGCCAGCGGACGACTCTTGGAATTGGCCCAGCGCTTCAGACCGGAGCTTCGGGATCTCGACCTCCAAACCGACGCCTTGGATCGACAGCGGGTGGTGACCCGCGCCGACGGCAAACCCCAAGTGGACCTGGCGGGAGCCTACGGTCGGCAGGTGCGTCTGCTGGACGATTTCGAAGACTCGCTCTTTGACGACTGGCGGGTCAGCCTGGGCCTGACTTGGAAGCTCTTCGACGGTGGCCGACGCAAGGGGCAACTGGCCCAGCTGGACAGCCAGAGGGATCAGCTCAAATGGCGACGATTAGACCTCGTGCGCTCCGTCAGATACGAAATCGAGCGCAGCCTCGCCGACTACAACACCACGGTCGAACGCTTGCGGGCCGCCCAAATCGCGGCCCAAGCCACCGGTGAGGCCTCACGGGTGGCGGCCGAAAGCTATCGGCTGGGAGTCGCCTTGCAAGCAGACCTGCTCGACGCCCAGGACCGCGCCATTCACCAAGAGCTGGAGGCCGAGGCGGCCTTCTTCGACAGCCTGATTCAATTCGCTCGATTACGACGGGCGGTGGGTCTGCAACCTTCCTTAGCATTCAACTTCTTTCCCCCTGCCCCGGCTACCGCCGACGAGGACATCACCCCATGAGCCGCCGTATGAGCCGCCGTCTCGAACTATCTTCTTTGGGCTCGGGCCCGCCTTTTCTGAGCGCACCTGCATGGGGCCTCGTCTTGGTCTTGTCGGCAGCCGGGCTCACCGGCTGTGGTCAAAACGAAAGCGAAGCCACACCCGCGCCGACCCCGGTTGCCGATCGTGCAGTGACGGTCGCCACCCGGCTGATCGAGAGCCAATCGATCATCGACGAAGCCACCCTGCCGGCGGAGCTGCATGCCCATCGACGGGCGGTTCTTGCCGCCGAGATACCTGGCACCTTGGATGCGATCCATGTCGAGGAAGGACAACGGGTCGCGGCCGGTCAAACCCTGGTCGCCATCGATACCCGCAGCTTGAAACAGCGCTTGGCAGAAGCCCAAGCCGTGGAACGGCAACGTCGGCTGCAATTCGAGCGGGCCCAAGCCTTGTTGGAGCGTCGATCGATCACCCAAATGCAATTCCTCGACGCCCAAACCGCCCGCGATGTGGCGGAAGCACAGCTCGCGTCCGCCCAATTGGATCTCGAAAAGTCCAAGGTCACCGCGCCCTGGGCCGGCACGATCGCTGTGGTTCACCCCGAGGTCGGTGATTACGTCAGTCCCGGCCAAGGCCTCTTGGAGTTGGTGGATACCGCCACCCTAGAGGTCAGAGCCACGGCCCCGTCGTCGGACGTGCCTTTCCTGAAAACCGGGCAGACCGCGCGGGTCGAAGTCGATGTTTTCCCCGGTGAGATCTTCGAAGGTGAGATCGTGCGCCTCGCCACCGAACTCGATCCCAGCAGCCGGACCTTGGAGGCGGTCGTTGAAATTGCCAATCCCGACGGTCGCTTGCGCCCCGGGTTGGCAGCTCGGGTACGGGTGGCAAGACGGGAACTCGACGACGCCGTGCTCGCCCCCCTCGCCGCGGTCGTCGAACTGGAGCAGGGGCATGTGGTTTACGTCGCCGAAGGGGATCGAGCAGCCCAACGCAAGATCCTTCTGGGGCCCGTAATCGGCGCCCAGCAGGTGGTGATCACCGAGGGATTACAAAGCGGGGACCGGCTGATCATCCAAGGCCAATTGCGCCTGAGTCCCGGTCAGAAAATCACCGTTCAAGACGCCGTCGATCAAGATGGCGCCCCTGAAGACCCTGCAACCCCTGAAGACCCTGTAACCCCTGAAGACCTTGTAGCGCCGGCGGAGGGCTGAGATGCGCTTCGTCGACGTCTCCCTAAACAGCCGATCCACCGTGCTGTTTCTGATGGTCGCCCTGATCGTCACCGGTGTGTTCTCGTACCTCACCTTGCCGCGGGAAAAATATCCCGACATCAAGATTCCTATCCTCTTCGTGTCCACGGAATATCCCGGGGCCGCACCGACCGAGGTCGAGCAACAACTGACCCACCCCTTAGAACGAGAGCTGGCGGGATTGACGGGGGTCAAAAAGATGACCTCCAAGTCCATGGAGAGCGTTTCGTTGGTGTCGGTGGAATTCGTATCTGGAACCGATGTGGACGTGGCCCTGCAGCGGGTTCGGGATCGGGTCGAGTTGGCCAAGGTCGACTTTCCCGACGACGCCGAAGAGCCGATCTTGAAAGAGGTCAGCTTTTCGGATGTCCCTATTGTCCAGGTAAATCTGTCGGGTGACGTGGGCCCGGTGGTGCTCAAACAAATCGCGGAGGATCTACAGGACGAGTTTGAAACCGTGGGCGGAGTGCTTTCCGCGACTTTGGTCGGCGGATTGGAACGGGAGGTCCAAGTCGACGTCGACCCTCGGCGCCTGGCCCTCTACGATCTGGCCCTGGACGATGTCAAAACCGCCATTGAGGACGAGAACGTCTCGATTCCTGGCGGCGACCTGGATCTCGGCCCGCTGACCTACGCGGTGCGAATTCCGGGCGAGGTGGAGGATCCGAAAGAAATCGGCGACTTCGTGATCACCAGCCGTGGCGGCAAACCGATTTTCATCCGCGATGTGGCGGAGGTGCGGTTCGGATTTGAAGATCGTTCGTCCTACGCTCGGGTAGACGGCCGGGAATCTGTGGCGTTGACGATCCAAAAACGGGTAGGCGCCAACGTCATTCAAGTGGTGGACGACGTCAAGGCGACGGTCGACCGCATGAGCCGCGAATGGCCCGCCGGTCTGCGGGTCGATTATTTGGGCGACGCCAGCAAAGAGATTCACCTCCAGGTCAAAGACCTCGAAAACAGCATTCTCTCGGGTCTCTTTCTCGTCCTTTTGGTCTTGATGTTTGCCCTCGGCCTGCGCAACGCCGTTTTCGTGGCCTTGGCGATTCCCTTCTCCCTGCTGCTCACCTTTGTCACCCTACAGATGGCCGGGGTCACCCTCAATATGGTGGTGCTCTTCAGCCTGGTGCTGGCGGTGGGCATGTTGGTGGACAACGCGGTGGTGGTGATCGAGAACATTTACCGTCACATGCAGGAAGGCACACCGCGGCTCGAGGCCGCCCTACGCGCCACCCACGAGGTCGACAGCGCCATTTTGGTGTCCACCCTGACCACCGTCGGTGCCTTTTCGCCGCTCTTCGTGTGGCCGGGCCTCATCGGCGACTTCATGAGCTACTTGCCGCTGACCGTTTGCATCGCCCTGGTTTCGTCATTGGTGGTGGCGTTCACCATCAACCCGGTGCTTTGCTCCATCTTCATGCGCGCGACTCCGCCGTCCGGCGGCGAGACCCAGGGGGCAATTAGGAGCCGTCTTACCCGCTGGGGCGGACGCATCAGCGAAGCCTACGGGCGCCTGCTCGCCTGGAGCCTGGACCATCGGGGCCTCACCCTCGCCGGTACCCTGGTGGTTTTCTTGATCGGCTGTGGCCTATTCGCGGCCTTCAACAACGGCACGGAGCTGATCTCCGAAGAGAAACCCAAGCAGATCAAAGTCGATATCGATCTGCCGCCCGGCAGCCAAATCGAACGTACCAACGAGATCACTTCCAAGCTCGAAGCCAAGCTTAGTCAGCTGCCGGACCTGAGGGTGATGGCGGCTAGTGTGGGTAGCGGTAGCCAAAGCGACGATTTCGGCGATGCCGGCTCCTCTCCCAACGCCGCTCGCATCATTCTCGACCTGGTAGATCGCGAGTTTTGGACCCAGGATTCTAATGAAACCCTGCTGATGGCCCGGAAGATCGCCGGCACCCTTCCCGGGGTTGATCTGGATGTCGACAAAATGACCGATGACCTGCCGGTGGGACCGCCGGTATCCTTTGAGCTCTCCGGCGAGGACTTCGCCGTATTGGGCCGAATATCCCAGCGGATTCGGAAGGAAATCGAAGATATTCCAGGATTGTTTTCGCTCAAGGATGACTTCGACTTGGCCCGCCCCGAGGTGGTGGTCGATGTCGATCGGGTCGAAGCCTCCCGATTGGGTCTGACCATGGCAAATATCGCCGGCACGATTCGGACGGCCGTCCACGGCACCGAAGCCTCCACCTATCGGCAGGGTGACGAGGCGATTGACGTGACGGTTCGGCTTGCCGGCCCTTACCGCCAATCCCTGGACGACTTGGCCGGCCTGCGTATCGTGGGAGATTCGGGCGCCGCGGTGCCCCTCGGCTCAATCGCGAAGATCAGCCGCACCTCCGCTTTGCCGGCGATCAACCACAAGGATCGTCGGCGGGTGGTCACCATTTCAGGCCAGGTCACCCAAGCCAACCTCGCCGAGCCGATCCGCGCCGAGGCCGAGCGACGCCTTGCCACCCTTCCCGACCTGCTGCCGACGGGTTATTCCATGCAGCAGGCCGGTCAGCAGGAAGAGGAGGTGGAATCGCGCCAATTCTTGCTCGGCGCCTTCACTTGGGCGGTGATCATTGTGCTGGCGTTGATGGTGGGCAAATTCGACTCAGTGGCCATCCCCATGATCATCATCAGCTCCGTGCTGATGTCCATGTTCGGGGTGTTTGTCGGCCTTTTGGTCACCCGGCTACCCTTTTCGATTGTTCTGACCGGTGTGGGGGTGATCTCGCTGGCCGGCATTGTGGTCAACAACGCCATTGTGCTGCTCGATTATGCGGAGAAGTTGCGCGCCCAGGGCATGGCCCGTCGCCAAACCTTGATAACCACCGGCAGCCGCCGGTTGAGACCGGTCCTGCTGACGGCGGTCACTACCATTCTCGGTCTGTTGCCCTTGACCACGGGCATCGAATTCGACTTCCACGCCATGGCCTTATCCACCGACAGCGAATCTTCGGATTATTGGCGATCCATGGGCGTGGCGGTCATTTTCGGTCTAGCTTTCGCGACGTTTTTGACCCTGGTCCTGGTTCCGGTGATGTACGACTTATTGTGGGGCCTGAGGGATCGATGGAATGCCCGTTACCGACCCAACGGCCACTCACAGGGTGGGGACTCCTCCGACGATCCGGTCGACCGCGAGCGGCCAGTTCTTGCGGAAGGTCCCTTACCAGACGAATCGCACCGATAGGCTTGCCAGATCACCGAATCGCTCCGTGCCGGGCTCATAGACCAGGCGCATGAAGCGGTTGTCGTCTTCAAATTTTAAGCTATAGGTTGGCCGAGATTCGTCGACGTCGTAACGCATCTGGAAGCTCAAGTGCTCCAAGGTCCGGGTGCCGGTGTAGGGCATCCTGAGCTTCAACCCGACGTAGTCTGAAGACAAGCGTGGGGAAACTCGAACTTTGTAGGACAAGGGACGGGGTCCCAGGGATCGGGAGGATCTGTTGGATCGGCGACGATCCCACCACGCTTCAAGACCAATTGCATCTTCTAAGGCTTCGCGCTGCATCTTGTAATATGCACCCAGCACGGTATCTGCGGACTCGTCTCGGGTTTCCGGGTTTTCCCAAAGATCGTAGCCGTACATCGCAGAATTCAAGTTGTAATCGAATAAGGCGCGGTTCAAGTCGCGGCATCGATTCCTGCCCAAAATGTGTTCGTAGCTTTGGCAGCCCGTGTGATTGCTTTCCACCGCCCGCTCCAGAACCTCAAAACGCAGGGCCAATGCCTCTTCCTGCTCGTCGGTCAATTCACGCCCCTGGCGCGGCTCTTCGGCTGCGATGGCCGCCATGGTCGTGGCTGCCAGGGGATCCAGGCCTTGATCCAAGCTGGATTGGGCCGAGACTTCTCCCGCCATCGCCACCGAGGCGACAGCGGCTGCCAAGATCATTCGGATGTGGTGGCGATCCGACTTCCGCTCGACAAAGATTTTTCTCATGGCTCCTCCAACTCTAAATAGTGAGTGAACACTTTGAAATGCGTGTTCATAACTACCTAGAGCAAGGTCCATGCCGGCTTCTGCCGGTTCGTCCTTCAGATTGTCAGATGGGTGCAGGGCCCAACGGCCGCCCTTTGCCTGCCACTTTCCGCCCGAGTGGAGAGCGCAGAACTCGCCCGTGTCGCGGCCATTAACGCCCTATCGCTTTGTAAAGCTGACACGACGGCCCAAGGATTTTGCGCAAAAATTACAACGGCGCTCTGGCTCCCCCTCTCCCGTCCCGGAAGAGGGGGCTGGGGGGCCTGTTATTTTTTGCCGGCTCGAAATTCATCCCGCACGCGCCGTACGCGATCCAAAAGGTCCTTATTTTCCATGTGATCGCGCTTGAATTTGGCGAAAACCTCGGCCGCCTTATGCCATTCCAGCCGGGTGGCTTCGTCCACGGCCGACACCTTGAGACCCCGGCTTTTCATTTGCTCCACGGCTTGGCTGTCCTGCTCCGGGATTTCGGTCTTGAGCCGTTTCTCGCCGGCGCGGGCGGCCTTCTTCAGAGCTTTTTGGACCTCAGGTGAGAATCGAGCCCAAGTGCGCTTTGAGATCACGGTTGCCCCGACCAGCGGCGCCAGCCCAAGGTCTTGCATGTAGGGAGTCTGCCGGAACCATTGCAGCGAAAGGGCAGCCAAAGGCGTGGTGGGAACGACCTCCACCATGCCGGTTTGCAAGGAGGTCAGGATGTCTGTGGCCGCCAGCGGTACGGGCTGGTAGCCGTTCTGCCGCCACAGCTGAACCATGGCGTCGTTTCCCGCCCAACTGAATATTTTCTGCTTCTTCAAATCGTCGACGCTGACGATCGGGCCTTTGGAAAATAGGTGCACCCAGCCGCCATTACCCCAATTGAGCAAGACATATCCCTTGTCTTCCAGCCGCCGCTCGAAATCCCCACGAAGGGTTTCGAGCACGTGGTAAAGCTCGTCGTAAGATTCGAAGAACATCGGGATCTCGAAGATCTCAAAGCTATTGTCGATGGTCGCCAAACCCGCGACCGAAAGGGCGGCGGCGTGCAATTGGCCCACGCGCATCTTGCGCACGATGTCGGGCTCGTCACCGGCGACGCCGCCGGCGTAGATCCGCAGTTGCACCTCACCCCCGGTGCCTTCCTGCCACTGCTCCCCCATTTCCCGCAGGATCTGATCCCAGGCGGAGCCTTCCGGCGCTAAGGTCGCCATCTTGACCAACGAGCGAGCTTGAACTGCCCCGGCGCCGAGCTGGAACACCAAGAGCATAAGAATTAACGGCAACTTGGCGAAGGTCCATCCAGCTTGGCACTTCGGGGGTTTGGGATCGCACGAAAGCATTTCTGGACAGAGCCTACTTAGCTGGGTCATTGGCACCCTCCGGTGTGGAATCTTTGAGTGGCTCTTGATCCAAGGCGATTCCCGCCTCGTCTTCGAACCCATCGTCGTGAAATTCATCGAAGCCTTCGTCGCTGAGGAAAAGTCTGTCGGCTTGGGTGAGCAAATAGGTCGCAAAGCTCTGGTTCACCGCGTTGGCCAGCCGATCTTTGGGGCTGCGATCGAGATCCACGGCCAGGGCTTTTTCCAGGGCCTGCTCGAAGGCCTGCCGATCTTGCCGGCCCACCGCCACCCGCCAAGCCCATGACAGGTGGGTGCCGACCCGGGTATCCCGGGAAAGCTCTACGGAACGCTCGTAATGCGCCCTAGCGCGCGCCGGCGAGCCTCCCATGGACTCGGGAACCGCTTCCAAGGAGACCATGGCGTCATGAAGCAGGCCGTTACCGTAGCTCTCGTCCATGGCCAGGAGGAATTCGAAGATCTGCCGGACTACGGGTAGGTCGACCATGATTTCCGGCCGGTCTCGGGCCGAGGAAATTGCCGCGCCCCAGGAAGCGCCGGTCCAAAACAATAGGGCGATATGCTGCCGATCGAAGGAGGCCAAGGCGGCCTTGGAGTCCAGGGGAAGGCGTTCCGAGGTCCCCGGCTCGATCAAGTCGAGCGCCCTAAAGCAATAGTCTCGCGCGCGCAAATAGAGCCCGGTCGATCTACGGCGTTGTCGGGACGCCTCGCGATAGTTGGTGATCTTCAGCTTTTCAGCTTCCAGCTCCACGTAGGCATAGGAATATTGAGTAAACCCGGAGCACGCAGAGAGAAGCAGCTCTTGATTCTCTGGATCGACCTCGAGCAGCGCCTCAATGGTTTTCAAAGTAAACGGCAAGGCCTGACCCACAAGCTCGAAATCAGGATCCGTAGCGAAAACCGATGAATTAGCGGCCAGGCTGGGAGCCACCGAGCGAACCGCCAGCTTGCGGATCGAGCAGCCGGAAAGTACCGCCGCGACCAGCAAGAGACCGACCCAAACCGGTGCCGGCCCACGACCACGGGGAATTCCAACCCGAAAGAAGTCGACTGATGGCAAGGTTATGCGCATGGACGAAACTGTACAGACGCCCCGAAAGAGCGTCAAGGCGAGGCGAGTAAAGATTTTACGATCCCTTGGACCATTTGGTCGCGACCTTGCCGGCTACCCGGGTCGCCCATCGTTTGACGCTGAATCGCTTGCCGATGCCGGCGCGGCGTTTACCCAGGCTCGGCAGTCCGGTGGCCAATCCCAGCTCCTGTAAAACTTCGTCCGTGTGGGCGCCCAAATCCGCGGCACTGCCTTTCGACCGCGGTCGAGCGCCATCGATTTTCGCTGGATAGCCGAGCTGGACTTGGCCGAACTCGTCGACCTCTACCATGCCCCGTTGTTGAACCTGAGGGTGTTGCAGGGATTCGCTCAGGGAAAGGACCGGCTCAGCCGGGATATCGTGTTCGGTCATCAGCTCAGCCCATTGCTCGCGGGTTCTTTCGGCCACCAGGCGGGCGACTTCCCGTCGCACGCCGCGGTCCCGGCTGAATTGTTTGCGAATCAGATCTTTGCGCTCCACCGCAGCGCAGAACTTGCTCCAAAACTTAGGTTCCAGAGCCGCCAATGCCAAGGTTCCGTCGTCACGGGTTCGATAGAGATCGTAACAAGGCAGGGCTCCGGTGAGCATCAATGGCTCGGCAACGCCCTTGGCGCCTTCCGCTTCGGCCGCCCACGCGGTGATCGACGCGTGACCTGCGGCGTCGAGCAAGCTTTGGTCGATCCAACAGCCCTCACCGGTCTGGCCCCGCCGATACAGGGCCGAGCTGATCGCCAAGGCGCCGGACCAACCACCGACCATATCCGCCACTTGAACCGCCGGCATACCACCGCCCCCCGCCAAGGAGCCTGCAATCGCTTGATATCCGAGATCATGGCCGGCACGCCAGGCATAATCACCGTCCTGGCCCCAACCAGTGACCGAGCAAATCACCAAATGGGGGAAAAGCTCCCTTAATTTCTCGGGATCGAGCCCCAACTTCTTCAAGGTTCCCGGGCGGAAGCTTTCCACCAAGACGTCCACCGACATCAGGATGTCTTCCACCAAATCTCGGGCAGTGGGTTTTTTGAGGTCGAGGGCAATGCTCTCGTGACCGGCGAGCAGGATGCCCGCCAAGCTCGAGATGTCCCCCACCAAAGGCGGTGCATGGCGGGACGGATCGCCGAGCTTGGGCTCCTCGACCTTGATCACCCGCGCCCCCAAATCCGCCAGCAAGCGAGTGACCAGCGGCCCGGGCAGATAGCGGGAAAGATCGAGCACCGTGGTGCCCTGGAGCGGCCCGGCAGCGGGAATCGCCGAATTCGTCGCTGGAGGCTCTTGGGTCTGAGATTCGCTCACCACGGGCGATTCACCACGTCGACTTCGATCTCATCGCTCGACCACCATGGCAAAGCCATGGCCACCGGCGGCGCAGACCGTCAGCAGACCAAATTGCTCTCCGCGCAGCTTGAGCTCGTTCAAAAGCTGGATCGTGACTCGGCCCCCGGTAGCTCCGAAGGGATGGCCGATCGCAATCGAGCCGCCGTTGACATTGAATCGATCGAGATCCACTTCCCCCATGGGCGTAGACCGACCCAGTTCGTGTTGGGCGAATTTTTTCGACGCATACGCTTTCATATTCGACAAGATCTGAGCTGCGAAGGCCTCGTGCATTTCCACCAGATCCATGTCCGAGAGCTTGAGACCTGCCCGATCTAAGGCTTGGGGTGCGGCATAGGCAGGACCCTGCAACAGTTGGGTGGCCGGGTCGAGCGCCGCATAGGCATAGGAGCGAACGAAGCCGAGGGGCTCGTAACCCAAAGCTTTGGCCCTGGATTCGGTCATCAACAAAACCGCAGACGCACCATCGGTCAGGGGAGATGAGTTGCCCGCCGTAAGGGTGCCGTAGCCGCGATCGAAAACCGGCCGGAGCTTGGACAGGGCCTCTAGGCTGGTATTTGGACGGACCCCGGTATCCTGATCAACCACCTGGCCATAACCCTTTGTATAGGTGGGCACAATTTGGTCGTCGAAGCGACCCTCGGCCGCAGCCGCAGCTGCCCGAAGGTGAGAGTGGAGGGCGATCTCGTCTTGGGCCAAACGGCTGATGCCGTTCTCTTTGGCCATCTTTTCGCAGGATTGGCCCATGGTTTCACCGGTAGCGTATTCGGCGATCGCCGGCGGGACCGGCGCCAGATCTTTGGGACTGATTTTCGCCAACGTGGCAGCCTTGGCGGGCAAGGACCTAGCCTTCGCCAGCTCCATGAAACGCTGGGAGGCGTTGCGGCTGTAGGTGATCGGCACGGTCGAGAGGGACTCCGCTCCCCCCGCCAACACCACATTGGCTTGACCCGACAGGATCGACTCCACCCCTTGGGTGATCGCCCGATTGGAGGACGCGCAAGCCAGATTGACGGTGCTTCCCGGAATGCGGTCCGGCAGGGTCGTCCGCAGCACGACCTCGCGCCCTAGATTCGGGGCGTAGAGGGCGGGAACCACGACTCCGAAGATCGATTGGTCGATCTCGGCGGGGTCCAAGGCTAGGCGACGCACCAGCTCAGCTGCCGGCACGCTCGCGAGGTCCACCACATCCATATTCTTAAATTGCTCGCCCGCTCTGACGAACGGAGTACGGCAACCGTCGACGATCGCGATCCGCCCTCTAGATCCCGCTTTGAGAGCCTGCTTGCGATGTTTGGCAATGGCGGGCGCGTGCCCTTCGCCGCGGGTCCAAACGGCATCCGCTCGCTCAGCGATTTCCGCCTGGGTTTCTGCCAGCAGCTCGGAGCTGGAGGGTGCTTGGGGTTCGGACGGTGAATCTTTTGCCATTACGGGTACCTCGAAGATGAATGAAGCTGTCGGTCTTGGGATCTTAACAAGAATTCCAACCTTTGACGCAGTACGGCAAGATTTGCCGCTATGCGCCGTCACCGAAGAGCCACAGATCCACCCCCGCACCGAGCTCATCAGACCACCTTGCCCGGGCTCGCTCTCCGGGATCTTCAGGCTCACACACCACCAACCTTCGAAGTCGGCTCTTTTTTCGATCCGACTTGGCCTCGGCGGAACCCAGGGCGTTGCACAGGGCCTCCGCTCCGGCGGCGCGCGTCACCAACAAGCTGGGGCGCACCCAAAGAATCGTAGAAATAAAGGCGTCAACCTGTGGTTCCAGGGTCCAGGCGGCATCCAGCTTCAAGGACAAGGACGTGAGCACGGAAACAATCGCCGCCGAGCCGAGCAGCTCCGCTTGAGCGAACAGGATCGGGCGACGATGTCCATCGATGAGCGGCGCTGCGTCCACTTGGTGGACCAAGGAATCTGCTGAGGCTTCCACGTCTTGGGCTGTCCACAGAAGATCGCCACTGGAGCTGGGAACCACGACTCCACCAGCGGCGGTCTCCGAAGGTTGCAGCTTGTGGAGCAGAGCTTGGGCATCGAGAATGCCCCGGCAGGTCGGCAGGGGCAAATCCTCACTGCCGAAGGTCAAATCCTTCGGTCTGGAGGAGCCGGGCCAACCTGTCGCGTAACCGGCATATTGTGCCGCCAGAATGGCGGAGATCCGGTCTTGGGGTGAAGAACCGAGAGCAATCCCCACGGATTCCGGCTCGATGGATCGGGCTGCGACGAGTTCACGTAAAGACCGGGCTGCCCGCACCACTTGATCAGCGACGCGGGAATAGGAACGCCAGCGCCAGTCGAGCCCATCGCGGAAGAACAACCACGGTTCCTCGGGGCGTTGGTCCGCGGCTTGCGCCAACCCTTGAACTGCGTTGGTCGGCTTCAGGCCACGGCTTCCTGCATCGCTGCGGTCACTTTCTCCTCAATCACCGGCCGCATCATGCTGGCCGGCGGCTTGAGATCGGCTCTGCCGACGAGCTTGCCGTTCTCAAAGATAATGGACCCACTGGCGCCAGGGCCCGAAAGCACCAAGACGTCACCGTCCCATTTGCGTCTCAACATCCCCCCCGGAAATTGCTTCTGCAGGGCGGCTTCCAGAGTCGGACGAATCTCGGACATACTGGATTTGGTGGTCTCGAATTCGATCATGATCTCACTCATGGGCGAAAATTATCACAGGCGATCGGGCTCGCTCTACGTCTGATTGTCCCCAAAGTCGGCTTCCCGGCATGAGGTTTGAATAAAATGGAGCTGGGCAACCCTTTCCGACGGCCCTCGCTCACGGCTTCGACGATTTTCAGCACTCCCACGAGGTGCACATGACCGGTCCCAACACAGCCAGTCCCAACACAGCCAGTCCCAGCACAGCCAGTCCCAGCACAGCCAGTCCCAGCACAGCCAGTCCCAGCACAGCCATTGGGACTCCGTGCTTCAGCGACAAAAACGTCGGAAGCCATAGATCTCGTTATTTGTCAGCGATCGTCGCCGGCCTGTTGGCCTTGGTTCCGAGTGTCCAGGGCCAAGGCGCGCCGGATCGGTCTCACCTTCGCGGCGAGTCCCCGGGCGGTGAAAGCCGCACGGACGAGGATGTGCGCATCCACGACGAGCGGCTCTATGAAAAAAGCGCAAAGGCAGCTCAAGCAGCCATGGCTTATTACGGTGAATACGACCACCCGGAAGAGAAGCTCCGGGTGAACGAAATTGGATTTCGCCTAGCCGCCGAATCCGATTGGACACGCTTCCCATTTTCCTTTTACCTCGTCGACATGCCCATACCCAACGCCTTTGCCCTGCCCGGAGGGCATGTTTTCATCACCCGGGGCATGCTCGATTTGGAACTTACGGATCACATGCTGGCCTGCCTCCTGGGCCATGAAATCGCTCACGTGATTTATGAGCACGGCACCAAGATGCGTAAACGAGCCACGCTGCTCAACATCTTGAGCCAAGCCGCCTTGCTCGGTGTGATGATCGGCATGGACGACGAGCCCGAAAACAATCGCGATCCCTACGGACTCGAGCGAACGGGCAGCCGCAAAGGTTCTTTGGTGCAAGGCACGGCAGCGACCGGCATCGTGTTCACGGAGCTATTGATGCGCAAATTCAGTCGCGGCTTCGAGGACGAGGCCGACGTGGAGGGCCAGCGACTGGCAGCCGGTGCCGGTTTCGACCCCGACGGAGCCCGGGCTCTGTGGCAGCTGATGAGCCAGAGAATCCCTTCAGCCGAGAGCTATGGATATTGGCGCACCCATCCATTTTCCGAGTTGCGGCTGCGAGCGGCGGGAGTCCGAGCGAGTGAGCTGAAGATCCAGGATCCCAAGTCGTCGGAGCGGTATCGGCAACAAGTGCAGAGTGCGATTCTGGCTTATAGCGACGGCCTGCCTCCCAAGCTGGCGGAGCACATCGCGTTCGAGGCGTCTTCGGCTCCGGAGGGCAGCGATCCCCGCAGCCGATCTGAACCCCAGATTCCCTCCTTGGAGCGTAAGGAAATTCAACCCTGGGATGAAGGGCTTAAGCCTTTTCTCGAACGAACCGCGCTGGAAGCCTGGCCGATCGGGGACCGAGCCGAGCAAATCCGCTTGGCCGAGCTCGGACGGCTGAAGGAACGGGAGATGGAGAAGAATGAGCTGGCCCGCGACTACGGCCATTTGGTTCGCACTTATCGCGGGCATATCCAAGTCATTCAGTCTTTCACTCCCGACTCCTCGGTGCTCGAAACCCTCAGTTCCGAAGCAGCCTCCTTGGAGAAGGAATCCAAGTCCCTGCTCCCCAAGGCGTTGGAAGTTTGGGACGGCGGAGTGTTCCAAACCCCCTTCCTGGAGACCTTTCTCTCCAACTATCCCGAAGCGGAGATCGTGCCTGAGGTGACCCTCGCGTTGGGCAACGCTTATAGCCGATCCCGTCGACAAAGCGATGCCGTCAGCCAATATATGCGCGTCATGAAAGCCAGCCCCGACACCGAAGCGGGGCAAAAAGCCCTGCGCGGCTTGCGCAACCTGGCCCCCTTCCTCGACGACCTAGTGGCCCTGCAGAAGCTCGCCGACGACACCGAAGACGAGGAGGTACGCCGCCTCTCCTCGGAACGGCTCGAAGAAGTTGTAAAAACCTTCAAGGATTTGGCGATCGGAGCCAGATTCCTCAAGCAATATCCCAACACCCGCCACGCCCAAGCGGTCGAAGCACGGATCGAAAAACTCGCCCAAAATCTCTACGGCGAGGTGGTGCTGTACCAGGGGCTCGGGGACCACGTGAAAGCCCTGGAGCGTATCCAGCAGATCCTTGAGCACGCTCCGCTCACCGCCGCCGCCGAAGCCTTGCGCGAGAAAGCGATCCTCGACGACGACGCCTAACCCAACTTCCGCAGTTGCCTCTCCAAAACGGCAATTTTCTCCCGGAAAAT
>CBDUGP010000164.1:0-16050 GCA_965366625.1 uncultured bacterium
GGTAGAGGCCGCCCTCTTGCTGGTAGAGGCTGTTCCAGGCCGAGCCGTTGGTGCTGTCCCAGTAGGTATGGACGCCGACCTTGGCGGCAAAGTTTTGGATGTGCCAGCGCACCCAATAGTCCTGGTACCAGGCGTCGGCGCCGCAGGCTCCGAAGCCGCTGCACTGCGGCGACAGGCCGGCGTAGGTGAGCGGGAAGGAGTAGCCGATCTCCTGCTGGCCGTAGTAGAAGCCGCGGAAAAAGTCGTTGTAGCGACCCATGGTGACCGCCGGGCTCGCGTCGTAGAACAGCGTCTCGGTTTCGATGTTGGGCTCGTTGCCCGGTTCGATGTAGACGTGCTGAAGCTTCAGGGTGTTTTGGATATGGCCGAAGACGTCGATCAGGTTGCGCGCCAGGTTGCGGCCGCACTGGTAATAGTTGCCGCCGGTCGTGCAGTAGGGGTCGGAATTTTCCACCGGCCAAGCGCGCAGGATCCAGGTCTTGTGATTGCCGGTCGCCGACTTCAGGTAAGTCAGCTTCTCTTTTTGGCGATCCTCCCAGAAGCTCTGGCCGCCTCCGAGACCCTCCATCGTGAAGATCGAGGTCTTGATCGAGTTGAGGTTGCCGATCGAGTGGATGATGCCGAGATCTTTGTCGAACAGAGAGACGATGCCTGAGTCGCAGTAGGTCTGGTTCGCGACGCAGGTCCACTGGCTAGGCATCAGATGCACGCCGCGCAGACCGTTCGACGACGGCGCCGTGGCCAGCCGTGCGACGTTGGTCGAAGAGAGCGCGGAGTCGTAAAGCTTCACCTCGTCGATGTAGCCATGGAAGGCATTGCCGCTCGGATGGTTGCCAATGGCGATTTTGCGGCTCGAATTCTGCAACAGGCCGCTGGCGTTGACGGAGGCGCGCTGGACGCCGTCGACATAGAGACGCATGGTGCTGCCGTCGTAGGTGCCGGTGACGTGGGACCAGCGGTTGGTCGTCGCGGGATAGGAGATGTTCACCGGCACGCCCCAGGCACCTCCAGGGAAGGCGACGGTGAAGGTGAGTTGGCCGTTGATGATCGCCAGGCTCCATTGGTCGAGGACGTACCATTTGTTGGCAATCGTGCGGAAGCCGTTGGTGCTGAACGGATAGATCCAGGCGGAGATGGTCAGTCGGTCGAGGTCGATCGACTCCGAGCCTTGGACCTCCACGAGGTTGTCGTTGCCGTCGAACCAGCCGCCGCTGCCGTAACGGCCATACGAGCAGGCAGCGCCGTTGTAGAGCTTGGCGTGGTGGGGATTGACGGCGGCGTCCCAGGTGTCGGCGCCGTCGCAGCGATCAAAGCTCCAATAACCGACGGGGTCGGGAAAATCGCTGTATTGCGCGTCGACGCCTGTGGCGAAGAACAGGCCGAAGACGAGGCCGAAGACGGCGAGGATTCGGTGTAGGAAGAACGATCGATTTAGCATGGAGTGACTCCTGTCATTGGGTCTTGTCGTTGGGTTCGAGCGAGGCGGAAGAACGGGAGATCCAGTGGCAACCGGACCTACCGAAAGCTTCGTCATCCGTAGGATCACCAACCGACGGTCACGAGCCGACGGTCACGAGCCGACGGTCACGAGCCGACGGTCACGGGCCGACGGTCACGGGCCGATGGTCACGAGCCGATGGTCACGGACAGGTGGTGGATTCGAGACGATCCCATTGGCCACCGGTGGTACAGCGGTACATCTTGTGATCAGAGCCGCAGACCTCGAAGCCGCAGTAGGTGTAATCCGGGTCGATCTCGTTGCCTAGATAGTCGTAACCGCCGGAGCAGCGGCAGCTGCTACAACCGTAGCTACCTGTGCCGCTCCAAGAGCCGCCGCAGGTGTAGAGCTGGTTGTCTAGGCCGCAGACTTTGAAGCCGCACCAAGTGTCGCCCGCCGGGATCGACTGGCCCCAGTAAGAGGTGCCGCCGCCGCAACCACAGTTGCCGCCGGCGACGTTGACGATCTGGGTGTAGGACTCGCCGAACCACTCAACGCCGTCCTGCACCATCTGCATCGACAGGTCGGCGGTGCCGGAGAAGACACCCTGCGGGTAGTAAATGTAGAAGCTGAAGTCGTGGGTGTTGCCGGGAGCGACGCTGTGGCAGAGCTCGACGCGGCTGTCGCCCGGCTCGTTGTAGTAGCCGCCGCATTGCATGCCAGTCCATTGGAAACCGTTGCCGGTATCGGCACCGAGGCGGAAGAGGCTGCCTGCTGTCCAGGTGGTGGTGCCGGTATTTTTGAGACGGACGGTCACAGGCAGGGCTTGACCCGGATTGATCGAGGTCGGGACCGAGCCGGCGGAGTAGACGAAGTTTGCCCAGTTGCTGCTGCCACCGCCGCCACCACCGCCGCCGCCGTTGAACATCGCCATCCAGGTTTCCCAGGGCAGATTGGCGGGACACAGTGTGGCCACAACCTCTTTGTGGCCGATAATGCCGGGGTTGCCTCGGACACGGGGGATGCTGTAAACGTCGGCAAAATGGGAAGCCAGATCGGCGGACGCCTGGAGCATCGCAGTAGTGTTCCACTGGCTCGGGTTGGCGGAGGTCGCCTCGTGCTCAACGCCGATGGAGTAGGGGTTGGCGGAGACAGCATGCCAAGCCGTGTCGGCGACCGGCACGAATTGGGCGATGTCGCCGTTCTGACCTACGAGGAAGTGGGAGCTCACCCGGCGGTCATAATCTGTGTAGACCGGATGACAGCTTTGGAAGACGGAGATCGTGCTGGCGTAGGTGCCGGCTTGGATGTAGTGATTCACCCAGGTGGTGATGCTCGAGGAGCGGCCGGTGTTGTAGCAGCTCACCGGATAGAACGTGGCAGGGCCGTAGTCGGCGCTCTTGGCGGCGGGCTGTGACTTCGCCTTCAGGGATTCGAGATCGAAACCTTGCTGCGGCTCAAGGGTCACGTTTTCGCCCCAGAGCGTCAACCACTCACCGCCCTCGGCGAGGCGCTCGAAGTAGGTCTTGCCTTGTAGTTGGCGGGTTTCCTCGGTGTAGAGGCCCGAGAAGAGCTTCGACGGCTCGAACCACGTCTCGAGGTCGTGCGAGGGTCGCATTCTCTTGCCGTTGACTTGGTGCCAGTACTGGCGCAGTAGGGCCGCGGCGCCGCGAATGTTGGTGCGCGGATCGTTGCGCACCTGCTCGACATCAACGCCGAGTCGCTCGGCTGCGTCGGCTAGAGTGTTGGTGTGGTGGTTCTCCACCAAGTGCATGATGCCCCAGCCGCCGTCGATTGTCGGTCCGAGTTGGGTCCAGTTATTCTCCACTTGGCCGATGGCCATCAGCAGCGGTGCTGGGACGTCGAATTCTGCTGCGGCAGCCCGGAACATGCGCTCGACACTGGCAACGCTCGGGTGTGGCCGGCTGATGGACTCCGCCAGGCTTGCAGCTTCCGAGTGATCATGCGCCGCCTTGTCGTAACCGAGCAGGCGGATCACGTCGGTCATGTCGCGTTGCAGCATTTCGTCGCCCTGGTCGTTGGTCCAGGACTGGACGGGTACGGGATCGAGGCCAGGCAGGTCGGACCAGCGCTGTGCTTCGCCCTTTTGGGCGAAAGCGCTCGCGGCCAACAGGGACGAGCCCAGCAAGACGGAGACGAGGACTTTCTTCATTGAGTTTCTCCAGACATAAGTTCCGCTAGGGCAGCGGTTTTTGGGGTTCTGGAGAGATCGGCGAGATCTTGCGATAAAAGCCGTCAAATTTTTTTCGAATGCTGGGCTGCGACGAGGTTATAGCCGAGAACGTCGTTCCCGCTCAGGTCAGGGTCTTGAGCAACGCCGCGGCGGCCCACTGACCCGTCTCGGCCGCACCATCCGTGTAGGGCAACCCCATGTAGTCCCCGGCGAGGAAGACTTTCGTCGAACGGTTCACGCTGCTTCGATATTTGGCGACGTTTCGGGCACGCCCCACGGGTGTCCTGGCCACGGCTTCCCGCCACCGATAAACCTTGGTGAACCGCAAGTGTGCGGAGAGGCCCGGCAGATACTTCTCGGTTTCTCGGAGAGCGACGGCAACGATTTCCTCGTCGGGCTGGTCGAGCCTCTTCGAGCCTTCCGGCGCGGAGAAGAAGGCGAGAAACAGTTCGCCGTTGCCTACCCTGGTTCTCTCTTTGGTCCTCTCATTGGTGATCGCGACGAGAGGGCTTCGCTCTTTTTCAGGCATCAGGATTCCGTTCAAAGCACCGTGCTCGGGGGAGACCCGGTAGGAGTCCTGAGTGGCAAAGGCCACCACCAGGGTCGAGCTGTACGAAGTGGCGAGTAGTTCCCTCTCGATCGGCGAAGGTTCGCGATAGAGCGCGCAAGAAACCGGCGCCGTCGCCGCCAAGAGGACCCGATCCGCGATGACGGTTTCGCGGTCCGTTTCGACTTCGATTCCGCTCGCCGCGATCGAGAGCGATCGAACGGGAGAATCGAGTCGCACATCCAACTCCGCCGCCAACCGGCGCGGCAGGACGTCGATTCCGCCGACGAGCGTCGAATACTTGCCCCGCTTGAAATACATCAGCGACGAGGTGACCAGCGGGACCACTCTCGACATCTCGCGAGGGTGTTGAAAATAGAAGACGTTGCTCTGGGGCTCGATGACGTAGTCGGCAACCTCTCGACCGAAGGTGGACCGGCTCCAAGCATCGCCATCGAGATCGTCATATTGCGTCCAGGCGGTAATGTCATTGGCGGGCAGCGACTTCGTCTGGGTGGCGAGCCTTCCGTAACCGAGAACACCGAAGCGCAGCCAGGCGCCGAGGCCGAGGATCCCCGACTTCAGCGGGGAGAGCAGGTCGTCGGCACGGAAGGCTCGGCATTGTCCGCCCTTGAGCATGCTGAGGGTCTGGCCTCCCTGGACGAGCTTTGGGGCCAAACCGACTTCACGGATCAGGTTGGGCAAGAGGGAGAAGTTGTCATAGAGAAACTGAGCCCCGTAGTCGATCGTGAAGTCTTCGACGACATCGGTGGCCATCCTGCCGCCGACCTTCTCGGCCCGCTCGAACACGATCGGGTCATACCCCGCGCGCTTCAAGCGATGTGCGGCGGTGAGGCCCGCGATACCCGCACCCACGACGACGAGGCGATGGTTCTTCATAGTCTCTCCGAGTCGTTTGGACTTGAACTCAGCGACCGGCCTGTCGGCCAACGCCTACTTTACGGAACCTGATCCCCTCACCGAAGTTTCTTGTTCGGGCTGCGCTGCGGGAATTAGGTAAGACGAGAGTGATTCTATAAGCCTCTGCGCCAGAACCTGGTACCGACTGCGCGACCTGGGCGTCGGCTCCCGACGGCCGCTCGGAAAGTGCCTGGCACCCATCTGTGGCCATCTGTGGCAGGTTGGAGGTGGAGGAGCCCATCGGCCTTCGCGGATTCGTGGAACCAGCCCAACCGGAAGGTGGTTCGGCCTCCACGCTCGACGATGCCGAGAGTAGGGAAGTGATCCAAAACGCGATCGAGATTCCGTTGAGGCATCTTGGCCGCGCACCTAACAGCCTGTGGCAAAAGTCTCACCGCGCTGCGAGCGCGCCTTTTCCGCCGAATCTTTGTTGGAAAACCTCGACGATTACACGCGAGCAATGGGCTGGTCGTTGGCAACTTCTCCACATTGTGGGCGGTCGCGATCCTCCATTGGACAAGAATGATAGTCAGGATATCTTATGCGATTCGAGCGTAGAATTATCTGTTAGGCACCGCTCACCGGGATGAAGGTTCGCTGGCGGATCTGATGTATTTGGTCCAGACGCCTGCAATTGGCCCTCGCCGCCGAAACCGTCAAGAGCCTAAAGGCGTGGGTGATGGGAACTCACCCACGTGATCTAAAGGGGAAGATGTCAAACGGTTTGTTATAGCGTCACACAACCCACGGGCACGTCCGGGCTGACGTAGGTTTCGGTTCGCTGGCAGGTTTCGGCCGGATTGGTGACCTTGATCCGGACACGATAGCTGGTGCCCAGGGTTCCCACCGCAATAGTGGCGGTCCGGCGATCTAGAGATACGGCAACGAGCGCCGCGTCGCCGTCCACATACCAGTCGATCAGCATGTCCGGTGGCACTTGATGGTTGATCGTAACCTGATAAGAGCCGTGGCAACCGGACAACGATCCCTGCAAGGGAAAGGGATTGAGGGTTCGATTTCCCGTGCCGTCCTCGGTCAGGCTGTCCCCTAATATCGCCATGATGCTCGGGTCGATCTCCCGGGTCCGGCTTAAGCGGCCGTAAAAGAATTTGCCACTGCCGCAGCTCTGGGTGGAGCCCAAGGATCCCGAGAGCTGTCCGACGATGCGGCGGCTCGGGTTCACGAGCGGGGAGCCGGAGGCCCCGCCCGTCATGTCGCCTTCGCCGTCGCCATTGTGCAGGCTTATTTCCCAGAACGTGTTGGTCTCGACGAATGCCGCTTGCACGTCTTCGTCGTCGTCCTCGTAGGACGCTTTTTGCGGAGGGCTGGGCTGGGCCACGGTTTTTTGTCCCCAGCCTGCTGGGTGAGATACGCCGTAGGTGGCGGCCGGGGTGTCCTCGGAAACGTCCCACCCGGCCTGCGGCACGCAGCGGGGATCGATGGCTTGGCCTTCGTCGGTCAATTTGAGCAGGGCGATGTCGGTTTCATGGGCGTGGTACTGCACCAGGTCATCGACGAAAATCGGGTAGGAGAGTTCGGCCACCGAGTCTTGGTGGCAGGCTTCGTCGCGATGGTAAAAAACGATCGTCAAGTCGGAGCCGTATTCGGTCCAACTATCTTCGGCGGTGAGCGGCTTGTTGGGAAAAGGGCTCGATTTGAGATAGGGGAAATAAAAATCCGGTCCGTCGAATAGGCAATGTTCGGCGGTGAGGAAAAGGGAGAAATCGTAAGCCCCGTTGATCAACGTTCCCGAGCAAAGGAATCCGCCGTCCGTATGGATCTCTCCCACGGAATCCGCCAAGGGCAAACGGTCCGGGCGACAAGCCACGTCGATGTAGCAGGCATCGGGATCTTCGGCGTGGTAGCCATGGCCCACATTCACCTGCAGGTAACCGGGAAATGGGCTCGACGGCGGAAGATACACTTCCAGATAACCGAGTTCTCCGGGCAGCGGGGGCAGCAAGTAGGAATTCTTGCCCTTGAGGTGATCCATCGTCACGGGTCCATGGACGGCGGTGGCGGTGTAGAAGTAAATCTCACCACCGTCGGGCAAGCGTAGATCCTGTAAGTGAAGGGTCAAAGCCGAAGCGTTCGGGGAGTGAATGCCCACTGTGGTCACCTGGGCACCATCCCGCAGAAAAGCCGTGCCGGCCTGGCTCCACAAACCCGGAGCCGGGCGAAAGACCGCATAGCGGTTGTTCCAACCTCGCAAAGCGTCCTGCTCGCGCAGGGCCTGGTTGTCGAGGGTGGGCATGGTGTAAACGGTGCGATAGGGCACGGATTCGGAATAGACGCCCTGATCGAAGGCCGGAACCTGGGCCCGGCTGCGCTGGGTGATCACGCCTTCGGCGAATTGAGGGGGTGAGGTTTGGGCCGCTGCCATGGAAGGCAGAGCCAAGGCCAAGGACAAGGTCAAGGTGAGCCAGAGCGTCATGCGGTATTCGCTGAGACATCGAGACTTGGAATCGAGAAAAATCATCGGGATCTCCTGGGTGTTTTGAAGGGGACAGCTTCACATCACCCCTAAAGCGGAAGAACCCTTTGAATCACCTCAAACGATCCCATCAATTCTCGAGATCGAGAGTAGGACGTCGCCGATCCCATTCTGTGTCGGCTCGCCCCAAGCGCGCTAGATGATCCCGGCATCTGGGTGTTCGAGGTTTCTCGTTTCTCGTGCCCGACGGCGATTCCCACAATGGGTTTCAAATCACCGGGGGTTTCAAATCACCGGGGTTTCAAATCACCGGCATGGGCAATATAAAGTGCAAAAGCTTTCTTTTACGGTGCTCACCGAGTTGGTCGACGAGCCCCCGATTTCCCTGGATTCATCCTTGGAGATAGTGATGTGGTCTGATATATTGGTAAATAGTCATTAATAGCCTTGTCAAATTGTTCATAATCATAGGGATTTAGAACAATTGGGCCGAGGGTGGCCTTCACTCCATCAGATCCTTCAAGGAGGTAGTGATGTTCCGTCAAAGTTGCTTGTTCCTCGTCGTAGCTCTTTTCGGTGCCTTGACCGTTTCAGCCATGCCCGCCTCAACCCCGGATGCGGCTGTTCCTGCCTGTGCTCTGGCGGAGCGGGAAGCGGCCACCGCCCGCCTGCTCGGAGGCTCGGTGGTGGAACCCGTGCCGGCAGAGTGGAGCTTGTTCTACGACCTTTCCGTCCTGCCTCGCGGTCCGATCGAGATCCACTATTTCGTCGACGGTGAGCTCTATTTGGTGGAGACCGCCGACCTGTCCACGGCACGCTCACCGCAGCGGGACCATCCCCTGACCGGGCTTGGAGAGGGCGGGAAAGCCGACCTCGAACTCGCGGTGCCTGAGGTCGTGGAGCTGCTCACCCTGCGTCCGGACGTCGTCCGCCGCCTCCATCGTATGGACGGCGAAGGGACTGCCATCGAGGTCGAGATCCGTGCCGGCAGCCGGATGCGAGAGCACCTCACCCTCGCCGAGCTCCTAGAGCAGAGCGCCGGCCTGAGGGAACAGGGTGCCTTGGCCGTGAATATGCTCTCCGAAGTCGAGGGGCCCGGCGCCGTGCTCGCGCCCATGCCCCGGCCGACTTCCCTCGGAGGGTGCGGCTATTGCTCTCCCACCTCCTCCTGCGACGACGTCGGTCCCTACGACGACGGTAAGGGAGACTGCACAACCTGCGGCGAGTATGGCGAGTGTGACCCGGGTGGCTGTGCCTGTTCCAGCGTGATCAATGACTATTGGACCAGCTGGTTCGTGACCAACATCAGCTACATCGGCCCCTGGCGGTGTATCGACTACTCCCACCCCTTCCCGGACAGCCGCGCCTACCGGGCCCAGGTCACCTACCGACGCAACCGGATCCAGGTGACCCGGACCTGCCCGAGCTGCCCCTCCTGCGCCGGCTGCTACAACACCCAGTCGGTGATCGACTACCAGACCCAGACGCTTTATTGCTACATCGATCAGAACCAGAGCTGCTTTCCCGGCGACCTAACCATAGGCACTTGGCAGCTCTGCCCGTAGTAGGATTCCACCGAATCGGGGGCGAGATCTAGCAGGCTAAGGCGAGGGCGTATGACCACATGTTGAGTCATTTCGAGCCACGCGGTAGCCCGGCAGCGACGCGTCGCCGAGCGGGCTTTTGATCACCGCTCGGCGAGCCGTCCCATACCGGCGCGGAGTGCTTTGCCGAAGAATCGTCCTATGAATCCAGCAGGTTCTCGCGTTCTTCGGAATCCAGTACCTTTGGCAGGGATCGACTCCGCATGGAGCCAACTCCTGGTCGGGCCGGCCCCGCGGAGCCGTCGTCGTTCCTGGTGTAGGATCGATTTGAGCAACCACCGAGGACCCTGGGAATAATCTCGGGCACGGGCCATCGGCGGAAAAACCGTCACCTTTGTCACCTTTCCTATCCGCCGCAAATTCCTATCCGCCGCAAATAAGAGGGGGCTCGGCTGGGAGCGCCGGCGTCCCGCCGGCTTTTTTGCAAAGTCCTGTCCCAACATCTGTGTCGCAAGCCCAGCTCGATGAGGCTCTCTTCGTTGGTTCAGAGAGGGTCTGATACCCTCCGCCGGTGAGTTCGCCCTTACTTCCTCCCATCGTCTTCGGCCCGCCAAAGGCTGAATCGCCTTCAGGCCAGATAAATCCGGCCGATTCCGACGCCGAGGGTCCGACCCAAGGGGATATGGCTCAAGTTTTCGATCTGCTCTATCAGCAGCTCAAGGACATGGCGCGGACTCAGCTGCGCAAGCAGGCCCGAGGGGCTACTTTGTGCACCACCGAGTTGGTTCATGAGTTGTATTTGCGCTTCACTCGACTCGGAACTTCTTCGTCTCTCGATCGCCTGCACTTCATGGCCTTGTCGGCTCGGGCCATGCGTCACATCATCATCGACCATGCACGGCAGCGGATGACTCAGAAGCGCGGCGGCGATGAGCCCCGGGTTCTGCTCGAGGACGACTTGACGGCGCGGAATATCGACGTTGAGAAGGAAGCTTGCTTTCTGCTCGCTTTCGATCGGGCGCTGGAGGAACTCGGGCGCCGAGACGCTCGGCTGGCCGCCACTTGCGAGCTGCGGTTCTTTGGCGGTTTCACGACCGCCGAAACCGCCGAAATTCTCGGTGTCTCGATTCCGACGATCAAAAGAGATTCACGTCTGGCTCGTCTTTTCATGTCCCGTGCTCTCGAGCAGGAACCGCCCGCCGACAACACGGCGCCGTAAAGCTGGTGCCGTCATAGCTCGTCGAGATAGCGGCTGATCTTCTGGGCCACGGGGCTGTCCTCGACGAGATCGGCGGTCACTAGAGCCAACCCGGATTCGAGCAATGCCCGGGCCTCGTCGACCCTACCGTCGAGCGCCAGGCACCTACCGCGCTCGCCGTCCACGACACCGACTCGCCAATTGGTGGCGGTGAACCTTGAGGCCCGAATGTCTCGGGTCTCACCCAGGCTGATTTCCGCCTCTTCATAGTCGCCGGCGTCACATTGCACGGATCCGAGCAGCAACAATGCGTCCGCAAGGCGAGTGTGACCCGGCTGGTATTGACGCCGGATCGCCGTGGCTTCTTCCGCTCTTGCCATGGCTTCGAGGTGCCGTCCCTGAGCCCGCAGCGCAGCACCCAGGTGGAGCAGCGGGGTGGTCGTTGCCGTGTGCCCTCTGCCCTCGGCTTCGATGGCCAAGCGCAGGGCTTCGCGGGCCGCGGTCTCGGCGTCGTGGAAACGCCCTTGGGCGAGTCGCACCATCGAGAGGTTGCTTTGGGGCACGGACAGGTCGAGCAGGGTTTGGCCGAGGCGCCGCCGCATGTCATAAGCTGCTTCGAGCTGCGATGCTGCGTCGTCGAGCCGGCCGTCGAAGTAGAGTGTGCGAGCGTGGTCGTTGAGCGCCTGCGCGACTCTCGGATGATCCTGGCCGGCGGCGTTGAGCAGCTCGCCTTCGAGCACTTGCCGACGTAGCTCCAGGGTCTCGGAGAACGGCCGCACCGCCACGGAATAGGACAACACTCGCATGGCGTCGAGCACTTCCGGCGCTTGTTCGCCCAGCTCGGCCTTCAACAGTCCGAGCGCGGCGTTCAAATGCTCTGCCGCGAGGTGGGGTCTACCGGCGGCAACATATTCAAAACCCAACCGCTGCTCAGCCAAGGCATGCTGCACGACATCCGGATCGTGACGCCGAACCAGCTCGAATTCTTGCTCGGCCATGGCCACCGCCTCGGCGTGCAATGAGAAGGATCGGTAGATTCTGACCAGCAGGGGCAGCACCTCGAGTTGGAGTTCTGGTTGCAACTCGAGATCGTCGTCGATTCGGTCCTGGGCCTGGGTCAGCAGCTCGCGAACCGTGATCGTGGAACCCGCCTCTGCGGACGAACTCGAGGTCGCCAGGAGACTGTCGACAAAGATCATCGCGGCGCGCGATTTGTTGGCCTCCTGTTCCGCAGCTCGGCGATCTAGATGTGCCCAATAGCCGAAAATAGAGCTGAAGACGATGCCGACGACGAGGAAGAGCACGGCCGCGCCAATCGCCGACGCCGCCACCCGGTTGCGCCATGCCCACCGGCGGAGACGTTCGAATCCCGAGATCTTGCGCGCCGTGACCGGTCTCGTCGCCAAGAGATTTTCCAGGTCCGCAACCAGTGCTTCGGCACTCGGATACCGATCGTCTGGGTGTTCTTCCAGGCAGCGCATCACCACCGCATCGAGATCCTTCGCCTGCCGCGGGCCGGCCTGGGCTGCGAGACCCGTGACCAGACTCGAAGGCGGTGGCGGCGGCGGTGAGTCGGGCGTCCATTCGGTGCAACGTTCGCCTGCCACCAGCTGCCACAGCAGCAATCCGAGCGCGTAGACGTCGCTGACCGTCGTAATGGTGGCGCCTTGGCGTTGCTCGGGGCTGGCGTAGGCCGGCGTCATGGGCGCGGAGTAGACCGTGGGCGGAGCCTCGGCGTCGTCCAAGACTTTGGCGATACCGAAGTCGAGCAGCTTGGCCTGGCCATCGGCAGTGACCAACACATTGCTCGGTTTGAGATCGCGATGCACCACCAAGCACCGGTGCGCGTAGGCCACGGCCCGGCCAATCTCTGCCATCAGCTCCAGACGTCGCTCGAGATCGAGGTCTTGTTCGACGCAATATTGCACCAGCGGCCGGCCCTCGACCAACTCCATGACCACGTAGGGACGGCCATCGTCACTCACACCGCCGTCGATCAACGCTGAGATTCCGGAATGGCGCAGGCGTGCCAGCACCATCTGCTCCATGCGGAAACGCGCACGCAAGATCGGCGAATCGATGCCGATGTTCATCCATTTGAGCGCCGCTTCTTGGGTGTAACCATCGCCTTGCCGCGTTACCCGATAGACCACCGCCATGCCACCGCGTCCGAGCACGCTCTCGATACGCCAAGGGCCGACGCGTCGGCCGCACCAGATATCGACCGGCTCGTCCTCGGCCAGATCTGCCAACAAGCGGGGCACCGCCTGCGTGGCGCCACCCTCGAAGGTCGAGTGCAGGGTCTCCGAGTGAAGGGTCTCCGAGTGTTGGGTATCGGCGCGCAGGAAAGCCTCAACCTCGGCGCGTAATCGAGGCTGGTCTGCGAGTTCGAGCTCGAAATAGGCAGCTTGCTGCTCGACTTCGGCGTCGAGCAGCTTCTCGATATGAGGCCTCGCCCGTGGCCACCACTCGCCGATCGCTGCGGTGCCAGTCACGGAGGTGCCAGTCACGGAGGCGTCGAAGGATCCACCCATGGCGGACAGTTCATTCATGATGGGAAAATACCATGGGTGGGTCGGTTGCCCGTCGGCTGGAAACGCCTGTTGGACAGCTCCTCAGCTCCTCAGCTGCCCAGACGTCGCGAAGTGGAGACTCCGAGCAAGCATAGGAAGGCAGCCAGAAGCGCGAGCCCCCACGGCCCCAGGGCCGGCACTTCGAGGACGGGTCCGGCTTGGATCGCCAGGCACATGGAGATCTCGGAGGTCTGGTTGATCGAGTCGATCGCCGTGGCGGTGACCGACTGCCCCGCGGCCAGGCCGACCGGAAAGGTAGCGTCGATGACCGCGATGCCTTGGGCATCGGTAGTCAGCTGAAGCTGGCCGAGGGAAGTCTCCGCTTCGCCATGACCGCTCGGATCACAAGCCGCATTGGCGAAGATCTCGACCAGGTAGTCGGCGTTGGGCAGTGAATCCAACGTTCCCGTCACTTGGGTCGTTCCGCCCTGGGACACGGCGGATTCGAGCACGGGGTAATTTTGCAGGTCATGGGGACCGTCACCGCTGCCGGTATTGTCGGGATCGCCCGGGTCGTTGGGGGTCACCACGCCGTCGCCGGTGGAGGGCTCGAGCAGGTCGATACCCAATCCGACATTGTCGTAGATCGAGTTGCCCCAAATCGCCGATCCGGTGAACGGCTCGCCGGTGACGATGACCCCCTGGCCGCCGTTGAAGGCAATGACGTTGCGCTCACCGGTTCCGAGGGCTTGGCCGACGAATAGCCCAGAGCTGGCGTCGAGACGGACTCCGTCGCCGAGGTTGCCGAGCATGGCGGTAGCGCTGCGGTCGGTGCCGATGAAGTTGCCGACGATGCGAAAGAAAGTAATGTTGCGGGTTCTGATGCCGATCAGATTCGACGAGATGACATTGCCTTGTCCGGGCAGGCCAATGAACGAGTCGCGAAGCTCTCCCGCCGGCGGACAGGCTTCGAGAGCGATGCCAATGCCGCCGTTACCGAGCGGTGTCAGGCCGTCGCTAGCCACGCCGATGAGATTGTTCACCACGGTGTGATCTCTGCTCGGGTCAGCTGTGGGAGCCACGCAATCGTCGGTGATCGAAATGCCGGCCCCCAGATTGCCCGAAATCACGTTGCCCTCGGCAAGGGTGGCTCCGCCGATGCGCACTGCCCCGGGTTCTCGTAAAACGATGCCGTCGGAATTGGGCAACGCCACCAAGCCGGTAGCGTCGGTACCGATCAGATTGCCTTCGATCGACACTGCGGTGGCCCCGGCCATGCCGTCGAGATAGTTCTGGCCAACGATTCCTGGGCCCGCATTGCCCGAGATCAAATTGCCTTCGCCCGGCGTGCCGCTACCTATGTTGATCACACTGTGGGTATAAACGATGCCTTGTTGGTTGGGAATCGCCGCCAAGCCGGCCAGGTCGGTGCCGATTCTGTTGCCATAGATGTTGGCGGGCGAGTCGTTGATGCTGATGCCCACGCCACAGTTGGAGATCACATTGTCGACGATCAACGAAGGTTCCTGAAGAATCAGGAAATCCAGGCGCTCGGTGTAGATGCCGGAGACCGGACCAACCGGCGCCGGGGCGCCCGTAATATCGAGGCCGATGACATTGTTGCTGATCGAGGTCCCGGCACCCGCATCCGTGCCGGTGATCGCGGTCGTCACGCCGCGGATTAGATTGCCGGTCGAGCCACCGATTTCGTTGTCGGCTTCGAGGACGGTGACGCCCTGGTCGCAGCCGTCGAGCGGCGTCACGCCGTCCACGGCCCAGCAAATATAGTTGCCGAGCACCCGATTGAAGCTACCTTCGAGGCGGATCTCGTGGGTCACATTACCGGCCATGGGATCGTCGCCACCGATCACGTGGCCTTCGCCTTCGATGACGATCAGCCCGCCACCCAGAGTGGCCGTTCCGGCGAGGTTGGTGCCGAAAAAGTTGCCTTCGATCGTCGTGGCCTCGGAAGCTGGGCCGTCCATGCCGTTGGTCGCCGAGAGAGCGCCGTTTCCATTGCCGGTCACCAGGTTGCGGGCTCCTGCGGCGCTGCCACCGATTTGGACCGTTCCCGCGGCATTGGTGACCAAGATGCCCCAGCCTCCGTTGCCGAGCAAGGCGCTGGTGCCATTGAAATTGCTGCCGATGATATTGCCGACGATAGTCGTATCGGCGCCATCCACCACGAGCCCATGGCTGGTATTGCCGGAAATGAGATTGCCGGCGCCCGCGGTGGTGCCACCGATGCGGCTACCGGAGTCACTGAGAAGGATGCCCCTGTTGTTGGCCAGCGCTGCGTTGCCGGTGGCATCCACGCCGATGTAGTTGCCTTCGATCACCACATTCGAGCCGAAGTTGGTGATGCCGGTCGAGATATTGCTCGACATGAGGTTGCGTTGCCCCGCGGCGCTGCCACCGATCTGATGGGATGAGCCGTCGGCGAAGATGCCGAGGCCGTTGCCGGCACCGGTGATCCCGTCCGGATCGACACCGAGGTAGTTGCAGAAGACACTGATGTTCGAGGTGTCCGAACTTAAATTCAGGCCGAAATTGGTGAAGTCTGTGATCGCCAGGCCCCGGACCTCGCTACCGTCGCTACCGTCGACAAAACGAAGCCCGTCTTCGAAACCGCCGAGAGCCGAGCCATCGAGCTCGATCCGCAGAGTGGGTGGCCAGGTTTCACAGCCGGCGTCCGACTGGCTCAGGCCATCGACCAGCACCGGTTCCGAGATCGTCGGCAAGGGGCCGAGTTGTACGACGAGGGTTTGGACGCCTGCGCCGGGGATCGAAAATTCGATCACGTCGGGTCCCGCATTGGCGTTCGCGGCATCGATGGCCTCACGCAGGGAACAATCGGCGTCACAGGTGCCGTCGTCGGTGTCGGTGACTTTGGAGACGGTGAACGTGGCAGCCCACGCAGTCGTCGAGGCCATGGGTGTGACGGCAACTGCGGCGGCCAGAGCTATGATCGAAATCCAACGCATATTCGTGCATGCCTCTTTTGAGTCGTTTGGTGTATTGAGTACCTTCCTCCTCATTAACGGCAAGTCCGTGCGAAGGGGATCATCCTGGGGTGAATTTCGGTTGGATTGACGGTGCAGCCGGCCCATGGAGAGATTCCATTGGGGCACGGCTAATCAGGGCACCAGCTCGTCGGCCAGGCCTGCAGGGTCGAAACTGAATCACTATTTATTCGGAAGTCGGGCTTATTCGGAAGTCGGGCTTATTCGGAAGTCGGGCTTATTCGGAAGTCGGGCTTAT
>CBDUGP010000165.1:0-15949 GCA_965366625.1 uncultured bacterium
GCTGAAGCAGGTTTGTGGCCGGACATCTAGGTCGCTTCTCATGTGGCCGAACGTCACGCTGTTCAGCGCAGCGCGCGGCGCTTGCGTCTGGAACAGCAGGGTTCTGAGGATCGAGGCGACAAGCCCGGCGGCCGGTGAGTTCTTTCCGTTGCCGATGATTGTAACAGCTCGACCCCGACGACATCCGATCGCCCCACGACCAACTTCCCGTGAAGGCCCGAAAACCGCTGCCGCCGGGCGACACCGGCGAAAGCGAACCCCAAAGCCGACATCCGAGGGCGAGGCGATTTCGGAAGCAAGGCTGCCCAGCCGCCCACTTCTTCACCCGAAGCTCACCCTCGCAGCCACCCGGATCGGCTACCGAAGTCGAGAACGGAGGCGAGTCACTTTCTAGCAAACGGGCCCCACGAAGGCCCAAATCCTGTCGGCCCAGGAGCCGATGGAAGGCCGACAACGACGAGCAAAGCTCGAAGAAGCAATTGGCGAGCTCCAGAGCTTCCAGATTCGAAGGGACGCTTTCGGCCACGCGACGCCGGGAAAGGGCGCCGGCATTGCCAACCGCTAAACCTTTCGAAGGGCAACCAAGTTGCTCGAAGCTGAATCTCAATAACTCTTCCTTTCAAAAAATCGTTTCGACGAAGCGCCGCCTTCTCAACGCGAACCCGACACCTGAGGCCCTGATTTTCGGAGTCGAGCCTCGAGCCTCAGAACAGTAAGAGTGAACGACACAGCTATCCCCAGAGTTATTCCCGTATTCGCGCAATGCGCTTTGTCTGCGAGCAAGCCGCCGAGTGAAGTCTGGCACATCCCTCTCCCTGGTAAGTATCCTGTTTACGGATTTTAAAACCTGTCCAGGCTGATAGTCAATGCTGCATAGCGAACGTTCGCTATGCATTCGAGTCGTAAGATATTGATTATAAGCTGGTTAGCCGACATGGAATGCCGATATCCAATCCAACGATGCCAGAGTGAATGGGCCAATCGGGGATTTGGGGGAGCTCTGCGACGTTCGGTAGTCGGTCCCTGCGTTTTGTCGTGTAAGCGCGCCGGGGTTAGACCGAGATCTTTCTTTGAAAATATTTATTTTCCGGCCGAGTTGCTGCTGCTTTCTTGGAAAAATGGTTGAATCAATAAACCTCAAGGAGATGGACATGAAGGTTCTCGTATCTACCAACCTGCCTTGATGGAGCAACATGTTCGAGCGCTTTACCGATTGAAGGAGCAGACGGGGTTGCCGATGACGCACCACGCCCGGCTCGCCGTGGAAGAGTATGTCGAAAGATGGGGCGAGCCGGGCGGGTCGAAGGGAGGATTCCGTTACAAGAGATCATCCAAAGGGCTGATCACTCCGTGGGCGCCTCGATTCAATACATGGGTGTAAATCATCGTGGTTTTGACGGAGCGATGTCCCAGCAGCTCTTGAAGGGTTCGAATATTACAACCTTTTTCCAATAAATGGGTGGCAAAGCTGTGGCGCAGCGTGTGACAGCTCGCTGCTTTGGCGATGCCGGAATCCCGTAGGGCTTGTTTGAAAGCCCGTTGGACGCTTCGTTCGTGGAGGTGGTGGCGCCGGAAAGCGCGGGTACGGGGGCAGTGGCTCGGGCGGGCGGCCGGAAATACGTATTGCCAGGCGAGCTCGTGCTCGGCCCGGGGATATTTCTTGCCCAAGGCGTAGGGCAGCTCCACGCCGGAATATCCTTGCTCAAGGGCCAGCTTCTGCTGGACCTCGACGGTTTGGATCTGTTTGCGCAGGGCCGGAATCAAGCCCCGGGGCAGCATGGTGATGCGGTCCTTATTGCCCTTGCCGTCTCGGACCACCACGAGCTCCCGGTTGAAATCGATGTCTTTGACCCGCAACCGTAGCCCTTCCAAGAGCCGCATGCCCGTGCCGTAGAGCAGGGCGAGCACCAAGCGCGACCGGCTCTTTGGCAGTTGCTGGAAAAGAGATTGGACTTCTCTTTGACTCAGCACCACCGGTAGCTTGCGTTTGCGTTTCGCCCGCACCACGTCGAGTTTGCCTAGCTCTTGATGCAGCACGTGGCGACAGAAGAAGAGAATGGCGCAAAGGGCTTGGTTCTGGGTGGAAGCGCTGACCCCCCTTTCGTTGGCGAGATAGCTGAGGAAGGCGGCGACTTGGCCGTTTTGCAAGGGACCGCGATCCGGTAGACGCCGACGTTGACGGAATTTGAGGAATCGTCGCACCCACGAGACGTAGGCACGTTCCGTGCGCAGGCCCAGATGCCGCAGGCGCAGCTGTTGCTTGAGGGCCGGGATCGGTTGGCTGGGTAGTGGGCGGGGTCGAGTTGCGTCCATGGTAATCCTCCGTTTTGAGACCCTGTAGATAGAAGGGTGGGCCTCTATGGAGGCTTGGACGGAAAATCACTCGCCAATTCTGCACTCGATGCGATTTTTTTAATCAAACGTTTGGGGCCTGTCCGGAACCAGGCGTCTGGGGCAGCAGCCGCGGTTTGGAAGCCGAGACCAAGCTCGGCATGTGCAGCTTTACGAACGGCTGGGCTGGGCCTGCCGGAAAAGATTGCGAGCCTGCTGATTCAGCAGGCTCACGTTGACCTCGCGTTGACCTCAGCTGTTCGAAGGTCCTGGGCTAAGAACAGGTCTTGGCATTCCAGGGATCCGATCAGCTTGACGAGCTCGTCACCGAGGGGATGTCCTGGGGGTGGACCGGACCTCCGAGACTGTGGTCGAGGATAGGCGGACGTTACCGAAAGCGGAGTGCCCAGAGCAGCACGCCGTCGACCAGACGCCGGCCGGTGTAGGTGAGGACGGCGGCGCCGTCCTCACCGAGCCAGGCGCCGACGCGACGTTCTGCCGCCGGCGTGCCGTCGGCGAGGGTCTCGCCGTCGTCGTAACAGAAGATCGCCGCGTGGCTCGAGTCGGCCGGCGAGGTGGCGATAACCGTGGCGGTTGCGGGAACCTGGCCCCAGCCGACGTCGCCGGTGAGGTCGAGCTCGACTTGGCCGCCGGCGCTGTAGTCGACGATCGGATGCCCCGGATCGACGATGTCGACTCCCGGCTGGGCGAGATCGCGACCGAAGGCGGAGGCTGGGGTCATCGCCATGTCGTCGAAGAGCTGGGTCTCCCAGACGACCACGGGCACGAGGGCGTTGCGGAAGATGGTTCCGACCTGGCTCGACTGCACGGTGGCACTCAGCAGGATCAGGTCCTGGCCGGCGGCGTCGCCGGCGGTGACCGCCGAGTCATCGATCGACGTGGTGCGCACGCCGCGCAGGCGCAGTCTTTCGACGATCGCCGCGTCGGCGGCGTCGAGCAGCTCGCTGCGCGCGACCAGCAGCGCCTCACGCTGGCGCCAGCCGTCAAGCCACAGCGGTCGGGCGGTGGTGGCGGTGCGGCCGAACGAATCGGTGACCGTGAGCGACACCCAAAAGCCGTGATCGTTGGAGTAGTTGGCCGATGGGTAGACCCGCCGCGCGGTGTCGCCGTCGGCGGTGCCGCCGTCGCCGAAGCTCCACTCGAAGTCGACCCGAGTTGCGCCGTCGAAGGCGGTCGAGGCCGACGCGTCGAAATCGACCGTGCGGCCGTCGGGGCCGGAAACCACGGTGGCGAAGGCGGCGACCGGTCGGCCTTCGCAGTGCACCGCCCAGCACACTGCGGCGTCGATCAGGGTCCAGCCGTCGGCGGTGAGGTCGGCGGCGGTGGTGTCGGAGAGGAAGGTGGAAACCCGGCGCGCCGGGGCGACGTGCCCGGCCATGACGTCGCCGGTCTCGTGGGCGACGGTCGCCATCCGCTCCGGCCGATTGCCGACCCGGGCAACGCCGGTGGCCCCGGCACCGGGGCGGCCGTAGGTCAGTGGTCCGGCGGTCAGGGTGACGGTCACCGCGCCATCGAAGCCGGCCGACAGGGGATGTCCGGGATCGCGAATGGTGACGTCGGTCATCGACAGCTCGGAGCCGTAGTCGAGGCCGCTGGTGGTGCCGGTCATGCCCAGGTCGTCGAGCACGTACGGCTCCCAGACCACCACCGGCACGGCGACGTCGCGGAACTTCGTGCCGACCTTGTTGGATTGGACGGTCGAGCTGATGAGCACCAGGTCGTGTCCGGCGGCGTCCTGGGTGCTCGATCCGCCGTCGTCGATCGGCAGCACGTTCCAGCCGTCGGCGACGAGATGATCGTGGATCGCCTGGTCGCCGACGCCGAGCACGACGTTGCCGACCACGAACAACGCCGAGCGCACCGGGGCCTCGGGCAGGGTCCCTAGGCTCGCCGACGAGCCGCCGTGGCCGTCGGTGTGGTCGGCGTCGACTTGCTCACCGCCGGCCGGGTCGAGGTCGAGCACGCCGTCGCCGACCGAGGCGCCACCGGCTGTTGCCCGGGTGGCGATCGAGCCGCGGAAACGGCCGGGCTCGACCTCGGCAAGGGTTACCGTCTCCTGGTCGAGGGTGCCGTCGGTGGTGAGCGCGGCGGTGGTCGTGCCGGCGGCGGCGGTGTCGAAGACCTCGACATGGACCCGTTGTCCGGCGCGGCGAACGACCAGCGGCCGGCCGACCGCGTCGATCAGCGCGATCCGGGAGGCGACGACGGTGGCCGTGCCCGTGGTCTCGGTGGGGCCGGACCAGAACGAGCCCTCGAGCGTGCGGCCGATCGCGGTCTGCAAGACGTCGTCGTAGGGTGTCGGCGGGTCGTCGGTGGTCGGTACGGTGCCGCCTTCATAGAGGCCGGTGTCGGGCAGGTCGAAGACCTGGGTCGATGCGTGGTCCCAGTTGATCGAATCCCGCACGTTCCAGCCGATCGTTTCTTCGCTGTGGGGGCTGTCGATGCCCGGCGCCAGGATCGACGCCCGCACGACCTCGCCGAGCGCGACGGTGGTGGTCGGCCGACCGTACGGGTCGAGGAAGCTGCCGCGCGCGTATTCGACCGTCGCCGAGGTCGCTAGGCTCCCGGCCGCAGCGTCGAGGATGTCGGGGGAGTCTCCGGTCCACGGATCGTAGATCCAGCGGCTCGCGAGCACGCCGTCGCCGGCGGTCCAGGAGTATTCGGAAACGGTTTGCAGCACGCCGACGAACACGCTGCTGTCGGCGGCGGTCTCAACCAGGTCGACGGTCTCGGCGTCGCCGGTGGCTCGGCTCGACACGCTCGCGACCACCATCTCGACTTGGCCCGAGTCGAGGTTGCTGCCGGCGTCTTCCAGCCGCAGGCGGATGTTGGAGCGGTCGAGAACGGTGGGGATCGGCTGACCGTCGTCGACAAAGTTCAGAGATGTCTGAGCGGGCGCGGGGGTGCCGAGGCAGGCGAGGCCGAGGCCGAGGCCGACGACGACGAGGAATGGGGGAAGGACACGATGAGTCATGGATTCTCCTTGGTCTTAAACGTCCGTCATGGACGTTCGACTAGGAGGGAGTCATGATCTGTGGAGTTTTACCTCTGGGGCGTCTGAATTTGTCAGGAAGTGACGCGGACGTGCAGGGAGACGTTTAGCTTGTCGTCGCCCGGCCTTGTGGGTCAGGGCTGCAGGCCGCGGTCGGACGGTCGCTCTCAGGTTCTGTCGGCAATACTCGGACTTCCGCCGATAGCACCTTGTTGTTGAGCAATAGGGCCGCCCGCCAGGATGTGAGAATTGATCAATTTCACTGTCGTGCAGAATCGAAAAGCCTTCTTACGTCCCAACAACAACATGTTGGCAAAAACTATATCTGCAACTCCGTGGGGCGTGGAAGCACGCCCCGTCCAGGTGGAGGTCGACATTCACAACGGCCTGCCACAAACGCAAATCGTCGGCTTGCCCGACGCGTCGGTGAAGGAAAGCCGAGAGCGTGTTCGCTCGGCCATTAAGAACTCGGGCTTTGAAATGCCGCCCAAAGTGGTGGTGATCAATTTGGCCCCGGCGGATTTGAGAAAGGAGGGGAATCACCTCGATTTGGCCATCGCGTTGGCTCAGTTGGCAGCCCTAGGGCACGTGCCCCAGGAGGCGCTGGACGGTCGGCTGTTTTGCGGCGAACTCGGGCTCGACGGTGGGATTCGGTCGGTGCGTGGAGGTCTCTCGATCGCCGACATGGCCAGCCGTCAGGGTATTGAAGAGATTCTGCTGCCGGCTTCCAATGCCGGGGAGGCTGCGGCCCTCGGCAAGGTGCCGGTGGTACCTGTTCGCAGTCTGTCGGAGGCCGTGGAGCATTTGATGGGCTCGCGGATTGAGCCGGTCTCGGCGCCGCCCATCGACCAGGCACGGGTGGAAGACGGACCCGATTTGAGTGAGGTGCGCGGGCAAGAAGGGGCGAAACGGGCCTTGGAGGTGGCTGCGGCCGGCGGGCACAACCTGATTTTCATCGGCCCTCCCGGCTCCGGCAAAACCATGTTGGCGCGTCGGTTACCGGGTATTTTGCCCGCCCTGTCGTTGGCCGAGTCGATCGAAGTCACCAAGGTGCATTCCCTGGTGGCGGAGGAGCCGCCGTCGCGCCTGCTTTCGGTGAGGCCGTTCCGTAGCCCCCATCCCGGAACGTCGACGGCGGGCATGGTGGGGGGAGGGACCATTCCCAGGCCGGGGGAGGCGAGCTTGGCCCATGGCGGGGTGCTCTTCCTCGACGAGCTGCCGGAATTTCGCCGAGACACGCTCGAAGCCTTGCGTCAGCCGTTGGAGGAGGGATGGGTGACGGTGGTGCGAACCCGAGCCCGCTTCGATTTTCCGGCCCGTTTCGCCATGCTCGCTTCCATGAACCCATGTCCCTGCGGGCATTTGGGGGATTCGAGAAATACTTGCCGATGCCCGCCGCCGCTGGTGGAGCGTTATCGGTCGCGGGTTTCGGGTCCGCTGCTGGATCGCATCGATCTGCACGTGGAAGTGCCCGCTTTGACCTTGAGGGAGCTCAAGGGTCCGCCGTCGGAGTCGAGCGCGACCGTGGCTGAGCGGGTGGCGAAGGCGCGGCAGGCTCAGCGCCGGCGATTCGGATCCGGCTGTGCCACACCGATCAATGCGGCCATGGATCCAGAGGGGCTGCGGCGGTTCTGTGTCCTGGATCAAGATGCCCGGCGTTTGCTCGATGCGGCCTTCGAGCGGTTGAGCCTGTCGGCCCGGGCGGTCACCCGTATTTTGAAGGTGGCGCGAACGATTGCGGATCTGGCGGACTCCGAGGAAATCCGGGCATCCTTTGTGGCGGAGGCGATTCAATATCGTAGTTTGGATCGCCGGGTTCGAGGTTGAGGTGCGGAAGATGACACGGTATCCGCGATACGTTCCGCCCCACAGCCTGCAGCATGTGGTTGATGTAGAACGATAGGGTAGTCTTGGAGAGCTTGGAGCGACATTCTCTCAACATGGGTCACCGTCCTGAACAGCAGGTGCGGGAGGGCACTGCTGGAGTCGGGTCGGCGGGCCTTCTGAAGCCAGGAGGACGAATATGAAGGAAGACAGATCGAAGTTTTATGTATGTCTATGGGCGGCGGCGGCCCTTTACGTGATCTTGAACCTCGTCACCGCCTTGGGCATCTTCGACCTCGGAAACATGGGCTCGGTGGTCATCACGCTGGTGCTGTTCGGCTTCGTGCTCTTTTACGGCGCGGAGAGGTACGGGTGGCGAGGTCTGCTGATCTTCTTCGCGATCACTTCGGTCATCTCTTGGTCGATGGAAACGCTTAGCATCGCTACGGGTTTTCCGTTCGGCTACTATCATTATTCGAGCCAGCTGGGTCCCAAGCTGGGTACCGTTCCGCTGATCATCATGCCGGCTTACTTTGGCAACGGGTTCCTGGCGTGGACGATCAGTCACATCTTCCTAAAGAACCTCGGCCGGGGAATGACCAGGCGCAATCTGTTTCAGGTCCCCGTGGTGGCGGCCTTCGTGATGGTCATGTGGGATTTTTGCATCGACCCGGTGACGTCCACGATCTCTAAGGACTGGATCTGGAAGGCAGGGGACAACTTTTACTTTGGAGTTCCGGTTCAGAATTACTTCGGGTGGTTCTTAACGGTGTTTCTGATCTATCAGACCTTCGCGGGTTACCTGCGCCGGCGAGAGAGCGCGGAGGCGGCCGGGAGCGATCGCGGCAATTCGCTCCCCAACAGCTATTGGCTCCTGGCACCGATAATGTTTATCGGCACTGGAGTCCCGGGCCTCGTGCATCCCTTCGTGCCGGCGCTGGTCAAAGCCCATCCAGAGATCTATTGGTCGATGTTCTTGGCCACTTTGATGACCATGATTTTCGTTTCGCTGCTCGCCATTTTGCTGGTCATGAGGTTCGCCCAGGAGGGCGACCCAGAGGACGGCGGGCGGACCATTTAGGAGACCGTTCGAGCCGAGCGCCGGCTATTGATGGCGAGGCCGGGGTGGATCATCCGCAATGCTGAAAGCTGTACGCAGTGGACGGGTCCGATGTCGAAAGAGCTAAGAGTAGCTGCCGGTCTGGTCGTTGTTGTTGATCGAATCTACGGAAAAGCAGGAGGGATGCCGGCGCTCCTCGAATGGCGCTCGATCAAGGCTCGGTGTCGCACACCTCGCCTTCGAGCTCCACGTCGACGGAGATGTGGGCGAAACCGTCGGGCCCTAGCTGCTCTCGAATGTGTTGCTTGGCTGCCACAATCTGCTCCCGCGAGCTTGAGGCTTCCATCACCAGATGGGTGGAAAAGACGTGACTCTCTCCGTCGAGGGTCCAAGTGTGGGTGTGGTGTGAGTCGATGACCCCGGGTATTTTAGACAGCTCTCGATCCACCGATTCGCGGTCGAAGCCTGACGGGGCGCTTTGAAGAAAGACCATGGCCACTTGTTTGAGATTGCGAAATACATTCCAAATGATGAAAACCGCGATCGACAACGCCAGCAGTGGATCGATGATGGGTAAGTCCCAAAGCGTCATCGCCGCGCTGCCCACCAACACGGCGACCCAGCCCAGGGTGTCTTCCAATAAATGCCAAGTGGCCATGCGTTCGTTGAGCGAATGGCCACCGCGCAGCTTCCAGGCCGCCGCTCCGTTCATGAGCACACCGATCACCGCAAATCCCATCATGCCGGGGGCATAGACCTCGACCGGCTCCCTTAGGCGCTCCAGGGCGTGCCAGGCGACGACGCTCAGACCGGTGATCAACACCACGCTGGTGAAGAGGGCTCCCACATTCGACAATCGACGGTAGCCGTAGGTGAGCTTGGCGTCGGCCTGCCTCTGTGAAATCCGGTGCAGATACCAAGCGAGCCCAAGAGATAGGCAATCGCCGCCGTCGTGAAAGGCGTCGGTCAGAATCGCGACACTATTGGTCCACAGCCCGCCGCCTATCTCCAACAATGTGAAGGCCAGGTTCAATAGGAAGGCGATCGCGAGCCTTCGATCGTCGGGGGGCCCATGGCTGTGGCTGTGGCTGTGGCTGTGGCTCATGGGTTGGAGGGGCTCATGGTTTCCTTCTGAGTTTGTCAGCCAAGGCTCCTAGCAAGTGAGGTCTGTGAGGCTATCAGTTCTCTAGCCATGCCGAGGGGGTTGCCTGGCGAATCGTCGCGACCGAGTGGTCTCAATCTTGAGAACCAAAATCTCAGGGTTGAGATTGGGACCCCGCCCTCGCCGGGTGGGTTTTGCACACAATATCTAAATTTGCCCTATGGGAAGCGACTTGGCGACACCGAGTTCCCGATATGGCTGGGCGGCACTGCTTTTGCATCGAATATGGGCAATCTTCTTTGAAAGCCTATTTTCAACTGCCGCGAGCCGGCGCTGCCAGAAGGGCCGCGTTTGTGCAGCGGCGCGTACTTTGAGGTGCTGTGTGATGCCTGTCCTACGAATATTTAGACGTGGTTTAACTTGGACTCTTCTCGTCGTTCTGGCGATGGCGGTGGCGGTTCCCGTGGGAGCCTGTTTGTTGGCGAAACGATTGCGGGAGGTGGTGGCGCTTGCGCAGCGAATGAGGACTTTGAGTCCGGCTCGTCGGGTTGGACCCCGAGCGGCAATTGCTCCACCGGTAGCTTCGTGACCGGCACGCCCACCCAGGTGGTCAATGGTGGTGTGACCACCCAAGTGGCCGGAGATCACACGTCCGGATCGGGGGCGGCCCTCTTCACCGCCCCCAACACCAGCGCCGGCAGCCACGACGTGGATGGCGGCACCTGCACGGTTACCTCGCCGACCTACTCAGTGGCCGAAAGCTCGGATCTTTCGATCTGGTATTTCCACGGTCAACGGGACGCGGGCGACGATTCGGGCGACGGATTCTTGCTGGAAGTGTCTACGGACGGCGGATCCACGTGGAGCCCGTTGCAAAGCTTCGGCGACGTCACCGTCAACGCGGTGTGGACCGAAGCAACGACCACGGTCGGCGCGGGTACCCAGGTGGTCGTGAGGGTCTCGGCGTCCGACGCCGCAGGTCCCGGGGATCTGGTGGAGGCGGGAATCGACGACTTGTCGATTTGCCCCCAATGATCTAGTACTGGCCCGCAAGGGGAAATGAGATGGGGACGGCCCACGGCCGTCCCCATCTCGAGCTACGAATCCTTGCCACCTTCCGTCCAAGCGTCGAGCACCGCCTCGAGCTGATCCCGGATCTCTATACGGGCACTATCCCTGTCCACGCCTCGGGAAAGTAGAAGGTCATAGGGAGTCTCGGTATGCCTAATATGTGCCTTGACCGCAAGAGCGATCGTAGACGGCTCGAGGTTCTTGGCTGATGCACTGCGACCGACGCGCCCGCTGTACTTCTTGCATGCATGAGCGGCGATAGCCGCTGCTCTTTCACTCGGGCAGCCGGGGTAGAGTTGACGCACCTTGGCAGCGAAGTCTTCGAGGTATTTCTCATCCGTGAGTTGACGGAGTTCCGCTGCCCTCTCCCGCTGTCGCGCGCGCACGTCAGCGTCTGCAAGGCATTCCAGCTCAGCGCGGCCAAGGGCTTCCAACTCGACAAGCAGCCCCTGACGCTCGAAGCGCTTGCGGCTCCGGCTCCATTTGAGAACCACTGCCCAGAGTGTCGAGTACTTCTTCGCTCGTCGGGTTAGGGCGGCACTGCCGGCGGGCAGAAATTCCAAGTGATCGAGATCCGCGCAGGCGAGACACAAAGTCTGCCGGTCTTCCAGAGACCTGACCCACGATCCACGTTCGAGATCCTCCTTGCAATCTCTGCAGGTCCGCTCACTTGATGCGATGAAAACAGCTGGGTCGTCGCGATCTGCCATATCGGTCCACCTCTGAATGTAGGGTTCCTTAGGTGCTAGGTGCCACCGCTTTCCGTGCTCGCCATACCTTGCAGATCCGCAACATGGATCGTCCAAGGCAGGCCCTCGTATTGAGACCGTTCAAGGGTCCTCATCGGTGCCAAAGCCTGGCCGGGCTCGTCATCCAATCTCGTCGTCCTCGGCCTCAAAAGGTGGGGCATCCTAGTTGTAGTCGTCCTCAAAAATGTCTTTTCACTCGGGAGCCTCATGAGCGTCGTCTGCTATATCCGTTGGTCCGGTCATCTCATCGGCGAAGGCACTGTCGATCGTATCGTAGCCCGACGCAGCAGTTGGGCGGCGCGTTTCTTCTCGAACCGTTCGGCCAATTCGAGGGCGGTGTCACCTTCGAGATTGCGGGTGCTTATGTCGGCGCCGGCTTCGAGCAAGAAGCGGATATTTTCCAGGTATCCCCAACCGGCGGAAATATGGAGCGCGGTATTGCCTTTAGCGTCGGCGAGGTTCAGGTCGATATCTCGGCCCACGAATTGCTGCATCAACCGTGGCTGGTAGCTGCTCGCCGCCAGGTGTAGGACCGGGGTGCCGTCGATGTTGCGATCTTCGATGGAGGCGCCCCGGTTCAACAACAGCTCGACCACCTCGAGCCGGCCATTGCGGGTGGCAAAAGCCAGCGGAGTCCAACCGTCGGCGTCTTGTGGATCCACGTCCGGGAAAAAATCGAGCAGGGTCTTCACGATGTTGAGGTCACCGCCGTGGGCCGCCAGGTGCAAGATGCTTTGACCGAAGGCGTTCACGGCCTTAGCCTGTTCCGGTTCGAAAAGAAGATGGAAGACCTGGTCTCGGCCGTAAATTGCGGCGTCGTGCACAGGCAGGTTGCCGTCGAGATTCGGAACTCCCTTCGAATCTGCGGCCAGCACTTTCACAATCTCCAAATCGCCGCGGCGCGCCCCCATGTGCAAGGGGGTCATGCCTGCATGATCATGCTGGTTCACGTCGTAACCGGCGGCGATCAGCAGCTCGACCATGGGCACGGAAGCCTGGTCCGCTGCTAGATGTAGAGGGCTTTGCCCCAGATGGTTGACGACATCGAAGGACTGCCCGGCCCGGTGTTGCAGGAGTTGACGGGCCACGGTCTCGTTGTCGAGACGGGCGCATTTCATCAGCGGAGTTTCGTTCGTGGAATCCAACCAGGATTCGTCGTCGGACGGTAGCAAGAGCCTCACCAGGTTCGGGTCTTCCTGATAGCACGACCCGTGGAGAGCGAAGAAGCCGCCGGCGTCTCTCCCGTTGGGATCGGCTCCGAGACTCAACAAATGAAGCACCATCGCCTTTCGACCCAGGCGCACGGCCAAATGCAGCAGGGGCGTTTGCCCTGACCTGGGAACCGTCAAGATCCCGGGGCCGAAATCGGTCAAAGCCTGGAGATCGTCTCGCACGACGGCATCTACCGCCCGTAAATAGGTTCCATCGCCGATCCGGTAGGGACTGAGGGGGCGGATGCCGTCGGCGAATCGGGTGAGCGCTTCCAAGGACGGATCGTCGGCCTGCTCACCGGGCTGTTCACCCAGATACACCATGAACGGCTCGAATCGCTGGAGATCGAGCACCGACGACAGCTTCCAATAGAGCACCCCGGACAGCACGTCACGATCCCGCGACCAAACCCGATGCAAGGCGCGCAAAGCCACGGCCCTTTCGATCGGCTCGATAGGTTGGGCGGCCCAGAAAAAAGCCCGGTCGTTCGCCAATTCACCGTCGGGATCCCACAAGGGGATGAAACCCTGGGAACTCCAGGGTGCCACCGTGACCCCTTGCCATCGGGTATATCCCAACTCGGTCAGCACCACGCCCTGGCTCAGATCGTGGGTTTTCTTGAACGCTTTCACGTCGTCGAAAATCTTTTCCCAGGCGTCGGCGAGACCTTCTTCGCTGAGCGGGGTTTCGAGGGTTTGGCGCAGGGGGAAATAGGCATTGATGCCGATGAAGTCGAGGGCGTCCCAAAACGACACCTCGTGGTAGTTGTCGAAATTGGCCGCCAGGGTCAGCCTTCCCGGATAGACCTTGCGGACTTCCTTCACCAGTTGTCGCCATTGGGCATCCAAGAGACGCCGCCGCCGATTGATCGATGAAATAGGATCTTCAGCGCCGGCAAAAGTGTACGCCTCGGCCCAAACTCGCTCCGCCTGGTTACGCTGCACCAGGAAATCATCTAAGGATTCGAAGTCTCCCGCCCCCATGCTCACGCGAACGTCTTCGGTGAACAGATGTTTCGAACGCTGCACCAAATTGCGCAATCGTTCCTGACTGGCGTCGTCGAGGTAATACTCCGCTAGGTGGGGCAGCTGCTCAACCGGCAGGGTCGCGGCCAAAGCATTCATTTCACTGGCGATGCCCAAGACCTCCACCCCTTCACGGGCTGCGATGCGTCCCCATTTGACGACGAAGTCGGTGTAGGTGCGGAACCAATCCTGGGTCGCCCTCTCGGTTTCCGGATACACCAAACCGTGCCAGAGATGCCGGTTGTCGGGCTCGTTGTGCTCGAGGGCCACCCTCAGGATCAACACCACCTGTAGACCGTTGCGCCGTGCTGCCCGAATCTCGGCGAGCACGGCGGGTTCCTCTTCCGAATACCAGAGTTTGGAGGTATTCCAGGGCCCTTGGTGGGCGTAGACCGTCACCTGGACTGCGTTCATGCCCGTCCGGTGTAAAGCCGCCATCCACCGCTGATGGTCGAGTTCGTGGGTTTGAATGCCACCCAACAGGAAGGGGTGAAGCCCCTCCGAATGCCGGGTTGCTTCAGCGGCTTCGGCTCCCTTGGCTTCTTTGGGCGGTTGAGCTTGGAGGGTGCCGACGCAGGTGGCGCAGACCCACATGCAGACCCAAAGGCATAGAAGAACGACGGCTTTTGCGTCGACATCACCATGAAGCAGCCCGGTGAACGTCGGACGGGCCTGCTGGTCGACTTTGCCGGCTATCGCCGGGCCCCGGATCCGATCGAGTGGGATGTCTTCGCGGCTCATGGGTCGCTCGCCGGGGCGGCTTTGGGATCGAGGTCGATCACTCCGCGGCAGGCGTCGGCGGCGAAACCAGCGCCGGCTTCGGTGTAGAGATTAAAGACACAGTGCACCCCGGCCGCCTTCATCAGCTCGACATCGTCGTCGAATTTCACCATCGCGGCGATGCGTCCGGTATAGCCGTTCTTCAGCAATTGTTCGGCGCCGAAGGCGTTCTCCTTGCCACTGGGCAGAGCGAGCAAGACCAGGCGAAGTTGGCCGTGGTCGAGTCGCAGGCGGGACCAAAAATCTGAGTCCGTGGCGCTGGCTCGCAGGATCCGACGGCCGGCTTGTTGGTGGTGGGCGACCACTTCGGAGGCGACGTCGAAGGCTAGGACACGCGTTTCTTCGTGCCGATCAAGGGTCTCGTAGGCTCCGGTTCCGATCCGGCCCATGCCGAAAATAAGTACCGTGGCGTCGCCGGTGTGGATCTCTTGCTCGTCGGGGGAGCGTCGCTCGTCTTGAAAGCGCAGCAGCCATTGATGGTGGCGCTCATAGAGCTGGTGACCCATGGAGTTGAGCGGAGAGGCGGCGATGAAAGATAAGGCAAGGGTGACGGCCAAGACGACCAGCCACGTTTCGGGCAGCCAGCCGTTGACGGTCGCGATCGAAGCGACGATCAGTCCGAATTCGCTGTAGTTGCTCAGCCCGAGGGAAGCCAGGAAGGCAGTCCGGCTGCGCAGTCGAAATCGCGCCAAGAGCCAGAAAAAGAGCCCGCCCTTGATCGGAACGGCAGCGACCAGCAGCACAGCGATGAGCAGGGCGTCGAGGCTCGGCAAGCCTTTCAAGCCGATGCTGAGGAAGAAACCGACCAGGAAGAGGTCCTTGAGGTTGAGTAGCGATTTAGCCAAAGCGTCGGCAGATCGGTGCTGGGCCAGCAGGACGCCGAAGATCAGGGCTCCCAGATCTCCTTTGAGGCTCAAGAGGTCGAAGAGTTGGGCGCCGCCCAGCGCCACCGACAGACCGAACAGCACCAGCAACTCGGCATGCCCGGTGTGGTCCATGGCGCGTTTCAGGAGCCGGCGCAAAAACGGCAGACCGGGGACCAGGAGCAGCGCCCAGGGAGAGGGGACCTTGCCGGCAGAGAAAGCAAGAAAGACCACGGCGGCAATGTCTTGCATGATCAGAATGCCGATCGCGGTGCGGCCGTAGATCGAAGACATCTCTCCTTTTTCTTCCAGCACCTTGACGGCGAAAACCGTGCTCGAAAAACTGAGCGCGAATCCGATCAGCACCGCCGCCGTCAAGTCGATGCCGACCAGTAGCGGTAGCCCGACTCCGGCGAGGATCGGAATGACCGAGGCGAAAACCAGCGTGATCACCGCCATGTGCAAGAAACTGACGCCCCAGACCTCCGGTCGCAGCAGCGTCTCGAGACGTAGCTTGAGACCGATCGAGAAGAGCAGCAACGTCACGCCGATCTCGGCGAAATGATCGATCACCTCGCCGGGGTCGACGCCGAAGGAAAAGAGCACGAATCCCGCGACCAGATATCCGACGAGAGGAGGTAATCGCGCCAGCCGCGCGGCCAGGCCGAGAAGAAAGGCCGCGCCGATCCAGACGGCATCGAGGATCATCTAAGGAACCTCCTGCGCGGTTGAGGGTGGCGACAGGAGCAGGGTCTCTTGATCATATGTTGGGGGGCCTTGGAAGGCGCGACGGTGGAGCGAATAGGTTCGGTGGAAGGTGCGAAATCGCTTCTGCATACTATCTACCAGATCTTGGTTTCGTCGATCTCAACCCAAACCCAAACCAGTGCCACGTTGATGTTTCCTAGCCCCAAACCCA